>CALXSF010000003.1 GCA_944391055.1 uncultured Kiritimatiellota bacterium | reverse complement strand
TCCATTCCGCCACTCATCCCCCCCATCCAACTTACCCTTCCACTCGTCTTCGCATAATTTCCCCGGACACTATTGCGGCGAACGGCGGCGTTGCGCCCTTCCCGGCGCGGTATGCTATACTAACCCAATCATGAAACGCGGCCCCAACGAGTTCGACTTCGCCTATGCCGTCCGGCACACGCAGATCCTGCGGGCGCCGGCGCGGTTGCTTGACCCGTTCGACCAGACGACCGTCAATTACACCTTGTTGGCCCAGCCGATGGACGACCCCACCAAGACCCGCGTCCGCGAGGGCAAGCTGCAGACCTTCCCGCCGCGCATCATCCTCCCCGGCGACCTCTCGGTGCAGGAGCTGGAGGGCTTCGGGCCGCAGGCGGGGCGGTATCTGGAGTTCCTCCGCGCCCACGCCGGCAAGTTCCGCATCCTGCGGTATTCCTACCGTCTGCGCCGCGAGACCTATTCCGAGAGCCTGCTGAACGAGCCCATCGACGCGGTGCGCGAACGCGCCGAGAAGGCCCACGCGCGGCGCGGCGACCCTTACGCGGCGCTCGTCCTGGGCGTGGACGAGCCGTGGGATGTCTGCCTCCTCCACCTCTTCCTGCGCCTGGTGCAGGCGTCGCTCCCGCGCGCGCTGCACGACATCGAGGCCCGGGAGCGCCAGGGCTTCCGCGAGCGCGTCCCCCGGCCCGACCGCGAAGAGATCGAGCGCGCCTTCGCGGCGGCGGCCGGAGACCCCTCGCTCATCAAGCCCTTGGGGCGGCTGCTCCGGGAGAAGGGGCTGTTCGAGCTCTACCAGGACCGCTTCTTCGCCCTGATCCAGGACAAGTGAGGCCGCGCGGCGGCGGCGCCCCTCCCCCGCCGCGAGAAAAGGCTTGCGGTGGAGCGCGCTCCAAGTTGTATCATGGTGCGCGTTCTTTCCGAAAGCCCGCACCCTTGCGGTACCCCATGAGAAAGGAATGACCATGAACATCCTGATTCTGACGGGCAGCCCCCGCCCCAACGGCAACTCCAACACCCTCGCCGAACGCTTCGCCGAGGGCGCCAAGGCCGCCGGCCACACGGTGACGCGCCTGGACGCGGCCCACCTGGACATCCACCCCTGCGTCGCCTGCGAGCACTGCCACAACGGCAGCGGCACCTGCGTCTTCCACGACGGCTTCGCCGAGATCCGCCGCGCCATCGCCAAGGCCGACGCGCTCGTCTTCGCCGCGCCCGTCTACTACTTCGGCCTCCCCGCCCAGCTCACCGCGGCGATCGACCGCTTCTACGCCTGCGGCGACGACCTCAATATCCCCAAGAAGGCCGCCCTCATCGTCACCCTCGCCGACACCGACCCCGACACCGCCGCGGCCGCCGTCCTGCAATTCCGCAAGACCGCCGAGTACGTGGGCTGGGCCGACGGCGGCGTCCTCGTCGCCACCGGCCTGGGCGCCGCCGGCGAGGCCAAGGGCTCCCCCTTCGCCGAGCAGGCCTACGCCCTCGGCAAGAACTTCTGACCAGCGAAAGGAACCGCCATGGACAACACCTTCGTCTACGACATCCCCACCCGCCTCCTCTTCGGCCCCGGCGCGCTCGGCAGGCTCGGCGAGGAGAGACTCCCCGGCAAGAAGGCCCTCCTCGTCATGACCGGCGGCAAATCCGCCAAGGCCACCGGCGCCTACGACCGCCTCCTGGCCCAGCTCGCCAAGGCCGGCGCCGCGGTCGCCGAGTTCCCCAAGGTCGAGGCCAACCCCCTGCGCCCCACCGTCATGGAAGGCGCCGCGCGCGCCAAGGCCGAGGGGTGCGACTTCGTCGTCGCCCTCGGCGGCGGCTCGGTCATGGACGCGGCCAAGATGATCGCCGTCATGGCCCGCAACCCCGGCGACCTGTGGGACTACGCCTACACCGCCACCGGCGGCAACAAGCCCTACCCCAACGACCCGCTCCCGCTCGTCTGCGTCACCACCACCGCCGGCACCGGCAGCGAGATCGATTCCGGCGCCGTCATCTCCGACGACGACCGCCGCGAGAAGCCCGGCTTCATGGACCCCCGCCAATTCCCCGTCCTCTCCGTGGTCGACCCCGAGCTGATGCTCTCCGTGCCCCCGCACCTCACCGCCTACCAAGGCTTCGACGCCCTCTTCCACAGCGTCGAGGGTTACCTCGCCGGCCCCCGCACGTTGATGAGCGAGCTCTACGCCCTGGCCGCCGTCGAGCGCATCGCCGCGGCGCTCCCCCGCTGCGTCGCCCACGGCGACGACCTCGAGGCGCGCACGCAGATGGCCCTGGCCAACACCCTCGGCGGCTTCGTCATGTCCACCGGCCCGCTCACCAGCGAGCACGCCATCGAGCACGCCCTCAGCGCCTTCCACCACGCCCTGCCGCACGGCGCCGGCCTCATCATGGTCTCCCTGGCCTACTACGGCGCGCTCATCGGCAAAGGCGCCTGCCCTGGCCGCTTCGTCCGCCTGGCCCAGGCCCTCGGCCGCCCCAACGCCACGAAGCCCGAGGACTTCCTCGACGCCCTCGCCGCCCTCCAGAAGGCCTGCGGCGTCGACGCCCTCAGGATGTCCGACTACGGCATCACCCCCGACGAGTTCCCCGCCATGGTCCAAAACGCCCGCGACACCCTCGGCCCGCTCTTCGGCTGCGACCCCGCCCCCCTCTCCGACGACGACGTCGTCGCCATCTACCAACGTTCCTACCGCTGAGGCCCGCCATGAAACACGCCGCCGCACTCTTCGCCGCCGCGTTCGCGGCCCTCACCCTCCAAGGAGCCACACCCATGCCAGACTTCACCCCCGCCTTCCCCACCGGCGCGCCCAACGACGCCTACGCCCAATACTTCAAGGGCCAAAGCTACCTCGCGCGCCTCACCGAGCACGCCGACCAGACCGGCGTGCCCATCGCCAACGTCACCTTCGAGCCCGGCTGCCGCAACAACTGGCACCGCCACACCGGCGGCCAGATCCTCGTCTGCGTCGCCGGCGAGGGCCTCTACCAGGAGCGCGGCAAGCCCGCCCGCCACCTCCGCCCCGGCGACGTCGTCGAGATCCCGCCCGACACCGACCACTGGCACGGCGCCACCGCCGACCGCTGGTTCGCCCACCTCTCCATCGAATGCCACCCCGAGACCAACAAGAACACCTGGCTCGAGCCCGTCAGCGACGCCGACTACGCCGCCGCCCAGCCCCGCCCCGCCGCGCCCAAGCACCTCACCCCCCGCGAGGCCGCCCTCGCCCGCGTCTCCGGCCGCGCCGCCGCCGGCGACATCCCCGGCCTCAAACGCGCCCTCGCCGCCGCCCTCGACGCCGGGCTCACGGTGAACGAGACCAAGGAAGTCCTCGTCCAGCTCTACGCTTACGCCGGTTTCCCCCGCTGCCTCAACGCCAACGCCGCCTTCGCCCAAGTCCTCGCCGAACGCAAGGCCGCCGGCAAGGCCGACCCCGAGGGCCCCGCGCCCCAGGCCCTCCCCGCCGGCGCCGACCGCGAGCGCCTCGGCCGCGAGAAGCGCGCCTTCCTCTTCGGCGGCGACCCCAACGCCCCCGAGGCCGACTGGCAACGCTTCGCCCCCGGCGCCGAGCAGTTCCTCAAGGAGCACCTCTTCTGCGACATCTTCGCGCGCGGCCTCCTCACCGACAAGGAGCGCGAGCTCTGCACCGTCTCCATGCTCGCCTGCATCCCCGGTGCCGAGGCCCAGCTCGCCAGCCACCGCAAAGGCGCCGAGCGCATGGGCAACGCCCCCGCCGCCCTCGACGAAGCCGTCGACCTCGCCCGCGCCACCCAGGGCGGGCGGGGCGAATGACGCGCCCGGACGGAAACGCCGCCATGAAACGCGACATTGATTGGGAGGGCGTCTCGAGCCAACTCAACGAGGCGCTGTGGTCGCTGGAGGAACTCGCCGAGGCCGTCAACGCGACGAAGCAGGGCGAACGCACGCCGCCCTTCACCGAAGGCCGCCTCGCCGTCGAGCTCGAGCACATCATGGGCCATCTCTGCTGGGCCTGGAACGAACGCCGCCTGCCCTCCCCGTGCCAGCACGACTTCCTGCTCTCCGCCATGCGCAAATGGCCGTGCGAGGAGACCTTCCGCAACCTGTGGCCCCGCTCCGCCTGGCGGCTCATGAAGGGCCGCCCCACCCGCCACACCTGACGCCCCGGCCCCGCCCCCGCGAAAAAGCCCCCGGCCCAACCAAGGGCCGGGGGCTTTTTTCGTCCGGCGGCACGCTCGGCCCTGATCCACCCGACGCTGCTCGGCGGCGCCGTAGCCCACCGCCCGCATCGCCAGCGCGAAATCCGCCTCGTCCCCCAGACGGGGGCGGATTTCGGTTGCGTGTCCATGGTTCCTCCTGAAAAACGCCGCCAAGGATAGCCAATGGAGCGGACTCCAGCGCAAGCCCCTTTCCGCGGGTGCCTCCGGCGCCACGCACCCCGCCGCGCGGCGGGGCCCGCGCCCCGGGCGCAGGGGCGGTGTGCTACAATAGCGCGATTATGCGAAGAGGACAGACGGCATGATCGAATTCGTGAGCGGCATCGACACGGACGCCGGGAAGAGCGTCGCCACGGGGTGGCTGGCGCGGCGCCTGATGGACGCGGGCAGGCGCGTGGCGACGATGAAACTGGTGCAGACCGGCAACGTGGGCGCGTCGGAGGACATCGCGCGCCACCGGGCCATGATGGGCGCCGGCCCCCTCCCCGAGGACGCGGAGGGGCTGACGGCCCCCTGCATCCTCCCCCACCCCTGCTCGCCCCACCTGGCCGCCCGCCTCGCCGGCCAGACCATCGACACCGAGCGCCTGGCGGCCTGCGCGCGGACGCTCGACGCGCGCTACGACGTGACCCTGGTGGAGGGCGCGGGCGGGCTGATGGTGCCGCTGCGGGAGGATCTGCTGACGGTCGACTTCGCGGTGGCCCAGGGCTGGCCCTTCCTCTTCGTCGTCCACGGCGCGCTGGGCAGCCTCAACCACGCGCTGCTCTCCTTCGAGGCGCTCGCCGCGCGCGGGGCCCGCGTGGCGCGGATCGTCTACAACCGCTGGCCGGGCCGCCGCGACCCCCTCATCGACGCGGACACCCACGCCTATCTGGCCGACCTGGCCGCGCGGATGTTCCCCGGCGCCGAATGGCTCGACCTGCCGATCGTGGAGGGCGCATGAGGCCCGTCCGCAAAACCTTCCCCGCCAACCTCCTCATCGAGGGCGCCACCGCGCTGGTCGTCGGCGGCGGCCGCGTGGGGCTGCGCAAGGCGCGCGCCCTGCTCGAGGCCGGCGCCAACGTGCGCCTGGTCTGCCCCGAGGCGCTGCCGGAGTTCGAGGGCCTGCCAGTCGGGCGCGTCCCGCGCCGCTTCGAGCCCGGGGACGTGCGCGGCTGCCGGCTGGCCGTGGCCTGCACGGACGACAAGCGCGTGAACCGCGCCGTCCTCGACGCCGCCCGCGCCGAGGGCGTGCCCTGCTGCTGCGCCGACGGCCATTGGGCGGAGGGCGACTTCATCGTGCCGGCGGTGCTGCGCGTGGACGGCCTGACCCTGGGCATCTCCACCGACGGGCGCAGCTGCCGCACGGCCCGCGAGGTGCGCGAGACGCTCGCCCGCAGCCTGGGGCGCGTCTCGCCCGGCGTCCTCTTCGTGCGGGGGGTGGAGGCCGCCGCGCCGCTGCCGCCGGCGGAGACGCTCGCCACGCGCCTGGCCTTCCTCAACGGCCTCTACGGCTGGGCCTTCCTGCGCACCTGCAACCGCACCGAGCTCATTGCCTGGGCCGCCCCCGAGCTCATCGCCAGCGACCTGCTGGCCCACGCGATGCACCTGCCCGGCCCCTGCCACGCCTTCGTGGGGCCGGCGGCCATGCGCCACCTGACGATGGTGCTGGCGGGGATGCGCGCCAAGATGGTGGGCGAGTTCCACATCGTCGGCCAGGTGCGCGACGCCTTCGACGAGGCCAGGGAGAAGGGCTGGGCCTGCGGCCACCTGCTCGACGCCTACGCCGAGGCGCTCCGCCGCGCGCAGGCCGTCCGCGCCGCCGTCGAGCCGCTCATCCCGCACGTGGAGGTGGAGGATCTGGCGCTCGAGGGCGCGTCCGGGCGCGTGGTGGTGGCCGGCACCGGGCGCCTCGGCCGCGCCGCCGTCGCCAAGGCCCACGCGCTCGGGCTGCCCGTCACCGTCCTCTACCACGCCCACCCGCTCGAGGGCGAGGATTGCCGCCCCCTGGCCGACTGGCGCGGGGCCGTGGCGGGCGCCGACCGGCTGCTCTGCGCGCTCACCGTCGCCGAGCCCCTCTTCGACCCGGCCGGCCTGCCCCTGACCGTCTATGACCTCGGCGCGCCCCGGAACGTCCGCGACGGCGCCAACGTGCGCACGCTCGACGACCTGCGCGGCGGCTACCTCCTGCGCACCGGCGCCCTCGGCGCCATCCAGGCCGCCGCCGGCCAAGCCTACGAGGCCCTGCCATGACCCCGCTGCGAATCGGCGCGCGCGACTCCGCGCTCTCCCTCATCCAGGCCCGCGACGCCCTCGCCCGCCTCACGGAGGCCACAGGCCTCACCTTCGACCTCGTCCCCGCCTCCTCCCCCGGCGACCGCGACCTGGCCACCGACCTGCGCCAGACCCCCGGCGACTTCTTCACGCGCGACCTCGACGACGCCCTCCTGCGCGGCGACCTCGACGCCGCCCTCCACTCCGCCAAGGATCTCCCCCCCGAGGGCCTCCGCGACGGGCTCGACTGGTTCTGGCTGCCGTGGCGCGAGGACCCGCGCGACTGCCTCGTCGCCCGCGTCCCCGACCCCAAACGCATCGGCGTCAGCAGCGCCCGGCGCGACGCCTGGGCCGCGCGACGCTTCCCCAACGCCGCGCGCCTCACCCTCCGCGGCGCCATCCCCGAGCGCCTCGCCCGGCTCGACCGCGGCGACTACGACGCCATCATCGTCGCCGCCGCCGCCCTCCGCCGCCTGGGCCTGCAAGAGCGCATCACAGAATACATCCCCCTCGGCGAGCTCACCCCGCCGCCCGGGCAAGGCGTGCTGGCGATGACCTTCCGGCGCGGCGACCCGCGCCTCCGCGCCCTCCGCGGCCTCTTCGTCAAGGCCGTCCGCTTCGTCGGCGCGGGCGTGGGCGACGCCGGGCTCTGCACCGTCGCCGGGCTCCGCGAGCTGCGCCTGGCCGACGTGGTCATCTACGACGCGCTCCTCGACCCCGCCCTGCTCGAGGGCATCCGCGCCGAGCGCCTCTACGTCGGCAAGCGCAGCGGCGCGCACGCCCTGCCCCAGGCCGCCATCACCGCGCTCATCGGCGAACGCGCCCGGCGCGGCGAGCGCGTCGTGCGCCTGAAGGGCGGCGACCCGGGCATCTTCGGCCGCCTGGCCGAGGAGACCGACGCGCTCGCCGCCGACGGCCTCCCCTTCCGCGTCTGGCCGGGGGTCTCCGCCCTCGCCGCCGCCACCACCGCCACGGGGATGCTCCTCACCCGCCGCGAGGCCGGCAAGGGTTTCGCCGTCGGCACCCCCCGCGCCGCGGGCGGCGGCTCCACCGACGTCTGGTTCATGGCCCTGGGCCTGGCCGACGAGGTCGCCCGCCGCTACCCGCCCGAGACCCCCTGCGCGGTCGTCTCCGACGCCGGCGCGCCCGGCCAGACGATCTGGCGCGGCACGGTGGGCGCGCTCCACGCCGGGACGCCCGAGCGCCCCGGGCTCCTCCTGGTCGGCGAGGCCGCCACGCACGGCTTCCCCGCCCTCGGCCCCCTCGCCGGGCGGCGCGTCTGGGTCACCTCCAGCCCCGGCGTGGCCGAGAAGGCCGCCGCCGCCGTGACCGACCTGGGCGGCGTGCCCGTGGTGCGGCCGCTGGTGCGCTTCGAGCCGCTGGCCGAGGTGAAAATCCGCCCCAGCAAGGGCTACAACCTGCTCGTCGTCACCAGCCCCACCGCCGCGCGGCTGCTGCTCGAGCGCCTGGCCTGCCCCATCCAATACCTGCCCAAGCGCCTGGCCGTCACGGGCCCCGGCACCGCCGAGGTCCTCGCCCACCTCCACATCGACACCCTCGCGCCCGAACGCGACTTCTCGGCCCGCGGGCTCCTCGCCGCCCTGCCGGGGGACCTCACCGGCGCCAAGATCCTGCGCGTGCGCAGCGAGGAGGCCGGCCCCGGCCTGGCGCAGGCCCTCAAGGCCCGCGGCGCGAAGGTCAAGGATCTCGTCCTCTACCGCACCGTCGGCCTGCCCGAGACCGAGCCGCCGCCGCACGAGGCCGTCTTCCTGGCGAGCGCCTCCGCCGCGCGCGCGTGGGCCGCCTCGGCCGCGCCCAAGGGGCGCGACCTCATCGCCCTCGGCGGCCCCACCGCCGAGGCCCTCCGCGCCTTGGGCCACGCGCCCGCCGCCGTCCCCCGGACGCAGACCCCCGAAGCCGCCATCCGCGCCTATGCCCGCGCCCTCGCCTTCCCCGCCCATGCGTGAGCCGATCGCCGCGCTGGCCACCGCGCCGGGCCTTGGGGGGGTGGCGCTCATCCGCCTGAGCGGCGAGGGCGTCTACGCGATCGCCGACCGTCTGGCGCCGCGCCTGGCGCCGCCGCCCAGCGCGCGCCCCGCTAACACCTTCGCCCACGCCACGCTCGTCGGGGCGGACGGCGCGACGCTCGACGACGCGGTGCTCCTCTTCTACCGCGCCCCCCGCAGCTACACCGGCGAGGACACCGTCGAGCTCTGCGTCCACGGCGGGCGCTTCGTGGCCGAGGCCGTCCTGGGGCGGCTGTGGGAGCTGGGCGCGCGCCCCGCCGGGCCCGGGGAGTTCACCCGCCGCGCCTTCCTCAACGGCCGCCTCGACCTCACCCAGGCCGAGGCCGTGGCCGACCTCATCGCCGCGCGCGGCCCCCGCGCCGAACGCGCCGCGCGCGCCAACCTCGAAGGGCGCCTCGGGCACGCCCTCGCCGCCCTTTACGACGACGCCCTCGCCCTCTGCGCCGACGTCGAGCACCTGTTGGACTTCGACGAGGGCGAGCTGCCCGAGGGCTTCCTGGCCCAGGCCGAGGGCCGCCTCGCCGCCCTGGAAGGGCGCGTCGCCGCCCTGCTCGCCACCTGGCGCGAGGGCCGGCTGGCGCGCGAGGGGGCCCTCGTGGTGCTCGCGGGCCGCCCCAACGCCGGCAAATCGACCCTCCTCAACCTCCTGCTCGGCTGCGAGCGCGCCATCGTCAGCCCCGAGCCCGGCACGACGCGCGACGCGGTGGAGGAGACCCTCCTGCTCGACGGCGTCCCCATCCGCCTCGCGGACACCGCCGGCCTGCGCGAGGCCCCCGGCGCCGTCGAGCGCGAGGGCGTCGCCCGCGCCCGCGCCCTCATCGCCCGCGCCGACGCCGTGCTCTACCTCATCGCCCCCGGCGACCCCGAGACGCCGCCGCCCGGCGCCATCCCCCTGCGCACCAAGGCCGACCTTTCCGGCGGGCCCGGCGTCTCCGCGACGGCCGACCCCGAGGGCGCCCGCGCCGTGACGCTGGGACTGCTGCGCCGGGCCCTCCGCCTCGGCGGCGGCGAGGCCGGCGCGGCCGAGGTGGCCACCGAGCGCCAGCGCGCCGGGCTGGCCGAGGCGGCGGCGGCGCTGGGCGGCGCGCGGCGCGCGCTGGCCTTGGGCGAGGCCGGGCTCGTCCCCGCCGCGCAGGGGCTGCGCGCCGCCGCCGAGGCGGTCGGGCGGCTGTCGGGGCGCGTCTGGGGGGAGGATGTGCTCGACCGGGTCTTTGGGCGGTTCTGCGTGGGCAAGTGAGGCCCTTGCGCGGGAGACGGGGGTGTGCTATCATGTACGGACTTTCCTGCGACGTGTCTTAGGATACGTTCCCCGTTGCGGGCGAGCCCCGAGGTCGGGGCGGCTGTGGAAGGTGTCAGCACCCCAAAAAGGATGAACACCATGATCGACAAGAACGCGATTCGTCAGCAATTCCAGCGCCATGAGCGCGACACCGGCTCCAGCGAGGTGCAGATCGCCACGCTGACCAAGCGCATCGAGCAGCTCACCGAGCACCTGAAGGCCAACAAGAAGGACAACGCCTCCCGCTACGGCCTCATCCGCATGGTGAACAACCGCCGCAAGCTGCTGGATTACCTCAAGGGCTCCAACGAGGAGGCCTACCGCAAGGTCGTCGCCGAGCTCGGCCTCCGCCGCTGAGCGCCGCGCCCCCCGCGGGAAGACGAAGCCCCCGGCCGACGGCCGGGGGCTTTCCGTTTGCGGGTCAGCCGCGGGGATGGGCGGCGTGGTAGGTCTCGGCGAGGCGTTCGGGGGCGAGGTGGGTGTAGACCTGGGTGGTGGCGGGGGAGGCGTGCCCCAGGAGCTCCTGGACGACGCGGAGGTCGGCGCCGTGGGTGAGCAGGTGAGTGGCGAAGGAGTGGCGGAGCTTGTGCGGGGAGAGGTCGGGAGAGAGGCCGGCGGCGGCGAGCCAGCGCTTCATGAAGCGCTCGATGGAGCGGGTGGTGAGGCCGTGGCCCTCGTGGTTGAGGAAAACGGGGCGCTCGGGGGCGTCGGCGCGGGGCCAAAGGAGGCGGGCTTGGGCGCGCATGGCGCGGAGGGCGGCGAGGGCGGGGGCGCCGAGGAGGCAGAGGCGCTCCTTGGCGCCCTTGCCGAGGACGCGGCAGACGCCGGCCTCGAGGTCGAGGCGGTCGTTGGTGAGGGCGGCGATCTCGGCGATGCGGGCGCCGGTGGAGTAAAGGGTCTCGAAGAGGGCGGCGTCGCGGAGGAGCAGGTAGCGCGCGAGGGGGTCGGGGGGCGCGGGGGCCTCGAGCGCCTGGCGGAGGGCCTCGGCGGGGGCGTTGAGGAGGCGGGTGACCTCGGCCTCGGTGAGGAGGATGGGGAGGGCCTTGGCGCGGCGGGGGGGGCGGAGGGTGGCGAAGGGGGAGACGGCGAGGGCCTCCTCGCGCAGAAGGAAGCGGTAGAAGGTGCGGAGGGAGGCGAGCTTGCGGGCGGTGGAGGCGGGCTTGGCGCCGGTGCGGGCGTAGGCGTGGAGGAAGCGCTGGGCGTCGTCGCGCGAGGGCGCGGCCCAGTCGAGGGGGGGCTTGGCGGAGGGGGGCCAGAGGAAGGCGGCGAATTGGCCGATGTCGCGGAGGTAGTTGGCGACGGTGTGGGGGCTGGCGCGGCGGAGCTCGCGGAGGGAGACGGCGAAGCGGGCGACCGCAGGGTCGTCCGCGACGTCGGGGCGTGAGGGGAGTGTGGGGAGGGTGTGCTGGTTGCGATTCACTGCTTGGGCTGGGTGAGCGGGGCGGCGTTGAGGCCGAGGCGGCGGAGGCGCTCCATGCCGGAGCGGCTCATGCGGCCGTAAAAGTCGTCCCAATCACGGTCGGCCTGCGGCGTCCAGCCGATTTCGGCGATGGCGGCGGCGCGGGGCCAGAGCTTCCAGTCGCGATCCTCGTCGGCGCGGATGTACTCGGCCCAGAGGTTGCCTTGGAGGCCAAGGACGAAGGGTTGGGCCTCGGCGGGGAGGCCGGCGGAGGGGTCGATGGAGTAGGTCTTCCAGATGGGGTTGGGCGTGTTGTTGGGGATGTACTCGTAGGGGTCGCCGGGGACGAGCTGGTTGTAATCGACGTAGCAGACGGGCTTGGGGGTCATGACGACGGGGTGGCCGGCCTTGGCGGCGCGGATGCCGGCGGCGGTGCCACGCCAGCTCATGATGGCGGCGCCCTTGGGGAGGCCGCCCTCCAGGATTTCGTCCCAGCCGATGCAGTTGCGGCCCTTGGAGGCGAGGTAGGCGGCGAAGTGCTCGGCGAAGCGCGTCTGAAGCTGGTGCATGTCCTTGCAGCCGAGTTCCTTCATCTTGGCCTTGCATTTGGGGCAGGCGTTCCAGCGGGTCTTGGGGGCCTCGTCGCCGCCGATGTGGACGTAGGGGCCGGGGAAGAGGGCGACGACCTCGTCGAGGACGTCCTCGAGCAACGCGTAGGTCTCGGGGTTCCCGGCGCAGAAGATCTCCTTGAGGACGCCCCAGTTGGGGGTGAGGTCGGGGTCGGCGGCGCAGGCGAGCGCGGGATAGGCGCGGAGCGCGGCGACGGCGTGGCCGGGCATCTCGATCTCGGGGACGATGGTGATGTGCAGTTTGGCGGCGTAGGCGACGACCTCGCGGATCTGCTCCTGCGTGTAATACTGGGCGGGCTGGGGCTCGCCGTCCTGCTTGAGGCGGTTGAAGGGGCGGGGGGTGGAGGGGCGGGCGCCGCCGATCTCGGCCAGGCGGGGGTGCTTCTTGATCTCGATGCGCCAGCCCTGGTCGTCGGTGAGATGCCAGTGAAGGACGTTGAGTTTGTGGGCGGCCATCGCGTCGAGCTGCCGCTTGAGGGACTCGACGCCGAAGAAGTTGCGGCAGGGGTCGAGCATGATGCCGCGCCAGGCATAGCGCGGGGCGTCCTCGATGGTCACGGCGGGCATCTTCCAGTCGCCGCGGACGGGAGCGCGGCGGTAGATGTCGGCGGGGAGGAGCTGGCGAAGGGTCTGGATGGCGTAGAAGGCGCCGGCGGGCTCGGAGGCGCGGATCTCCACGCCTTGCTCGGAGACGGTGAGGGCATAGCCCTCCTTGGGGCGCGCGGGGTCATGGACGAACCGGAAGGTCGTCGCCCCGTCGGCGGGCTTGAGCCAAATGCCGGTGGCCGGGAAAAGCGTCTGGCGGAGGGTCTCCATCTCGCCGGCGAACCGGGCGTCGCCGCCGACGGTCTGCCCCCATTTGAGGGTGAAGGGCTTGCCCTGCCCCTCGACGACGGAGACGGGGCGCGGCACGATGTCGGGCACCGCGGCGGGGAGGGCGGGGATGAACGCGAGGGCGGCGAGGGCCGCCAAAAGCAGACTGCGCATAACGGTTCCTTCAGGGTTCGATGACAACGTAGGTGGGCAAGCCCTTGACGGCGAAACGCTCCTGGGTGGGGCGGATGGCGCGGTCTGTGAGCTCCATCCGCACCTTCAGGAGGACAAAGCGCCCCAGTTCCTTCTGGACCGCCGGGTCGGGGAAGGTCTTGGCCTCCATCTCCTCGCAAGCCTTGCAGGCGGTGCCCCAGAAATCGAGCAGGACGGGCTTGCCCTCGGCGCGCGCCTGGGCGACGGCGGCCTCGATGGCCGGGAGGTCCGCGCCGTCGAGCCCCTCGGCGGGCAGGAAGCCGCGCACGGCCAGCCAGCCATAATGCAGGGCGAACAGGAGCACCACCACGCCGAACCCCTTCTTCACCCAAGCCATCCACGCCCCCGGCTTGGGCAGAAAGGCCAGCCCGGCGCCCGCGATCGGCCACGGCAGCGCCATGCCCACGCCCAGCACGAACGGCAGGCACAGCATCCACCACGCCCCCTGCGCCACGCCGTCGGCCGTCAGCAGCAGCACCGCCAACAGCACCGGCGCCACGCACGCGCCGGCCAGCACCGCGCTCACCGCGCCGGCCACGAAGGCCGCCGCCGCGCCCTTCCGCCCGCTTCCGGGGCCGGAGAAGCGCGTGAGGTCGATCATGAAGACGTCGAAAAGCGCCAACGCCAGCGCCACGAAAAGCGCCGCGATGGCCGCATTGAACCACCAAGCCGACTGGATGGCGCCGAAGGCCGTGCCCGTCAGCGCCGGGATCAGCGCCAGCACGCCATAGGCCAACGCGATGCCCAGGCCGTAGGCGCCGCCGCGCAACGCCCCGCGCAGACGGCCGCCGCCCACCGCGCCCGCGCCGATGATGGCCAGGTTGATGGGGATCATGGGCAGCACGCACGGCGTCAGGTTCAGCGCCAAGCCGCCCAAAAGGACAATGCCCACGAGCAGCCAAGCCCCATGCGCCGCCAGCCACGCCCGCGGGTCGGCGAGGAAGCCCGGCTCGGCGGCCTCGCCCCCCACCTGCTCGCCGCGCAGAAAGGCGACGAAGCGCTCGGGCGGCAAAAAGCCCGCCGCCGCGCGTTCCCTCGGCGCCGCCTCGGCGCGGACGGGCGCGGGGCCGGGGGCCGGCGCGGGGGCCGCGCCCTCGACCACCCGGCCCTCGGGCGTGACGGTCAGCGTCAGCGTCTGCGGCATATAGCACTGCGTGGCGTCGCACCCTTGGTATTCCAGCGTGAAGGTCTGCCCCGGCGCGGCCTTCCAAGAGAACGCCGCGTAGCCCTCGTAGATGGCGCGGCCGTCGGCGTCGGTCGACGCGGCAGGCTTCGCGGCGGGCTCGCCCAGGGAGCAGGCCAGCATGTCATCGTAGATGTGCTGGTCGGGGCGCTCCATGAAAAAGGTCGCGGTGAAGGCGCCGTCCGCGAAGGCGAGGTCGGGCCGGAAGGGGTCGTCCGCAGTCGGCGCGGCGGCAAGCGCCGCCCCCATCGCGCAGAGCGCGGCGGCGAACGCGAAACGGAGGCTGGCGAATGGCTTCGGCAGGGTCATGGCGCAATCCCTCACGGCTTGTCCCCTCTGGGGGCCGACCATCCGGGGCCGGCGGCGGGCGTTTTAGTCCTCCACGTCCTTGGCGGCCTGGAGCGTCACCTTGAAGAAGGGCATCTCGGTCTCGCCGCGCGGGAGGACGATGACGGCGTTGCCCTCGCCATCGAACGCAAGCCCGTCGATGCGCTCGATGGGCGCGTCGGCCAAGGCGTCGAGGGTCTCGGCGCGGGAGACGCAGATGCGCCCGACGCGGTCGGCGGCGGTGGCGCGGCGGAGGCTGCTCCCCTCGGGCCCGCGGACGGTGAGGGTGACGTTGTCGCGCTCCGGCACGATGCCGGTGACGGTGAGGCGCTGCTCCACGCCCAAGGCGGGGTCCATGTCGAGCAAGAAGGCGTTGTAGGCGTAATCCGTGAGCCCCTCGCCACCGGCGGCCTTCCGGGCACGGGCGGACGTCTTCGGCGCGAGCCACTCGGCCAGGTTCACGCCATAACGCGAGGCCCAGTCGACGACGGGGTTGTCGAAGGCGTCCTGCGCGAAGTAGTCGGCGAAGGCCCCGAGCTCGTAATTGTCCAGATTCGCGATGGAGGGCACGGTGGTGTTCGACAGCCACGCGGCGTAGAAGCCGCCGTCGGTGGCCGAGAAGCCCAGCTGGCTGAGCGCCTCCAGGCTGCTGACGCCGATGTTCCCGCCCGCGGCCATCGCGTTGTCGATGAGGAAGAACCAGTCGCACCCCTCGCCGCCCTCAAGGGAGGAGAAGTCGAAGCGATAACCGTTCTCCGCGTCCGAGAGCCAACGGTAGCCAAGCCCCTCGGTGAGGCAAAGCTCCTCCGCGTCGGGGTTGTTCGCGTCGCGCACCCAAATGCGGAAGCCGCGGGTGATGGGGGCGCCGGCCTCGTCGGACATATACGAGCAGAACTCGATGCGGACGGTCACGGCGCCGCCGCCGACCTCGTCGTAGGTATGGTTGGTCTTGCAGAACTGGAAGTCGAGATCCTCGGGGCGGCCGGTGCCGGGCTGGCCGTTCTGGCCGCTGACCACGCGCGAGACGTAGAAGTAGCCGTCCTGGAGGACGCAGACGCCCAGCTTCGCCGCCGTCGGCGTCGGGAGCAGCCCCGTGTCCCCCGAGGGGAGGCTCTCCTCATAGGAGGGATACATCTCCTGGAGCGTCTCCATGTCGGGCGCGGTGTCGGAAAGGGCGAAGCGCACGGTGGCGCAGACATTGTCCAGGCGCAAGAGGGCCGGATCCTCCGGCTCGATGGAGAGCGGCTCCTGCGGGCCGTCGGCGTAGGCCGAGATGCCCAGCGTGAGATACGCCTGCAAATCCTCCGCGAGGGTCTGGACGGACGAGAAGTCAAGGTAACGCGTCCCCCGATCGTCCGCCGCCACCGAATAGACGGCACCGGCCTCGACCTCGGCGGAGGCGGCGTTGAAGACCTTCCACTCCGGATAGGCGTCGGAAGGCAACTCATAGGTGGCCCCCTCCGCCGCGTCCGTGAAGGTGTACGGCGCCGCCGCCGTGTTCTCCGGCGAAAGGAACGCGCCCGGCGCGGCGGCCACACGCCACGCCGCACCCACGGCGCCAAACAGGCAAATCAAGAGACGCGCTCTGTCCATATCGCAATCTTTCTGGCGCATAGCATAGCCTATTTCCCCCGGCTCCGCAAGTCTTTTTTGCGCGGCGGGGCGCGCGGGCCTTTCGCGCCCCGCCCCCGCGCCCCACCCCATCCCCCGCGCCCGGCGCCCAAGACGGACGGCGCGTCTCGGGGCCGATCGCGGCGCGGTCCGGGTCGAGGTACGGCGCGATCCGAGAAACGAGGCCCGCAATCTCGTTCCCCGCCCCCTCGCCCGCGAAGGCGGAAAAAGGTTGCGCCCGCCCACCCGAAGGTGGTGTCTTAAAGGCACGCAGCGGGAGAGCCGCTGCATTGTGCGACCGCACAATTAGGACGTCTTGCGAAACGTAGGAAATTTCGAGATCTCGTCCGACTGTGCGCACGCGGTTCCGCGTGCCCTTTTCGGTATTTGATCTCAGGCAATTCCTACGGCCTCGCAAGAGATATCGAAAAGGGCTTTTTCGTCCCGGGGCTTCTCTTCGGTTTCTTGTACGGAGCGGGAAACGGAGAAATCCAAGACACATGAAACACCTCCTCACCGCGGCCCTCGCCACGCTGGCCCTCGGCGCCGCCCAGGCCGTCACCGTCAACTGGACGGCGATCAACCCGGAAAGCGCCACCACCGGCGGTTTCACCTCCACGGCGGCCGGGGACACCCGCAGCACGCTGGACCTCTCCGACACGCTGACCTCCGACACGTGGGCGGTCAAGTGCTTGATGGTCATCTTCAGCAAAGTCGACGTCTCCGGCTCCTGGCCGGTGCTCTTCGGCTTCGGCGGGACGGCCAACGAAAACGGCGATCCCCGTTTCTGCGTCAACCCCGGCACCGATACGATCGAGTTCACCTCGCCGCGTGGCCTGAGCATGATTGTCTGAAAAGGAGACACGGGGGAAGGCGCCTCACCCCCTTTCCCCCGCCCCCGGCCGGAAAGGCCGGGGGCTTTTGCGTCTTTCGGGCGCCCCGGGGAAACCCGGGCGCGTCGCGCACGCTTGACGGGGATGGGGGGAGTGTGCTATTCTTGATTGACTTTTTGAGTGCGAAAGGCTTTGCGTATCATGAAGAAGGACATCCACCCCAAGTACGAGGACGCCACCATCACCTGCGCGTGCGGCAATGTCATCCACACCCGCTCCACCGTCAAGGCGATGACCTGCAACGTCTGCTCCGCGTGCCACCCCTATTACACGGGCAAGAAGACCGTGATGGACACCGAGGGCCGCATCGACAAGTTCATGCAGCGCTACGGCAAGAAAAAGTAAGCCGCGCCGTCTCGGATCCGCCAAAGACCGGCCAGCGCACGCGCGCCGCGCCGGTCTTTTCTTTCCTCCCCCATGCCCCCCGCCATCGACCGCGCGCGCATCCAGGCGCTCCTCGCCGACCTTCCCCAGGCGGAGGCCGCCTTGGCCGCCCCAGCCGTGGCGGGGGATCGTCGGCGCTACGCGGAGGCGTTGCGGCGCCACGCCGCGTTGCGGCGCTTGGAGGCGGCGGCGCGGGAGTGGTTCGCGCTGGAGGAGGCGGAGGCCTCGGCGCGGGCGTTGCTGGAGGACGCGGAGCTGGGGGGGATGGCGCGCGAGGAGGTCGCCCGCGCCGAGGCGGCGCGCCCGGCGGCGGAGCGGCGGCTGCTGGCGGCGTTGCTGCCGGAGGATCCGTTGGACGCGCGGGAGGCGATGGTGGAGATCCGGGCGGGGACGGGCGGCGAGGAGGCGGCGCTCTTCGCGGCGGATCTCTTCCGGATGTACGCGCGGTGGGCGGAGGCGGAGGGGTTCGCGGTGGGGGTGGTGGATGCCTCGCCGACCGAGCTGGGGGGCTACAAGGAGATCGTCTTCTCGGTCTCGGGCGGCGGGCGGCCATATGGGCGGCTGCGCTTCGAGAGCGGGGGGCACCGCGTGCAGCGGGTGCCGGCGACGGAGGCGCAGGGGCGCATCCACACCTCCGCCGCCACGGTGATCGTCCTGCCGGCGGCGGACGAGGAGGACGCGCTGGAGATCCCCGAGGGGGAGCTGCGCTTCGACATTTTCTGCGCGGGCGGGCACGGCGGGCAGGGGGTGAACACCACCTACTCGGCCGTCCGCGTCACCCATCTGCCCACGGGGCTGACGGCGCAGTGCCAGGACGAGCGCAGCCAGCACCGGAACAAGGAGAAGGCGTTGGCCGTGCTCAAGGCGCGCCTGCTCGACGCCCGCCGCCGGGAGGCGGAGGCCGCCGCCGGGGCGACGCGCCTGACGCTGCGGGGCAGCGGCGACCGCTCGCAGCGCATCCGCACCTACAATTTCCCCCAAAACCGCCTCACCGACCACCGCATCGGGCTGACGCTCTATGCGCTCGACCGCGTGATGGAGGGCGGGCTGGGGCCTGTCCTTGACCAGTTGGAGGCGTTTGACCTGGCGCAGCGCCTCCAGGCCGCCACCGGAGACTGACATGGGCTGCCTCGGGACCCTCATCCAGTTCATCCTCCTTTCGTGGGCGCTCACCTTCGTCTGGAACAAACTGCTCGTGCCGCTCTTCGGGAAAGGCGGGGAGGGGGCGGCGCGCCCGCGGCCCGGCTCCGCGTCGGCGCGGGAGGGGCGCACCCGCTATCTGCGCCTGCTCATGCCGCTGCTCGCCAAGATCGCGAAGGCCGACGGGCGGGTCTCCGAGAGCGAGATCTCGGGCGTGGAGGCCATCTTCCGCGAGCTCGGGCTGAGCGCCGAGGAGCGGCGCTTCGCCGCGCAGGTCTTCTCGCGGAGCAAGGATTCGCCGGAGCAGTTCGACGAGGCCGCCATCGCCTTCGCGCGCGAGGTCGGGAACTTCGAGCTGCGGGTCATCACCTTCCAATATCTCGTGCGCGTGGCGTGCGCCGACGGCGAGCTGTCGCCCCGCGAGCGCGAAATGGCGCTCCGGGCGGCGCGCTGCTTCGGCATCCCCGATTTCCTGGTGGCGCGGATCTTCGCGGCCGTCGCGGGGGATTTCCAAGGCTGGGGGCGCACGGCGGGCGAGGGCTTCGGCGGGTTCGGCGGGGCCGGGGCGCGGCGTCCGCCGCCCCGGCCCTCGAAGCCGTCGCGCGCCGAGGATCTCGCCTTGCTGGGCTTGGGGCCCGGCGCGTCCGACGACGACATCCGCCGCGCCTACCGCCGCAAGGTCAAGGAGCTCCACCCCGACCGTCTGCAGGCCCAGGGGCTCCCCGAGGCGATGCTCAAGCAGGCCACCGCGCGCATGGCGGCCATCAACGCCGCCTATTCCCGTCTGATCAAGTAAGCCGCCGCCCGGCCGTGGGGTGGCCGGGCGGCGGGTTGACCGTCGCCCGGCGCCCGTTCCGCTGGCCACGCCCCGGCAGTCTGCCGGAACGGGGCGGGGCGGCCATGGTTTCCGGGCAGGGGAGGCGCGTGGGCAGGGCGGCGCCCGGGGCACGCAGGCGCACGAGAAAAAAATGGCGGCCGCCCGATGGGCGGCCGCCGTGTCGTGAGGGGGAGGAAACGTTTAGTCGAGATAGAAGACCTCGTCGCCCTTCTCGATGTCGCCCTGCTTCCAATCGACCAGGATGTCGCAGACGATGGTCTTGGCGTCCTTGGTGATGGTGCGGAGGCGGATCTTGCCGATGATGCCGTCTTCGTCGCCGGGGCGGCGGACGAGGTAGTCGATCTCGGGGAGGGGCTTGTCGCCGTTTTCGCCGATGAGCTCGGTGAGGGCTTCGTCGGAGAGCTTGACGAGGCAGTAGTTGTACTCGTTGTTGACGCGGACGATGGAGCCTTTGACGCCGGCGGTGACGTTGGCGACGGCGGCGATGCCATCGGCGGTGACGCTACCGGCGCCGCGCTTGACGATTTCCTCGAGGGTCTTCTTGAGGTTCTCGACCTCGGCGAGGGCGGTCTCGAGCTCTTCGTTGGCCTTGTCGAGGTCGGCCTGGAGGCTCTGCTTCTCGCTCTCAAGGGTTTCGATCTGGCCTTTGAGGTCGCTCACCTCGCCTTCGAGGCGGGCCTTGTCGGCCTCGAGACCGGCGATGGTCTCGTCGCGGGCGGCGATGGTCTTGAGGGATTCGCGGCCTTGCTTCTTGACCTGGTTGAGTTCGGCGACGGTGTCCTCGTACTCGTTGCGGAGCGCGGTGAGCTGCGCGCGGACGTTGTTCATGCGGGCGCGCTGGGCCTGGGCTTTTTCCATGACGGCCTCAAGGGCGAGATCCATGGGCGCGCCGTCGGTGATGGGGTCGCCCCGATTGTTGCGCTTGGCCTTGCCTTCGGCGTCGAGGATGTAGACTTCGTCGAGGGCCTTGGGGTCGGGGATCTTATAGCTGGGGCCGTCGATTTTCTCGAGTTCCTGCTTATAGCTTTCCCAGAAATCGGAGCGGTCGGGGTTGATGTCGGCGTTGGCGAGAGAGACCTCCGAGATGTCGCGCGCCTCGTGATCCGCGGCCACATTGACGTGTTCGGGCTCGTCGGCCTCGAAGGTCTGCGCGATTTGCACGGTGAAGTCGCGGAAGCGATCGTTGCGGTCGGTGAGGAGGGCGCGCTTCCCGTAGAGGGAGAGGGCGAACCACAGGGCCACGCCGTTGAGCACGAGGGTCAGGATGACCAAGATACGCAAAACAATGTTCATGTCGTTTCCTCGAAGTATTCGTTGTAATCTCTCACAACACCCTTTAGTTTAGCGGAACGGCGGCGGAGTTGCAAGCGGTAATTGCACGATGGGGCGAAAATCGTTCGGGGCGGCACTCAGAGGAGCGTGTTGTCGATGAGGCGCAGGTTCCCGCGCCGGCAGGCCAGGAGCATGGCGGAGGCCCCGGGGAGCACCGTTTGTATCGGTATAAGTGTTTCCGCGTCAACGACCTGGACGTAGTCCGGGAGCCACCCGGCGGCGGTGGTCACGGCGCGGGCGTCGGCCTCGAGGCGGGCGGCGTCGCGTTCGCCGGCGGCGACGGCGGCCTGGGCGCCGCGCAGGGCTTTGGAGAGGGAGAGGGCGGCCGTGCGCGCGTCGGGGGTGAGGTAGGCGTTCCGGGAGGATTTGGCGAGGCCGTCGGGGTCGCGGACGATGGGGGCCCGGATGATCTGGATGGGGTAGTTGAGGTCGCGGACCATGCGGCGGATGACGGCGACCTGCTGGAAGTCTTTCTGCCCGAAGACGGCGACGTCGGGCTGGACGATGTTGAAGAGTTTGGCGACGACGGTGCAGACGCCGCGGAAGTGGGTGGGGCGTTCGGCGCCTTCGAGCGTTTTGGCGAGCTGCGTCTCGGTGACCCACGTGGAGGCGTCGTCGGCGTACATGTCGGCGGGTCGGGGGAGGTAGACGGCGTCGGCGCCTTGGCCTTGGCAGAGGGCGAGGTCGGCCTGCTCGCGGCGGGGGTAGGCCTCGTAGTCCTCGTTGGGGGCGAACTGGGTGGGGTTGACGAAGACGCTGACGACGACGACGTCCGCCTTTTCCTTGGCGGCGCGGATGAGGGAGAGGTGCCCCTCGTGGAGGCTGCCCATGGTGGGGACGAGGCCGATGGCGCGGCCGAGGCGTTTTTGCGCGGCGCACCAGGCGTGGAGTTCCTCGGGGGAGGCGAAGGTTTCCATGGCTGCGTTCTTTCGTTTGGGGGGCGCGGGTCAGCGAAGGCGGGCGCCGGGGGTCATTGGGGCGAAGGGCTGGGCGAGGCGGAGCGTCCCGTCGGCGTCCTCGGCGGCGAGCACCATGCCCTCGGAGAGCCCGAAGCGCATCTTGCGGGGCGCGAGGTTGGCCACCAGGATGACCTGCCGACCGGGGAGCGACTCGGGGGCGTAGGCCTTGCGGATGCCGGCGAAGACGGTCCGGGGGCGCGGCTCGCCGGCGTCGAGGGTGAGGCGGATGAGCTTGTCGGAGCCTTCGACGGCCTCGGCGGCGAGCACTTGGGCGACGCGGAGGTCGACCTTGGCGAAGTCGTCGATGGCGATGGTTTCCTGCCGGGGCGGGGGGAAGGCGTTGCCGGCGGGCGCTTGGGCAAGCTGGCGGAGCCCGGCCTTGACGTCCTTCTCGGTGATGCCCTTCGGGAGGGCGGGGGCGGCCTGCGCCTTGGTCTCGGCGACCATGGCCTCGACGGCCTTGGGGTCGATGCGGTCGGCCAGGCGCTCGTAGGGGGCGATGGCGCGCCCCTCCAGGTCGCGCGCGGCGTCGGCGAAGGCATAGGGCGCCTCGCCGAAGAGCGCCTCGACCTTCGCGGCGTAGGCCGGGAGGATGGGCTTGAGGGCGATGGCCATGAGGCGGAAGAGGTTGAGCGTGCCGGTGAGGACGGCGCGGGTGGCCTCGGGATCCTCCTTGACGAGCCGCCACGGCATCTTGGCGTCGAAGAGCTGGTTGGCCTTGTCGGCCCATTCCCGGACGATGACCATGGCGCGGCAGAAGTCGCGCCGCTCGTAGGCCTCCTGCAGCTCGGGCAGCTGCGCGCGGCACTCGGCGAGGAGCGCGCGGCTGTCAGGGTCCATCGCGCCGAGGCGCCCGCCGCAGTTTTTGTTGAGCATCTGGGCGCCGCGGGAGGCCAGGTTGGTGATTTTGCCGACGAGGTCGGAGTTGACGCGCCCGACGAAATCCCGGAGGTCCAGGTTCATGTCGTCCACCGTGCCGTTGAGCTTGCAGGCGTAGTAGAAGCGGAGCGCCTGCGCGGGCAGGTGTTTGAGATACGTGGCGGCGGAGATGAAGGTGCCCTCGCTCTTGGACATCTTGGCGCCGTTGACCATGAGGAAGCCGTGGACGAAGACCTGGGTGGGGGTGCGCCAGCCGGCGGCCTGGAGCTCGGCGGGCCAGAAGAGGCAATGGAAGCGCACGATGTCCTTGCCGATGAAGTGGTAAATCTCGGCCTTGGGATCCTGCCACCAATCCTCGAGCGTCTGCCCGCGCGCCTTGGCCCAGGCCCAAAGGGTGGCCATGTAGCCGACGGGCGCGTCGAGCCACACATAGAAATACTTGTCGTCGTAGCCGGGGATCTTGAAGCCGAAGTAAGGGGCGTCGCGCGAGATGTTCCACCCGCGCAGCGGCTCGCCGAACCACTCCAGCAGCTTGTCCGCCGTGCCCTTGTCGGTGTGCGTGGGCAGCCAGCCCTTGAGGAAGTCGCGGCACGGCTCCAGCTCCACGAAAAGCTGCTCGCTCTGTCGCATGACGGGCGTGGCGCCGCAGATGGCGCAATGCGGCTCCCGGAGGTCGGAGGGGTTGTAGGTGGCGCCGCAGACCGAGCAATTGTCGCCGTCGCGGTCGGGCGCGCCGCACTTCGGGCAGACGCCCTTCACGAAACGGTCGGGCAGGAACATCCCGCAATGCTCGCAGTAAAGCTGGTCGACCTGGCGCGACGAGATGAGCCCCCGCTCGCGGAGCCTCAGGTAGATCTGCTCGGAGAGGATGCGGTTCTCCTCGCAGTTCGTCGAGCCATAGCGGTCGAAGCCCATCTCGAAGGCCCCGAACTCGCGCACGCGCGCCTCGTAAGACCGCGCGATGAGCGCCTCGGGCGTGATGCCCTCCTTGCGCGCGCGGATCATGACCGGCGTGCCGTGCGTGTCGTCCGCGCAGACATAGACGCAGTCATGGCCCATCATCCGCTGGTAGCGCACCCAGAAATCCGTTTGCAGATACTCCACCAAATGCCCCAGGTGCAGCGCCCCGTTCGCATAAGGCAGCGCGCTCGTCACGATGATCTTCCGCTTCTCCATCGAAGGCTCCTTTCCGCCTCACTCCGCCAACATCAGCGCGCCGCCGGCCCGCCGGCTGGCCTCCGCCGCGAAGGCGATGCGATGGCTCTCCAACGACGCCTCGAAGAGGCCCGGGAAATCCGCCGGGTCCCCCTCGCGCAGCAGGCGCGTCAGCTCGTCCATCAAGCCGTAATCCCCGCCGCCATGGCCCGAGCCCTGCGCCAGGCCCGCCTCCAACGCGCTGTCCCACAGCTCCGTCGTGCGCGTGTCGAAATGGTGGATCGTCAGCCGGCGGCCATCCCCCACGATCTCCCCGCGCGTGCCGAAGATCTTGGTCGTCCGCCCCCCCGCGTACGTGAGGCTCTCCATCTGGTGCGCCACCGTCACCCCGCCCTCGAAGCGCAGGTTCACGACCTGATGGTCCACCGCGTCGTTGTCGCACGCATAGACGCACCGGCCATACGGCCCCTCGCGCAGGCGCCGCTCCATCGCCGCGTCGCTCCTGTCCACGAACGGATAGCGCCAATCCTGCCGCTCCAGGTAAATCTTCCGCGCCGAGAAGGCGCACGCCCGCTCCACCGCCGCCGGGCACTCCAGGCAACGCGCCGCCGCCCCCTCCGGACGATGGGCCGCATCAAAGAGCGACACCCCCCCGAAGCTGCTCACCCCCGTGCACCGCCGCCCGCCCAGCCACCACACGAACTGGTCGAAGTCGTGGCAGCACTTCTGCAAGATCATCGGCGTCGCCCGCTCCGTGTTCCCCCAATTCCCCCGGCAGAAGCTGTGCGCCGCGTGCATGTAGCCCACCTGCTCCAAATGCTGGATGCTCACCACGTCCCCGATCGCCCCCGCCGCGATCAGGTCATGCACCTTCCGGAAATAGACCGTGTACCGCAGCACGTGCCCCACCATCACCAAGCGGTCCCGCCGCTCCCGCACCTTCGCCGCGATCGCCTCGCACTCCTCCCACCGCCGCGCCATCGGCTTCTCCAGCAACAGGTGATAGCCCAGATCCAGGCACGCCAAGGCCGGCTCCAGATGAAGCGCGTCCGGCAGGGAGACCACCATCACGTCGCACGCCGGGCGCGCCGCCACCGCCTCCCGCCAATCCCCCCACACCGCCGAATCCGGCAGCCCATGGCGCGCCGCCACCGCCCGCGCCGCCGCCGGGTCGATGTCCGCCACGCCCACCACCCGCGCCCGCCCCGGGAACGCCTCCGCGTAAGAAGCATACGTCCGCCCGCGGTCCCCCGCGCCCAAAATCACCATCCGAATCGGCCAATCCATGCTGCGAAACCTCCGATAAATCGTTCCGCATTATAGCACAGCCCCCCCGAAACGGGCCAACCGGCGGCCGCTCAGCCCCCCACCCCGCCGGTCTTGCGGGCGAAAGCCGCCATCGCCAACGCCGCGTAAAGCCCGATGAGGCAGTACACCACAAACTCCCGATACCGGGCCCAAAGCCGTCCAAACATAAAGCACGCTTCCTTTCACGTGCCCTATACGAGGCCCTGAGAAAGCCCAATCCGACCACGTGAGAAGAAAGCGCGCCAGGACGGCGCACCTTGCCTAACACGTCGCTCGGATTGTCGAAATTTCTCAGGTTCCGTATAGAGCGACACTGTTATGCGCAAAGCGCAAAGTGCGAAGGCTACCCCTTCGCGTGCCCCCAAGAGCCCAAACCCCGTCCGCCCGCTCAAGCCGGGCGCGCGCGGCGCTCCGCGATTCGTGGTACAATGGCACGCAGAACAAGCAACAGAACAAGAGGTTTCGATCGTGAGCAAGGCGTTTGAACTGGATGGCACCATCAAGGAAATCATGGAGCTGAAGACCTTCCCGAGCGGCTTCTGCAAGCGGGAGTTCGTGGTGACCGAGGACGACGACCGCTACCCGCAGGACATCAAGCTGGCGATGGTCAAGAACAATTGCGGCCTGCTGGACACCGTCAAGCCCGGCGACCGCGTCCGCGTCACCTTCTCCCTGCGCGGCAACCTCTACCAGGGCCGCTACTACACCGACCTCCAGGCCTTCAAGCTCGAACGCCTCGACCCCGACGGCTCCACCGCCGAGCCCCTCCCCGAGGCCGCGGACGACTTCGCGGTCGACGACATCAGCGATGCCGACATGCCCTTCTGACGAGCCGCCCGCCGCCGGCCAACTCGTCGCGCGCGGCGCCGCGTGGCTCGCACGCAAGGGCGTGCCCGCGGACGAGGCGCGCACCCTTTCCGAGATTCTTGTCTCCGACGCCCTCGGCCTCCGCGGGCGGGCGGGGTTGGCCTTGGCGCGGGGGCGCGTGCTCGCGCCCGAGGCGCTGGGGGCGCTCCGCGCCCGCTTCGCCAGGGTGGCCGCCGGCGAGCCCGTCCAATACGTCCTTGGCCGCTGGCCCTTCTTCCGCGCCGAGCTGGAGGTGGGGCCCGCGGCGCTCATCCCGCGGCCCGAGACCGAAGGGCTCGTCGAGCGCGTCCTGGCCTCGCCCGCCTGGCCCGGCGCGCGGCGCGCGGCGGACATCGGCACGGGGACGGGCGCCATCGCCGTCGCGCTGGCCATGGAGGCCCGGGCGCAGGGGCGCGAACTCCGCGTCACCGCCGTCGACCTCTCGCCCGAGGCCCTCGCCCTCGCGCGGCGCAACGTCGCCGCCAACCGGCTCGAAACGCGCGTGGACTGCGTGGCGGGGGACGGCGCCTCGGGGCTTGAGCCCGGCGCCTACGACCTGATCGTCTCCAACCCGCCCTACATCCCGACCGCCGAGGTCGACGCCCTGCCCCCGCTCATCCGCGAGCATGAGCCGCGCCTGGCGCTCGACGGCGGGCCGGACGGGCTGCGCGTCATCGCCCAGATCGTCCTCGACGCCACGCAGGCCCTCCGCCCCGGCGGGTGGCTTTTCCTGGAGATCGGCGAGGATCAGGGGCTTTCCGCCCGCCGCCTCTTGGAGCGCGCCGGCTTCGGCGACGTCCGCGTCGGGCGCGACCTGGCCGGGCTGGACCGCTACGCGGAGGGGCGCTTGCCGTGATCGCCCGCTTCGCCCCCAAGCCGCTCCCCCGGGCCTTCCTCCGCGCCGACCTGGAGCGGCACGTCCGCGAGAACCTGCCGCGCCTGCGCGCCCGCGCGGTGCCGCCCTGCCGCCACCCGGACCTCACGCTGCTGATTTACTGCTTCCCGCGCGAAGGGGAGGGCTTCGAGCCCTTCGAGTTCGCCCTCCGGCAGACCTGGGACGTCCTCGGCGCGCTGCCCACCGTGGTCGTCGCCCACCGCCCCGGCGTCGTCCCCGAGGGCTTCGCCCGCGCGCACGCCCTCGACGTGCAGATCGAGCCCAGCCTCGTCCCCGGCGACGTCGCCACCATGAGCCGCGACTGCCTGGCCCGGCTGCACCGGCGCTTCCGCACCCCCCGCCTGCTCATCGTGCAGGAGGATGGCTGGCCCGTGCGCGACGAGATCGACGCCTTCCTCCGCTATGACTACGTCGGCGCCCCGAACGTCCACCCCGGCTGGCGCGCCCGCCTCTCCGACGCCCTCTCCCTCACCGTCCTCAACGGCGGGCTGAGCCTCCGCAGCCGCCGCCTGTGCCGCGCCGCCGCGGCGCTTTGGCGGCTCTGGCCGGGGCGGGCCGTCCCCAGCGAGGACCGTTTCTACTCCCGCCTCCGCCCCTTTTTCCGCTTCCCCCGCGCCGCGGTGGCCCGGCGGTTCGCGGAGGATTACCTCGACGGCCTGCTGCCGCCCGCGCCCGAGGCCTCCCCCATGGGTTTCCACCGGCCCAGCACCTTCTCCGCGCTCTTCGCGCCCCAGGCGCCGCTCACCGTCGTCAGCGTCGTCCGCGACCACGCCTGTTACCGCCGCTGCCTGCTGGAGAACCCCCACCTCAAGGGCGCCCGCTTCGTCGCCTTCGACAACGCCCGCGACAACCGCCCCATCCCCCTGCGCTACAACGCCTTCCTCGACGCCATGCCCCCCGACACGGGGTGGATCCTCTTCGCCCACGAGGACTTCCAGCCCCTCGCCGACCCCCGCCCCCTCCTCGCCCGCCGCAACCGCCTCTTCCCCCACGGGCTCATCGGCACCCGCATGGTCGCCGGCTTCCTCATCCTCCCCTTCGGGCGAATCTCGGATTCCGACCGCGACGGCGGCCGCCCCCACCTCAACCGCCCCCCGCTCCCCTACGGCGACCTTTTGGGCGACACCGCCGAGAACTTCGACTGCTGCGGCTTCTTCGTCCACGCCGACTGCTTCCGCGCCTTCGGCCTGCGCTTCGACCCGCTCTGCGCCTGGGATCTCTACGCCGAGGATCTCAGCTTCCAATTCATCCGCGCCACCGGCCACCGCGTCCGCATCCTCCCCCTCAAGGCCCACCACTGGAGCCGCGGCGACGCCACCGCCCCGCGCTTCCTCGCCACCCGCGACGCCCTCAACCGCAAGTACGCCGACACCCTCTTCGCCGGCGGCACCTGCACCCTCACCGTCGGCGGCCTCCCGC
This sequence comes from uncultured Kiritimatiellota bacterium, assembly GCA_944391055.1. Taxonomy (GTDB): domain Bacteria; phylum Verrucomicrobiota; class Kiritimatiellia; order RFP12; family DVOR01; genus Spyradenecus. Next base: position 152,744 of record CALXSF010000003.1, on the reverse strand, counting down.
CCCTCCGCGTCCGCCTCCTCCGCCGCCTCGCCCGCCTTCTCCTCCCCTGGCACTTCCGCTGACCGCGCGAATTCGCCCGCCACACAAAAAAACGCGCACCCCGGCGGATGGCCGGGGCGCGCGTCTGTCGTTGGCGCCGGGGGCTTACTTGGCGGCCTTGGCGGCTTTGGCGCGGGCCTTCAGGCGCTTCTGGTAGGCGGCGCGGCGGGCGCGCTTGACGCGCTTGCGGAGTTGCTGACCCATGATAGCGGTTCCTTTCGGTGAGGGGTTGCGGTGGCGGGGGATCAGGCCATGCCCAGCTGGTAGCGGACGAAGCGCTTGACGACGATGGTGTCGCCGGTGGCCTTCTCGGTCTCCTTGACGACGTCGGTCACGGACTTCTTGGGCTCCTTGACGAAGGGCTGGTCGATGAGGCAGACCTCGGCGAAGTGCTTCTTGAGCTTGCCGCGGAGGATGCCCTCGACGATGTTGGCGGGCTTGCCTTCGACCTGGGCGCGGTAGACCTCCTTCTCGCTCTCGATCTCCTCGGCGGGCACCTCGGTCTCGTTGAGGTAGCGGGGGGCGGCGGCGGCGGCCTGGAGGCAAAGGTCGTGCACCAGCTGGCGGAAGGGCTCGGCCTGGGCCGTCTCGGGCTTGCCGCAGCCGACCTCGATGAGCACGCCGACCTTGCCGCCCATGTGGATGTAGGCCTCGACGAGGCCGTTGCCGGTGAGCGGGAAGTGGGCGGCGCGGCGGATCTTGACGTTCTCGCCGGTGGCGGCCACGACCTCGGTGAGGCCGGTGGCGTGGGTCTCGGCCAGGTCGGTGTCGCCCTGGGCGGCGGCGTCGGCGAGGACCTTGGCGAAGGCGAGGAACTTGTCGGTCTTGGCCACGAAGTCCGTCTCGCAGTTCAGCTCCACCATGCCATAGGCGCCGTTGGGGCCCTGGGCGGCGGCGATGATGCCCTGCTTGCTCTCGCGGTCGGCGCGCTTGACCTGGAGGGCGAGGCCCTTCTCGCGAAGGATCTTGATCGCCTCCTCCATGTTGCCGTCGGTCTGCTGCAGGGCGCGCTTGCAATCCATCATGCCGACGTTGGTGGCGGCACGAAGGTCGTTGATCATCTGGATGGTCACGGTTGCCATGTCAATCCTTCCTTTCGGTTCGGCTCACTCGGCGGCGGGCGCGGGGGCCTCGGCGGCCTGCTCGGCGGCGGGGGCCTCGGCGACGGGCGCGGCCTCCTGCTGGGCGGCCTCGGCCTCAGCCTCAGCCTTGGCGGCGGCGACGGCCTCCTGGGCGGCGGCGGCGGCGGCGCGGCGGGGCGAGGTGGGGGTGGCGGCGCGGCGGCCGGTGGGGGCCAGGCCGGGGGCCGGCTTGCGGGCGGCGGTCTCCTTGCGGGCGGCGCGGTCGGCGGCGGCCTTGGCGGCACGGTCGGCCTCGGCCTTGGCGGCCTGCTCGGCGGCGGCCTTGGCGGCCTCGATGTCGGCGTCCTTCAGCACCTCGGCGAGCTTGCCGACGATGAGCTGGATGCCGCGCACGGAGTCGTCGTTGCCGGGGATGACGTAGTCGATGGGGTCGGGGTCGGCGTTGGAGTCGACGATCGCCACCACGGGGATGCCCAGGCGCTTGGCCTCCTTGACGGCGTTGGCCTCGCGGCAGACGTCCACCACGAAGAGCGCCCCCGGCATCCGATCCATCTCGGCGATGCCGGTGAGGTTGGTCTCGAGCTTGGCCAGCTCGCGGGCGAGGGCGGCGGCCTCCTGCTTGTGCTCGGAGAGGACGCCGTTGTTGTCGCGGGCGATCTTCTGGATGTGCTTCATGCGCTTGACGCTCTGGCGGATCGTCTGGTTGTTCGTCAGCGTGCCGCCGAGCCAGCGCTCGGTCATGTAGAACTGGTTGCAGGCCACGGCGGCGTCCTTCACCACCTCCTGGGCCTGCTTCTTGGTGGCCACGAAGAGGATCTTCCGCCCCTCGGCGACCACGCCGCGGAGGAACTCGGCCGCCTCGTCGAGCAGGTCGACGGTCTGGGTCAGGTCGATGATATGGATGCCGTTGCGCTTGTCGAAGATGTAAGCCTTCATCTTCGGGTTCCAACGCTTGGTCTGGTGGCCGAAGTGCAGGCCGGCCTCGATGAGGTCCTTGAGCTCGATCAGATGAGCCATGGGTCTTGCCCCTTGTCGAAACGTGTTCCGTTCAATCCGCTCCGGCGGCCGCACACGCGGACGTCCGCCCTCGCTTCCTACGCCCTTCGGGCACCCGCCCCAACGACGTATTGCGCGCCAACATATCACAATCCGCCCATCCCCGTCAAGCCCTGGCCCGCGGCGCAAGAAGAAAACGGCCCCACCCCTCGGCGGGACGGGGCCGCGGCAGCCGCGCGGGGCGCGCTTGACAGGGGGCACAGGGATGTGCGACACTGGCCGCAAGAAAGTGAGGGCAGACGTTATGCTGACGCGCAGGACATTCCTTGGTTTGGTCGGGGCCGGGCTCGGGGCACGGGCCGCCGGGCCGCTTTGGGCCGCGGGGGAGGCCCCGCGCCGCCCCAACATCGTGCTGTTCATGGTCGACGACATGGGCTGGCAGGACACCTCCGTGCCCTTCCATTGGCAGGACGGCAAGCCCGTGCCCTCCGCCCTCAACGCCCGTTACGCCGCCGCCGGGCGGACCCCCAACATGGAGCGCCTGGCCAAGCGCGGCATGACCTTCACCAACGCCTACGCCTGCGCCGTCTGCTCCCCCTCCCGCTGCTCCCTCATGAGCGGCATGAACGCCGCCCGCCACCGCGTCACCGACTGGACGCTCGGCGTCGACCAGCAGAGCCGCTTCGCCGCCCACGGCGAGGGCCTCTACCCGCCCCGCTGGTCCGCCAACGGCCTCCAGCCCCCCGGCACCGCCCCGGAGGGGAGGTGCCAGCCCCCGTGGCGGGCCGACGCCGAGGGCCGCTACGTCCAGCCGCCCTTCGGCTCCGACGAGGGCGCGGCGGATTACCGGATGCGCCTGCCCTACACCTGCGCCCTGCCCTTCCCCGAGCTGCTCCGCCGCGCGGGCTACCGTACCATCCACGTCGGCAAGGCCCACTGGGGCAGCGGCGCCGCCAACTGCTACCTGCGCACGGGCACCCCCACCACCCCCGGCGCCGACCCCCGCGCCTTCGGCTTCGACGTCAACGTCGCCGGCTGCGAGAAGGGCGGCCCCGCCAACTACCGCGGCGCCTCCCACTACGGCAACAAAGGCGCCTCCCCCTTCTCCACCCCCGGCCTGGACGAGAACAATTATTATCAGGACGACGTCTTCCTCACCGACGCGCTCACCGACCGCGCCCTCGCCGAGATCGACGCCGCCAAGGCCGCCGGCAAGCCCTTCTACCTCTACCTCGCCCATTACGCCGTCCACGCCCCCCTCGACAACGGCCGCGCCTGGGACCGAACCCGCTCCGACGACCCCAACCCCGCCAAGGACGCCCGCAACCCCGACCCCAAGGACGGCCTCCCCTGGAACGCCATCGAGCGCAACTACGGCACGCTCCTCAAGGGCATGGACGACTCCCTCGGCAAAGTGCTCGACCGCCTCGAGGCCCTCGGCCTGGCCGACGACACGCTCGTCGTCTTCATGGCCGACAACGGCGGCCTGGCCATCTCCGGCCGCATGGGCCGCGCCAACGCCCCCGCCCGCGCCGGCAAGGGCTCCTGCTACGAGGGCGGCACGCGCGAGCCGCTCCTCGTCGCCTGGCCCGGGCGCGTCCGCCCCGGCTCCGTCTGCCACGAGCCGGTCATCATCGAGGATTTCTACCCCACCCTGCTCGAGGCCGCCGGCGTGCCCCTCCCCGCCCCGGAGGCCCTCGCCCAGACCCCCGCCGGCGTCCATGCCGACGGCCCCCTTCGCCAGGTCGTGGACGGCGAGAGCTTCCTGCCCCTCCTCCTCGGGCGGCGCGCCACCGTCCGCCCCGACGGCTCCCCCCGCCCCCTCCTGTGGCACTACCCCAACTATTGGCAAGAGGGGCCCACCGGGAGCGCCTACCAATTCTACACCGCCCTCCGGCTGGGCGACTGGAAGCTCATCTACCAGCACAGCGACCGCACCTACGAACTTTACGACGTGGCCCACGACGTCGGCGAGACGCGCAACCTCGCGGCCGAGCAGCCCGCGCGCGTCGCCGCCCTCCGCCGCGAGATGGGCCGCCTCCTCCGCGCGCGCAACGCCCAGATGCCCCGCGTCGGCGCCCCCGACGGCCCCGAGGTGCCCCTCCCGGACGTCGGCCTCTGACGCGCCCCCGCCCCACCCCGACACGCCGCGCGCGGCCATTGACTTGGCGCGCGCTCCAAGGTGTATGATGGCGCGCGAAAAGGAGGTTTCATGCAAACGATCCGACTGAACAATGGCGTCGCGATGCCGATGGTTGGCTTCGGGGTCTTCCAGATGGCGCCGGAGGTGTGCGAACGGGCCGTGGCGGAGGCGCTGGAGGTGGGCTACCGGCTCATCGACACGGCCTCGTCCTACAAAAACGAGCGGGCGGTGGGGGCGGCCATCCGGCGCTCGGGGCTGCCGCGCGAGGCGCTCTTCGTCACCTCCAAGGCGTTCGTCAACGAAATGGGGCGCGAGGCGACGCGGGAGGCCTGCCTGCGCTCGCTCGACAACCTGGGGCTCGATCGGCTGGATCTCTACCTGATCCACATGCCTTATGGGGACGTCGTGGGGGCGTGGCGGGCGATGGAGGCGCTGCTCCGCGAGGGGCGCGTCCGCGCCATCGGGGTGAGCAACTTCCAAGGGGATCGGCTGCTGGATCTCTGCCAGTGCGCCGAGATCGCCCCGGCGGTGGACCAACTGGAGCTGCACCCCTACTATCAGCGCGCCGGGGAACTGGCGCTCCTGGCCGAGTTGGGGGTGCGCCCGCAGGCGTGGGCGCCGTTCGCGGAGGGGCTCGGCGGCCTTTTCGACGACCCGACCCTGACGGCGGTCGCCGCGCGCCACGGCCGCAGCGCCGCGCAGGTCGCGTTGCGCTGGAACCTCCAGCGCGGCGTCCCCGTCATCCCGAAATCCACCCATCGCGCCCGCATGGCGGAGAACCTCGCGGTCTGGGACTTCGCCCTCGACGAAGGGGAGATGGCGCGCCTCGCCGCGCTCGACAAAGGCCGTCCGCGCCTCTTCGACCCGCGCTCCCCCGCCGAGGTCCGCCGCATCTACGGCTACCTCGACAATCCCGTCCTCACCACCCTGCGCTGAGCGCCAAAGGCCGCCCGCGTGGCGCAGGGAGACTTCGGCGCTCAGGCGTCCCGGGCGAAGAGCGCGAGCAACGCGACAAGAACCGCCAAGAGCGCAAAATCCAACAACCTCTCCCCGTTCCCATCCGGTTCCCCTCTCATTGCGCGGCACGCCTTCCCGAACGTCGAACCAAGGAGAGGATGGCACATCCGGGCGCGGTCGTCACCCCCTTCCCCGGCGCCGCGTAAACCGGCGGCCTCAAAGACTCCAGCAAGTGGCGGGCGCGGCAGGCGGGCGTCTTCCACCCCAACTGCGTCCACCGCCTCGCCTACCTCTCGCCCTTGGACTACCCCGAGGGCGCCTACGAGGCCTTTGCCGACCGCGTGGGCGAGCCCGGCGCCTTCGGCGACCCCGTCAAGACCAACGCCGGTTTCGAGACCGCCAAGCGCGCCAAGGCCCGCGCCGCCCAGGCCGCCCAGGCCGCCGCCGAGCGGGCGCGCCGGGAGGCCGAGGAGGCCGCCAGACGCGCGCAGGAGGAGCAGGCCGCGCAGGAGGCGCTCGCGCTCCTCAAGTCCCTCATGCCCGGCGCCGTGGACGCGCTCGCCGGCGAGATCACGGCGCGCACGGCGCAGGCGCGGGCCGCCACGCAGGAGGCCGCGGGCACGCTCGCCGCGAACGCCGCAAAGGCCGTCACGGACCGCCTCGACGAGGAGTGGGAGGGCTTCACCGCCGCGCTCGACAAGCCCGAGACCCTCGGCAAGCGCCTCGGCGGCTCCACCGGCGCGCGGCTCGTCGAGCTGCTGGGGCGCAGGTTCGTCCTCAAGGGCGGCGCCTCGCCCGAGCACCTGGCCAGCGAGCAGGCCGCCGACGAGGCCTACCGCGCCGCCGGCATCAAGGTCCCGGAGCAGCGCACGGTGGTCTCCAAGGGCGGGAGGCGCTACAAGCTCGCCGACTTCGCCGAGGGGGAGCGGCTGGCCGACTGGTGGCGCGCCAAGGGGCGCACCGAGGCCGAGCGCGAGGCCCTGCGCGCCAAGCTGCGGGCCGGGCTCGACGTCGACGCCATGCTCGGCAACTGGGACGTCATCGGCATGGGCGGCGACAACATCCTCGTGGACAAGGACGGCGAGCCCTGGCGCATCGACAACGGCGGCGCCCTCGGCTTCCGCGCGCAGGGCGCCCGTAAGGCCGACGCCGACTGGAAGGACGGCTGGCCGAACGAGCTCTTCACCATCGCGGGCTCCGCCAACAACGCCCCCTACGTCGGCGGGACCTCCTCCCTCTCCCTCATCCGTCAGGCCGCCGCGCGCGATTGGGAGAAGGTCGTCGCCGCGCTCCCAGACCAGGCCGACAGGGACGCGCTCACCCGGCGCGTCGCCGAGATGCGCCAGCTCGCCGCGCGCGCCGACGACTTCGCACGGGGCGGCTACGAGGACGCCTTCGCCGAGCGCGTCGTCGAGCACTCCTTCAACCTCTCCAAGGAGGGCTTCCGCGAGGAGGTCCCCAAAACCATCAAACACGGCGACTACGGCTTCTGCCGCTCCAAGCCCTCCACCGCGGGCCTCGTCGGCGGGGAGCCCGGCGAGGAATACGGCTCGCTCGCGCTGGCGGCCGCCAAGACCGTCGGCACGCACCAGAAGGACGGAAATTACAATCAGGCCACCCTCAACGCCTTCTACGCCAAGGAGCCCGAGCTCAAGGCCATCCTCAAGGCCGACCCGAAGAACGCAGGCGCCGCGCACTACCTCAAGGCCATGCAGCAGATCAAGGACGCCGTCGCCAACCAGTCCGCGCTGCCGCACATCGACACAAGCGTCAAGGTCCGCGCGCCCAAGACCGAACGGAAACCTGCCCCAAAGTACACCTCCCTCACCGACCACATCGCCCAATACATGGCCGCCCACGGCGCAGACTACGGCTTCATCAAGAAATGGGCCTCCGACCAGGCCAACGACTCGTGGGATCCGCACGCGTGCCGCCTCAAGATTTGCGAGATGGACAGCAGAGGGCTCGACTGGCGTAAAAAGAAAGCCCCTGGCGTCTTCTTTGGAATCAGAAATCAAGCAACACACCTCAACCAAGCCATCAAGTATTACACTGCGAACCCGGCCGCTCTCACCGCCGATCGAGAGACGTTCGCGCAATATAAAGCGGCCATCCAACTCGTCCTCGAAAACGCAGACTTCCGCATCTCGGCGCCGGGCGGACAGGAAGTCTCGGCCAACGATCCAGTCTCCAGGACTATCCGCCTACTCCGAACCGAGAACAGGGGCATTATCCCCGCCAACACAAAGACCGGCGACGACGCGCACTACGACATCGGAGCCAACGAAAGTTTTACCCTCGCTACCGTTTACAAATACAAAGGTGTCGATGGCGTCATCGTCGCAGTCCCTTACAGTCGCGTGAATGGGCTTTGGTGCCTTGAACGGACGCCCGGCCACCCTCTGCAAGGTTTCTTTGCCGGAGATCACGAGAACGAAGTGAACGCCGCGACCGATGGACTTCGCCGTGTTTTCATTGAAAACCCACCCTCTGGCAAAAGTAACGCGATGTGGTATAATCTCCTTGAATGAAGCAAACGCACGTCATCACCTCGCCATCCTACGCACTCCTCTGTTCTTTAGAGGAGGGCGACCGCGTTTTTATGGACTATGCGACCGGCCGCATCGCACTCTATTCTGGCGAAACGGTCGTCAGCAAAACGCGTGGGCTCTACGAGAATGGCCGTTCTGACCTTGAGCTCTTCCTTGGCGTCTTCCACGACGAGGAAGTTGGGCGGGACGCATTGCTCTACACGGCAGACCTACGGATCGTCGCCGCAGCCATTCGCTATAAACACGAGAGCAAAGGACGCTTGACACTTCCAAAAGAACCTCTTCCCGGCCAATTCCTTGTTCCCTTCCGAACCGAAGACGAGGCAAAGGCCTACCTTAATACGCTCTTCGACCTCAAGGCAATCTGCGCATCCCAAATTACCAAAGTGTCTTTCGCCGAATGGCGTCCCATCTGACGCCCTTGTATGGGCGCTGTCAGGACGCGGACGTCTGCCGCTCGCCACGCTGCCCCCCCCAACAAGAAAGGGCCCCGCCTTTCGCCGGGCGGGGCCGCAGGCCGAGGGCCGCCCACGCGGGCGGCCCTTTCCGTTGTCAGCGGGGTGCGCCGGGAGGCATGGAAGACGACCTTTTCGATTTCGCCCGGCGCTATTTCGCTTTCGGGAACCACCCGCAGGCCGACCGCTGGGCGGGCTACAGCGACGGCGCCCGCAGGGGCGCCCTCGCGCACGCCGCGCGCGAGGGCGGACAATACGGGGGCGACAAGACTGTTTGAGGAGGAACTGAAGGAAATACGGGGGACGAGGCGCGCAAACACCGCGAGGCCGACGAGAGGAAAAGCGCCGTTCTTCTCTCTCATCGCCCCGCTGTGGTATAGTGTGGGGCGGAAAGAAAGGATGGCAGCGATGACTTGGGGCTTTTCCTCGTATGAGACGCGCTTCCGCTGGGCGGCGGCGCTGTGGGCGATCGTGATGACGGTGTGGTGCATGGCGCCGCTGCCGTGGAAGGCGCGGGCGCTGGGGGCGGCGTTGTGGGTGGCGGTGACGGTGGGCGCGTCGCTGCGCTTCGCCTGGTGGCGGCCGCGTTTGGCGCGGGACGTGCCGATCTTCCTGAAGGCGCCGGTGGCGCCGGAGCTGCTGGGGCCGCTGGTGCGGAACCTGTTGGCGGCGGGCTATCGCTTCCAGACGGTCTCGGAGGCGGTGGAGGCCCCGGCGCGGAAGTCGGTGGCGCTGACCTTCGACGGGGGTGGGCGCGAGACGCTCTCGACGCTCCTGCCCTTCCTGCGGCGGCTTTCGGTAAAGGCGACGTGCTTCGTGTCGGACGCCGGGATGCGCGACGCGGAGCACCTGAAGCCCTTGGAGTTGCAGGAGATGGCGCGCTCGGGGCTGGTGGAGTTCGGCGGGATGCTGGCCGAGGCGCCCCAGGGGGCCGAGGCGGCGCGCGCGGCGGTGCTGCGGGGGCGCCATTGGCTGACGGGGGTGCTGGGGCGCCTGCCGGCGGCCTTCGCCTACGCGCCGGGCCCGGGGGCGGAGGCGTTGGCGGAGGCGGCGGAGGCGGCCCATTACCGCGTGGCGCTGACGGAGGGGGGGAGGCCCCGGCCGGTGGCGGAGGCGCCGTTCGCGGTGCCGCGCCGGAGCCTGGACGCCTCGCTGCGGCCGTGGCAGGCATATCTGCTCGTCACGCGCGGGCGTTATCGTGCGTGAGGGTTGCGGGCGGGGGCGGGGTTGTGGTATCTTGGCGGGGTAACGCACAAGGAGACGGTATGCTGACGACGTTGTTGGATTTCTTTTGCTCGCGCCCCTTCCCGGAGACGCCCTCGCCGCTGAGGCGGCTGTTGGCCTCGTGGGGGGCGTGGCTGTGGGCGGCGGTGGCCTTCGGGGTGGGGTTGGCGCTGGGCGGGGACTTCGCGGTGCCGGGCGAGAACGCGCACGCGCTGGCGGTCTTCTCGGGGGCGGCGCCGTCCGCGCGGGAGGCCTATCCCATCCTGTGGTGGCTGGCGGGGCTGCTGGGCGAGGCGCCGTCGATGCGCGCGCTGAACCTGCTGGGGTCGGCGGTCATGGCGCTGACGGCGGCGATGACGTGGCTGACGGTGCGCTTCTGGGCGCTGGACGCGATGAGCGACGAGACGGGGGCGAAGGCGGCGGGGCGGCTCTCGGCGGCGGCGGCGCACGTGACCTGCGCGCTCTTCCTCTTCTCCCTGCCGGGGCTTTACGCGGGGACGGGGCTGACGACGAACCTGTGGGGCTTCGCCCTGCTGTTGGCGTGCGTGGCGCTCCAGAACACCTACGCGCTGGGCGGGGGCCATCGGCGGACGATGGCGCTCTTTGGCCTGCTGCTGGGCGTGGCGGCGGTGGAGAGCCCGTATGTGCTGGCGGCGCTGCCGCTCTTCTTCCTGCGGGCGTTGGCGATGGAGTGGCGGCTGTGGGATCACAGCGCGCGGAACCTGACGCTTTGGTTCCTTTCCTTGGTGGTGGGCGTGGCGCTGATGCTGTGGCTGAACGGGCTGCGGGTGCTGGACGCGTTCACCTTCGCGGGCGCGTGGGAGGCGGAGCGGCGACTGTTGTTGGCGCAGGTGGGGGCGCTCCAGGGCTTCTTCCGCCTCAACGGGTGGCTGATCGACCTGCTGGGCGTCGGCGCGGCGCCGCTCCTGGCGTGGATCACCGCGCGCCGTTTGCTCGACAACGGCCGCTCCTGGGGGCTGCTGATCACGGCGGCGGCGCTGACGGCGGCGGCCTTCGGCCTCTATTGGGGCATCGGCCCCACGCCGTGGAAGACGTGGCTGATCGCGGGCACGACGCCGGCGGCCACGCTCTGGGTGGCGACGGTCTGCTGCGGGATGCTGCTGGTCGGCTGGGGCGTCCAGCTCTTCGCCAAGAACCCCAACATCTACGAGGAGCTCGACCGGCGGCGGATCCCCGCGAGCGTCACGGCCTGCCGCGTGGCGGCGATCTTCCTCTTCCCGCTCTGCGTCGTGGCCGCGTGCGCCACGGCGGGCGTCCAGACGGCGCGCTTCCTGCGGGTGGACCGCGCGCTGGCCGACCGGTTCGCGGGCGAGACCGTCGGGGCGCTGGCCAAGGGCTCCGGCTCGCCGGCCGAGGGGCGCAGCTACCTGCTCGGCTCCACCACCTATTGGATCGACCCGCACCTGGCGCTGGTGGCGCAGGCGCGCGGCGTGCCGCTGACGCTCTTCTGCCCGGCGCGCATGGAGGACAAGGCTTATCTGGAGGCCCTGCGCCGGCAGTTGGAGACCGACCCCCTGCTGGGCGACGCGGACCGTCTGCGCCTGACGAACCTGCTCGCCTACAACTTCCTCGTCTTCGTGCAGGATTTCTTCGTGGCCCAGCCCAACGCCGCCCAGATCGCCGCCGTCTATGACCTGGCCGACGTGTGGTACGGCGCGCACCTGCGCCCCCTCCCCGCCGGCACCGTCTACGTCCCCGCCCCCGGCGACGGCGAGGGCGAGCCGCCGCTCGACCGCCTCCTGGCCGACCAGCGGGCCCTTCAGGAACGCTGGGCCAAGACCCTCGCCACGAAGCCGGGCGACGTGTCGTGGTGGGACCTCACCGCCGGCGTCCAGCGCGCCCTCCGCGCGCACCTGGCCTTCATGGCCAACAACCTCGGCACCGTGCTCGACGACGCCGGGCGCCTGGCCGACGCGGCCTCGTGCTACCTCTACGCCGCCGAGACCGACGCGCAGAACATCTCCGCCAAGCTCAACCTCTACGACATCTGCGTCCGCCGCGGCCAGCTGCCCGAGCGGCGCATCGAGGTCAACCGCGTCTTCGAGGAGTTCATCCGCGAGCAGAGCCGCGGCACCCGGCGCTACGACCTCAGCGCCGTCGGCCGCCGCCACGGCTACATCCGCAACTACGACCTCTTCGTGAACATGGGCTGGACGTGGGCCGTCAGCGCCGCGCCGGAATCCATCCTCGCCGGCCTGCGCAACGCGCAGGAGGCCCTCCAGCCGGGCGACCCGCGCCTCGGCGCCGTCCAGGCCGTGGCCGCCGCCGTCTATGAGTTCCAGGGGCAGACCGAGCGCTCCTACGACAGCTACCGCGCCGCCATCAAGGCCGACCCCGACAACGTCGAGGCCCTGCGCGGGCTGGCGCGGCTCTCCATCCAGCGCGGCGACACCGCCGAGGCCGGCCAGTGGCTGGCCAAGGTCGAGGCCGCCGGCGGCGACGCCGCCAACCTCGACATCGACCGCACCGCCTATCTCATGGCGAGGGGCGACCTCGAGGGCGCCGCCAAGGCCATCAGCCGCTACACCTCCAAGAACCAGGACGCCGTCATCGGCTGGGCCATGCTCGGCATGCTCGAGATGGAGCGCGCCGACCGCGCCCGCGCCGAGAACCGCGAGAAGGACGCCCTCGACCACTACGACCGCGCCCGCGGCTTCATCCTCAAGAACCTCAAGCGCACCGCGCAGGGGAAGGACCTCTACTTCCTCCACGTCATGGAAGGGCGCCTGGCGCAGTCCGACGCCAACCACGCCGACGCCCTCAGCCGCGACGAGAAGGCCCTCCCCAGCCCCAAGGCCCGCGGCGACTCCGCCGCCAAGGCCAAGAAACTCTGGGAGGAGGCCCGCGGCCATTACCGCCGCGCCTACGCCACCCGCCCCAACGTCCGCGGCATCATGGAGCTCATCCTCGAGCTGGACCGCCGCCTGGGCGACAAGCCCGCCGCGGAGGCCGACGCCCTCGCCCTCCTGCGCGACGACGCGAACCACGGCTTCGCCAACTTCATCGTCGGCACCCAGCGCCTCGAGGACGGCCACGTCGACGCCGCCGTCCGCTACTTCGCCGCCGCCGTCGACGCCGAGAAGACCCCCGCCGTCGACCTCCTCAACAACTACGCCGACGCCCTCGCCCGGACCGACGCCGCCAAGGCCAAGGAGGTCGCCCTGCGCGCCATCGCCGCCGCCCCCGAGAGCTTCGCCACCTGGGGCACCTACGCCCTCGCCCTCGCGCGCGCCGGCGAGCCCGACAAGGCCCAGACCGCCCTCGACAAGGCCCACGCGCTCATCGACCAAGCCATCAAGGACGGCCGCCTCCCCGCCGACTTCAAGCCCGACCCGCGCCTCGGCTACGTCGACGCCTGGATCGCCGTGGGCCGCCGCGACCTCCCCGCCGCCAAAAAGGCCCGCGACGCGGTCAGCCAGGCGATCGGCGGCGGCCTCACCCCGCTCGACCGGCGCGACCTGGACGAGCTGGACGCGCGGGTGAACGCCCGCCTCTAAGCCCCCAAAACGCGAGGCGGCCCGGCGCGCATACGCGCCGGGCCGCCTGCGTCATTGGCGCGTGGCGGGGCCGCTCACCGCGCCGCGCACCACGCCACCATCGCCGACGTGACGCGGGAGAGCTGGCCGGGGGTGATGACGTAGGGCGGCATGGCGTAGAGGTTGCGGCCGAAGGGCCGGAGCCAGACGCCGCGTCGGACGAGGAAGTCGGTGGCGGCGGGGACGTCGATGGGCGCCTTGAGCTCGATGACGCCGATGGCGCCGAGGACGCGGACGTCGGCGACGGCGGGCAGCGCGCGGGCGGGGGCGAGCTCCTCGCGGAGCTGACGCTCGATGGCGGCGACCTTCGCCTTCCAGGGGTTGGCGAGGAGGAGGTCGATGGAGGCGCAGGCGATGGAGCAGGCGAGCGGGTTACCCATGAAGGTGGGGCCGTGCATGAAGCAGCCGGCGGGGCCGGAGCAGACGCGCCCGGCGACGGCGGCGGTGGCGAGGACGGCGGCGAAGGACAGCATGCCGCCGGTGATGGCCTTGCCGACGCACAGGATGTCGGGCTGGACGCCGGCGTGCTCCCAGGCGAAGAGCGTGCCGGTGCGGCCGAAGCCGGTGGCGATCTCGTCGAAGATGAGCAGGCAGCCGGCGGCGTCGCAGGCGGCGCGGAGCGCGCGGAGGTAGCCGGGGTGGTAGAAGCGCATGCCGCCGGCGCCTTGGACGATGGGCTCGAGGATGACGGCGGCGAGGGTTTGCCGATGTTCCTCGATGAGGCGGGCCATGGGGGCGAAGTCGGCGGGGTCCCAGTCGCCGCCGTAGGGGCAGGCGGGAGCGGGGGCGAAGAGGCGCCTCGGGAGCGCGGGGCCGAAGAGGGTGTGCATCCCGGTGACGGGGTCGCAGACGCTCATGGCGTTCCACGTGTCGCCGTGATAGCCGGAGCGGATGGTGAGGAAGTCGGTCTTGGCGGGGTCGTATTGGATGGCCATCTTCAGGGCGACCTCGACGGCGACGGAGCCGCTGTCGGCGTAGAAGACCTTGTCCATCGCGGGGGGGGCGATGCGCAGGAGCCGCCTGCCAAGGTCGATGGCCGGCTGGTGGGTGAGCCCGCCGAACATGACGTGGCTCATCCGCGCGGCCTGCTCCTGGGCGGCCTTGACGAGGACGGGGTGGGAATAGCCGTGGATGGCGCACCACCAGCTGCTCATCCCCTCGACCAAACGCGTGCCGTCGGCGAGGATCAGCTCGCAGCCCTCGGCGCGGGCCACCTTGCGGGTGGGCTGCGGGGCCGTGGTGGAGGTGTAGGGGTGCCAGAGGTGCGCGCGGTCGAAGGGGTCGAAAAGGGCGTCTTCCATGGTTCAGCTTTCCTTGATGAGGGCGCGGAGGCGGCGGACGAGCGCGGGGCGGCTGTCGGAGACCTCGACCCTGACGGGGAGGGAATTGGCGAAGAGCGTGCCGTAGCTCTTGGCGACGATGCGGGTGTCGGCCACGACCACCACGCCGCGGTCGGCGCGGCTGCGGATGAGGCGGCCGAAGCCCTGGCGGAAGCGGATGACGGCCTGCGGCAGCGCGAGCTCGGCGAAGGAGGAGCCGCCCTCGCGCTCGATCTTCTCGCACCGGGCCTTGAAGAGCGGGTCGCCGAAGGTCTCGAAGGGCAGGCGGGCGATGACCACGCAGCTGAGCGCGTCGCCCACCACGTCCACCCCCTCCCAGAAGCTCTGCGCGCCGAAGAGGACGGTCGGGCGGCTCTGCGCGCGGAAGGCCTCGGTCATCGCGTCGCGGCCGAGCGTCGGGCTCTGGGCCAGCAGGTCGATGCCCTTGGCGGCGAGGTGGGGCGTCAGGAGCTCGGCGCAGGCGCGCAGCATCTCGTAAGAGGTGAAGAGGGCGAGGGAACGCCCGTGCGCGGTGACGAAAAGGCTGTACATGAGGCGCGAGAGCTCCAGGACGTAAGCCTCGCCGGTCGTCACCTCGGGCAGGAAGTTGGGCACCAGCACGCGGCACTGGCGGGGATAGTCGAAGGGGCTCTCGGCGACGAACTCCCCCACGCGCCCGGCCACCTCCGGGAAGGAGAGCCCCAACCGCGCGCGGATGTGCCCGAAGGAGCCGTGGATGCGCAGCGTGGCGGAGGAGAGGATGAGGGAGGACTTGCCCTTGTAGAGCAGGTTCTGGAGCTGGCGGGCGATGTCCAGCGGCGCGGCGGTGAGCGCGCAGGCGCGGCCCTCCGCCCCCAGCCGGGCCATCCAGTAGACCATGTCCGGCGAGGCGCCGCCCAGGATGGCCTCCATGCCCAGGCCGAAGGCGGAGAGGCCCTCGGCGGTGGCCTTGAGCAACCCGGCGAGGTCCTCGTAAGGGTTCTCCTGCCCCGCGGGCGGGGAGGCCTCGGCGATGGCCGTGAGCAGGCGGCCGAGGAACTTGCGCGCGTCGGTGAGCTTCTGGGCGATGGCGTCGCGCCGCGCCTGGATCTCCGCCTCGGGGACGATCGGCTCGGCGGGGATGAAGGCCGAGCCGCGCAGGCAGACCTCGCGGCGCAGGCAGGGCCGGCCGTCGGGCAGGGCGGGCCGGGCGGCGTCCGGCACGGCGCGGTAGCGGACGGTCGCCTCGGTGGTGCGGGCGAGGAAGCCGTGGAGCGTCTCGAAGAGCGCGGTCCCGGCCTTGGCCAGATCCGCGCCGCAAAGCCGCAGGTCGGCCAGCAGGTCGACGAACTCGGCGCGCCGCTCGGGCGTCAGCCCCGCCCGCTCCACGAAGTCGACGCGCGCCTGGTGGAAGAGGCTGCCGGCCTCGCGCCCGCGGCTGGGGGCCAGCTTCTGGCAGAGGTCATAGAGCGTGAGGGGCGAGAGCTCGCCGGAGAGGAAGTCGGTGGCCGCGTCCTCGATGTTGTGGGCCTCGTCGAAGACGATCTGCGCGTGCGGGGGCAGCGCGCCGGGGTTGGCGAGCTCGGCGAAGACGAGCGCGTGGTTGGCGATGACCAGGTGCGCGCCCAGCGCCGCCTGGCGCGAGGCCTGGAGGAAGCAGCGCCTGTGGAAGCGGCAGCTCTTGCCCGTGCAGGCGTCCGCCCGGCAGTCGAAGTGGCGGACAAAGCCCAGGTCGCCGCGCGCGTGGGCGGGGCGGAAGGCGTCCAGGTCGCCGTCGCGCGTGGCGGCCGCCCAGCCCACCAGGTCGGCGAAGAGGAGCGCCTCGTTCCCGCGCAGCGCCTCGTGGCCGCCCTCGAGGTAGAAGCCCAGGCGCTTGAGGCAGAGGTAGTTGTTTCGGCCCTTGAGCACCGCGGCCTCCAGGCGCGTCCCCTGCGGCAGGAAGGGCGCCACGATGCGCCGCACCAGGGGGATGTCCTTGGCCATCAGCTGCGTCTGGAGGTTGCGCGTGTTGGTGGAGACGACGATGGGCAGGTTGTTCGCGCAGGCCCAGAGCGCGCAGGGCACCAGATAGGCCAGGCTCTTGCCCACGCCCGTGCCCGCCTCCGCCAACAGGATGCGCTGGCCGTTCAGCGCGTCGGCCACCGCGTGCGCCATCGCCATCTGGCCCGCGCGCGGCTCGTAGCGGTCGAAGGCCTTGGCCAGCTCGCCGCCCTCGCCGAAGATGGCGTCCAGCGCCGCGTGGCCCACGGGCACCCACTGCTCCGGGGGCGTCAGGTCGCGCGGGCGCTGGCGCTGGAAGGCGGGGAAGCGCGCGTACCACGCCTCGTCCGCCTCGTCCGCGAAGAGGCGGTCCGTCCGCGCCGCCTCCAAGGCCTCGGCCCACGCCGCGTCGCCGCCCGCGCGGGCGCAGTGCGCCATCGCCGCCAAGGCCCAGCCCGGCAGGGCGCCGCCTGGGTCATCCCTCCCGCTGGACATAACGCACGGCCTCGATCGACGTGGGCAGGCGCGCCCCGCGCGGCAGCTCCACGATGGCGCCCTCCAGCTTCGAGGGCCCCTCCGCCACGTCGAAGCGCGTGGGGATGCCGGTGGTGAACTTCCGCAGCACGGGGGCGAACTTCCGGCCGATGACCGAGCGCGCCGGCCCCGTCATCCCCAGGTCGGTGATGTAGGCCGTGCCGCCGGGCAGCAGCGCCGCGTCGCTCGTCTGCACGTGCGTGTGCGTGCCGAAGACGCAGGCCACGCGCCCATCCAGCCAATGGCCCATGGCGATCTTCTCGCTCGTCGCCTCCGCGTGGACGTCCACGAAGACCGGCACGTCCGCCGGCACCTCGCGCAACGCCCGCGTCACCGCGTGGAAGGGGTTGTCCGCCGGCGCCATGAAGACCTGCCCCACCACCGACACCGCCGCGATCGGCCCCAAGGCCGTCTCCGCCACCGCCGCCACCGCCCCCGGCGACCCCTCCGGGAAGTTCGCCGGGCGCACCACCCGGCGCAGGCCGCCGATCTCCGCGTCGAAGCCCCGCTGCCCCCACGTGTGGTCGCCCAGCGTCAGGAGCGTCGCCCCGGCCTCGACAAGCTCGTCCGCCAGCGCCGCCGTCAGGCCGCTCCCCCCCGCGGCGTTCTCCGCGTTGGCGATGATGGCGTGGACCCGCCCCTCGCCCAGAAGCCGCCGCGCCACCTGCGCGAACCACCCGCGCCCCGGCGCGCCCACGATGTCGCCGACCAACAAAATCCTCATGGCTTTCCTCCCATTCGTCTCACGAAGCCCACAGTATAGCAAACGCCGCGCGGCCCGCCCCGCGCGGCGTTTCGTGTATAATGGGCGCATGAGCGAGACAAGCGGAGCGCGCTTTGCGCAGGTGGCGATCGAGCGCGTGCCCGACCGGCTCTTCACCTACGCCGTGCCGGCGGGGATGGCGCTGCGCGTGGGGATGCGCGTGACGGTGCCGTGGCGGCAAATCCTGCGCCAAGGCTACGTGATGGCGCTGACGGACGCGTGCCCGGCCCTGCCCGCCCCGGCGCGGGGGGGGGACGCGGGGCCCGACCTCTTCGGCGCGCCGCCGCCCCCGCGCGTCAAGGCCGTGGCCGAGGCGCCGGACCCCGTGCCCTATTTCTCGGAGGCCACGCTGCGGCTCCTGCGCTGGATGGCGGCCTATTACGACGTGGGGCTGACCTTGGCGCTGCGCTGCGCCCTGCCCGCGCCGGTACGGGAGGGCGGGAGCCGCGCGCGCGAGCGCTTCGTGGTGGCGCCCATCCTCCCGCCGCCCCCGCACCTGCCGCCGCTCTCCAAGCGCCAGAAGGCGCTGTACGAGGAGATCGTGCGGGTGGACGGCGGTCTCCTGGCGCCGCTCTGCAAGGAACTCTCCACCACCCCGGCGACCCTCCGGCGCCTGGCGGCGCTGGGCTATGTGTCGGTGACGCTGAAAGAGGCCCCGCGCAGCCCCTTGGCCGGGCGGCGCATCCTGCCGACGAGGCCGCTGCCGCTGACGGAAGCGCAGGCCGCCGCGCTCGCGGTCATCCTGGGGGAGCGGCGCCCCACCCTGCTCTTCGGCGTGACGGGCTCGGGCAAGACGGAGGTCTACATGCAGGCCATCGCCCAGACGCTGGCCGAGGGGCGCGGGGCCATCGTGCTCGTGCCGGAGATCGCCCTCACCCCCCAGACGGTCAACCGCTTCGCCGCGCGCTTCGGCGAGGCCGTCGCCGTGCTCCACTCCGCGCTGGGCGACGGGGAGCGGCACGACGAGTGGCACCGCATCCGGCGCGGCGCGGCGCGGGTGGTCGTCGGCCCCCGCTCGGCGGTCTTCGCGCCCGTCAGCCCCCTGGGGCTCATCATCGTGGACGAGGAGCACGACACGGGCTACAAGCAGGACGAGTCGCCGCGCTACTCCGCGCGCGACGTGGCCGTCATGCGGGCCCACCTCGAGGGCGCCCGCTGCGTCCTGGGCTCGGCCACCCCCTCCCTCGAGAGCTGGCGCAACGCCGCCGAGCTGGGCAAATACGCCCTGGCCCGCCTGCCCGGGCGCGTGGGCGGCGCCACCCTCCCCGACGTCGCCCTCGTGGATCTGCGCGAGGCCGCCCGCCCCGGACAGGGGCTGCCCATCTTCTCCGAGCCGCTCGTCGACGCGCTGAAGACGTGCCTGGGGCGCGGCGAGCAGGCCATTCTCTTCCTTAACCGCCGCGGCTACGCCCCCACCTACCAATGCGGCGCCTGCGGCGAGCCCATCGCCTGCGCGCACTGCTCGGCCAAGCTGACCTACCACGCGAAGGACGACACCCTCCGCTGCCACCTCTGCGGCGCCTGGCGGCGCCCGCCCGACCGCTGCCCCCGGTGCGGCGCGCCCCTCTTCAAGCCCCTGGGCGTCGGCACCCAGCGCGTCGAGGCCGCCCTCGGCGCCATCCTCCCCCGCGCGCGCGTCATCCGCATGGACGCCGACAGCACCGGCCGCCGACACAGCCACGACGAGCTCCTCGCCGCCTTCCGCGCCAAGGAGGCCGACATCCTGCTGGGCACGCAGATGATCGCCAAGGGGCTCGACTTCCCCAACGTGACGCTCGTGGGCATCCTCGCCGCCGACCGCTCCCTCAACATCCCCTACGACTTCCGCGCGCCCGAGCGCACCTTCCAGCTCATCGCGCAGGTCTCCGGGCGCGCGGGGCGCGGCGAGCTCCCCGGCCGCGTCATCGTCCAGACCCTCCAGCCCGAGCACCCCGTCATCCGCGCCGCCTGCGCCTGCGCCTACGAGCGCTTCGCGGCGGAGGAGCTGGCCGAGCGCCGCGCCGCCGGGCTCCCGCCCTACGCCAAGCTCGCCTGCGTCACCCTCGCCGGGCCCGACCCTGAGGCCGTCCGCCGCGCCGCCGAGGCCGCCGCGCGCCGCTTCGCCGCCTGCCGCGGGCTCGAGGCCCTCCCCGCCCTCCCCGCGCCCCTCGAGCGCAAGGAGGATCAGTGGCGCTGGCAGATCCTCCTCAAGGCGCCCTCGGCCCAAGCCATCGTGGCCGCCTGCGACCACATCCTCCCGCGCGACAAACGCCTCGCGCCGGGCCTCCGCGTCCTGGTGGACGTCGACGCGCTCTTCCTCGCCTGAGCGGGGCGGGCGCGCGCGGCGAAGCCCATGCACCCAGGGCGCATTGACAAGCGCGGCGTTTATGCTACACTAGTGTTTAGTTCGAGTTGGGGCGGAGTCCCGTCTTGGGTCATCCCGCCACGCCTCGGGCGCATAATGATGCGTTCACGCATACATTCGTTCGTAGGGAACTACCACTTCTGCTGCAAGGACGAACGTATTGCGGAGGCGCGTCGGGGTATTCCCCTGGCGTGTTTCCCCGTACTGTTTTCTTGCAAGGCTGTGGTAGGCCTCCTACGGAAACATGAACGGACGGAGGCACGCCTTAATTGTTTCTCCGTCGCATGACGGAGAAACTCGATGATCTGGATTGGTGAGGCTGTGTTTGACGGGCGCCTTGGGGAGGTGTCCGCGGAGGTCCGCGTGGGGGCGGGCGTCCGGAGACGGAAGCGGTTCGCGTCGCTTGAGGGGAAGTGAGGGGGACGTATGGCAAACGCGGCGACTCCCATGCTCCGAATTGGGATCGTGACGGTCTGGCGGTGGATTTGCCGTCAGGACAATTACGGGTCGCTGTTGCAGGCGTGGGCCTTGCAGCAGGCGCTGTTGCGGATGGGCCATGCGCCGGAGGTGCTCCGCCTCGCCACGGATGAGGAAGAGCGGTATCGGGAGACGCACGCCTCGGCCTGGCGGTACGCGCTGCGCGCGCGGTGCTCCCTCTCAAGGAAACGGCGGCGGAAGTATCGCGTCCTGGCCTTGCGCGCCGCCCACCCAAGGGGATTCATGGCGTTCGCCCGGGAACGGCTCCGGCTGAGCGCGTGGAATCTGTCGGAAGGGTTTGGGCCGGAGCGCTGGAAGGATTATGACGCGGCGCTCGCGGGGAGCGATCAGATCTGGCTGGATCTGACGCCCGAACATTTTCTGGCCTCCCCGGGGACGCCGGCGCGGCGCGTGGCCTATGCGGTGAGCCGCCCCTGGCAGCGCGACGCGGAGGCGTTCGAAAGGGCCTTCCGCGCGTGGGCGCCGGGCCTGACGGCGCTGGGGATCCGGGAGCGGGAGGGGGTGGCGCTGTGCGCGGCCTTGGGGCGGCAGGGGACGCACGTGGCGGACCCGGTGCTGCTGTTGGAGGCCGATCGCTGGCGGGAACTGATGGCGGCGGCGCCGCGGAGCGCCGTGGCGTACTTCTCCGAGGCGTTCCCGGCGGCCCTGCGCCGGACGCTGGGCGCGCGCTGCGCACGGAAGGGGATGCGGGCCGCGTGGGTCGGGATGCAGGGGGCGGAGGCGGACATCCCCGCGGCCTTCGCGGCCTGGCCGACGCCACAGGAATGGGTCGGGCTGCTGGCGGCGGCGGACGAAATCGTGACGAATTCGTTCCACGGGCTGTGCTTCGCCATCCTCTTCGAACGGCCCTTCGCCGTCATCTGCCCCCCGGACGCGGCGCGCCAGATGAGCCTTCTCCGGCGCCTGGGGCTGGAGGCGCACCGGACGGAGGCGGCCGAGGAGGTGGAGGGCATCCTGGAGCGCGAGGTGGATTGGCGGGCGGTGCGCGCCAAGCTGGCGGCGTTCCGGGAGGAGTCGCTCCGGTTCCTGCGAGAAGTCTTGGGGGATGACGAAGGAGGCCGCCGATGAAACGGGAAACGCTTGGCCGTCTGCTGTGCGGCCTCATGGGGCTTTGCCTGGGGGCCGCGGCGGGCGCCGTCGCGGCGACGCACCGGGCGCCGGGGGAGGCACGGGCTGTCTCGGAGGCGACCACGGTGCATCCCGACCCGAGAGACGCCGTATCGGGCGATGCCCCCGCCGCCCGCGCCCGGAGATCCGCCCCCCGCGCGCCGGCCGCGGCCGCCCCGACGGCGACGGAGGAAACGGAGGCCGAGACGGAGGCGGTCGTCGAGGTCCAGCCGCTTCCCCCCGAGGCCGAGGCCCGCTTCGCCGAGGCCTGGCGGCAGGCCGTCGAACTGCGGGCGGGCAGGCGCGCGGAGGCCATGGACTTCCTCGCCGCCGTCGACCCCGCGCTGCTCTCCCACGAGGAGGCGTCCGTGCACGAGACCTATCTGCAGCTGTTGGAGCGCCTTCAGACGCTGCGCGCGGAGGTCGCCGCCATGGCGTGGGAGGACATGCCGATCCCCCTCGAGCGGAAGGTCGCGCTGAGCGAGGCCGAGCGCGCCCTGCGCGCCGCCGCGCACGCGGAACGGACGCTCCTCCTGAAGGCGGTCGCGCGCTCGCTGGAGCTGAACGCGGACGAGGTCCAGCAGTTCAGCGTGGTCACGGAGGCCATCCTGAACGCCACGGAGGCGCCGTAAGGGCCTCGCCGCCCGGCCAAACGAGGGACGAACCCCATGACACGGTATGCTCAATGGCCCAAGCACTGGCAACACGCCGCGAACGGCGCGCTGCTCCTGGGCGCGTCGGCGCTGGTGCTGGCGATGTCCTTCGGCGTGCTGCTGATCCCCGGGGGAGGCGCGCGCCGGGGCGGCCGCGCCGTGCCGATGCGCGAGGATCTCTTCCAGGGGCTGCGCCTCTCCTCCGCAGAGATGCCCGGGGCCCCGTGGGCCACCGTCGAAAAGGCGTGGACGGAGCGCCGGCGGCTCGGCTTCCTGGCGATGGGGTTCGCCCCCGTGCTGGTGCTCGAGCACCTGACCCTCACGCTCCCGGAGGCCGAGCCCGAGGCGGGGACGCCCGAGGCGGCCTCCCCCACCCCCTTTTCCTTGGGGACGCTGACCGGCTCGCAAGCCACCTCGAGGCGCCAACGCTATGGCAGCGTCCGTATCCAGGGCCTCGTGATGCGATGGCGGCGAGGCCAGGCCAGCGTCCCCTTTCTGCGGGCCTCCGGCGCCACCCTCCAGCTGGGGGAGGAGCCGGGGCTCGCCCTCGCACGAGCACACTTCGCCGAACGCCCCAACGCTTGGGAGCCCCTGCAGCGGGCCCGCATCGTGAAGGCGGGCGACACGCTTTGCCTGACGGCATTGCGCAGGGACGGGCGCGCCTTGCGTGTCCCCCTCCCCTTGACCTTTTAGTTTGTTCAACCCTGCAAAGGTGAAACAATCATGAGACGCAGTCTAACCTGCCTGGCGGCCATCGGTCTGTCCGCCGGGCTCTTTGCCGAAAGCCAGGTGGCCAACGGCTATAACTGGCAATACGAGCACATCCCCGACGGTGTACGCATCACCTCCGGGGAGCCGGTCGACGGCACGTTCCCGACAACGCTCACGGTGCCCGGGACGCTTGGCGGCAGCCCGGTCCTCGAGGTGCGGTGCATGAGCATCAAAGGTGACATCTCCATTGAGGAGGTCGTCTTCCCGTCAAGCCTGAGATGGTTCGATTTAGGGGACGGCATGCCCCTTTTTGACTTTAGCTTCTTCGAGGATTATTCCTCGGACGGCTACAAAGAGCGTACCGAACCCTTGACGAGCAGGTTCACCGGCCCGGCCATCCCCCCCGGCCTTTGGACTGACTATGCTTGGGATATAGCGCTGGAGCAAGTCGCTTACCCTGAAGACGGCGAGTTCAAGCAGTCTTGGGAAGAGATGCTCAAGTGGCAATCGTTCCACATTGAGAAGTACGCCAACGGTGGCGGCGGCGCCGTTTGGGATTATGTGACGGTTCCGCAGTACAAGCCCAACTTGGACGACCGTGCCGAGGAGATCAAAGAGACCCTGTTGGCGAAGTATGGCGCCGACGCCAACGCCAAGGCGGCGGTGGACGCGCTCGCGACGCTCTTCGAGCTGAATAGCGAATCCGGCGTTCGCTCGGCCCTGAAGAAGTTTGGCATCACCGTCGACAACGGCGTATGGACGTGGGACGAGGAGGACTACAATGAGACGGACTTCTATCAGCCCAATGACGGCGTCAAGGTGCTGACCTCTTCCTCTGTGCAGAAGAAAATCACCTCCGCCATCGCCTCGCTCGCGAAGATTTCGGCGACGTGGGACGGCATGCGGCTGACGCAGGAGGACTTCCCCTTCATCGACGGGGCGATCCGCTTCGACGGGGCGGACGCGCTGCTGCTGAAGGCCACCCTGGAGGGCGCCAACGCCGCCTTTTGGCTGGCCAAGACCTACGACCTCCCCATGGACTTCAAGAATCCGCGGGAATATCTCGTTGAGGCCACGAAACTCAAGGGGACGGACGACGCCTCTTGGGCGGCGGCGCCTGCGAGCCCGGGCGAAGGCGGGAAGTTCCTGGAATCCTCCACGTTTCAGGTCGGCCGCATCGACGACGATTTGCTCCTGCGCATAACCTTCAAACCCGAGGCCGGGGTCTCGGCATCGGATCTGTTGGACTCTGTCCAGTCCATATTCCTAGACTTCAGGGACGCAGAGCAAATCGGTGTGTTCCTCGCGGCTGGGAAGGCGACCGCGCGGTTGTGGGACTACAGGGAGAAGCTTGCCGAGGGCACGTATGTCATCGATCCGGACAAAGGCACGCTGACCATCACCCTGCCCGGATTTGCCGATGGCCTACCGGAGGCGATCACTGATTGGGAAATCACCTATGATTGGAATAGCAACAACAGAGGTTGGGTCCTGTTCGGCGGCAAGAAAGAGATCCCCGTGTGGCTCTTGGAGTCGCCCAAGTTCCTCACCAAGGAAAAAGGCGGGAGTTCTGATTTGCAGAAGGCGAAGTCCTTCGCCGAGCAGACGCTCACCACCACGCCGGCGGCGCTGGACGCGCTCTGGGCGCGCGAGGCCAACGACGACCTCCACCTCTTCAACGCCCCCGCCGGGATGACGGAGGCGGACATCGCGGCGCGCAAGGAGCTGGCCGCCCAGGTGAAAGCCTCGCTCAACACCCCCACCCAGGTCACGGCCCTCGGCGAACGGCTCTACCTCGCGCCGCTCTTCTCCGAGAACCGCCCCGACCGCGACTACCTGCCGGATGTCAACGAGAAAGGCGCCTTCGTGCTGGGCACGGAACCCGACCCCTCCTTCTGCGACATCCTGCCCGACCGCGGCGACGGCGTGATCGACCCGGAGCCGAGCGAGCCCGAGGATGACCCCACCCTCCCGACAATCAGCGTGGCCACCGAGGGCGCGGGCACCGTGAAGGGCGCCGGCGCGTACAAGGTGGGCAAGAAGGTGACGCTGCGCGCCAAGGCCGAGAAGGACCACGTCTTCGCCGGCTGGTACGACGCCGACGGCCAGCCCGTCGCCAGCGAGGGCAAGGACTACCGCTACACCTCGCTGCGGTACGTGATGACGGAGGAGGACGTCTCCTTCACCGCGCGCTTCGTCTCCAAGGCCGACGACACGACGATCGCGATCGCGTGCGCGCTCCCCGAGGATGGGGTCGCCGCCGGGACGGAGCTGAGCCTGCCGGTGGTGGTGACGTCGCAGTCCCTGCCCAAGGTGAGGGCCAAGAAGCTCCCCTCCGGCGTGCGCTACAACAGCAAGACCCAGTGCCTCGAGGGCGCCCCCAAGAAGCCCGGCGTCTTCACGTTCACGATTTCCGTGACGAACGCCTCCAAGGCGAAGCTTGAGGAGACCTTCACGCTGAAGGTGCAGAACTTCGTCTCCGACCAGATCCCCGTGGAGGACAGCTACGCCTTCCAGGCCGGCGTCACCTCCCCGCTCGACCTCTCGGCGCTCGGCGACATCCGTGTGAGCGGGCTGCCCTCCGGCCTGCGCTGGAACTCCAAGACCAACACCATCATCGGCACCCCGAAGCGCCCCGGCACCTACACCGTCTACTTCGTCAAGGGCAAGGAGAAGGCCTCGGCCACCTTCGAGGTCGCCGACTGGGCGGATCCCACGCTCGAGGTGGAGGTGGAGCCCGAGACGATGGCCGGCGCCGAGGTGCTCTGGCCCGTGCTGACGGACGGCGGCAACAAAGTCTCCGCGCGCGGCCTCCCCTCCGGCGTCCGCCTCAAGAAGATCACGGACAAGGTGACGAAGCTGGTGACCTTCCAGCTGGAGGGGATCCCCACCAAGCCCGGCCAGTACGCCATCGAGGTGACGGCGAAGAACGGCGGCAAGAAGTCGATCACGCGCACCTACGCCGTCAACGTCCTCCCCAACGCCTACGCGGACACCTACCAAGGGCTGCTGCTCGACGACCAGGGCGTCGCCGCCACGCTGGCCTTCGAGGTCGAGGTCAAGGAGAAAGGGAACGTCACCGCCACGATCTGGGAGAACGGGAAGCGGAAGCGCGTCACCTCCAAGGGCTTCCTCTACGACGCCGATACGGTGGGCGCCGCCTACCTCCTCACCCTGAAGCGCGACGAGCGCCTGCTCAAGGTGGCGCTCGAGGCCGACGCGACGCTCACGGAGCCCACGACCCGCGCGACGGTGACCTTCGGCGACGTGCTGCAAGGCTCCGCGCCCGGCCTGGCCCCCACGCCCCTGGAAGTCGAGCCGCCGACGGCGACGGTCTCGTGGACGGGCGGGACGCTCGAGGTGAAGGTGTCGCAGCGCAGCGGCAAGGTCACCGTCAAGGGGACGCTCCCGGACGGCACGCGCTGCAACTGGAAGGCTGAGCTCCGCGCCGACGGCACCGTGCCGTTCTACGCCGTCGCCCGCGACGGGGCCGTCTATTCCGGGACGCTCCGCTGGGGCTCGCTCGGCGGCCTGCCGGCGGCCGAGCTCTTCCAGGGGAACACGCCGCTCCCCTGCAAGGTCAGCCCCGAGCTGGATGACTGAGCACGCATCCTCCGATGCCCGCGGCCCCATCGGCGACGATGGGGCCGCTTTCTTTTTTGGCCGCGCGCCCGCGCCCGGCAAGGCGAAAAAACGGCGCCCGGCGGCCCAAAAGCAAGAAAGTGATTGTACTTCCGCAAACATATCTGTATAATAAGCGCAATTTGGTTGGGCATTGGCACAAACGCCGATGAGCGCCAAGATAACGAGAAGGTGAGAGTATGAAAGCGAAAAAGAACACTGACATTGATGAGGCGAACGTCGTCGGCGCCGAAGACGGCATCAAGGAGGGCTGCCCCATCAACGAGGCCTTGCACCGCCGCCTCAACAAGGTCATCGGCCAGTGCAACGGCATTCTCCGCATGATCGACCGCAAGTCGCAGTGCGAGGACATCCTCCTCCAGGTCAGCGCCGCGAAGAACGCGCTTCACCGCGTCGGCCAGCTGGTGCTTGAGGACTACCTCCGGCAGTGCATCGAGGAGGGCGTCAAAGCCGGCGACGTGGACGCGACGACCCGCCGCTACGCCCGCGCCATCGAGTACTTCTGCCGCCAAAGCAAGTGATTGGGGCGCACGCCCCGTGCGAGACGACAGACAAAAAGGCCGCCGATCCCCTCGGCGGCCTTTTTCGCGTCCCCGCCCCGCGCGCCGCCGCGGGCGTACGGCCTCGCGAAGGCACCCCGGCGAACGCGCGCCCCCGCGCGCGCACGGACGAAAGGATGTGCTATCTTTGCTGGGTAAGCATTCCGCGGAAGCACCTGTGAGGCCCCCATGAAACGAACGCTCTGCGCCCTTTCCCTGCTCGTCGCCCTCGCGGCCCCGGCGGCCAACGTGTGGCACGCCGACAACGGCGACGGCACCTTCACCAATCCGCTCCTGTGGGGCGATTGGCCGGATCCCGACGTCATCCGCGTGGACGACACGTTCTACATGGTCTCCACCAGCATGCACTACGTGCCGGGCGTGCCCATCCTGCAATCGAAGGATCTCGTGAACTGGACGATGGCGGGCTACGCGCTCGACCGCTACACGGAGCACCCGGGCTACGACATGCGGGGCGGCACGCTCTACGTCAACGGCGCCTGGGCCGCCACCATCCGCCACCACAACGGCAAGTTCTACGTCGGCTTCTGCACGCCCTATGGCCGCGGCACGGAGACCGGCCACTTCTCCCTCTGCGAGGCCGACGACGTCCGCGGCCCTTGGCGCCGCACCATCTTCCCGGAGTATCTCTACGACCCCGGGCTCTTCATCGACGACGACGGCCGGGCCTACGTCGTCCACGGCCAAGGCACGCTCTGGCTCACCCCGCTCGCCGAGGATCTCCGCTCCGTGGCCGGCCCCGCCACGAAGATCTGGCAGGGGGGCTTCACGAAAGACCGCTCGCTCGGCGGCGGCTTCGGGATGGAAGGCTCCCACATGTACAAGGTGAACGGTTGGTATTACATCCTCTGCCCCGCGGGCGGCACGGGCGGCTGGCAGGTGTGCCTGCGCTCGAAAAACCTCCGCGGCCCCTATGAGCACCGCATCGTGATGGACGACGACGGCTCCTACCCGGGCAACGGCCTCCACCAAGGCGGCATGGTGCGGCTCAAAAACGGCGACTGGTGGTTCGTCATCATGCAGGACCGCGGCGCCATCGGGCGCGTCCCCTGCCTCGTGCCCGTGACGTGGGAGGACGGGTGGCCGGTGCTCGGCAAGGACGCCAAGGACGCGATCGTCTACGCGAAGCCCGCCATCCCCGGCCAGCACCCGGTGCGGAGCGTCGCCACCTCCGACGCCTTCGACTCGCCCACGCTCGGCCTCCAGTGGCAATGGAACCACAACCCCGACGACGCCGCGTGGTCGCTCACCGAGCGCCCCGGCTTCCTGCGCCTCAAGGCCCTGCCCGCCACGGATCTGGCCCTCGCCCGCAACACCCTCTCCCAGCGCGTCCAAGGCCCCCTCTCCGTGGCCACCGCGGCGATGGAGACCGCCGGCCTGCGCGACGGCACGACCGCCGGGCTCGCCGTCTTCCAAAAGCCCCACGCCTTCGTCGCCGTGCGGCAGCGGGAGGGCCGCCGCGCGATCGTCTGCTGCGCGGACGGGCAGACCCTGGCGGAGGCGCCCCTGCCCGAAGGCGCCCGGCGCGTCTGGTTCCGCGCCTTCGCCACGGACCATCGGTTCAACGCCCGCTTCTCCTACAGCCTCGACGGCAAGGCCTTCACCCCCATCGGCGGCAACTTCGCCATGAGGCTGGGCTGGCCCTGGACGGGCAACCGCTTCGCCCTCTTCGCCTACCGCGACCCCGACGCCAAGGAACCCGGCGTCGCCGACTTCGACCGCTTCGACTTCATCGGCCGCTGAACGACGCTTGACCTCCGGTGGGGGTTATGGCAGAATTGCCTCGTCCGTAAACCCAAAGCAAGGAAGGATGCCATGACGACAGACGCCCCACAGACAAACGCCGTTCAGCACGCCGTCTCTCTCGGAACGGCCTTTCGTTATTGCTGGACCCGATGGACCTTCGCGGGGCGCGCCTCGCGCTCGGAATATTGGTGGTTCGCACTGGCCACCACCCTCATTGGCATACTGCTCCCATCCATCGAAGGCGCCTTGTGGGGTGTGCCGGTCTTGACATTTGTCTACTCCTTGGCGGCAATCTTCCCGTACTTGGCCCTGATGGTGCGGCGCCTGCATGACATCGGGCGCTCCGGGTTCTGGATTTTGGTGGCGTTGGTTCCCATAGTGGGCCCCTTCGTGCTGCTGGTGTTCGAGCTTCTCCCCAGCGAGCCAAGCGAAAACCGCTTCGGCCCCGTCCCCAACACGACGGCGCGCCAAGCCGGGGAATGACGACAAAAAAAGCCCCCACGCGGATGCGTGGGGGCTTTTGTGCGACCGCGTCCCGCTTATTGGGCGGATTCGGCGGGGGCCTCGGCGGGCTGGGCGGCGGGCGCCTCGGCGGGGAGGACCCATTCGAGGACGGCCATCTCGGTGGCGTCGCCGCGGCGGGTGCCGAGTTTGGTGATGCGGGTGTAGCCGCCGTTGCGGCCGGCCTGCGCGGGGACGACGACGTCGAAGAGGCGCTTGACGGCCTCGGGGCTGCGGAGGCGGGCGGCGGCGAGGCGGCGGGCGGCGAGGGTGCCCTTGCGGGCGAGGGTGACGAGCTTCTCGGCGTCCCGGCGGGCCTGCTTGGCCTTCTTGAGGGTGGTGGTGATGGAGTCGTGGATGACGAGGGCGGCGCAGAGCATCCGCATCAGCTGTTCGCGGTGCTCGGGGCTGCGGCCGAACTTTTTGGCAAGGCGTTTGTGGCGCATGACAGTGGTTCCTTAGGGTTGTGCTCAGGGATTGGGGGTCTTGTCGAGGAGGTTCGTGTCGAACTTGTACCCGAGGCAGAGGCCCATCTCCTGGAGTTTGTCCTTGATCTCGGTGAGGGACTTTTTGCCGAAGTTGCGATATTTGAGCATGTCGGCTTCGGTTTTCTGGACGAGCTCGCCGACGGTGCGGATGCCGGCGCTGTTGAGGCAGTTGGCGGAGCGGACGGAGAGCTCGATTTCGTTGACGCCCATGTTGAGCTTGCGGCGGAGATCCTCGGTCTCGGTGGTGTCCTTCTGGGTGGGGGATTCGAACTCGAGGATGTCGTCGGCGGTCTCGACGAAGGCGTCGAGGTGGTGGCGCAGGAGGGCGGCGCTGGTTTTGAGGGCCTCGTCGGGGGAGACGCGGCCGTCGGTCCAAATGTCGAGGATCAGGCGCTCGTAGTCGGTGCGCTGGCCGACGCGGGTGTTGACGACGTCGTAATTGACGCGGGTGACCGGGGAGAACGCGGAGTCGATCGGGATGACGCCGATGTCGAAGGAGGGGTCCTTGTTGCCCTCGGCCAGGCAGAAGCCGCGGCCGACGCCGACCTGGGCCTCGAGGTTGAGGGAGCCGTCGGCGTCAAGGGTGGCGATGACCTGGTCGGGATTGAGGACCTCGATGGAGTTGTCCACGGCGAAATCCCCGGCGGTGACCACGCAGGGGCCTTTTTTGGAGAGGCGGATCCAGCGGGTGTCCCGGGTGAAGCTCTTGAGGAGCACCTTCTTGAGGTTGAGGACGATGTCCGTCACATCCTCGGAGACGCCGGGCAGGGAGCAGAACTCGTGCGCGGCGCCTTCCAGTTTGATGGCCTTGATGGCGAACCCTTCGATGGAGGAGAGGAGCACCCGGCGCAGGGAGTTGCCGATGGTGCGGCCGTACCCGATCTCGAAGGGATCGGCGGTGTACCGGGCGTAAGTCTCGGTGGCCGTGGCGTCGTCCCGGACGATATGGGTGGGCATTTCAAAGCGACTCAGGCGAATCGGCATGATGGTCCGTCCTTTCTGACGTGGGCCGCGCGGGACAAGCCCCCGCGCGGCCCTGGGACAACGTGGGGTTTAACGGGAGTAGAGCTCGACGATGAGCTGGACGTCGATGTTCTCGGGGATCTCCGCGCGCTCGGGGGCGGCGAGGAGCGTGCCGGACATGGCGGCCTCGTCCCACTGAAGCCAGGAGGAGGCGGCGGTGCGGGGGCTCTTGAGGGAATCGACGATGACGGCGAGGGTGCGGTCCTTCTCGCGGACGGAGACGGCCTGGCCGGGCTTGACGATGTAGGAGGGGATGTTGCAGACCTTGCCATCGACGGTGATGTGGCGATGGGAGACGAGCTGCCGGGCCGCGGCGCGGGTGGGGGCGATGCCGAGGCGGAAGACGATGTTGTCCAGGCGGGTCTCGCAGAGCTGCAGCAGGATGTCGCCGGTCTTGCCTTTGCGGGCCTTGGCGCGCTCGAAGAAGATCCGGAACTGCCGCTCGAGCATCCCGTAGATGTACTTGGCCTTCTGCTTCTCGCGGAGCTGGACGCCGTATTCGGAGAGCTTGCGCCGACGGTTCTGGCCGTGCTGGCCGGGGGCGAAGTTGCGGCGGTCGAGCACTTTGTCGGGGCCGTAGATGGGCTCGCCGAAGCGGCGGGCGATTTTGGAACGGGGGCCGGTGTAACGAGCCATGATCAAACCCTCCTGCGCTTGCGGGGACGGCAGCCGTTGTGGGCGACGGGCGTGCAATCCTTGATGCACGTGACATGGATGCCCACGGACTGGATGGCGCGGACGGCGGACTCGCGGCCGGCGCCGGCGCCCTGCATGCGGACCTCGACCTCGTGCATGCCGCGGGCGTAGGCGGTGCGGGCGGCATCCTGGGCGACCATGGTGGCGGCGAAGGCGGTGGACTTGCGCGAGCCCTTGAAGCCGGCCTTGCCGGAGGAGCTCCAGGAGATCACGCCGCCGCGGGCGTCCGCGATGGAAACGAGCGTGTTGTTGTAGGTGGCGCGGATGAAGGCGATGCCGGCGGGCATGACCTTGACCTTGGACTTTTTCTTGGCAGCCTCTGCGTCGGCGGCGGCGTTGGCGGCGGCCGTGTCGGCGGCGAGGATCTGCTGGGCCTCGCTGAGGGCAGGCTTCTGTTGCTCCTCGGCGGAGACGGCCTGCTGTTCGGTGTTTTCTTCGCTCATTTAGGGTTCCTGGGTGGATTACTTCTCGCGGACGGTGGAGACCGTCTTCTTGGCGCCCTTGCGGGTGCGGGCGTTGGTCTTGGTGCGCTGGCCCCGGCAGGGGAGACCGCGTTTGTGGCGGTAGCCGCGGTAGGTGCCAATGCTCATCAGGCGGCGGATGTTGCCGGAGACCTCGCGGCGAAGGTCGCCCTCGACGCGATAGTTCTCTTGGATGTAGGTGACGACCTGGCGGATTTCGTCGGGGGTGAGGGCGTCGGCCTTCTTGCCAACCTCGATCTTGCAGGCGTCGACAATGTCCATGGCCCGCTTGGGGCCGATTCCGTGGATGTACCGAAGGGCATACTCGATGCGCTTGTTGCCCGGGACATCCACACCCATCAATCTCGGCATAATGTTTCTCCGATTAACCTTGACGCTGTTTGTGGCGGGGGTTCGAGCAGATGACGCGCACGATGCCCTTGCGCCGGACAATGCGACACTGCTCACAAATACGTTTGACAGAACTGCGAACTTTCATGGCCTGTTCCTTTTCAAATGAGTGAATGAGTATAGCGCATTTCGCACCTTACTGTCCACAAAAAAAGCAGAAATCTTTACCCCGCCATCCAATCGTCGGACCATGGGTCCTGCTCGAACCAGGGGGTGAGGATCTCTGCTCCGTCTTTGAGCACGGCTACGGTGTACTCAAAGTGGGCGGTCGGCAAGCCGTCCCGCGACACCACGGTCCAACCGTCGGGAAGGGTGCGCACGGCCGCCTTGCCGAGGTTGACCATAGGCTCGATGGCCAAGGTCATCCCCTCGTGCAGGATGGCCCCGCGCCCCGGCTTCCCATAGTTGGGGACGGGCGGGTCTTCGTGAAGGCGCCGCCCCACGCCATGGCCGGTGAACTCCCTGACCACCGAGCAGCCGCCCTCGACGACCGTCTTCTCCACGAGGTGGGAGACGTCCGAGAGGTGGATGCCGGGGCGTATGGCCCGGACGGCCAGCTCCAGCGAACGTCGGGTGACGCGCAGCAGGCGCCGGACGTCCGCCGTGAGCGCCTCGGCCCCGCCGACGACGACCGTCCGCGTGTTGTCCCCGAAGAAACCGTGATACGACCCGCAGACGTCAAGGCTCACGATGTCCCCGCGTTGGAGGACGCGCGCGCCGGGGATGCCGTGGATGACCTCCTCGTTCACCGACACGCAGAGCGCGGCCGGATAGCCCATGTAGCCAAGCGAGCCGGAGGCGGCGGTCCCGTCGCCGAAGGTCCGCAGGCGTTCGCGGCAGAAGGCGTCAATCTCGCCGGTGGTGACGCCCGGGCGGATTTGCCCGCAACAGGCGTTCAGGAGGTCGGCCATCATCCGGCCGGCCACGCGCATCTTGTCCAGATCGGCTGGCGAACGGAGCTCAATCATGGATCTTCCTGAGGGCGGCCTCGATCTTGGGCTCCAAGTCATGGCCGGTCGCGTCGACCGTGTGCAGGAGGCCGCGCGCGCGGTAATAGTCGATCAGGGGGAAGGTCTGCTCGGCATAGACGTCGAGCCGGTGGCGGACGGTGGCGGGGTCGTCGTCTTTGCGGATGGTCAGCGCGCCGCCGCAGACATCGCACACGCCCTCGACCTTCGGGGGGAGCGTGGCGACGTTGAAGGTCGCGCCGCAATCCGGGCAAACGCGGCGGCCCGCGATGCGGGCGACGAGCACCGCGTCGGCGACCTCCAGGAGCAGGGCGCCGCGCAGATGGACGCCTTTCCGGGCCAGCAAGTCCGCCAGGATGTCGGCTTGGCGGACGGTTCTGGGGAAGCCGTCGAGCAACAGGACGTTCGTCCCCTCGTCGGCGGCGATGACCTCCTCGATCATCTCGGCGATCAACTCGTCGGGGACAAGGTTGCCCGCCTCCATGTACGCCTTGGCCTTGAGGCCGGCCGGCGAGCCTTCCTTGACCGCGCCGCGCAGGAGATCGCCCGAGGAGAGATGGCGGATGCCGGGGACCTTGGCCAACTCAGAGGCCAACGTCCCTTTGCCGGAACCGGGCGCGCCAAGAAGGATGACGACATTCATGCCAGACCTCACTCAATGGCGGCCGGTGATGCGGCCATGCTTCAGGAAGCCATCGTAATTGCGCATGACCAACTGGGATTCCAGCCGGCGAAGCGTGTCAAGGGCCACGCCGACAATGATGAGGAGGCTCGTCCCGCCGAAGAAGGAGGTGATTTCCCAGGAGATCTTGCGGGAGGAGGTGAGGATGAGCGGGATGATGGCGATGAGCAGCAGCGCGATGGCGCCGATGAACGTGACCCGGGTCATGACGGCGTCAAGGTACTCGGCCGTGGCGAGGCCGGGGCGAATCCCGGGGATGTACGACCCTTCCCGCTTGAGCCCGTCGGAAATGTTCATGGCGTTGAACTGGGTGGCGACCCAGAAGAAGGTGAAGAAGAGGATCAGCGCGCCGTAAAGCAGGATATGCGTCATCGTCGTGGGCTGGATGATGGTCTCGCCGACCTCCTTGAGGAAGCGCGTGACCGCGTTGGTGCCGTTGAGGCGGCTCAGCATGCCGATGAGCTGGAGGATGGGGCCGGCGAAGATGATGGGCATGACGCCGGAGAAGTTCACGCGCAGCGGCAGATAGTTCACGCCGCCGCCGTAAGCCGCGCCCCGCGAGATGGCACGGGTGGAGTGGATGGGGATCTTGCGCAGCGCCTGGGTGATGGCCACGGTCCCCAAAAGCACCGCGAAGAAGAAGACCAGCAGGAGGATAAGCTCCCAAACGGCCCCCTGCGCCTGCGCGCCCCCAATGTTGAAGTAACGGCGGGCGGCGTCGGCCACGGCCACGGGCAGGCGCGAGGTGATGTTGATCATGATGAGGAGCGAGATGCCGTTCCCGATGCCGCGCTCGGAAATCTGGTCGCCCAGCCACATGACGAACATGGAGGCGCCCGTCATGGCGATGACGGTGCTGACGTAGAACAGGAACGGGGACATGACCACCAAGCGCACGTCGGTCTCGGAGCCGACGAGGCGTTCGGGGGAAAGCATCGTGTTGGCCAAGGCGAGCGCCTGGAAGACGCAGATGGCGATGGTCAGCCAGCGGATGTAAAGGTTGAGCGTCTTGCGCCCGGCGTCCCCCTCGCGCTGAAGGCGCCCGAGGGCGGGGATGACGGCGGTCATCAGCTGGATGATGATCTGCGCGGAGATGTACGGCCAGATGGAGAGGGTGCCCACGGAGCATTGGGTGAGCGCGCCGCCCGTGAACGTGTCGAACCACGCCACGAGGCCACCCTCGGAGGTCGCCCCGATCGTGTCTTGGAGCTGCTGGATGGCGCCCCAGTCCACGCCAGGGGTCGGGATCATGGCCAGCAGGCGGGCCACGGCCACCAGACCGATGGTGAAGAAAATGCGGGCGCGGAGCTCGGGAATCTTGAAAAGGTTGGCGAAAGTCTTGAGCATGAGGGATCCTCAGGATGCGGCGCTCAGTCATGTCGCGGGGCGGGGCCCCGAAAAGGGAGGCCGCCCCCGGCGCGGCGGCCGGGGGCGGGCGCGGGGTCAGATGACCTCGCAGGTGCCGCCCGCCGCCTCGATCTTGGCCTTGGCGGAGGCGGAGAAGGCGGAGGCCTTCACGGTGAGCTTCTTGGTGAGCTCGCCGTCGCCAAGGATCTTGATCCCGGCCTCTTTGGCGGGGCGGTAGCCGAAGCCGGCCGCCAGCATCACGTCGATGTCCACCACGGTGCCGTCCTCGAAACGGTTGAGGGACTCGATGTTCACGCCGTAGTAAGGGACACGGTTGGGGTTCTTGAACCCGCGCTTGGGCAGGCGGCGCATGAGGGGCATCTGGCCGCCTTCGAAGCCAAGCTTCTGCTTGTGCCCCTTGCGGGAGCCCTGGCCCTTGTGGCCGCGGGTCGAGGTCTTGCCCGTGCCCGAGCCCATGCCGCGGCCGACGCGCTTGCGGGGCTTGCGGGCCCCGGGGGTGTTGGTGAGGGTAGAGAGATCCATGTCTCAAATCCTTTCTGGATGGAAGGGCGGCGGCGGGGGGCGCCCGCCGCGCGGCCCATCAGGCACGAAGCGCCGCGATGGTCTCGGCCGAGCGCAGCTGGTGGAGCGCGTCGATCGTGGCCTTGACCACGTTGAGGCGGTTCTTGGAACCCAAGGACTTGCCGACGACGTCCTTGATGCCGGCGGCCTCCAGCACGGGGCGCATGGCGCCGCCGCAGATGATGCCGGTGCCGTCGGGCGCGGGCTTGAGGAGCACCTTGCCGCCGTCGCAGACGCCGGTGACCTCGTGGGGGATGGTGGACCCCTTCATGCAGACCGGGCGCATGGCCTTGCGGGCGGCGTCGCCGCCCTTGCGGATGGCGTCGCCGACCTCGTTGGCCTTGCCGATGCCAAGCCCCACGCGCCCGTTGTTGTCGCCCACCACGATGATGGCGGAGAAGCTGAAGCGGCGGCCGCCCTTGACGGTCTTGGCGCAACGGTTCACGAAAACGGTCTTCTCGTCGAACTCGGGAGCGCCGTCGCGGTTGTTACGGTCGATCATTTACGCCTCCTCCGTCTTGGCGCTGATGGCGAGCCCCGCCGCGACGGCGGTCTCGACGATGGTCTTCACGCGGCCGTGGAACTTGTAGCCCGCGCGGTCGACGACGACGGTCTTGATGCCCTTGGCCTGGGCGGCCTGGGCGGCGGCCTCGCCGAGGGCCTTGGCGCCCTCGAGGTTGCACTTCCAGCCGCCCTTGAGGGTGGAGGCGGAAGCCAAGGTGTTGCCGGCCTCGTCGTCGATGAACTGCACGTACATATAGCGGTTCGAGACGAAGATGGCCATGCGCGGGCGCTCGGGCGTGCCGCCGCCGATGCGGCGGCGGATGCGCTGGTGGCGCACGACGCGCTGTTCTTTGCGGTTCTTCAAACTCATGATTGCGATTCTCCTGGCCGCGGTTAGGCGACGGTCTTGCCTTCCTTGCGGCGGATCTTCTCGTCCTTGTAGCGGATGCCCTTGCCCTTGTAAGGCTCGGCCGGGTAGTAGGAGCGGATGCGGGCGGCGGCCTCGCCGACCACTTCCTTGTCGATGCCCTCGACCTTGACGTTCACGTCGCCGGTGACGGTGACGGCGCAGCCGGCCGGGATCGGATACTCCTTGGGCGAGGCGAAGCCCAGCGTGAGGATCGCCTTGTCGCCTTGGACGGCGGCCTTGAAGCCGGTGCCCTCGATAACGAGCTCCTTGGAATAGCCCTTCGTGACGCCCTCGATCATGTTCTTGACCAAGGTGCGCGAAAGGCCGTGGAAGCTCTTCTGGGCGCGGGTGTCGTCGGCGCGGGCCACGCGGACCTCGTTGCCTTCGACCGTGACGGTGATGCCCTTCTGGAAGACGCGCGAAAGCTCACCCTTGGGGCCTTTGACCGTCACCTCGTTCGCGTTGGCCACCGTGACGGTGACGCCCGCGGGGATGGTGATGGGCTGCTTGCCGATTCGAGACATGGTGTGGGCTCCTTTACCAGATGGTGCAGAGCAGCTCGCCGCCGAGCCGACGCTCGCGCGCGGTCTTGCCGCTCATGATGCCGCCGGAGGTGCTGAGCACGGCAATGCCCAGGCCGCCGAGGACTTTGGGGATGTCGGTGTAGCCGCAGAAACGGCGCAGGCCGGGGCGGGAGACGCGCTCAAGGCCGCGGATGGCGGGCTCGGCGCGGTCGCTGTACTTCAGCTCGATGGTCAGCACGCGCTTCGTGTCGCCCACCATCGCGTAGTCGGCGATGTAGCCCTCCTCCTTCAGCACGCGGGCGATCTCGCCCTTGATTCGGGAGCCGGGCATGGACACCTCGGGGTGGCGCGCCTTCTGCGCGTTGCGGATGCGCACCAGCATGTCGGAAATGGGATCGGTCATCATTTTGGTGTGCCCTTTCGCTTACCAGCTGGCCTTGGTGACGCCGGGGATCTCGCCGTTGAGCGCCATCTCGCGGAAGCAGAGGCGGCAGAGGCGGAACTTGCGGATGACGCTGTGGGGGCGGCCGCAACGGGAGCAACGGGTGTACGCGCGGACGCCGAACTTCGGCTTGCGCGCAGCCTTGACGATCAGGGAGGTCTTAGCCATCTTCTCTCTCCTTAGCGGCCCATGAACGGCATGCCCAGCGCCTCAAGCAGCGCCTTGGCGCCGGCCTTGTCCTTGGCGGTGGTGACGAACGTCACGTCCAGACCCGACGCCGTGCTCACGGCGGTGATCTCGGGGAAGGTGACGTACTCCTTCATCCCCATCGTGTAATTGCCGGCCTTGTCGAAACCGCGGTTCGGCACGCCGCGGAAGTCGCGGATGCGCGGCAGGGTGACGTTGAAGAAGCGCTCGGCGAACTCGTACATCCGCACGCCGCGCAGCGTCACCTTCGCGCCGATGGGCATCCCCTCGCGCAGCTTGAAGTTGGAGATGCTCTTGCGGGCCTTGCAGAGGACGGCCTTCTGGCCGGTGATCGCCTCCAGGTCCTGGACCAGCTGCTTCTGCACGTCCTTCTCGCGCAGGCCGAAGGCCATGTTGACGACGATCTTCGTCAGGCGGGGCACCAACATCGGGTTCGTCACCCCAAGCTGCTTCTCCAGCGCGGGGACGATCTCCTTGGCGTAGGTCTCTTTCAGATTGGCCATGTCCGTGCTCCTTAGTCCAACGCCTTGCCCGACACCTTGAGGGTGCGGACCGTCGTCTCGCCGTTCCGCGTGCGGGCGATGCGGCTGCCGCGCTGCTTCTCGGCGTCGTAGGGCATGAGGTTCGAGAGCTGGATGGGCGCCTCGACCTCGATGATGCCACCGGCCTGCTGCTCGGTGCGGCGGACGGTCTTCTTCACCTTGCGCAGGCCTTCCACCACCGCGGTGCCCGCCTTCGGGTTCACGGAGAGGACCTTCCCGGTCTTCCCCTTGTCGGCCCCGGCGATCGCGATCACCGTGTCGTTCTTCTTGATTCTTGCGATGCTCATTGTTCTGTTCCGTAACTCGCCATTGTAACAAACGCAGTTCGCAAACGTCCCGTTCTTCCTGTGGGTTCCCGGCTTACGCTTACGTATTACCTGCGGTCACGAAGCGGCCTCCCGCCTCACACCACCTCGGGCGCGAGGGAGATGACCTTCATCTGGCCCTTGTCGCGCAGCTCGCGCGCCACGGGCCCGAAGATGCGGGTGCCCATCGGGTTGTGCTTCGCGTCCACGATGACGCACGCGTTCTGGTCGAAGCGCACGTAGGAGCCGTCGGGCCGCGCGATGGGGTGCGCCGTGCGCACGATCAGCGCGAAGCAGACCTGCCCCTTCTTCACCGCGCCCGTCGGGCTGGCCTCCTGGATGGAGACGCGGATGACGTCGCCCACCCCGGCCGTGCCCTTGCGCTGCCCGAGGATGCGGAAGCACTTGGCGATCTTCGCCCCGGTGTTGTCCGCCACCACCAGCTTGCTCTCTTCGATGATCATGGCTCACTTCTCCTCGACGGAGACCAAACGCCAGCGCTTGGTCTTGCTCAGCGGGCGGGTCTCCATGATGGTCACCGTGTCGCCCACCTTGGCCACGTTCTCCGCGTCATGCGCGTGGAACTTCTTGCTGGTCTTGACGATCTTGCCGTAGATGGGGTGCGGCAGGCGCCGCTCCACGCGCACGACGATCGACTTGTCGCCCGACTTGCTGACGACGGTGCCCGTGCGCACCTTGCGCGTGCCGCGCTCGACAGTAGTTTCGCTCATTGGTTCACCTTCTTCTGGTTGGCCACCGTCTTGAGCTGGGCGATGTCCCTGCGCAGCTTGGCCAAGCGGCCGGGCGCCTCGACGCCCTGTTGGGTGGAATTGTGCTTCAGGCGCAACCCGCGCAGCTCCGTCTCCTTGTCGCGGATCTGGGCGGCGAGTTCTTCGGCGCTGAGGTCTTTGATGTCTGCGATCTTCATGGTGCGCGCTCCCTTCAACGGCCGATCAGCTGCGTGCGGATGCCGAGCTTGGTGTCCGCCAGGCGCAGGCACTCGCGCGCCAGCGACTCGGGGATGCCGCCCACCTCGAAGAGCACCTTGCCCGGGAGCACCACGGCCACCCAGAACTCCGGGTTGCCCTTGCCCGAGCCCATGCGCACCTCGATGGGCTTCTTCGTCACCGGCTTGTCCGGGAAAATGCGCACCCAAAGCTTGCCCTTGCGCTTCATGTGGCGGTTGATGGCCACGCGGCAGGCCTCGATCTGGGTGTTCGTCACCCACCCGCGGCCTAGGGCCTTGATCCCGTATTCGCCGTAGGCAAGCTTGTCGCCGCTGGTCGCGAAGCCCTTGCGGGAGCCCTTCGAGACCTTGCGGTGCTTCACGCGTTTAGGCATGAGAGGCATAGTTCCTCCTTCCGCGGTCGCCGCCGCGCTGCTGACGGGCGGGCTGGAAGTCTTCGCGCTTGCAGATCCACACCTTCACGCCGATCTTGCCGGCGGTGGTGTTGGCCTCCACAAAGCCATAATCGATGTTGGCGCGCAGGGTGTGCAGGGGCACCTTGCCCTTCTTGCTCCACTCCACGCGGGAGATCTCCGCGCCGTTGATGCGCCCGGCGCAACGGATCTTGATGCCGTCCACGCCAAGCTCCATCGCCGTCTTCTCCGCGCGCTTGATGGCGCGCTTCACGGCGATGCGGTGCTCGATCTGCTGGGCGATGCTCTCGGCCACCAGCTGGGCGTCGGCGTCGGGCGTGCGGATCTCCTGGATGTCCAGGTAAATCTCCTTGCCCGTCTTCTTGGCCAGCGCGGCCTTCAGCTTCTCGACGTCCTGGCCCTTGCGCCCGACGATCACGCCGGGGCGGGCCGAGAAGATCACCACGCGCACGCGGTTGGCGTAGCGCTCGATGCCGATCTTCGTGATGGCCGCGCCCTCGATGCTCTTGCGCACGGTCTCACGGATGGTGTTGTCCTCGGCCAGGTTCAGGCCGAAATCCTGCTTCTTCGCGAACCAACGCGACTGCCACTGTTTGTTCAGGGCAATGCGGAAGCCGATAGGGTTGACTTTCTGTCCCAAGGTAGGCTCCTCG
This sequence comes from uncultured Kiritimatiellota bacterium, assembly GCA_944391055.1. Taxonomy (GTDB): domain Bacteria; phylum Verrucomicrobiota; class Kiritimatiellia; order RFP12; family DVOR01; genus Spyradenecus. The sequence goes on along the minus strand of CALXSF010000003.1, from coordinate 111,778 downwards.
TGTTACTCGTTCGTCAGCACCACCGTGAGGTGGCTGAGCTTCTTCTGGATCGGCTTGGCGCTGCCGCGCGCGCCGCACCAGTAGCGCTTCATGCGCGCGCCCTCGTCGAAGACGGCCTTCTTCACCGTCAGCGTCTCCGGGTCGAGGTTGTTGTTGTTCCGGGCGTTGGCCGCCGCCGAGCGCAGCGCGCACGACAGGAACCGCCCCGCCTTCAGCGGGCTGAAATCCGCCACCGCGAGCGCGTCGGAGAGCCGCAGGCCCTGCACGCGCCGCGCCAACGGGCGCGCCTTGCGCACCGAGATGCGCAGATTCCGGGAGATGGCTTTCACTTCCATGTCAGTCTCTCCTTCCTGTTACCTCGAGGCCTTCTCGGTCAAGCCGCCGTGCGCCTTGAACGTCCGGGTGTTCGAGAACTCGCCCAGCCGGTGGCCCACCATGTTCTCGGTGATGAAGACCGGCATGTGCTGCCTGCCGTTGTGGATCGCGAACGTGTGCCCCACGAACTCGGGGAGCACCATCGAGCGGCGCGACCAGGTCTTGATCGGCAGTTTCTTGCCCGAGGCGTTCATCTTCTCGACCTTGCGGAGGAGCGACGCCTCAACGTACGGGCCCTTCTTGATGGAACGTGCCATGGTGGGTTACTTCCTCCGCTTGACGATGAAGCGATTGCTGTTCTTGCGGCGGTTGCGCGTCTTGCCGCCCTTGGCGAGCTTGCCCCAGGGGCTGCGCGGGTGGCTGCCGCCGGACGTGCGGCCCTCGCCGCCGCCCATCGGGTGGTCGACAGGGTTCATCGCCACGCCACGGACCGTCGGGCGGATGCCCAGATGGCGCTTGCGCCCGGCCTTGCCGAACTTCACGCCGCTCCAGTCACCCTCGCCCACGGCGCCCACCGTGGCCATGCACTTGACGGAGACCATGCGCACCTCGCCCGAGGGCAGGCGCAGCGTGGCCATGCCGTTGGCGCGGGCCATCAGCGTCGCGCTCGTGCCGGCGGAGCGCACCATCTGCGCGCCCTTCCCGGGCACCAACTCGATGTTGTGCACCGCCATGCCCAGCGGGATCTTCTCCAGCGGCAGGGCGTTGCCCACCACCGGCTCGGCCTCGGGGCCGGAGACCACGGTCATGCCGGGCTTCAGGCCCTCGGGGGCCAGGATGTAGCGCTTCTCGCCGTCGGCGTAGCTGAGCAGGGCCAGGTTGGCCGTGCGGTTCGGATCATAGCAGAGCGCCGCCACCTTGGCGGGGATGCCGTGCTTGTCGCGGAGGAAGTCCACGATGCGGAACCGGCGCCGCGCGCCGCCGCCGCGGTGGCGGACGGTGATGCGGCCCTGGTTGTTGCGCCCGGCCGCGCTGTTCTTCGCCAGCGTCAGGTGCGCGACGGGCTTCTCCTTCGAGAGATGCGTGCGCACCTGGGAAACGCGGAAGCGCATGCCCGGGCTGCGGGGTTTGTAACTCTTCAGTGCCATAGATAGGGTGTCCTTTGGCAGTGTTCTCAGGCGATCTCGATGCGCTCACCTTCGCGCAACGTCACGTACGCGCGCTTCCACGCCTGGGTCTGCGTGGTGCGGCGGGTGCGCGTGAGCACCGTGCGGGGGCGGTAGTTCGCCGTGTTCACGCTTTTGACGTGCACGCCGAACTGGGCCTCCACGGCCTCACGGATCTGCGGTTTCGTCGCCTCGGGGGCGACCTCCAGCATGTACTGGTTCTTCGCGCCGATCAGGGTGCCCTTCTCGGTCACGGAAACTTTGCGGATGATGGTCTTCATCTTACTGGGCCACCTTTCCCGCGGCGACGCGCGCCAAGCGGGCCATCAGCCCCTCGAGCGCCTTCGCCGTCGCCACGATGTTCTTGAAGCGGCAGAGCGCGTAGACGTCCGTCCCGCCCACCGTCGTGCAATCCACCTCCGGCAGGTTCGAGATCGCGAGGAGGAAGTTCTCGTTCGCGTCGCCGGCCGTCGCGTCGTCGTCGATGACCACCAGGCAGGAGCGCGTGAGGCCCATCGCCTTGAACATCGCCGCGGCCGCCTTCGTCTTGGGCTCGTCGAAGTTCAGGGCGTCGACCACGCACAGCTCGCCGGCGGCGATCTTGTCGCTCAGCGCGCGGGCGAAGGCGAGTGCCGCCACCTTCTTGTTGACCTTCTGGGAATAGTCGCGGGGGACGGGGCCGAAGGCCACGCCGCCGCCGCGCCAGACGGGGTTGCGGCTGCCGCCGAAGCTCGCGCGGCCGGTGCCCTTCTGCTTCCAGGGCTTCTTGCCCGAGCCGGAGACCTCGCCGCGGCTCTTGGTCTTGGCCGTGCCGGCGCGGTATCCGTTGAGGATGGCCACCACGGTGTCCTTCACGGCCTGCTCGCCGCGGTCAAGCACCAGGCGCGCCTCGTCGACGGTCTGTTCGCCCGCCGCGGCGCCGGTCTTGTCGTAAACTTTGATCGTGCTCATGCTCTCAAGCCTCACTTCTTCAGCGCCTTCGTCACGCGGACGATGCCGCCGTTGGGGCCGGGGACCGCGCCGTGCAGGAGAATGAGGTTCTCCTCGGCCAGCAGCTTGGCCACGCGGATGTTCTGGGTGGTGCGCGTCACGCAGCCCATGTGCCCGGGCATCTTCTTGCCCTTCTCGACCCAGCCGGGGAGATCGCGGGCCGCGATGCCGCCGGGGCGGCGCTTGCTGTGGCCACCGTGGGTGTGCGGGCCGCCGCGGAAGCCGTAGCGGCGGACCACGCCCGCGAAGCCGCGGCCCTTGGTCGTCGCCTGCACGTCCACGAACGCCACGCCCTCGAAGAGCTTGGCCGTCAGCGTGTCGCCGGCCTTCACCTCGGCCGCGCCGTCCCAGCGGAACTCCTGGATCACGCGCTGCGCCGGCACGCCGGCCTTCTCGAAGCGCGTCCGCTCGGCCTTGCTCAGACGCTGGGGCTTCTGGGGGATGAAGCCGATCTGGGCGGCCGTGTAGCCATCCTTCTCGGCGGTCTTCACCTGCACCACCGGGCAGGGGCCCACCTCGACGACGGTGACGGGAACGGCCGCGCCGCTCTCGTCCCAAATCTGGGTCATGCCGATCTTCTTGCCAATCAAGCCTTGCATGGTCCCCTCCTTAGATGCGAATGGTGATGTCCACGCCGGCGGGCAGGTTCAGCTTCTTGAGCTCGTCGACGGTCTTGGCCGTCGGGCTCACGATGTCGAGCAGACGCTTGTGCGTCCGCATCTCGAACTGATCCATCGACTTCTTGTTCACGTGCGGCGAGCGGTTCACCGTGAAGCGCTCCACCCGCGTCGGCAGCGGGATCGGCCCGACGATCTGGGCCCCCGTGCTCCGCGCCGTGTCGAGGATGGCGCCCACGGCCTGGTCCAGCACCTTGTGGTCGTACGCCTGCAAGCGAATGCGTATGCGCTGACTTTGCATTCTCACGTTACCTGTTGAGTAGTTCTTCCTTAACCGTCTTGGGTGCCACCGCGAACGCGCCCGGCTCCATCGTGTACCCGGCTCGTCCGCGCGAAAGCGAACGGATCGCCGTGGCGTACCCAAACAGTTCCGCCAGGGGCACCGACGCGCGCACGTCCTGAAGGTCGCCCTTCATCTCCATGTCGCGCACCTGGCCCCGGCGGCCGTTGATGTCCCCCATGATGTCGCCCACGTACTCGGGCGGCGTCACGATGTCGAGGGACATGATCGGCTCCAGGAACTCCGGCCCGGCGGCCAGCGCCGCCTCCCGGAAGCCCATCACGGCCGCGCTCCTGAAAGCCACGTCCGTCGCCGTCTCTTCGTCCAGCAGGGCGCAATCCACCACCTCCGCCCGCACGTCCGTCATCGGGAACCGCGCGAGGACGCCGGTGGCTATCGCGTCCAATAAAGCGTCCATTATGATAGCAGAAACCTCGGGCCGGGGCAAGCGTTTTTGCGCGGCCTTGGAGACCGCCGTCTGCCGACCCTCGCCACGACCGAGCGGGGAGACCTCCACGGTCAGCGTCACGCAGTGGCGCTTACCCGCGATCTCCCGGTCGAACGTGTACGTCCGGCGGGCAACCGCCGTCACCGTCTCGCAATACGAGACCATCGGCTTGCCCGTGTTCGCCGTCACATGGAACTCACGTCTCAGGCGGTCCACGAGGATCTCCAGGTGGAGCTCCCCCATGCCGCACAAAATCTTCTGCCCCGTCTCCCCGTCCGTGCGCACCTGGCAGGTGGGGTCCTCGGCGGCCAGCTGCGCCAGCGCGTCGGCCAGCTTGTCCTTCTCGGCCGTGCTCTTGGGCTCGATGGCCATGAACATCACCGGCTCGGGCGCGGTGATGCCCATCAGCGCCACCGGCTTGTTCTCGGCGCACAGCGTGTCGCCCGTCGTCGCCCCCTTCAGGCCCACCGCCGCGCCGATGTCCCCGGCGCCCAGCGCCTCGAGCTCCTCCTCCTCGTCGGACTTCACGCGCAGCAGCTTCATCACCCGCTCGCGCTGGCGCGTGCGCGGGTTGTAGACGTTCTGCCCCTTGCGCAGCGTGCCGCCATAGACGCGCACGAAGAAAAGCCGCCCGACGTAGGGATCCGTCGCGATCTTGAAGACCAAGGCCGAGAGCGGCGCGTCGGGGCTCTGCGCCACCTCCGCCGGCTCGTCCGTCCGCACGTTCGTCCCCACCGGGGCCTTGCGCTCATCCGGCGAGGGCAGGAAATCCACGATGCCGTCCAGCAACGCCTGGACGCCCTTGTTCTTCAGGGACGAGCCGCAGAAGACCGGCACCAGCGTCTGCGCCACCACCGCCCGGCGGAGCGCCGCGCGGATCGCCGCCTCCGGCTGCTCGGGCTCCTCCAGGTAAGCCTCCATGAAGGCGTCGTCCGCCTCCGCCAGCGCCTCCAGCAACGCCTCGCGCGCCACCTGGGCCGCCGGGAGCAACGCCGCGTCGGGCGCGCCGTCCTCGAACGCCTTGCCCTCGGCGTCCAGATAACGCCGCTGGCGCATGGAAATCAGGTCGACCTCCCCCGCGTAGGTCTCCGCCGCCCCCACCGGCAGCGTCACCGCCACCGCGTTCGCCCCCAGCTTCCCGCGCATCTCCGCCACCACGCGCCCGAAGTCGGCCCCCATCCGATCCATCTTGTTCACGAAGGCGATGCGCGCCACATGATAGCGGTTGGCCTGGCGCCAGACCGTCTCGGACTGCGGCTGCACCCCGCCCACCGCGCAGAAGACGCCCACCGCGCCATCCAAGACCCGCAGCGCACGCTCCACCTCGATGGTGAAGTCCACGTGCCCGGGCGTGTCGATGAGGTTGATTTGCTTGCCGCGCCACGCGCAGGTGATGGCGGCCGACGTGATCGTGATCCCCCGTTCGCGCTCCTGCACCATCCAGTCCGTCACCGTGTTGCCCTCGTCGACGTTGCCGAGGCGGTGCGTCATGCCGGCGTAGAAGAGGATGCGCTCGGTGGTCGTCGTCTTGCCCGCGTCGATGTGGGCGACGATGCCGATGTTCCGAATCTCTGCCATGTCAGTGGCCATGCGTTCCTCTTCTGCGTCCCTGCGGACCGGATGATGTCAAAGAGCGTTGCCCCACCAAGGGCAAAACGCACATACACTAACAAAACCCGCCCCCAAAAAGCAAGCAAAATCGCGCGGCGGGGGGTTGGGGGCGAGGATCAGAGGAGGCCGAAGGTGGGGGAGAGCCCAAGGGCGTCCTTGAGGACACGGCCGCGGCAGTCGCGATAACGGGAAGTGAGCAGGGAATCGGCGCTGCGGAGGGCGGCTTTATTGACTTGGATTCGGCGTTTGAGGGAATCCTGCTCCGACTCCAACGTACGGATCTTAGACGAGGCGAAGAGGGATTTGTCGCGGCGGAGGGCGCGGATCTCGTCGCGGATGGCGTCCACGCGGCGGTCGTCCAACTCGTTTTGGCGCATGAGGGCGGCCATCCGGGCGGCATAGGCGGCGAATTCCTCGTAGGCGGGCGTGCCGAGGACAAGCCCCACATCCGTGCGGCCGACAAACGACTTGGGCGGCTTGGCCTCGCCGGCGACGTCAAAGCGCCAGCGCGTCGACTCGTCCAAGAAGGTGGCGGTGAACGGGATGCCGGGGGCGACGACGGGCTTGAGGATCGTGACGGAGGGAAGGCCGCCGACGAGGATGTCGCCCTCCCGCCAGGTGCTCCCCTCCTGCTCAAGCGTCACCAAAGGCATGGTGGAGGTGCAGACGAAGGTGGTGAGGTTTCCCTGCACAGAGAGGATCTTGGAGACGTCGATGGTGTCCGTGATGCCGATTCCGGCGAAACGGGCGTGGACGCGCGCGGCGAGGGCTTGGCGACGCGCCGCATCCTCCTCAGCCTCCCGCTTGGCCTTCGCCGCGGCCTCCTTGGCCTCCGCGGCCTTGCGCGCGGCCTCTTCCCGGGCGCGTTCGGCGGCGAGGGCGACGGCCCGGGCTTGGGCCTCCGCCGCGCGCTTGGCACGTTCGGCGGCCTCCGCCTCCTCAAGGCGCGCCACCTGCGCCGCGTAATCCGCGGACCCCTCCATCAGGTAGGCTTCGCGAATGTCGGCGAGCGCACGCTCCGAAACCACGCCGCCATGCCAACCGGACGCGGAGGCTTTGGCCGCGCCCATCAGCCACATATCCAGCAACTTATCATCGGAAAGGGCAAGGATGGCCGGATCGGCGGCGGCGCGCCCGCGTTCGACGCGAATCGTCGCCGTCAGCTGTTTCTCCGGCGAGACTAGTTTCTTCACGGCCTTCCGATCGCCCATCACGATTTTGAGATAGAGCGTCTCGCGGACGCGGTAGGTGACGGTGTAGGTGTGGCGGCGTGTCTTGCCGCGGTCTTCCACGCTGTCCTGAACCTCCAGGACGTCGCAGTCGACGCCGCAAAGGGCTTGCTCGATCATGCCCTCCAGCGCACCCGAACCGTCGAGGCACCCACAGAAGGGAAGGCTCGCCGCCAATGCGGCCCAGAAAACGAACTTACGCATAAGGTTCTCCCTGTTGTCCAATTCATCAAGCGATTGCGCCGCGTCAGCGGCCATTCTGGCGCTGGGACAGCAGCCATTGTTCCCAGAGCGCCTTCTCGTTCCGCTCATTCCCGGAGGTGTCGGCCGAATCCGCCTGCTCGCCGACCGCAGTCTGCCCAACCTCTTCCTCGGCGGAGGCGTAGTTGGCATAGCCGCGCTCGTTCTGCGGGGTCTCCACGCCGCCGCCCGGCGCGGCGGCCACGTCGGCGCCAGACTCCGGCGTGTCTTCCCCCTCCAAGTCCGGCTCCCCCTCCGCGCCTTCCGGGTCTGGCTCCCCCTCCGCGTCATCGGCCCAGCCGAGAGCCTCACGGGTCATCTCGACACCCTCGCGGTCGGCGGCGATTTCGTCGAGCTCCGCCTTGTAACCTTCGATGCGGGCTTCGGCCTCGCCCTTGAGTTCGGCGGCGCACTCAAGGTCTTCGGGCGAGGCGTCGGGATTGTCGAGGATGGCATCCAGGCGCAGGATGAGCCCCTCGTCGATCTCCCATTCCTTGCCAAGCTCGTCGACGCGCCGATCCTGCGCCTCGGCCCCGTCGGCCCAATTGGCCTCGATGTCTTCACGCGAGGTTTCGCCGCTGTCGATGGCCTCCTGGATTTCGCCGGCCTTCTCCTCGGCCTGCGCCTTCGCCTCGTCGTCGGCGCGGATTTCCTCGCCCTGCGCCTCGACATAACGCTCCGCCAGGCCGTCCTGGGCCTCGGCGCCTTCCGCATCTTCTGCACCAGTCATGACAACTCCTGAATCAGTTCATAGAGAAAAAGGGCGAGGATGACCGACACGCCCAATGCCTGCACCGCACGCATCCGATTGACGACAAGCCTCGTCAGGAAGAGGATGCCCTGCGCGCCTCCGGCGATCAGGTAGACCGCCACCCGGCCATTGTCCAAACCGTAATCGGCGTACCGGAAGCAAAGCAGGCAGACAAACGTGGCCACCGCCGACCCCAAGGCAAACCAGCGCGTCCAATCCGGCACCACCCTGACGGAGAAGAAGACGCTTGGCAGCACCTTGTGCGTGAAAAGCCTGGTCGCCGAGACGAACGTGTCCATGACGTGCACCGTCTTGTCGCCCTTGCCACACGCCTCGGCCGAGACCGTGAGGCGCCACGTCGCCGAGCCCGAGGAAGCGTGGGTCAGCCCCATGCCGGCCACGGCCTCGCCGATTCCGTCGTTGATGCTGACGCTCGGGGCATTGGCGCGATCCAGGTCGAACGACGGGCATTCCTCCCGGATCGCCGCGAACAGGCGCTCATCCTCCTCGGAATAACGGTAATACGCGTGGATGTCCAGCGCCGCGCCGGGGCAAAGGCGCACACGCGTCCCATCCCCGCCGCGCACGATGCGCGTCTGCACGTCGTTCGAACGCAAGTCGAAGCCCATCCCCGTCGGCTTCGGCAGGACGACGACCTCGACGGACAGCCGCTGCTCGCCAAGGGAGAGCGTCACGTCATACCGCCCCGCCTCGGGCACCTCCACCATCAGCCGCCCCGCGGCGAAAGTGGCCGTCGGCAACGCCCTGTGCGCACGTTTCGCCCGCGGCGCGATGACCCACGTCATCCCCTCCCCCGAGAGGCGCTCACCGTGGCGGTTGAGCCACGTGGGCTCCAGGCTGACGCTCGTCCCCGCGAGGCACAGCACGGAGACAAGCCGTCCATCGCGCAGAAACGCGCGCGCCCACTGCCGCGTGATCCATGGGTCGGCCACGCGCAGACGGCTCTCCGTGGAGACTTCCGTGGAAGGGACGCAGGAGACGGCAAAGCGCCGCCGGTCGAGCGCGCCGTTCCACGCGCAGGCCACCTCCGCCGTGCCGTAAACGTCCAGCCCACGCCAAACGATCTCCTCGCCGACCACCTCCACCGCCACCGACTCCTCGCCCGGATGGACGGTGAAGCGCGGCACGTACCCGCCCTTGATCTCCGGGAACGCCTCCTCCCATGGCACGCTCCAGCGCAGCGCGCGGCGCGTCGCCCCGCCGCGCTCCACCTCTTCCGGCGGCGCCAGGAGCAACATCGGCCGGCAAGCGCCCAGGCGGGCCAGGCGCGCCTGCGCCTCCACCGTCTCGCCGGGCAGGGCCGCGCGCTCCAGCAGCGCCCGGAAATGCGCCTTGGCGTAGGCGTGGCGCAGGAAATCCGCCAACGCCCCCGGCACGGCCGCCTCATCGGGCAGGCCCCAAAGGAACCACGCCTCCCCCACCTCCTCCGCGTCGTTCACCATCTCCGGCGCACCCTGCGTCACGCCCGGGGCGAGCAATGCCCGGCGCACGCCATCGGCCACCCCCTGCGCGCCGATCACCGCGGACAGCTCATCGGGGCGCGCCACGACGGCGCCCAGCGTCCCCTCCGCCGCCAACGCCGCCAACGCCTCGGGCGTCGGCGCCAAAGAGCACTCCACGCCCAAGCCATGCGACTGCGCCGCGCGCATCCCCGCGTCCATCGCTTCCCCCACCTCCCGTTCGACGCGCTCGCGGCAAGCCTGCGTGGCATAGGCCCCGAAGAGCGCCACCTGGATCGAACGCTGCAGGTAGGGCGGCTGGCCAAGCGCGGCGTCGAGTTCGGCAAAGCGGCGTTCCAGCGGCAGGTCGACCGCCTCCGGCAAAGGCTTGGTCGTCAGTTCGCCATAGGTGCCATCCCGGTTGGCCCGGTGGAAGCGGAGCAGCCCCTCGAAGTAGCGGCGCTCAAAGGCGTCGCCATAGATCGTGACGGCGTAGCCGGCGCGGCCGCGGGCGCTCAGCAACGAGCCCCACCCCTTGCCCAAGGGCCGCGCGTAGACGCGCTGGCGGATGGCCCCCAGGTTCTGGAAGTCCTGCACGGTCATGAGGCGGCCATCCATCGCCACCAAGTGATGCTCCGGGGCGTAGGAATCCAAGAGAATCGTACAAACGGTTGTGTCCATCGGCGGTATCCTTGTGTGTTTGTGTGTCTGCGTTGTCCGGGCGGCGTGCGCGCCGACGTTCGCCAGGCGCGCTCAGCCCACGGCCCCCTTCGGGAAAAGCGCGTTGTGCAGCGTGTCCAATTGCCCAAGCTCTCTCTTGGAGCCTCCGGCGGCCACGCACCCACCCTTCCGCGCATAGTCAAGCAAGGCCCCGGCCACGATGCGCAAGGCATCCCTGGCCGCACCCGCCCCCACCCCCTCCGTGAGGCCCAACGCGGCGACCGGCCGCTCAAACTCCGCCCAGAGCTTCTGCCGCTCGGCCTCGTCCGGGGCGCCCCGGCCCTTCGCGCCCTGCGCCCGGGCGAAGGCGAAGGCCTCCCATCTCCGCCAGAAGTTCTGCAGCCCCAGAAGCTCCGTGAGCACGCCCCCCAGCCGCAGCAAACGGTTCTGCGGCGTGAGGCCATCGAAGAACGCCTCCAGCCGCGCGGCGGCCTCGCGCGTCGCGCTCTCGGCGAGCGGCACGGACGGCGCCTCGCGCAGCCCCTCCGCCTCGTCCGCCGCCACCCCGAAGAGGGCCGCGCCGTTCGACGCGAGCGCGCGCGCCTGCGCCAAGCGGGCGTCGATGGCCGCGAACGCGGCCTGCTGGGCGTCCCACGCGCCGGGGGCGAAGCGCTCGCAAAGTTCCTTGCGCGCGGGCCCGGCCACCCAAGCGCGGAGCGCCTGAGCGGCGCGCTCGGCCTGGTCGTCGACAAGGACGCACCAGGCGGCCAGCCGGCGGGCGATCTCAAACTGGAGCGCCCAGTAGGCCTCCGGGTCGGAGCGTTCCTCGGGGATGCGGGCCTTCTCGGCGCGGTGCTCGGGGGCGCGATCCACCAAGGTCAGCACGGGGGCGCGCCAGGTGTTCTGGAAGACGACGGCGACGCCTGGGTTGAGCTTGGCGAGTTCCTGCTCCTGCCACTCGTCGAGCGCCAACGCCTTGGCCATCGCCTCGCAGTCCTGGCGCTCGGGCAGGCGCATAACGATCTTGGTGTTGGTGTTGCGCGTGGCGCAGATGTCGAGCGCGCCCGGGGACTGATCGACGATGAGGAAGCCCTCGCCGTAGGTGCGCATTTCGGCGATGGCGTTGCCGAGGGTCTCGATGGCCTTGGAGATGGTCGTGCTGCCGCTCTCGTTCACGGAGGAGGTGTCGCGCAGGAGGTTATGCGCCTCCTCAAGCACGGTCACGTGACGGAGCGCGGCATTGCGCACGCCCGTGCGGAGGGCCTCGTCGGCATGGTGCTCCGCCAGCGCCATCACCAAGATGCCCATGATGAGGGCCTTGGTCTCGGAGGAGCCCAAACGGCTCAGGTCCACGATGCAGTTAGAACCGAAAAGCGTCTCGTAAGGGACATCCTGCGTGCCGCGGAAGACCTCGCCCAACAGCCCGCCGGCCAACGACTCCACGCGCGTGACAAGCGCGCCGGTGTAGATGCCTTTGGCGCGCGCGTCGTAATCCGACTCCGCGATGACCGTGCGCAGCGCGTTGACAAGCGTGGCGAAGGTGGGATAGGCCAGGGGCGTGCCCCGCTCGAAGCGGGAATGGAAGAGGTTCCAGCCGCAATCGGCGTAGGCGCGCTCCACGGCCTTCTTGAGCAACGCCGGCTGCGCCTCCAGCAACTCCCAGCATGACGAGAAGACCGAAAGCAGGCGGTCGATGTGTTCCAGCACATGGATGCCCGCCGGGAACCGGAAAGGGTTCAGCCGCAGAAGCCGCCCCACGCAAGGGTGCGTGGTGAGGAGGGTGATGGGCGAGCCATCCGCGTTGCGCACCCAGCGGAAGTCGTTGCGGTACTCACCCTTGGCCGGCTCAATGGCCAAGAAGGGCACGCCCGCGCGCACAAACCCCTCCAGCAGCACCCCAACCGTGTTCGACTTGCCCGAGCCCGTCGCGCCCGTCACCAGGCAATGGCCCGTGAAGACGTCCAAATCCAACTCCACGGCGCGCCCGCCGCCCTGGCCCACGCCGTCATGGGCACCATCCCGCTTGCCCAAATGGTACACGTCGCCCAAGCGCAGTGTCCGCCGCCGGCCGCGGCGCGTCGTCTCCGTCGTCAGCACCGAACGCTCGAAGGCCGCCATCTCGTCCACCACCAACCCCGGCACCGACTGCATGGGCAACGGCAAGAACCACGGCAGATCCTTGCCGCTGACGAGCGCCCCCGGCGTCATCTCCCAGTAGGGCGAGTCCTCGCGCCCGCCGCGCAGCAAGGGGTGCTCGCCATTCAGAATGGAGGCCAAGAGCGCCGCCTGACGTGGCGTCTCCGTGCCGTCGTAGGCGCGCGCGCCGGTGGCGCCGTCCCAGAGGCACAGGTAGGCGCGCTCGCCGTCGCTCGCGTCACCGCAGACGAGCGCTTTGTAGGCGTTCGCGGCCAAAAGGGCGTTGGTCGCGTTGTCCGCCACAAAGTAGGCCGCGCACTCCCAAAGGCCGAACCCCTCCGCGTCGTGTATGCGCGTCAAGGCCGCCTCTAGGCGGTCGAGCAGCTCGCCCACATTCTTGTTCGTGGTCTCCAACGTCACCCCGCGCGTCACCCCGCGCGTCTCCGTCTCGCTCGCGCCCTCCGTCACCGACACCGAGACGCCGAGGCTTTTGCCGCGCGTCTCCGCGGTGGATTCCGAGACGCCCACCGTCACGCTGTGCTGATACGAGTCGCTGCTCGTCGTGTTGCTCGAGGACCCGTAGGAAGACGAGCCGTTATTCCCGGCGAAAGACGACGAGAAGGACGAGCCATACGAGTGGCCCGTCGAATGCCCGTGGCTTTCCGTCTCCGAACGCGAGAAGCCCCGCGAATGCGTGGTACTGTACGAATCCGTCTCCGAGCGCCCCATGCCCTTGGAATAGGAGAGGCCAATTGACTTGCTCTCGCTCGTCTGCGCGCTCTGGCTCACCTGCCGTGCCGGCGACAGCTCCGTGTAAAGGTTCTCCAGCACGCGACGACGACGCGCCACCCCTTCCGCAGGCACCGCCTGCGCCACCAAGATGGCCGTGTAACTATGCCCCAACATCACGTCCACCAAACTCTCCAGTCCCTGCCGAAGCGGCTCGCCCTTTGCGTCGTGTTTCGCCGAGGGGATGGCCGAGACCATCGCGATTTCGCACCGGCCGCGACGCAGAATCCGCCGTTGCAACGCCTCCGTCTCCTCCCCCTGCAGCTCCGCGGAGAAATCCGTCCCTGGGAAATACCCCTGCGCCAAATCCCGGAACTGCCCCGAAATCTCCCCGCGATCCCACGTGTGCGCCCGGATGCCCAAATACAACGCGATCGTCGTCTGTCGCGTGAGCGGCTCGTAGACGCTGTCCAACACGAAGAAAAGCGCGGGATGACCCGGCAACCCATGAACTCCCAGATAGAAAGGCTTCAGCCGCTCTCGCGGATCCTCATCCGGCCGAAAGACCAAATGCCGCAGACGGAAAAGCGCCACCTGCCGCCGCCCCTCCGTGAAAAACGCCTCCCACGAGGCCTCCCCCTCCCGCAACACCGGCCATCGCGCCTCCAACCCCTCCAAATACGTTCGCCCCAAGAAACGATCCGTCCGCGCCAGCACGCCCGCGAACCCCTCCGGGTCACGCGGCTCCATCGGCGCCACCTCCGTTGCCTCATGCGTTCGCGGCAACAACGGCTCCCCACCACCATCCGACCTGCGCGGCGTCCGCGCCAAGGCCCCATTCCCCGCCGCATCAAGCGCCATCCCGGAGGCCCCGCCAGCCTCACCCCAAGAAGCCTTCGCCCCACCTGCCGGCCGCGCCCCACTCCCCAACGACATGAAAAACGCAGCCCCATCCGCCTGCTTCCGTTCTGCTTCGTCCATGACCACGCCTCATCGCTCACAATCATCCAAATCCAAACGTACCCTTATACGCCCAAATCGCCGCCATTATACCACCCCCCCCATTTATGCAAGCCCGAGCCGTAACCTTGCGGAAAATAAATCGCCCACGATGGCGTTGCGTGCCTAGAGGGAAGAAGAAAAGACAAAGGAAGAAGGAGGCGCGGCTCACGCCTTGGGGCGGCGGCGGAGGAGGGGGAGGAGGATCCAGAGGGCGATGGCGGCGACGGCGAGCGCGGCGGCGCGGCCGGCCCAGAGGGCGGCGGCGGGATGGTCGCGCAGCAGGGCGGCGAGCGCGCCGCCGGCGAGGGCGAAGGCGCCCATGACGAGCGCGGCGCAGAGGGCGAAGAGGGCGCCGAGCAGGCCGAGGCCGAGGGCGCGGCGGCGGCAGCCCTCGGGGAGGAAGCGGGGGAGGAAGGCGACGAAGAAGAGGATGACCTTGGGGTTGGAGAGGCTGAGGAGCGCGCCGCGCAGGCAGAAGCCGAGGGGGGTGAGCGGCTCGGCGCGGGCGTCGCCGAGGGCGGCGCCCCACATGCCCCAGGCCATCCAAAGGAGGTAGCAGGCGCCGAGGGCGACGACGAGGTCGGCGGCGCGCGGGCGGCGGGCGATGAGCGCGGCGAGCCCGAGGACGGCGAGGGCGATGTGGACGCAGAGCCCGGCGATGAGCCCGGCGGCGACGCAGAGCCCGGCCCAGGCGCCGAAGGCGGCGGATTGGGCGAGGACGAAGCAGTTGTCCGGCCCGGGGGCGAGGGCGAGGAGGAGGCTGGCGGCGAGGTAGGCGGGCAGGCGCCTCATGCCCCGCGGCCCCGGGGGAGGAGGCCGTGGGCGGCGAGCCAGTCGCGGACGAGGCCGCGGGGGAGGCCCATGGCGTTGGTGTGGCTGCCGACGCGCTCGGCGATGAGGAGCGTGCCGTGGTCGTCGACGTCGTAGGCGCCGGCGCGGTCGAGGGGGCGGACGCGGCGGAGGTAGGCCTCGGCCACGTCGGGGCCGTAGTCCTTGAAGAGGAGGCCGGTGGCCTCGATGCGGAGGGAGGGGGTCTCGGCGCCGGGCAGGAGCATGGCCAGGCCGGTGAAGACGGTCTGCGGGCGCCCGGCGTAGGCCAGGAGCCAGGCGCGGGCCTCGGCCTCGTCGCGGGGTTTGCCGAGGACGCGGCCTTGGAAGCAGACGACGGTGTCGGCGGCGATGATGGCGGCGCGGGGGCGGAGGGCTTGGGCGGCGAAGGCTTTGTGGCGGGCGTTGACGCCCACGGTGGCGACGGGGTCGTCGGGGCGAATCAGCTCGACGACGCCTTGGGGGGCGAGCGCTTCGAAGGGGACGCCGAGGGCCCGGAGGATGGCGGCGCGGCGGGGGCTGGCGGAGGCGAGGACGATGGGGGGCGGCACGTCAGTAACCGCGCTTGGAGAGCTCGGTCTGGAGCTGGGCCTGGAAGGCGCGGGAGTCCTCGGGGGTGGGCTGGTAGCCGGGGAGCTCGGGCTCGAAGGCGAAGCGGCCCATCTGGTCGAAGAACCAGCGGGCCTTCTCGCCGTCGGAGAAGGTGACGGAGCCGGAGACGAGGGCGCCGGGGATGGCCTGGATGGTGTCCACCGAGACGGAGACGGCGCCGGGGGCGGGCTGCTGGGGGGCGGCCTGGTCGCCGGGCTTGGGGGGGAGCTTGGCCTTGGTGACGTCGTCGGCCTCGACCTGGGTCTCCTTGTCCTTGACCTGGGCGCCGATCTCCATGACGAGCATGCGGAGGTCGAAGAAGGTGAGGTGGAGGCCGTAGTCGGCGCGGAGGCGGTTCTGGACGTCGCCGAGGGTGGCGCCGTCGGCGAGCCAGTCGCGGACGGCCTGGGTCTGTTCGGGGGTGAGGGTCATTGGGCGTTCTCCTGTTGCCCCTCGCCGCCGGCCAGGGGGCGGAGGAGGGCGGCGGGCGGGTTGGGCTGGGGTTGCGGCTGAGGCTGGGGCTGGGGTTGCGGCGCGGGGGCCGGGGCGGCCTCGGGCTGGGGCGCGGGGGCGGGCGCGGGGGTTTCGTCGCGCTCGGCGATTTCGCGGAGGAGGGCGGCGCGCATGGCGCGCTCGTTGGCGATCTCGCGCTCGCGGTCGCGGATCTCGCTTTCGGAGAGGTCCGCGCGCTCGTCCTCGAGCTCCTCGCTCTTGATGCGGATGGAGTCTTCGAGGATGCCGAGCATCTTGCGGTCGTGCTCGCGGCGGGCCTGGATGCGTTCGCGGCCGGCCTGGAACTGCTTGTCCTCGTAGGCGCGCTTGAGTTTCTCGCGGCGGAGCATCTCTTCCTCGTCGGGGACGTCGGCGAGCTCGGAGCTGGACCAGCCGCGGTTCCAGATGCCGGCGGCGTCGAGGTAGTCCTTGCGGCGCTTGGCCTCGGCCTGGGCTTCCTCGGAGGAGTTGAAGACGTAGGGGGTGAGGAAGACGAGGAGTTCGTCGCGCGTGTCCTCGTAGTCGGTGTAGCCGAAGAGGTATTTGCCGACCCAGGGGATGTTCTTGAGGATGGGGATGCCGCCCTCGGTCTCGGTCTTTTCCTGGGTGACGAGGCCGCCGATGACGACGGTCTGGCCGTTGTTCACGGAGACGGAGCCGGAGATTTTGCGGGTGACGGGGGAGGGCCAGCGGGAGGAGGCGCCGTTGATGCCCGAGCCGGGGACTTCCTGCGGGGTGCCGAGGTTCTGGAAGGTTTCCTCGAAGTCGAGGACGACGGTGCCGTTGGGGTTGATGCGGGGGGTGACGGTGATGGTGAGGCCGATCTCCTCCTGGGAGATGTCGGGCTGGTAGCCGGAGGAGTAGTTGCCGGAGTAGCCCATGTATTTCATGCCGTTGTAGAGGTAGGCGAGCTCGGTGTTCTCGAGGGTGGCCTCCTTGTTGTCCTGCGTCATGAGGACGGGGGAGGTGAGGATCTTGGTGCGGCTGTCGCCCTCGGTGGCGCGGATGAGGACGTCGAGGTTGAGCTTCTCGATGGTGGCGTAGTATTGGGCGCCGCCGCTGATGGCGCCGATGTTGGCGACGAGGTTGGTGGAGACGTCGAAGAGGTTCGAGGGGGCGGCGCCGGCGCCGTCGGGGATGCCGCCGCCGCCGAAGGAGTCGCGGTAGCGGGAGCCGGAGCCGACGCGCTTGACCCATTGGATGCCGGTGGAGATCTCGTCGCTGAGGCCGACGTTGAGGACGACGGTCTCGATGAGGACCTGCGCGACGGGGACGTCCATGGCGGCGATGATCTCCTTGATGGCGGCCAGGTCGGAGGGGGAGGCCATGACCATGACGGCGTTGATGCGCGAGTCGGCGAGGATCTTGATGTTCTCCTTCTTGAGCTCGCCCATGCGGTTCTTGGTGGCCTGGGGGAGGGCTTGCTCGACCTGCTGGGCGCGGCGGGTAAGGTTGCGGTTGCCGCCTTGGTTGCGGGTGTTGGCGGTGTTGCTGTTGCTGTCGCGGCTGTTGGTGTCAATGAGCTCGTTGAGGAGGTCGGCGACGCCTTTGTCGGAGTCCTCGGTGTCGGCCTGGGCGTATTTGAGGCGGATGACCTCGACGGCGATCTCGGGGGCGGTCTCGATGTCGAGCACCTTGATGATGCGCTCGAAGAAGGCCATGTTGGAGGGGCGGGTGACGATGATGAGCTGGTTGGAGCGCTCGTCGGCCATGATCTGGACCTTGCCGCGGATCATGCCGCGGTCGGCGTCGCTGACGAGCGCGTCGCCGACGGCGGAGGCGGGGGGCTCGGGGGCGGCGTTGGCGCGGGTGACGCCGGGGAGGCTGCGGGAGATGGAGACGCCGCGGGTCATGCCGCCGCTGGTGGAGTTGCCGGGGCGCGGGGCGGCGGTGGAGCGGCGGTTGCTCGCGGCCTGCTCCTCCTCGCGGCTGGCCTGGACGAACTCCTCGAGGGCCTTCTTGACGTCCTCGGCCTTGGCGTACTTGATGGGATAGACCTGGACCTCCTCGAGGACGGGCATCGGCTTGTCGATGAACTCCAGGATCTCGATCATGCGGTTCACGTTCTCCTGGGTGTCGGTGACCAGGAGGGAGTTGGTGCGCTCCAGGTACTGGATGTTGCCGTCGGGGCGCTTGAAGCCCTCGATGGCCTTCTGGGCCTCCTCGGCGGAGATGTTCTTGGGGGTGAGAATCTGGCGGACGAGCTGCCCGAGCTCGGGGTGGCGCCCGCCCTTGGGCAATTCCAGGAAGGTCTTGATGCCCTGCTGGCCGATGGACTTGAAGGGCACGACGAGGACGAAGCGCTCGCCGACGGGGATGAGGCCGATGCCGTTGAGCTGGAGCTGCTGCTCGATGGCCTGGAGGTACTCGGCGTCGCTCCAGTTGTCCTCGTCGGTGGAGCGCAGGGACATGGTGACCTTGGGCACGTCGGGCGAGGTGAGGAGCGTGCGGTGGGTGACCTGGGAGTAGATCTGGAGAAAGAGCTCGGCGGGGGCGTTGTCGAACTTCAGCTTCGGGCGCCCCCCCTTGCCGCGCTCGGCCTGGGCCAGCTGCTGGGCGACCTCGGTGGAGCTGGTGGCGGCGGCGCCCTGCTGGGCGGCGGCCTGCGCGGCCTGCTGGCGCTGCTGGGTGGCGGTGGGGCGGCGGGCGGAGGTGATGGAGGGGGCGCGGACCTGGGCCTGGGCGGCGGCGGCCAGGGACAGGCCCGCGAGGAGAAGGGCAAAGTGGCGCATGGGTGGGGGTTCCTTCCTCATTCGGCGGGCACGCGCATGTAGGCGCAGTTGAGGGTGAAGGTGCCTTGGAGCAGGCCTGGGTTCTTCGCGTCGGGGCGGATGGTGAGGGCGCGGACGTCCATCATCGCGTCGTCGCGGTTCTCGATGTCGTAAAGGAACCAGACGAGGGAGTCGAGCCGCCCCTCCCAGTCGCGGCATTCGAGCGTGAGCTCGGTGACCTCCCCGAAGGTCGCCTCGCCGCCGATGGCGCGCTGGGCGATGTTGACGTTGTTGGCGCGGGCGGTGTTGTCCATGATGGGCAGCCAGTGGGTGTCGACGGAGCGGCCCTCGGGGAAGACGGGCATCCGGTCGCGCAGGGCCTCGTACTGCGCCTGGATCTCGGGGCGCAGGGCGATGACGGCCTGTTCGCGGGCGAGCCTGGCCTCCTGGGCCTTCCAGCGGGCGCGGGCCGTCTCCCACGCGTCCTTGGCCTTGGGGAACCAAAGGCCGAGGACGCCCAAGAGGACGACCACGCCGAAGAGCGCCAGCAGTTTCTGGTCGCGGGGGGTGAGCGCGGTCATGGCTGTTCCTCCTCGGAGGGGACGGGGAAGAGGATCTCGATGTCGAAGCGCTGGCGGCGGGTCTTGGGATCCTGCGTCAGGCGGTTGATGTTGACGGCGGCGATGCGCGCGGCCCCGTCCGGCCCGCGATCCTTCTGCAAGGCGTCCTTGAGCCCGTAGACGTCCGAGGTGTCGTCGGCCAGGCCGGTGACGCGCACCGACGTGTCGCGGTTGTAGGTGAAGGAGAGGAAGATGACGTTCTCGGCCTTCTCCTGGCAGAGGAGCCGGAGCATCTCGAGGGCGGAGCGGCTGTGGTCCTCGTAGCGGCGGATGAGGTCGACGCGGTCGCGCAAAGCCAGCACCTCCTCATAGGCGGCCTGCTGGGCCCGGAGGCGGTCGCCCACGTCGTCCGCCAGCTTCCCGTAGACCCGCGGCACGAGGAAGAGCGCGAGCGCGCAGAGCAGCCACACCACGCCCAACGCCGAGCCGCCGGCGATGAACAGCCTGCGCTGGCGCGTGGCCCTGGCCTCGTCGCGCCACGCCTGCGGGGTGAGGTCGAAGGCCGCCCCCTCCTCGGCGCGGAGCCGGAGCCCGCGCTGGAGCAGCGCCTCCGCGTCGCCGATGGGCTCGAACGCGGGCTCCGCCCCCAACGCCTCGCGCAGCGGCCCGGCGGCCTCCGGCGCGGCGGCGCAGCAGAGCCCCGCGCCCAGCTCGCCCGCGCGGCCGTCCATGCCCAGCCGCGCCAGGAGCAAGGTGGCCTGCCGCGCCAGCACGTCGTCGGGCACGTCGGTGGCGAAGGCGCGGATCTCCAGGGGCGCGCCGCCCTCCAGCACCATCAGGAGCCGCTCGTCGGGCGCGCACAGCAGCACGGGGCGCAGCCCCTGCGCCAAATCGGGGCGGCGGTCGACGAGGGCGCGCGCCCAGGCGAGCGCCGAGAGATCCAGCCGCACCTTGCCCAGCAGCCCGGCGGCGGCGAGGCGGTCGTGCCCCCGCGCGTCGAGCGTGGCGTCCGCGGCGGCGGCCACCAACACGTCAAGGCTCTCGGGCCCGCGCCGGAGCACCTCGTAGGAGAAGGTGTAGAGCCCCTCCTCGAAGGGCGAGAGCGCCTCGGCCTCGAGGCGCGCGGCGTCCGCCAGCGTCTCCTCGGCCTCAATGGGGAGGGAGAGGCGCGCGCAGACCGTGTCGAAGGTGGGCACGGCGGGCAGTTCGTCGGGGAGGCTGTTTGTTTTCGTGGCCATGCCTCAGGTCTCCTCCTGCCAGCGCAGAATCACCAGGTCGCTGCCGCCGGAGCCGGTGGAGGCGGCGTTGGCGGTGTTCGTCGCGCGCGTGGAGCCGCCCGAGGAACCGCGCTGGACGACGGCGGAGGCGCGCCGGCGCACACGCCCCACGCGCCCCTCCAACTCCAGCTTGTAGATGGAGCAATCGACGGTGAGATAGATGTTCGCGTCCTCCTGCTCGATGCCCGGGATGCGGGCCAGGAAGTCCGAGAGGTCGGTGAAATGGTAGTCCTTGATGGCGGCCGCGCCGAGGCTGGAGGTGGAGCCGCGGTTCTCTTGGCGGACGCGGTGCGAGGCGGTGTTGCTGTCGGCGTTCAGCCCCTCGCGCTCCTCCAGGATGGTGTCCACGATCAGCCCGTCGGCGTCCTCCAGGCAGGGGACGGTCAGGAGCACCTCGCGCGGGGCGGCGTTGACGTTCACCTTGCCCGTGCCGTAGGTGGTGAAGAGCCGCTCGATGCCCTGGACGGCGATCTGGCGCTCCTCCGGGTCCTCCGGGTTCCAGACGCCGCCCTTGAGGAACACCGCGCCGTTGCGGTCGAAGCCGCGGATGTAGGCCAGCTCGCCCACCGTGTCCAAGGGGCCGTTCTTGCAGGTGTAGGGCGGGTCCAACTGCTCGTAGTAATCGCTCTCGGCCCCCTCGGACGACGTGGCCACGCTGTCCTCGTCCACCCAATCATAAAAGGAATCGACCAGCTCGCTCTGCTCCTCCTCCGGCACGCCCGCGAGGGTGAGGATGCGCTCCCACACCAAATCCGCGTTGTCGCCCATGCCCGAGTGCGTCAGCTTGTTGATGTTCCAGCGCGCCGGCTCCGGCTCGATGGCCACGAAGATCTCCGCGTCCGGCACCGCGTTGGTCGAGGCCGACACGTCCGCCGTCTCGAACTGCAGCCGACCCTCCTCGTCATAGAAGAGGCGCTGATAGACCTCCACCCGCTGGCCGCGCTTCAGGCGGATGGCCGGCGCGATCCAGCGATCCTTCTCCACCTCCTCCTCCGTCTCCTCGCCCGACACCTTCTCCTGCCGCTCCATCAGCAGCTCGGCCAACGTCAGGCCCGATTCCATCAGCGCCGTGGCCTGATGGCGGTTGCGCACGTACGTCGCCGACTTCCCCTCCATATAGGCGTCCATGGAAAACGCGCAGGCCAGGAGGCTGAGGACAGCCACCGTCCAGATCACCGCGATCAGGGCAAAGCCCCCGCGCGGGTTCCCATGTCCGCTCGTCTTACCCATGTTTCCGTAAAGGATAGCAAAAACGGCCGCCCCGTAAAGGCCTTTTTTGCGCCCCCGCGAAAACCGCGCGCGGCGTGGGCGGCCCCTGGGTCAGGGGATGCGGGCGAGTTTGTGGGTCTGGAGGGAGAGGCGCCAGGGGGGGCTGGGCGCCGCGGCGTTGAGGCGGCCCAGGAGGGTGACGGCGCGCAGGAAGTCAGGCGCGCCCCCGGCGTCGCAGGGGGAGATGTAGTGGTCGGCGGCGGGGAGGCGGGCGCGGATTGCCTCGCACCAGGCCTGCGTGACCTCGGGCGCGGCGACGAGGCGGATCTCGTCGGCACGGGTGAGGGCGAGGGGCGCGCCGACCTTGGGGCTGGCGGCGACGTAGGAGAGCGCGGCGCGGGTCTCGGTGTCGGGCTCCAAGGTGGCGTTGGTCTCCAGCCCCACCCACAGGCCGCGCGCGCGGAGGGCGCGGGCGAGGGCGCCGAGGCCCGGCTGGAGGAGGGGCTCGCCGCCGGTGAGGATGACGCTGCGCGCGCCGGAGGCCTCGACCCGCGCCAGGAGCGCCTCGGCCTTGAGGCGGAGGCGGGGGGTGTGGTCGGTGTCGCACCACGGGCAAGCCAGGTTGCAGCCGGCGAAGCGGAGGAAGAGGCAGGGGCGCCCGGTGTGGCGGCCCTCGCCTTGGAGGGAGGCGAAGATCTCGTGGAGGGCGTAGGTCATGGGCCAAGGCGGAGGCGCGCGCGGAGCGCGGCCAAGGTCGGGGCGAGGCTGACCTTGCGCCGGGCCTCGCCCAGGAGCCCGTCGAAGCGGTGGGCGTAGCCCTCGGCGCAGAGGTTGTCGACGAAGCGGGCGAACTTGCCGGTGGCGACGGTGAGGTTGTCGAGGATCTCGACGGCGGCGCCGCCGACGGCGACGGCCTCGCTGAGCATCCCGGTGGAGTCGGCGGTGACGAAGAGCCGCTCGCACTGGGTGACGAAGGCGGGGATCGGGTTGAAATGATCCCGCGAGAAGAGGAGGCGGTAGTCGAAGGGGAACTCGCCCAGCACCGCCTCGGCCTCGGGGCTGGTGCGGCGCGAGGTGGTGACCCAGCGCTCGCAGCCCGGCGTGGCGGCGAAGACGGCGCGCAGCTGCGTGCGCAGCCAGTCGGGCGTGACGTCGGCCACGGGGTTCCTGCCGCCGATGATGACGCCGACGGCGCGGTCGCGCGCGGGCACGTGCCGCTCGAGGAAGGCGGCCGTCTGCGCCCGGTAGAAGTCGGGGCGCGCGGGGGTGAGGTTGGTGGGGACCGTGAAGAGGTTGGGGCGCTCGGGCGGGTTGTCGAAGGCGGGCGCGAGGATGGCGTCGAAGCCGCCGAGGCGGTAGCCGCCGGGGGTCAGGATGGCCACGCAGGGCACGCCGAGGGCGCGGCGCAGGAGCTTGAGCGAATAGAAGGTGTTGGAGCCGGCGCCGACGAGGAGCGCGGGCGCGTCCCCCGCGGCCGCCGCGCGGGCGGCGGGGAGGACGCCCGCCAGGTCGGGCGACAGCCCCAGCCGGTCGCAGAGGTAGGAGAGGGCCTTGCGGGCCTTGCCGGGATAGGCGCAGGGGAGGAGGCGATAGGAAAATCCAAGGCCCTCGCAGAGGGCCTTGGATTGGTTCTCGTGGCCAGGCTTCCCGTCCGTCAGGATGAGCGCGGTGGGCATGGCCGGGGCCTCCTCAGTCGGCGAAGCGCCCCATGGCGGCGAACTTGGCGTAGCGCTGCGCGACGAGCTCGTCGAGGGGGATCTTCCGCAGTTCGGCGATGGCGTCGAGGATGGCTTGCTTGACGGTCTCGGCGGTCTGGGCCGGGTCGTTCTGCGCGCCGCCCTTGGGCTCGGGGATGATGGTGTCGACGAGGCCCAGGCGCTTGAGCCAGCCGGAGGTGAGTTTAAGTGCCTCGGCGGCCTGGGGGGCCATCTTGCCGTCGCGCCAGAGGATGGAGGCGCACCCCTCGGGGCTGATGACCGAGTAGATGGCGTGCTCGAGCATGAGGATGCGGTCGCCCACCGCGATGCCCAGCGCGCCGCCGGAGCCGCCCTCGCCGGTGACGACGACGACGATGGGGGCGCGGAGGGTGGACATCTCGGCGAGGTTCTTGGCGATGGCCTCGGCCTGGCCGCGGGCCTCGGCGTCGAGCCCCGGGAAGGCGCCCGCGGTGTCCACGAGGGCGACGATGGGCAGGCCGAACTTCTCGGCTAGGCGCATGACGCGCATGGCCTTGCGGTAGCCGTCGGGGTTGGCCATGCCGAAGCGGTAGGCGATCTTCTCCTCGGTGGTGCGGCCCTTGCGGTGGCCGACGAGGACGACGCGCTCGCCGCCGATGGTCGCCAGCCCGGCGAACATGGCCGGGTCGTCGGCCACCAGGCGGTCGCCGTGCAGCTCGCACGCCTCGGGGTCCCAGGCGGCGAGGTAGTCGAGCAGCAGGGGGCGGTTGGGGTGGCGGGCGATCTGCACCGTCTCCCACGCGGAGGGCGCGGCGGGGGCTTTTTTGGGGGCGGGCTTTTTGGCGGCGGCGGGCTTGCGCGCGGGGGCCTTCTTGGCGGCGGGTTTCTTGGTGGTTGCCATGGCGTGCTCCTTTTACTTCGCGGCCGTGAGGAAGCGGAGGGTCTTGGCCAGGAAGGCCTTGAGGTCCTTGCGCGCGACGATCTTGTCGAGGAAACCGTGCTCCAGCAGGTACTCGGAGGTCTGGAACTCCGGCGGCAGCTTTTGCTTGATGGTGGTCTCGATGACGCGCCGCCCGGCGAAGCCGATGAGGGTCTTGGGCTCGGCGACGTTCAGGTCGCCCACCATCGCGAAGGAGGCCGAGACGCCGCCGGTGGTCGGGTCGGTCATCACCGAGACGTAGAGCAGCCCCTCGTCGCGCAGGCGCTGGATGGCGGCGCAGGTCTTGGCCATCTGCATGAGCGAGACCAGCCCCTCCTGCATCCGCGCGCCGCCGCTGGCGGTGCAGAGGATGAGGGGTCGGCGCAGGCGCCGCGCGGCCTCGGCGGCCTGGAGGATGCGCTCGCCCGTGCCCGAGCCCAGCGAGCCGCCCATGAAGCGGAAGTCCATCGCCCCGAGCACCACGGGGATGCCGTCGAGCAGGGCGGCGCCGACCACGATGGATTCGCCGATGCCGGTCTTCGCGCGGGTGGCCGCCACCTTCTCGGCGTAGGCGTCCTTCGCGTCGCGGAAGCCCAGCGGGTCGTGGGCGATGACCTCGGCAGCGATCTCCTCAAAGGTGCCCTCGTCGGCCAGCAGGGCGATGCGCTCGCGCGCCGTGAGGCGGCCGTGCGCGCCGCACCGCGGGCAGACCTTGAGGTTGGCGGCGTACTCCGCCTTGGGCGTGTAGGCGCCGCATTTCTTGCAGACGTTCCAAAGCGCCTCGGTGGGGACGCGCAGGGGCGCCTCGGGCGCCTTCGAGAACCAAGCCATAGTCGAACTCCTTCCTTGAGGTGTTACTGCGCGACAGTCTAGCACAATCCCCCGCGCAAGCCAACTGCACAAGGCGGGGGGATTGTGGCATAATAAGGCTCGTAGCAAGGAGTGAGCGATGGGCAAGAAGGCGCTTGGCGTGCGGAAGGAAGTCTCGGTCTCGGCGTGCGACGCCGAGGCCTTGGTGCGCGTCTCCGAGGAGTTCGCGGAGCTGGAGCTGGAGTTGGTGCGCCGCTCGGAGCTGACGGCGGCGCAGATCGCGGCCGAGCGGGCGGACTGGGCCGCCGTGGGGGGGGCCTTGGGGCACGTCTACCAGGCGTTGTGCGACGAGGACAACGAGGGCGCGCTGGAGGCGCTCCACACCATCGAGACCTTGCTGACCAAGCGCGGCGTCTTGGTGCCGCGCCCCAAACTGCGCCCGCAGGAGCCGCCGCCGGCGGGGCCGGAGGCGCCGGGGACCCAGGCGGAGGGAGGGCCGGACGATGGCGAATAACGCGAAGACGGCGCTGCTGTGCGCCTATGCCCTGGCCTCCGCGCGCCGCTACGCGGAGGCGGAGGCGCTGATCCTCTCGGAGCCCGAGGCGGCGAAGACGGCGGAGGCGCTGGATTTGCTGGCGCGCATCCGCGCGGAGCAGGGCGACGTGGCGGAGGCCCGCCGCCTTTGGCGCGAGATCCTCTCGGCCCAGCCGGACAACCGGGCGGCGAAGGCGGCGTTGCGCAACCTGGGCAAGCGCCCGCGCGGCGACGCGCGGTGGCGGTGGGCGTGCGCGGTGGCGGCGGCGCTGCTGGCGGGGCTCGGCGCGGGCCTCCTGCTCCGCGGCGGCGCGGCGGCGGAACCGGCCGAGCCGGTGCGCCTGACGTGGACGGGCATCCCGAACGCGCGGGATCTGGCGGCGCTCGGGGCGTGGAAGGGGCAGACGGCGCGGGTGACGCTGGGCTCGGCGTTCTTCTCGGACCCGGCGCGCACGGCGCATCGGGCGGTGCTGACGGCGTTGGTGTCGCAGGCGCTGGGGATCCCGGAGGAGGCGGTCTTCCTGGGCAAGGCGCCGGCGGACGCGCCGGAGGGGAGCATCCGCGTGGAGCTTCACCGGCGATGAGCGGGCGCCCGACGATCGGTTTGGCCTTGGGCAGCGGCGGCGCGCGGGGATGGGCGCACGTGGGGGTGGTGCGGGCGCTGCGCGCGGCGGGGATCGTGCCGGACGTGGTGGCGGGGACGAGCATCGGCGCGTTGGTGGGGGCGATGGTCGCGGCGGGGCGCTTCGAGGCCTTCGAGCGGGAGGTGGGGGCGCTGAACTGGCTGGCGCTCTCGCGCTTCTTCGTGGAGCCGCGCGTCTGGCTGCGGGGCATCTTCTCGGGCAAGACCGTGACGCGCTGGCTGGAGCGGCCCGAGCTGCTGGGGGCGCTGACCTTCGCCGACCTGCCGCGGCCCTTCGCGGCGGTGGCGACCGACCTTTACCGCGAGGAGACGGTGACGCTGCGCGAGGGGCGCCTCTCCGAGGCCGTGCGCGCCTCCATCTCCATCCCCGGGCTCTTCGACCCCGTGCCGCGCGGGGGGCGGCACTTGGTCGACGGCGGGCTTTCCGACCCCGTGCCGGTGGCCGCCGCGCGGGCGTTGGGGGCGGAGGTGGTGATCGCGGTGGATCTGAACGGCGCGGGCGGCGAGGCGCCGGCGGGCCGCCCGTCGCTCCTTTCGACATTGCTGCAGACGGGGCGCCTGGTGGAGAACGCCCTCAGCCGGCTGACCTTGGCGGCCCGCCCGGCGGACGTGCTGCTCCGCCCCCGGGTGGGGCACATCCAGACCTTGGACTTCCACGGCGGGCGCGCGGCGGCGGACGCGGGCGAGGCGGCCGTGCGCGAGGCGCTGCCGGCGCTGAAGGAGGCGATTGCCCGATGATGAGTGTGCGTGAGTTCCTGACGGTGCGCCAGGCCAAAAAGGCCCTTCGCGCGATGCGCAACGACTTCCTGCTCCATGAGGACGTCCTCCCCCCCAAGACGCGCGCGGCGCTGGCCGAGCGCTTCGAGGACCTGAGGCAGGCTATCCGCTGCCGGGAGACGGAGGATCTGGACGGCGTGGTGGCGACGCTGCGGGCCGAGCTGGCGGAGACGCTGCCGCGGACGCGCTGGCCGGCGGCCGCGGAGTGGTTCGACGTGATCGTCTCGGCGCTGGCGGTGGCCTTCTGCTTCCGCGCCTATTACTACCAGCCGTTCCAGATTCCCACGGGGTCGATGCAGCCGACGCTCTACGGCATCCACGCCGAGGAGGCCGACGCGCCCTCCGCGTGGGACAAGGGGCCCCTGCGCTTCCTCAAGTGGTGCGCCACGGGCGAGCGCTACCAGGAGGTGCGCGTGCGCGCGCCGGGCATCGTCTCGGCCTACGGCCCTAGCGAGAAGCCCGGCTACGGGACCGTGCTCGTCAATGGGCGCGACCGCTACGACCTACCCTCGGACGTCGCCCTGGGCCTGCGCCGGACGCTGCCCCCGGGGAGCCGCGTGGCGATGAACCAATGCCTGTGGCGCGGCTATGTGAGGAGCGGGGACTTCCTCTTCGTGAACCGTTGGGTCTGGAACTTCCGCCACCCGCGCCTGGGCGAGACCATCGTCTTCTCCACGCGCGGCCTGCCGATGCTCCCGGACAACCAGCATTACATCAAGCGCCTCTGCGGCAGGCCCGGGGACACGGTGGAGCTCAGGCCCGACAGTTCCTACCTCTGGGTGAACGGCCGGCCGGCGACCGAGCCCGCGCGCCTGGAGGAGATCGCCGAGCACCTCCGCCCCTGGCCCGGCGCGCCGGCCTATCCGGGCTACGCCCCCGCCCAGGGCTCGCCCTATCCCACGCAGACGCGCTTCGCGCTGGGGCCGGGCGAGTACCTGGCGCTCGGCGACAACTCCGGCAACAGCCTCGACAGCCGCTATTGGGGCACCGTGCCATCGCGCAACCTCCTTGGGCCGGCCTCGTTCGTCCACTGGCCCTTCGCCTCGCCCCGCTGGGGCAAGATCCGCTGACCGACAACCGCGAAAGGACGCAATCCATGAAGATGACCGCCGAACAGCTCCCCCCCGCCGGGGATTACGACGTGGTGGTGGTGGGCGCAGGCCTCTGGGGCTGCGTCGTCGCCCGCGAATTGGCCGAGGCCGGCCGCCGCCCCCTGGTGCTGGAGGCGCGGAGCCTGCCCGGCGGCAACGCCCGCAGCGCCGTCGACCCGCAGACCGGCATCGAATGCCACTGCTACGGCGCGCACATCTTCCACACCTCCGACCAGGGCGTGTGGGACTACGCCAGGCGCTTCGTCTCCTTCACCGGCTACCGCCACCGCGTCCTCACCAAGCACGCGGGGCGCGTCTACTTCATGCCGCTGGGGCTGGCGCTCATCAACGCCTTCTACGGCAAGGACCTCACGCCCGCCGACGTCCCCGGCTTCATCGCCGCCGAGGTGGCCAAGGCCGGGCTGACGGGCGAGCCGCGCAACCTCGAGGAGCAGGCCATCTCCCTCATCGGCCGCCCCCTCTACGAGGCCTTCATCAAAGGCTACACCCAAAAGCAGTGGCACGCCGACCCCAAGGATCTGCCCGCCTTCATCATCCGCCGCCTGCCCGTGCGCGCGAACTACGACACCGGCTACTTCTCCGACCCGTGGCAGGGCGTGCCGTGCGAGGGCTACCAGGCCCTCTTCGAGCGGCTCCTCGACCACCCCGCCATCCGCGTGGCCTACGACGCCGACTACCTGGCCCTGCGCGGCGCCCTCCCCGCCGACAAGCCCGTCTTCTACAGCGGCCCCATCGACGCCTTCTTCGGCTTCCGCCACGGCGCGCTCCCCTGGCGCGGCCTCCGCTTCGAGTGGGAGACCAAGCCGGTGCGCGACTGGCAGGGCACCACCGTGATGAACTACGCCGACGCGGACGTCCCCTTCACCCGCATCCACGAGTTCAAGCACTTCCACCCCGAGCGCGCCGAGCCCTACGCCCTGGACAAAACCGTCATCTGCCGCGAATACCCCGCCGACTGGCAGCCCGGCGACATCCCCTACTACCCCGTGAACACCGACGCCTCCGCCGCGCGCCTCGCCCAGTACCAGGAGGAGGCCGCCCGCCTCCCCGGCGTCGTCTTCGGCGGGCGCCTCGGCGAGTACCGTTACTACGACATGGACAAGGTCATCCGCCGCGCCCTCGACCAGGCCCACGCCTGGCTGGAGCGCGCCTGACCCGCCCCACCCCGCCCGCCATGCAGCGCCTCCCCGCGGAAAGCCAAGGCATCGCCATCACGGGCCTGAGCGGCCGCTTCGCCGGCGCCGCGACCCCCCGCGACATCTGGAAGGCCATCCTCCGCAAACAGTGCTTCCTGGCGCCCCCCGCCGAGGCCGAAGCCAACCGCCAGATCGAGCCCCTCCTCGAGGGCGGCGCGCTCCCGCAGGTCTGCGCCGCCCTCGGCGCGAACTTCGCCTGCCGCGCCGACCGCATCCCCCTGCCCGCCGACCTCGGCGTGGGCGACAACCCCGACTTCTGGTTCGCGGCCCAGCTCATCCACGACGCCCTCGCCGACGCCGGGCTCCCGCCCGACGAGGGGCGCACCGACCGCCTCGCCCTCTACGTCGGCTACGACCCCGGCTTCAACCCCGCCTCCGTCAACTGGCTTTGGCACGCCAACGTCATCCGCCAGGTGATGGAGACCCTCCAGCGCTTCTTCCCCGCCGCCACCTACGCGCAGGTCGACGCCCTCCGCGCCGAGCTCGCCGACACCCTGCCCCACCTCAAGCGCCGGCACCTGGAGCTCGCCCGCGGCGGCGGCGTCACCCGCCGCCTGGCCCAGGCCTTCCGCGCCTGCGACATGGCCTGCCAATGCGCCGCCGGCGAGGCCTCCGTCTTCGCCGGGCTCGACGCCGCCGCCAACGCCCTCCGCCTCGGCCAGTGCGACGCCGCCGTGGTCGTCGCCCTCCAGCCCCCCTTCCTCCCCGCCCAGATGGCCGGGGAGGCCGCCCTCACCCCCTTCTCCCAGGGCCACGCGCTCCAGCCCTTCGTCGAAGGCTCCCAGGGCACCCTCCCCGGCGAGGGCGGCGCGGCCTTCGTCCTCCGCCGCCTGGCCGAGGTCCACCGCGACGGCTCGCACGCCTACGCGCGGCTCCACGGCTGCGCCGTCGTCTCCGGCATCCCCCCGGGGGGCGAGGGCCTGCGCGAGAGCCTCCGCCGGGCCCTCCACCGGGCCCTCCGCCGCCTGCCCAACGCCTTCCGGGACATCGACTACTGGGAGATGAACGCCTCCGGCGTCCCCGAGGAGGACGCCGCCGAGCTCGCGCTTTTGGCCGACGCCACGCGGAACCGCGGCGCGCACATCCCCCTCCTGGCCCTGGGCTCGGCCAAGACCAACTTCGGCAACGCCTTCGCCGCCTCCGGCGCGCTCGGCGTCCTCAAGGGCGCCTTGGCGGTGAGCCACCGCATCCTGCCGCCCTCGGTCACGCCGATGGACGAGGGGTTCCGGCTGCGCCGCTCCGAGGGCGCCTACTATTGGGTCCAGGAGGCGCGGCCCTGGATTGCCGCCAGCACGCGCCCGCGCCGCCTGGCGGTCTCGACCCTCTCCCGGTGGGGGCGGGCGGGCGCGGCGACGCTCGAGGAGATCCGGGAATGACGCGCGGAGGGTTCGGCCATGGCGCTTGAGCGTTCGGAGGGCGTGCTTTGCCTGGTGGGGGCCGAGACCCCGCGGGCCTTGGCCGAGACCATCGCCCGGCTGGAGCGCTTCGTCTCCCGGAGCACGGGCATCCGCCTCATCGACGTGGTCTACACCGCCACCTGCGACGCCCGCGGCAAGCAGTGCGTGGCCGGGCTTTGGGTGGCCTCGCTGGAGGAGATGGCCCGCAAGTTGCGCTTCGCCCTCGAGGCCCTCCGCAGCGGCCGCACCCGCACGCGCGACAAGTCGGGCGTCTTCTTCACCACCCGCCCCCTCGCCCTCCACGGCGGCAAGGTGGCCTACGTCTTCCCCGGCACCGGCAGCTTCCACCTCGAGATGATGCGCGACCTCGCGCTGACCTTCGACGGGGTGCGCGAGCGCTTCGACGACATGGAGGAGGCCTTCGCCGGCTTCTGCGACGTCGCCTCCCCCTCCGAGTGGCTCTTCTCCACCGCCCCCGAGCACACGCTCGCCCTCAGCGCCTCGCAGGCCTTCCTGCCGCTCCTGGCCTCCGCCTCCACCTATCTGGCCAGCAAGGTCTTCGCCGACCTGCTCAAGGCCGTCGGCGTCCGCCCCGACGCCGTCGGCGGCGTGGGGCTCGGCGCCTTCTCCGCCTTCCACGCCACGCACCACGACCCCAAGCTCCCCCTCGTCCAGATCCTGCGCGACGCCGGGCGGATGCTGCTGCGCCTCGGCGCCGAGGCCGGCCCCGCCTGGGTGCAGCTGACCGTCTCGGGCATCCCCGTCGGGCGGCTGCGCGAGCTGGCCCTCCGCGACCCGGCGCGCGTCATCCTCACCCAGACCCTCACCGACGACGACTGCGTGATGGCCGTGGCCCCCGAGAAGCAGGCCGAGACCGAGGTGGCCATCCACAACGGCGGCGGGCTCTCCGTGGCCGAGCCCCTCGCGGCCCCCTTCAACTCCGGCCACGCCGACGCCCGGATGCGCCAGCTCCTGCGCCTCTTCTTCGCCAAATACGTCGCCTGCGAGCCCCAGGTCCCCTTTTACTCCTGCGTCGACGGCCACCCCATGGAGCCCACCGTCGAGGCCGTCGTCCGCGGCCTCACCGCGCAGATGGTCCGCCCCCTCGACTTCCGCCGCATGATCGAGCGGATGTACGGCGACGGCTGCCGGCTCTTCGTCGAGGTCGGCGCGCGCGGGCTCCTCTCCCCCCTCATCGCCAAGATCCTCGCCGGGCGCGACCCCGTGGCCGTCATCCCCATGCACATCCTCCACCGCTCCGGCGGCGTGCAGGTGGGGCAGGCGCTCGGGCTGCTGGCCGCCCACGGCGTGCCCCTCGACTATTCCGGGCTCCGCTTCTTCGCCCACGCCCAGCGGCTCGACCTCTCCGAGCCCATCGCGCAGGAGGGTGCCGCCGCCCTGACCGTCCGGCTGCCCCGCCAGCTCCCCGCCATCCGCCCCGAGCTCATCGACCCGCGCCGCATCCTGGGCGCGGGGGCCGAGGCCGCCGAGGATGCCGCCTCCGCCACCCACCAGCACGCCATCCCCGCCGCCATCCCCGTCGGCGGGCTCGAATGCCCCCTGCTCCGCGGCGCGCGCGAGCTCGCCCGCGGCCCCGACCGCCTCGCCCTCCGCTGCGACCTGCGCTTGGAGGACTACCCCTATCTCTGCGACTACGCCATCGGCGCCGCCGGCGTCTCCCTCGCCGACCCGCAGATGCGCGGCCTGACCCTCTTCTCCGTCCCCACCGGGCTGGAGCTCATGGCCGAGGCCGCCCACCGCCTCTTCCCCCGCCTGGCCCTCCGCCGCATCGAGCGCCTCCGCGCGCCCCGCTGGCTCGCCTTCGCCTTCGGGCGCCTGCGCCTGCGCATCGACGCGCGCGACCTCGGGCCCGACGCCACCGGGCGCCGCCGCGCCGTCAGCGTCCGCATCTATGCCGAGAGCGGCCTTGACGACGCCTCCGCCCACCCCGCCATGGAGGCCCACTGCGTCCTCTCCCCCCACGTCCCCGAGCCCCCCGACGAGGTCGAGCCCCAGCCCCTCGCCGGCCAGCGCCCCGTCAGCTGGAAGGCACACGACATCTACCCCGCCCGCCTCTTCCAGGGCCCCCTCCTCCGCAACGTCCGCGAGGTCCTCGGCTGGGGCCTCAACGGCCTCGACTACGAGATCCGCATCCCCGACCGCGCCGGGCTGGTGCGCCACAGCGCCAACCCCCTCTTCTGCGCCATGCCGCTCCTGCTCGACGCCGCCGTCTCCGGCTTCCCCCTCTGGCGCTCCCACGAGCGCTTCCACGGCGCCATCTCCCTGCCCTTCCGCTGCAAGGCCATCCGCTACTACGCCGCCTGGGTTCCCCAAGGCACCCGCCTGCGCTGCTCCCTCCGCCTCACCAACGTCACCGCCCGCTCCTTCCAGGTCGACATCCTCGTCGCCGACGCCACCGGGCACCTCATCCTCTCCATCGAGGGCTGGGAGGAGGTCGGCGGGCGCGCCGGGCGCACCCTCCGCGACTTCGTCATGGATCCGGCCCGCTACTTCATCACCAAGCCCCTCCCCGTCGCCACCCTCCTCCCGATTCCCCGCGGCCCGCTCCCCGAGAACACCCTCGACGTCCGCCCCCTCCTCGGCGGCGACGCCCCCGAGCGCCTCCTCTTCGGCGCGCTCTACGTCAACGACGCCCCCGACTTCTTCACCTCCAACCGCGGCCTCTGGCTCACCGCCCTCGCCGCCGCCGTCCTCACCCGCGGCGAGCGCCGCGACTTCTTCCAGATGGGCGGCGCGGCGCCGCGCCGCCTCGAATGGCTCCTCGGGCGCATCGCCGCCAAGGAATCCGTCCGCCGGCTCCTCCTCGCCGCCCACAACCTCTTCGAGCCCTCCGCGGACATCGCCGTCTGGAAGGACGACCTCGGCAAGCCCCACCCCATCGGCCCCTGGCAAGACCAGGTCGCCGCGCCCATCGACCTCTCCATCGCCCACACCGCCGGCCTCGTCCTCGGCGCCGCCACCACCGTCGGCCGCATCGGGCTTGACGTCGAATCCACCTCGCGCGACCTCACCGAGGAGTTCATCCGCGGCGTCCTCACCCTCGAGGAGCAGGAGCTCGCCACCCGCAGCGGCGACGGCCCCATCGCCGTCCTCCGCTTCTGGTGCGCCAAGGAGGCCATCTCCAAGGCCCTCGGCACCGGCATCCGCTACGCCGCCACCGACCTGCGCATCCGCGCCTCCGACCCCTCCGACGGGATGCTCGCCGTCGAGCTCCTCGGCGCCTGGGCCGAGAACTTCCCTGCCCTCCGCGGCAAGCGCGTCCCCATCAAGACCGCCGTCCTCTACGACCACGCCATCGCCTGCTGCCTCCTCCCGCCCCTCTGAGCGGCCCCGCGCTCACGCGGGGGAAAGGCGGCGCGCCGCCTCGTCGGGGGCAAGGCCGTCCACGGCGAAGCGCTTGAGGCGCGCGGTCTGCCCGGAGAGCAGCCGCACCCCGGCGCGCGGCACCCCCAACGCCTCGGCCAGGAAACGGCGCGCCGCCTCGTTGGCCTTGCCGTCGACGGGCGGCGCGCAGAGGGCCACGCGGAGCCAGCCCGCCTCGGCGCCGAGCACGGCGTCGCGCGAGGCGCGGGGCGTCACCTTCACGGTCAGGGCGCAGCCGCCCTTCCAAGGCTCACACCACACCGGCCACCCCGCGCATCAAGGCCAGCAACAGCACCCCCAGCGCCGTCTCGATGAGACTCAGCGCGAAGAGCGCCACCACCGGCGCGAAGTCGAGCGGCCCCAGGCGCAGGGGCGGGATGGGGCCGGTGAGCAGCCGCACCGCGTCGTTGAGGAAGAAGGCCATCGGGCGCGACCCCAGCAACGTGGCCAGCAGCAGCATCAGCAACAGCAGGAAGACGTAGTAGGAAAGGTTGCCGATCACGTCCACCACCGTCAGCCCCGCCAACAGGATCACCCGCAGCGGCGCGGCGTAGGACGAGAAGTCGAAGAGCCCCGGCGCAAAGGAGGCCGCCCCGGGCAGCGAGCGGCTCAGCTCCGCCATCAGCGCCGCCACCGGATACTCCACCTTGTCGGCGAAGAGCAGCGCCACGCCCACATAGGCCAGGGACAGCGCCGCCACCCCGGCGGCCTGCCACCCCAGCGGCAACCGCGTGAAGGGGTTGCCGGCCAGCCGCAGCAGGTCGCCCGTGTACCCCGGGAGCGCCCGCCCCAGATGCCACAGCCGCAACAGCAGTCCGCCCGTCAGGATCGCGAGGTAGAACCCCGCGAAGCGCAGCGCCTCCAGCCCCAGCCACCCCAGGAAGCCCCGCGCCGGGTACGTGGCCACCGCGAAGCCCCCGAGCGGCAGCTCCGGCCCGCCCAGCTTGGTCAGCAGCGCGGCGCACGCCGAGAGATCCAGCGCCAGGAGCACCACGCACAGCAACTTGTCGGGCAGCGGCAACGCCGGGCGCACCGCCCGAAGCAGACGGCCGAGCAGCGTGTCGCAGGCGAGCGCGTAGGGATTGGCCGGCACGGCGCGCGGCGGTAAGGTCAGCCGCACCACCAACGCCAACGCCAGCAGATGCAGGAACGCGAAGAGCAGGCTTGCCATCAGTCCGAGCCCCCGTTCTCAAAGATCCTCCCCAGCCCGAAGAGCGTCAGCGTCGGGTCGATGACGTAATCCAGCCCCGCGCCGTCGAGCACCCAGCCGGCGTAGCCGCCCGTCGCCACCACGCGCACGCCCTCCCCCAAGGGCCGCCGCAGATGCCCCACCAGCTCGCGCACGATGCCGCGATAGCCCACGCGCGCGCCAAGGGCGATGGCCTCCTCGGTGCTCTTGCCGAACGCCGGCGTCTCGCCGCCGAGGGAGACCTCGGGCAACAGGGCGGTCTTCTCGTGCAGATAGCGCGTCATGAGCGGGAGCCCGGGGGTGATCACGCCGCCGACGTAGGCCGGGCGCGCGTCCAGCACCTCGAAGTTCAACGCCGTGCCGAAGTCCACGACGATGAGCGGCGCGCCGTAACGCGCCAGCCCGCCCGCCGCGTCGGCCAGGCGGTCGGCCCCGATCCGCTCGGGGTGCGGATAATCCAGCGCGAAGCCCAACGGGCTCTCGTGGCCCACGAAGCGGGGCGCGCACCCGAGCGTCTCGCGCGTCAGCCGCCGCCACCGGGCGTTGGCCCTCGGCACCACCGAGGCGATGCTCACGCCCTCGACGTAGTCGGAGGCGATGCGCCGCATATGCCCGGCGCACGCCTCCGGATCCGCCAGGATCCCCCCCGGCACGTGCGTCACCCGCGAGACCGCCCCGTCCTCGTAGAGGCCCAGCGCGGTGGAGGTGTTGCCGACGTCCACGCAGAGCAGGCGCATCAGATGGCGCTCCACTCCAGGGCCAGGTCCACGCTCGGGGCCGAATGCGTCAGCGCGCCCACGCTCAGCGCGTCCACGCCCGTGGCGGCGATGGCGTTGGCGGTCTGCAGGTTGATGCCGCCGGAGGCCTCGAGCCGGGTCTTCTTGCCGGAGGCGCGGACGATGCCCACGCACTCGCGCATGAGGTCCAGCGGCATGTTGTCGAGCATGATCCACTCGGGCTCCGCGCGGAGGGCCGATTCCAGCTCCGCCCGGCTCTCGACCTCGATCTCGACCGCCAGCAGGGGATAGGCCTTGCGCGCGGCCTCCACGGCCAGATCCAGCCGGTCGGGGTCGCCGCCGGCCCAGAGGCGGCGGTGGTTGTCCTTCATGAGGATGCGGTCGTACAGGCCGAAGCGGTGGTTCGCGCCGCCGCCGCAGCGCACCGCGAACTTCTCGAAGACCCGCAGGCACGGCGTCGTCTTGCGCGTGTCCAGCACCAGGCAGTCATGGGGCTTGACGGCCTCGACGAAGCGGTGGGTCAGCGTGGCGGTGCCGCACATCCGCTGGATGAAGTTGAGCGCCGTGCGCTCGGCGGTGAGGATGGCGCACGCCCGCCCCGTGAAGCGCGCCAGCACGCTCCCCTTCGGCGCCACCGCGCCGTTGGGGATGAGGATCTCGCTGGTGAGCGTCGGGTCGAGCATCTGCAGCACGAAGAGCGCCACGTTGAGCCCGGCCACGCAGCACTCCTCGCGGGCCTGGATCTCGCCGGTGGCCATGACGTCCGGCCCCACGAGCGCCAGGGTGGTGGCGTCGCCGGAGCCGATGTCCTCCTTCAGCGCGGCGCGGATGGCCAGCACGGCGCGCGGGTCCTTGGTGATGTCGGGCAGGGAAGCGGGGTTGGGATGCATGGGAATCCTCTCACGTTCAGAGTTCGGGCGTCAGGTCGGGCTTGGCGGGCAGGCCGCCGACGAACGCGCAAAGCAGGCGGACGATCTTCTCCACGTCCGCCAAATCGACCACCTCCACGGGGCTGTGCATGTAGCGCAGGGGGATGGAGACCAGCGCCACGGCCGCCCCGCCGCGCTGCGTCCGCATGGAAAAGGCGTTGTTCCCCGAGGCCCGCGCCCGCACCTGCGGCTGGAGCGCGATGCCCTCCTGCCGCGCGGCACCCTCCAGCAGCGCCCGCAGCTTGGGGTTGTAGAGCGGGCCCACGCCGAGGATCGGCCCCCCGCCCAGGCGCACGTCGCCCATCTTCCGGCGGTCGGCCGGCGTCGCGTCCGTCGCGAAGCCCACGTCCAGGCAGATCCCGATGTCGGGGTTCACCTGATAGGCCGCCGTCTGCCCCCCGATCAGCCCCAACTCCTCCTGCACGCTCCCCACCAAATGCAGCGCCACGTTCAGCGGCGCCAACGGCTCCTCCGCCAGGCGCCGCACCACCTCGGCCGCGATGAAGGCCCCGATGCGGTTGTCCAGCCCCCGGCACGAGACGCGCGTCCCCGCCAGCTCCCGCCACCCCGCGTCCACCACCGCCGGCGCGCCCAACGCCACCAGCGCCTCCGCCTCGGCCTTCGACGACGCGCCGATGTCCACCGGCGCCTCCGAAAGATCCGCCGGCGCCACGCGCTCGCGCTCCTTCGCGCCCATCAGATGCGGCGGGCGCACGCCGAAGACGCCGTTCACCGGCCCCTCGCGCCCCTGGATGACGACGCGCTCCCCCGCCACCGTCTGCGCCGTCACCCCGCCATTCGGGATCAGATACAAAAAGCCGTTCTCGTCGATGTACTGCACCAGGAAGCCGATCTCGTCGCAATGCGCCTCCAGCATCACCTTCGTCGGCGCGCCCTCGTTCAGCACCGCGTGCAGGTTGCCGTGCACGTCGAAGGCGCTCGCCACCCCCGCCGAGCGCAGATAACGGGCCAGCAGCCGCTGGCCGTCCTGCTCGAACCCGCTCGGCGCGCGGCACGCCACCAACTCCCTCAGAAACGTCAAAGCCTTCTTGCTCAACATGACACTGTCCTCATGCGATTGACGGCCCAGTATACCAAAAGCGCGCCCCGCGGCGCTTGAGCCGCGGGGCGCGCTTTGTTAGACTGTCGGCATGGATAGGATCGCATTGCTGGGGGCCGCGCTGAGCGCGGCGGTTTGGACGGGCGCGGGGTCGGCCGGGGCCGCCGGCACGGAGCTGGCGCAGGGCGACGCGCCGGACTTCGCGATCGTCGCGCCGCGCTGTGCGGCGACCGACTGGGACCAGGCCGCCGAGCTGAATGCCTACGTGGGCAAGAAAGACCTAAGCGGCTACGTGGGTGGCGCGGGCAGGTCGGGCATCGACGGCGCGGTCTGCGGCTGCGACCCCCTGGCGTGGGGGCAGGTGCTGGCCTATCACGCGCTCAGCCACGGCGTCCCCGCGCAGGGCTGGGAGCCGGAGCCCTTCGAGGGCGCCGTGGGCTACGGCGCGGAGGAC
Source organism: uncultured Kiritimatiellota bacterium (assembly GCA_944391055.1). GTDB lineage: Bacteria > Verrucomicrobiota > Kiritimatiellia > RFP12 > DVOR01 > Spyradenecus. Next base: position 73,599 of record CALXSF010000003.1, on the reverse strand, counting down.
GTGCCGCGCGCGTCCTGGCCGGGCGCGTATGACTGGGCGGCGGTGCGCGACAAGCAGACGCTCGACACGGCGGACGGCCTGAAGGACATCCCCGTCGCGCGGCTGATGTGGAACCTCGGCCTCCTCGGGAAGGTGAACTACCAATCCGCGCTGGGGGCGGCGGGGACCATCAAGGTCGAGGACTTCAAGGCTTACTGCGGCTTCGCGGACGGCGCGATGTACAGCAAAATCCAACGGAGCGGCGCCATGGTGCCCTATTGGCCCGACCTGATGCGCCGCCTCCTGCGCGTGGGGGCGCAGGCCGAGGCGCCGACGGTGCTCCAGATCAGCGGGCACATGATCGTGGTGGACGGCTGGGGTGTGGACGCCGACGGCAAGGAGTGGTTCCACGTGGACAAGGGCTGGGGCAGCGCCAGCGGGCGCTGGTGGGATCTGGACAAACTGGCCGACGAGGGCTTCGCCTTCTATCCCAACGTCTTCCCGACCGACCTCGGGGGCGTCATCGTCGGGCGCGTGGCGACCGACGGCCAGGCGCCCGTCCCCGGCGCGACGGTGACCCTGCGCGCGGAGGGCGGCCAGACCACGCGCGCCGCCACCACGGACGCGAACGGCTGCTACGCCTTCGCCGGCCTGCCCAAACCCTCAGCCGACGCGGTGGACGACCCCGCCGAGCCCTACCCCGCCGACCGCTACGTCCTCACCGTCCAGGCCGAGGGCTACGCCGACGCCCCCGCGCAGACCGTCACGGTCGAAAGCCACGTGGACGACCCGACGCGCGAGGCCAAGCAGGCCGCCTGGGACGAGGCGCACAAGAACGACAAGCCCGGGGAGGGCGAGGCGGCCTACTTCGAGCTGGCCTACGCCGGCGCCGTCGCGGACTTCGCGCTGACGCCCAACCCTGTCTTCGTGACCGCCGAGGGCGGCGGCGACGGGCGCTCCTGGGAGACCGCCGCCTCGCTCAGGGACGCGCTGGCGCGGGCCGACGCCGTCCACCCCATCCACCTGGCCGCCGGCGACTACGCCCTCGGCGAGACGCTGGAGATCCCCGTCGGCCTCACCCTCCAAGGCGGCCACGACCCCGCCACGGGGGCGCGCGACCCCCTGAACCGCCCCTCGCGCCTGACCTTCGCCGACGGCGCGCGCCTCGTCCTCGGGAGCGACGCCACCCTCGACGGCCTCTGGCTTGAGGGCGCGGGGGCCGCCGACAGCTTGGTCACCTTCAGCGGCACGGGCGGGATGCCCACCCTGCGCGGCTGCGTCCTCCAAGGCGGCAGGGACGGCAAGGCCGCTTCCTTCTGCGTGCTCGTCTGCTGCCTCTTCCCGGACACAAACGCCACCCTTCAGGAGTGCGAGCGGACGCATTGCACCTTCGCGGGGACGCTTCCGATGGATGCCTGGTACTTGGATTTCGGCGGCCACCGTGCCGAGGTCGAGACGGCCTGGCGCCCAAACGCCGAGGAACGTTGCGACGGGCAAGGCCATGTCTGCCCGGAGACGGGCCTCGACGGCCGACCGCTCGGCGGGCTGCGCGGCGCCCTCGGCCCCGCACTCCCGGGCTATCGCCTCCTGATCCGCTGAGCGCCGCCGCGCGGGCGGGGCCGGTCAGTCGGCGGCGCGGCGGTAAGCCTCGCCCCAGGCGGCCATGGCGTCGAAGAGGGGGAAGCGCCCGACGCCAAGGCCTTCGAGGCCGCCGTGCGCGCCGCCTTCCCCACGCTCGGCGCGGAGGGCTATCTCGCGATGACGGCGGCGGCGCTCTATCGCTGATCGGCGGGACGAAAAAGCCCCCGGCCTTGGGCCGGGGGCTTTTTTCGCGCACGGGCGGGGGGCGGTCAACCCTCCTGCTTGAGCTGGGGGAAGAGGATGACGTCGCGGATGGCCTCGGTGTCGGTGAGGAGCATGACGAGGCGGTCGATGCCCAGGCCCAGGCCGCCGGTGGGCGGCATCCCGTACTCCAGGGCCTCCACGAAGTCCAGGTCGGTGGGCTCGGCGTCGGCCTCGACCTGGCGGGCGAAGGCCTCGCGCTGGGCGTCGGGGTCGTTCTGCTCGGTGTAGCCGGGGCAGAGCTCCTTGCCGGCGACGACGAACTCGAAGACGTCGACGAGGGCGGGGTCGTCGGGGCAGGCCTTGGCGAGGGGGACGTATTGCTTGGGGATGCGGGTGACGAAGGTGGGCTGGAAGAGGGTCTTCTCGATGAGCTTGTCGTAGACCTCGTGGGAGAGGGTGAGGTGGTCGACGATCTCGGGGGTGAACTCCAGGCCGGCCTCGGCGGCGCGGGCGCGGGCGGTCTCGTAGTCGAGCGCGAACCAGTCGGCGCCCATGCGCTCCTCGATGAGCGCGCGCTGGGAGACCTCGCGGTAGGGCGGCTCGAAGTCGAGGATCCTGCCCTCGGGGCCGTAGGGCAGGCGCCGCGAGCCGAGGACGGTGTCGCAGAGGTAGGGGAGCAGACCCTCGATGAGGCGCTTCATGGAGGTTCGGTCGCCGTAGGCCTCGTAGACCTCTAGGACGGTGAACTCGGGGTTGTGGGTGCGGTCGATGCCCTCGTTCCGGAAATCCTTGCCCAGCTCGAAGATCTTGTCGAAGCCGCCGACGAGCAGGCGCTTGAGGTAAAGCTCGGGGGCGATGCGCAGCACCATCTCGCGGTCAAGGGCGTTGTGGTGGGTGACGAAGGGCTTGGCCGCGGCGCCGCCGGCCTGCGCCTGCATGATGGGCGTCTCGACCTCGACGAAGCCCTGGGCGGTGAGATAGTTGCGGATGCCCAGGAGGATCTTGTGGCGCTTGTCGAAGCGGGCGCGGCTCTCGGGGTTGGACATGAGGTCGAGGTAGCGGCGGCGGTAGCGCTCCTCCTGGTCCTGGAGGCCGTGCCACTTCTCGGGCGGCTGGCGGATGGCCTTGGACAGGAGCGTCCACTCGGCGACCTGGACGGTCCGCTCGCCGGCCTGCGTGGTGAAGAGCGTGCCGGAGACGCCGATGATGTCGCCGAGGTCGAGCAGCTTGGCGGCGGCGTAGGCCTCCTCGCCCACGGCGTCGCGCCGGAGCAGGATCTGGAAGGCGTCGGTGCCGTCGCCCAGATGGATGAACATGAGCTTGCCCATGCGGCGCTTGGTCAGGATGCGCCCGGCGACGGCGACGGCGCGGCCCTCCTCGAAGGCGGCGCGGGTCTCGCGGAGGGTGCCGGTGCGGGCGAAGGCGCGGCCGTAGGGCGCGTAGCCCAGCTTGGCGAGGGCCTCGCGGTTGGCGATGCGCTGGGCGCGGTATTGGTCGGTGGGCTGCGTTTCCATGGCGGGTCACTCCAGACAGGCGTCGACGATCGCGGCGAGGTTGGCCTCGGTGAACCCGAAGCGTTCGGCCAGCGCGGAGGCCGGGCCCGAGGCGCCCCAGCCGTGCATGGCCAGCGTGCGCCCCGCCTCGCCCACGTACCGCTCCCACCCCATGGGGATGGCGGCCTCGACGGCGACGCGGCGGCGGACGCGCGCGGGCAGCACCTCCTCGCGGTAGGCCGCGGGCTGGCGCTCGAAGAGGAACCAGCTGGGCATGGAGACCACGCGCAGGTTGCGCGGGTGCGCCTGCGCCACGGCGAGCGCCAAGGCCACCTCGGAGCCCGAGGCGATGAGGATGGCCTCCGGGTCGGCGGCGGGGTCGCGCTGCCACAGCACATAGGCGCCCTTGGCCACGCCCGAGGCGGGGGCGAGCGCCGAACGGTCAAGGACGGGCAGGTTCTGGCGCGAGAGCATCAGGCAGGTGGGGCCGTCCTTCCGGCGGAGGGCCACCTCCCAGGCCGCGGCGGTCTCCGTGGCGTCGGCGGGGCGCAGGTCGCAGACGTTGGGGATGGCGCGCAGGGCGGGCAGCTGCTCCACCGGCTCGTGGGTCGGACCGTCCTCGCCCACATAAAAACTGTCGTGCGTCAGCACGTAGACCGTCGGCACGCCCATGAGCGCGGCGACGCGGAGCGCCGGGCGCGCGTAGTCGCAGAAGACGAAGAAGGTGCCGCCGTAGACGCGCAGGCCGCCGTGCGCGGCGATGCCGTTCATCACCCCGCCCATGCCGAACTCGCGCACGCCGAAGTGGAGGTTGCGCCCCGCGAAGTCCCCCCGCGCCACGTCGCCCAGCCCCGCCAGCGCGGTCATGTTCGAGGGCGCCAGGTCGGCCGAGCCGCCCACCAGCCACGGGCAGACCCCGGCGATGGCGTTGAGCACCTTGCCGGAGGCCACGCGCGTGGAGACGGGCTTGCCGCCCCAGTCGGGCAGCGCCGCCGCGAAATCCCCCGGCAGCCGCTGCTCCATGAAGCACGCCCAGCGCGCGGCGAACGCCGCGTCCGCCGCGCAGGCCTCGCGCAGCGCCCGCGCCCACTTGGCGCGGCGGCGGCGCATCTTGGCGGCGCGCGCGTCGAAGAGGGCCCGCGCGGCCTCGGGCACCGCGAAGGCCGCGTCCGGGTCGAAGCCCAGCGCCTGCTTGGTGAGGCGCAGCTCCTCGGCCCCCAGCGGCGCGCCGTGGCTGGCCGCCGTGCCGGCCTTGTTGGGCGAGCCCTTGCCGATGACGGTGCGGCAGATGATGAGCGTGGGGCGGTCCTCCGAGCGCGCCGCCTTGCGCAGCGCGCGGTCGATGGCCTCGAAGTCGTGGCCGTCGCACGCCAGCACGCGCCAGCCATAGCCCTCGAAGCGGCGCTTGGTGTCGTCGGCCATCGCCAGGCCGATGGGCCCCTCGATGGAGATGTCGTTGGAATCGTAAATGAGCGTCAGCCGGCCCAGCCCCAACGCGCCCGCCAGCGAGCACGCCTCGTGCGAGACGCCCTCCTCCAGGTCGCCGTCCCCGCACGTCACCCACGTGCGGTGGTCCACCAGCGCGGGGCGGCCCTCGGCGTTGAGGCGCGCCGCCAGCATCCGCTCGGCCAGCGCCATGCCCACCGCCGCCGCGATGCCCTGGCCCAGCGGGCCCGTCGTCGTCTCCACCCCCGGCGTCACGCCGAACTCCGGGTGGCCCGGCGTCCGCGCCCCCAGCTGGCGGAAGCGCCGCAGGTCGTCCAGCGACACCCCGAAGCCGGCCAGGTGCAGCACCGCGTAAAGCAGCGCCGAGGCATGGCCGCCCGACATCACGAAGCGGTCCCGATCCGCCCACGCCGGGTCATCCCCGCACACCTTCAGATGACGCAGCCACAGGCAGGCCACCACGTCGGCCAAGCCCAGCGCCACCCCGGGGTGGCCGGAATTCGCCGCCTGCACCTCGTCCGCCGCCAAGCACCGCAGGGTGTTGGCCGCCAACCGCAACTCTTTCGCGTCAAGCCTGCTCATCGCAATCCTCTGTCCTGAAAGCCTGAATAAAGCCCGAACCATACCAAAAACCGGCCCCTCCCCGCAAACCCGCCGCCCGGCCGCCGGGCGCGGGCGCGAAAAAGGCCCCGGCCTTCCCGGCCGGGGCCCGCGTGCGGCGCCCTGCCTCACGCCGCCCGGCGCACGGGGCGGCGTCCAGGCGCCCCGTCAGGACTTCTTGAAGAAGATGGTTCGGAAGGCCTCCTCGTAGGCCGCCCCGCGCCCGTCGCATTCGGGACAGCGGATGGTCTCCGCCCGGCCGCCGCGCTGCGCGCCTTGCTGTGCGCGGAGGTAGGGGGTGGAGGGGCGCGTGAGGAAGTCGTCCCGCCCGTCCCCGGCCTCCTGCCACGCCGAGGCCGAGCGCCGCGGCTCGGGGCGCGCGAGCGTGCCGCGTCCGTCGCACCGCGGGCAGGGGCCCGTCGCCGTCGGCAGCTTCACCACAAAGGTCTTCCCCTCGTCGCGCATGGCGAGCGCCACCTCCCGCGCCGTCGGCACGCGGTAGGTCGCCGCCGTCTCCTCGGGGATGACCGCCCACACGACGGTGCTCGACACGGCCCCCGCGTCATCGATGGGCACGCGGCGCCGCACCAACCACAGCATCTTCACGTCCCCCACCTCCCCCGCCATCCCCTTCGGCGGGACAACCTTCACCATCAACCCCACGTTCGGCTTCCCCTTCCGCGCCACGCGGGCGAACCAGTCGCCCGTGGGCTCCACCCGGTGGATTTCCACCTCGTAGGCCTTCGGGATCTCCTGGCTCGCCGGCAGCGCCTTCAGTTCGCAGGTCACGGCGCTCCAGTCGCGGATTTGGATCCAGTCCTTGCCCTCCTTCCCGTCGCGCACCACGTACATCTTGGAGAGTTGCTCCTCGTGCAGCCGCTGCAGCTGCTCCCACGTGATCCCCGGGTAAAGCCGCGGTGCGCGCAGACTCGCCTGGAGCCGCGCGCGCTCCGCATCCGTCAACCCAAACGCCCCGGCCGCAAACACAGCCGCCAACGCGGCCAACATCAAACGTTTCATCGTCAACTCCCATTGATCGTAACCGGCGCGCCCTCGCACGCCTCACACGCCTATAATACCACCCCCCCCCATTTGTGCAACGCTTTTCTGGCCGCCTTCGGCGCGGGGGCCGGGGGGAGAGGCGGCGCGTCTCGGGTCGAGGTACGGCGCAATCCAAGAAGCGAGGCCCGCAAACACGCCTTGGCGCGCCGGGCGCGGGCGCGCGCGGGTGGGGCCGCCATTTGCTATGATAGTCGGGCTTGGGCGGATTGGGCCGCCCGTTTGAGAGAGGATATGACATGAAGCAGCTGAATCCCACCGTCGCGGCGATCGCGCCCTCCGCCACCCTGGCCATCTCGAGCAAGGCGGCGGAACTGAAGGCGCAGGGCGTGCAGGTGTGCGCGTTCGCGGCGGGCGAGCCGGATTTCGACACGCCCGAGTGCATCAAGCGGGCCTGCGCGGAGGCGTTGGCGGCGAACAAGACGCGCTACGTGGCGGCCTCGGGCCTGCCGGCGCTGCGCGAGGCGCTCTGCGAGAAGCTGGCGCGCGAGAACCGCCTCGCCTACGAGCCCGGGCAGCTGATCGTGGCCAACGGGGGCAAGCACGCGCTCTCGCAGATCTTCCTGACGATGCTCAAGCCGGGCGACGAGGTGATCATCCCGGCGCCGTACTGGCTCTCCTACCCCGAGATGGTGCGCGTGGCCGGCGGCACGCCCGTCTTCGTCCAAACGCGGGTGGAGGATCACTTCCTGATGACGCCCGAGGAGCTGGAGGCGGCGATCACCCCGCGCACCGTGGCGGTGGTGCTCTGCTCGCCCTCGAACCCGACGGGCATGATGTACGCCCCCGCGCAGCTGCGGGCCCTCGGCGAGGTGGCCATCCGGCACGACCTGTGGGTGGTCTCCGACGAAATCTACGAGCGGATGGCCTACGGCGAGGTGGAGCAGGCCTCGATGGCCTCCTTCGGCCCCGACTTCTACGACCACACCATCACCGCCAACGGCTTCTCCAAGACCTACGCGATGACCGGCTGGCGCCTGGGCTACGCCGCCGCCCCCAAGCCCTTCGCCAAGGCCCTCGCCGCCCTCCAGAGCCACATGGCCAGCGCGCCCAACACCTTCGCCCAGTGGGGCGCCCTCGCCGCCCTGCGCGAGGCGGAGCCCGACGTGCGGCGGATGGTCGCGGCCTTCGCCAAGCGGCGCGACCTGATCCATGGCCTCATCTCGGCCATCCCCGGGGTGAAGTGCCCCAAGCCGCAGGGCGCCTTCTACGTCTTCGCCGACATCTCGGCCTTCGGCATGGACTCGCTCACCTTCGCCCAGCGCCTGCTGGAGGAGAGGCACGTGGCCGTGGTGCCGGGCGTGGCCTTCGGCGACGACAAGTGCGTGCGCCTCAGCTACGCCTGCTCCGAGGCGAACATCGCCGAGGGCCTCCGCCGCATGGCCGACTTCTGCGCCGGCCTCTGAGCGCCCCATGCACCGCCACGCCTTCTTCCGCGCCGCGCGCACCCCGCAGCCGGCCCTCCTCCAAGGGGCCGACGTCGAGCGCCTGGCCGACCTGGACCCGACCCTCTGGGTCGTCCTCGCCCGACCCCGGCGCCTCCCCGGCGGGGAGGACGGCGACGTGGCCGACGCGATCGGCGGCGACGACGCGGGGCGCGTGCGCGTGCCCGACGTGCTGGCGGCCATCGACTGGCTCCGCCCCCGCCTGGCCTCCTTCGACAGGCTCTTCCTCCCCTTCGAAGGCCTCGTGCCGGAGGACGTCCGCGCCGACACCCCCGAGGGCAAGCCCCTCGCCGACCTGCTGGCGGCGCTCGCCAAGGAAGGCCCCGTGACCGCGGAGGCCATCGACCGCGAACGCCGCGCCTTCGAGGCGGGGCCGCTGAACGGGAGCGACGCGCTCCCCGTCGAGGCCATCCCCGACGCGCCCCTCCGCGACCTCGCGCGCCTCCTGCTCCGCCTCGCCGCGCCGGAGGGCGGCACGCGCCCCCTGCCGCGCGAGGACGCCCTGCGGGGCCTGGAGACCCTCGACGCCTGGCGCGCGTGGCGCGCCGAGCGCCCCGACTACCCCTATCCCGACGACGACCTCGAACGGCTCGGGCGCCTGTCCGGCCGGATCGACCGCTTCTTCGCCGACTGCGAGGCCCTGCGCTTCTCCCCGGAGGCCGCGGTCGCGCGCCTGGACCCGGGCAAGCCCCTCGCCGAGGGCCCCCTCGCAATTCCCTCCGCGGAGGCCGACGCCCTGCCGCTCCGGCGGGGCGTCAACCCCGCCTGGCGCGACGACGCCGCGCGCCTGGCCGACCTCGTCGGCACGGACCGCCTGACGCGCGGGGATTGGGAACGCCTGAAGGCGGCCGCCGCGCCCGCGCGCCTTTGGCTGGGGCGCCGGCCCGGGGGCGACCGGGCCGACGACTTGGCGGCCCTCGACCGCGCGGACACGCCGGAGACCCGCGCCCGCCTGTTGGCGCTCTACGACGCGAACAGGGCCAAGGCCCCCACGGCAAGGGCCTTCGAGGAGCTGGGGCGCCTCGCCGCGCTGCGCGGGGGGCTGTTGCGCTTCCTGCGGAACTTCGTGAACGTGGCCGACCTTTACCCGCCCAGGACGCGCCCCGTCTTCCTGGAGGGGCGGCTTTACCTCGACGGCCGGCGCTGCGCGCTCTGCTTCCCCTTGGGGGAGGGGGAGGACGCGGCGGCGCACGCGGCGGCGGCCAAGGCCTCGCGCTGCTGCCTGGCCTATTGCGAGGCCACGCGCCAGGGCCGGAAGCCGCGCGCCTTCCTGGCCGTCTTCACGGCGGGCTCGACCGGGCACCTGGCCGTCGGCAAGCGCGGGCTGTACGTCGACGGGCGGGGGGATGCGTGGGACGCGGCCATCACCTTGCTGGACCTCAACGCCATCAGCCTGACGGAGGCCTTCTTCGCGCCGTGGCGGAAGATCGCCCAGACCTGCGCGGAGACGGCGCGGCGCCTGGTGTCGGGCAAGGGCGACGCGGCGGCGGCCACGGCCTCCGCCCTCCTCGCCAAGGCCGCGCCCCAGCCGCCGCCGGCGGCCTCGGGTACCTCGCGGATGGCCTCGGCGGCGACGCTGGGCATCGCGCTCTCCTTCGTGGCGACGGCGGTGGCGACGCTGGCCTCGGCGGCGACGCGCGCGCCGCTGTGGAAGACGGGGGCGGTGGTGGCGGGGCTGGTGCTGGCGGTCTCCGTGCCGAGCGTCATCCTCGCGTGGTGCCGCCTGCGCAACCGCGACCTGGCGCCCATCCTCAACGCCTCGGGCTGGGCCGTGAACCTGCCCATCGGCCTCACCGCCCGCCTGGGCGCCCACTTCACCCACGCGGCCACCACCCTCGGCCGCCGCTTCGTCCTGCCGCGAAAGGAGTGACCATGCCCGCCGCCTATCCGCCCTTCCTGGGTTCCGAGCACGCCCCCGTCCCCGCCGAGGGGGCGGCCTTCCACGTCATCCCCGTGCCGATGGAGCTGAGCGTCTCCTACGGCGCGGGCGCGGCCAAGGGCCCCGCGGCCATCCTCGCGGCCTCCGACCAGCTGGAGGCCTACGAGCGCGGCGCCTTCCCCTGCGAGGGCGGCATCCACACCACCCGCCCCGTCCGCCCCGCGGGCGCCAAGGCCAAGGACCCCGAGGCGTGGCTGCACGCCATCGAGAAGGCCGTGGGGCGCGCGCTCGACTGCGGCGCGCGGCCCGTGGTGCTCGGCGGCGAGCACACCGTCACCCTCGGCGCGCTGCTGGCCTACAAGGTGCGCGGCGCCAAGATCGGCGTCGTCCACTTCGACGCCCACGCCGACCTGCGCGACGCCTACGAGGGCTCGCGCCTCTCCCACGCCTGCGTCCTCCGCCGCTGCCACGAGCTGGGCTTCCCCGTCGCCCAGTTCGCCACCCGCGCCTATTGCAAGGAGGAGGCCGACTACCGCGCCGCCCACCCCAAGACCCTCTTCGCCTGCGACGGGGAGGATCTCGCGCTCAAGGGCCCGCCCTCCCCCATCCTCCCCAAAGGCTTCCCCCGGCAGGTCTACGTCACCTTCGACGTCGACGGCCTCGACCCCGCCGTCATGCCCGCGACGGGGACGCCCGTGCCCGGCGGGCTCCTCTGGTACTCCGCGCTCTTCATCCTGCGCGAGATCGCCTCCGCGCGCACCATCGTCGGGTGCGACGTGGTGGAGCTGGCCCCCATCCCCGGCCTCCACCACGCCGACTTCACCGCCGCCAAGCTCACCCAGCGCCTCATGGGGCTCATGCGGTGACGCCGCGCCCCCACGCCCCCTCCCCGCTCGACGAGGCCCTCGCGCGCTTCGAGGGCGCCAGGCTCGCCTTCGTCGACGGCGTCTGGGTCAACGAGTCGGTCCGCGGGCGCGACCTGAAGTATTACGTCTTCGACTGGGACGACAACGTCCTCTGCATGCCCACGCGCATCCACATGGAGCGCCTCAGCCACGGCCGCTGGGTGCCCCACGTCTGCTCCACCGCCACCTTCAGCGTCATCCGCAAGGACACCGCGCGCTATCGCTACCCGCAAGGCCGCCGCGAGCTCGCCTTCGTCGAGTTCCAGGACGCCCGCACCCCGCTCGGGGGCGGCGGCTTCATGGAGGATCTCGAGCGCGCCCTCGACGCCATCGCCGAGGGGCGCCGCCGCCCGCCGCCCAGCTTCGCGACCTTCCGCAAGACGCTCGTCGAGGGCCGCCTCTTCGCCATCGTCACCGCCCGGGGCCACGCCTCCGAGACCCTCCGCCAGGGCGTGGAGCGCTTCATCGAGCGCGTCCTCACCCCCGTCGAGCGCGAGGTCATGCTCATCAACCTGCGCGGCTATTCCTATTGCTTCGACCACGTGCAGACCTTCCCCTCGCAGACCGCCGTCCTCCGCCGTTACCTCTCCCTCAACCGCTACCACGCCATCACCTCCCCCGCCTTCGACCGCCGCCTCGCCGCCGAGGCCCCCCAGATCACCACCCAGGAGGGCCGCAAGCGCTTCGCCATCCAGGACTTCGTCGACCACCTCACCCACATCCTGGAGAGCACCGGCATGGCCGCCCTCCGCCGCCCCATCTCCATCGGCTTCTCCGACGACGACCCCCACAATGTCGCCGCCGTGCGCGACTACATCGAGCGCGACCTCCTGCGCCGCTTCCCCGCCGTCAAGTTCTGCGTCTACGACACCTCCGACGGCGCCGGCGCGCACAAGATGATGATCTCCGGCCAACTGGAGCTCCCCCTCGAATGAACGTGGCCGTCGCCTTCTCCGGCGGCGTCGACTCCGCCGTCTGCGTCCGCCTCCTCCAGGCCCGCGGCCACCGCGTCGAGGCCTGGCACCTCCTGACCCAGGCCCCCGAGCCCGACCCCGCCGTCCCGGCCCTCGCCGACGCCCTCGGCGTCCCCCTCCGCCTCCTCGACGCGCGCGCCGACTTCGAGCGCCTCGTCGTCGCCCCCTTCTACGCCGCCTACGCCGCCGGGCTCACCCCCAATCCCTGCTGCCGCTGCAACCCCCTCGTCAAGTTCGGCCTCCTGCGCCGCGCCGTCGGCCAGCCCCTCGCCACCGGCCACTACGCCGCGCACGCCATCGACCCTGCCACCGGCGCGCGCACCCTCCGCCGCCACCCCGACGGCGCCAAGGACCAGACCTACTTCCTCTGCGCCCTGCCCCCCGCCGCCCTCCGCGGCCTCCTCCTCCCCCTCGCCGGGCTTGGCCGCGCCCAGGTCGTCGCCCTCGCCCGCCGCTGGGCCCTCCCCATCCCCGAGGGGCGCCTCGCCTCCGGCAGCCAGGACGTCTGCTTCCTCCCCGGCGGCGACTATCGCCCCGAGCTCCGCCGCCGCCACCCCGAGACCGCCCGCCCCGGCGACATCCTCGACCCCGCCGGCCGCGTCATCGGCCGCCACGCCGGGCTCGCCAACCACACCCGCGGGCAACGCCGCGGCCTCGGCGTGGCCACCGGGGGCCGCGCCTACGCCATCGCCTTCGACCGCGCGCGCAACACCCTCACCCTCGGGCCCCGCGAGGCGCTGCTCGTCCCCGCCTTCCGCGTCGCGCCCCCCAACTGGCTCGTCCCCCCCGCCTTCCCGCTCCGCTGCCAGGCCGTCACCCGCTACCATCACCCGCCCTTCGCCTGCGTCGTCCACGCCGACGGGCGCGTCCTCCCCGAGCGCCCCCAGGCCCTCGTCACCCCCGGCCAATACTGCGCCTTCTACCGCGGGGATCTCCTCCTCGGCGGCGCGCCCATCGTCGAGGGCTGACGCGCGGCCGCCCCTCAATGCGCCAACCTCAGCGTCACGATGCCGGCCAGGATGAGCCCCACGCCCGCCAGCCGCGCGAAGGTCGCCGCCTCGCCCATGACAAGGATGCCCACCGCCGCCGCGCCGACCGCGCCAAGCGGAATGCGCACTTATGACGCAGGGGAGGCGCGCGCCCGCGCACAGTTTGTGAACGAGTGAGAATGTGTTGCGACTTTTCGCGAGGCCGTCCCCGCGAAAAATTGTTGACGCGGCGCGAGGGGGTGTGCTATTGTATGCGGACTTTCGTCGCCAAAGGGGCGGCGAAGACGGATTTCAACCCAATCCAGAGGAAGATTATGGAAGCATACGCAGTCGTGGAGGCCGGTGGCACGCAGTGCCGCGTGACCGTCGGCGCGGTGATCGAGGTGAACCGGATGGCCGAGGAGCCTGGGTCGGACATTGAGCTGACGGGCGTGTTGGCCCTGAACACGGGCGACGAACTGAAGATCGGCATGCCGACGGTGGAAGGCGCCAAGGTCGTGGCGACGGTGCTCGGGCACAAGCGCGGCGACAAGCTGATCCATTTCCGCAAGAACCGCCGCAAAGGCTACGAGCGCCGCGTGGGCCACCGCCAGGAGCTGACGGTGCTGAAGATCAAGTCCATCGCCTAAGCGAAGAAAGGAAGTTTGCCATGGCAGGAAGCACCGGTAACGGCCGCGACAGCAACGCGAAGCGCCTCGGCGTCAAGCGCTATGCCGGCCAGTATGTGAAGGCGGGCGAAATCCTGGTCCGCCAGCGCGGCACCAAGTTCGCCCCCGGCCGCAACGTGGGCTGCGGGCGCGACTACACCCTCTTCGCCCTCGTCGAAGGCACGGTGGCGTTTCAGAAGGACGGCAAGGTCGTGACGGTCGTGCCGTCGGAGCGGCCCGAGTAACCACCCCAGGGATCAGGGATGAAGGCCAGGGTGTTCGTGGACTCGGCGACGGCCGAGGTGCGCGCGGGGCGCGGGGGCGACGGGAGCGGGAGCTTCCGCCGCGAATCCCACGTGCCCGAGGGCGGCCCGGACGGCGGCGACGGCGGGCGCGGCGGCGACGTCGTGCTCCGCGCGAGCACCCATGCCGACAGCCTCCTGCGCGTCTTCTACGAGCCCCGCCTCTTCGCCGAGGACGGCGTCGCCGGGTCGGGCCAGAAGATGCACGGGCGCAACGGCAAGGATCTGGTCGTCGACGTCCCCTGCGGCACCGAGGCCTACAACGCCGAGACCGGCGCCTGGCTGGGCGAGGTGCTCGAGCACGGGCAGCGGCTCGTGCTGGCGCGCGGCGGCCGCGGCGGCTGGGGCAACGTCCACTTCAAGAGCGCCACCAACCAGGCGCCCGAGAAGTTCATCCCCGGCGCGGAGGGCGAGGCCTTCACGGCGCGCCTGGAGCTGAAGACCATCGCGGACGCGGGGCTCGTCGGCTTCCCCAACGCCGGCAAGTCCTCGCTCCTGGCGGCGCTCAGCGCGGCCCGGCCCAAGATCGCGAACTACCCCTTCACCACGCTCCACCCCATCGTGGGCACCGTGGAATACCCGGACTACGCCACGCTGCGCGTGGCCGACATCCCGGGCATCATCGAGGGCGCGGCCGAGGGCGTCGGGCTGGGGCTGACCTTCCTGCGGCACATCTCCCGCTCGCGGATGCTCGTCTACGTGCTGGACATGGCCGACGAGGAAAACCCGGCCGAGCGCGCCTACCAGGTGCTCCGCGCCGAGGTGGAGCGCTACGACGCCGCGCTCGCCGCCCGCCCCGCGCTGGTCATCGCCAACAAGATGGACGAGCCCGCCGCCCAGGCGCGCTACCCGGAGGCCGCCGCCGCGCTCGGCTTCGAGCCCCTGCGCCTCTCGCTCGCCGCCGAGGGCCGCCCCGGCCTGGAGGCCGTCCGCGAGGCCCTGCGCCGCGCCCTCGCCCCCACGCCCAAAGGCCGCCCCGCCGGCCCCCTCCCCGAGACGCTCGGGGCCGACCACGGCGAGGTCTCCCCGGAGCGCCTCCGCAGGGCCACGTTCCTGAAACCCTAAGACAAACCCATCTAACACCAAGGAGTCAATCATGTCCCGAATCTGCGAAGTCTGCGGCAAGAAGCCGATCGTCGGCAACCGCATCGTCCGCCACGGCCTCGAGAAGGCCAAGGGCGGCATCGGCCTGCACACCACGGGTGTCACGAAGCGCCGCTTCGTCCCCAACCTGCGCAACGTCCACGTGCGCACGCCCAACGGCACCACCTGCCACATGACCGTCTGCGCCGCCTGCATCAAGGCCGGGCGCGTGACCAAGGCCTGACCGGCCCGCGGCCCCGCCGCGCCCCCCGGCGCCGCGCGGGGCCGCACCCCCGCTTGACACCCGATGACCCCTTGTGTTATCGTGGTGGAACGAATCGGCGCAAAGCCCCCAAGGCAGGTAGCGAGGCCTTGGTCGCAGGAGGACGAGAGCCCCGTCCCAAGGCTTTGGCCAGAAGAAGAAAACGAACTCCGAGCATCCATCCAAGGAAGCGAACGAATGCCTACCATCAATCAGCTTGTGCGCAAGGGCCGCACCCCGCAGCGCAAGAAGAGCAAATCCCCCGCGCTCGTGGGCTGCCCCCAGCGCCGCGGCGTCTGCACCGTCGTCAAGACCCAAACCCCGAAGAAGCCGAACTCCGCGTTGCGTAAGGTCGCCCGCGTGCGCCTCACCTCCGGCTACGAGGTCACCGCCTACATCCCCGGCGAGGGCCACAACCTCCAGGAACACTCCGTGGTCCTCGTCCGCGGCGGCCGCGTGGCCGACCTCCCCGGCGTGCGCTACCACATCATCCGCGGTGCCCTCGACAGCCTCGGCGTCAACGGCCGCGGGCGTTCCCGCTCCAAGTACGGCGTCAAGAAGGATGCCGCCGCCCAAGGCAAGAAGAAGTAAGGAGGCACCGCACCATGAGACGTCGTCAGGCCATCAAACGCGTCCACCAGACCGACCCCCGCTTCAACAGCGAGCTCGTCGCCAAAGTCATCCGCACCCTCATGAAGTCCGGCAAGAAGACGACCGCCGAGCGCATCGTCTACGGCGCCATCGAGGAACTGGCCAAGGAGACCGGCAAGGATCCCCTCGAGGTGATGGACGCGGCCATCAACAACATGAAGCCCAAAGTCGAGGTCAAGAGCCGCCGCGTGGGCGGCGCCACCTATCCCGTCCCCGTGGAGATCCGCCCCGGCCGCCAGCTGGCCCTCGCCCTCCGCTGGATGGCGCAGTACGCCTCCTCCCGCCGCGGCGTGCCCATGCCCCGCGCCGTCGCCCTCGAGCTCATCGACGCCTACAACAACACCGGCAACGTCCTCAAGAAGCGCGACGACACCCACAAGATGGCCCAGGCCAACAAAGCCTTCGCCCACTACGCCTTCTGAGCCCGCGCCAAACGCGCGAACGAAAAGCCCCCGACCGCAGCCCGGCCGGGGGCCTTTTTTTGCCCCCTCGCGGGACTCGGAGGCCGCCCCCGCCGCGTCCTGCCGTATGCGGCGCAGACGGCGGGGCCGCGCCCCATGGCCGCGGGACGGCGATTGCGCTAACATACGTTTGGAAACCAGAAAGGAACCCGCCAATGCCAGCCTGCACCCGAAGAGCCTTCCTCGCCAGCCTCGCCGCCGCCTGCGCCGTCCGCGCCGGCGAGCCCCCCGCGCGCCGCCCCAACGTCCTCCTCCTGCTCACCGACGACCAAGCCTGCGACACCCTCCACGCCCTCGGCAACCCCGCCATCCTCACGCCGAACCTCGACCGCCTGGCCGCGCGCGGCACCGCCTTCCTCAACTGCTACAACCCCGGCGGCTGGCACGGCGCCATCTGCGTCGCCAGCCGTACCATGCTCAACACCGGCCGCTTCCTCTGGGACGCCCAGCCGCTGGAGAAAAACCGCGCCGCCCTCGAGGCCGCCCCCCTCTGGCCCCGCCTCTGGCGCGACGGCGGCTACGCCACCTTCCTCACCGGCAAATGGCACGTCAACGCCGACCCCGCGCGCTGCTTCGACCGCGTCCGCCACGTCCGCCCCGGCATGCCCCCCACCTGCGAGGCCGCCTACCTCCGCCCCAAGGAAGGCGCGCCCGACCCCTGGAGCCCCAGCGACGCCTCCCGACCCGGCCACTGGACGGGCGGCCGCCACTGGGCCGCCGTCACCGCCGACGACGCCGTCGACTACCTCCGGTCCGCGCCCAAAGACCGCCCCTTCTTCGCCTACGTCGCCTTCAACGCCCCCCACGACCCCCGCCAAGCCCCCGCCGAATATCAGGCCCTCTACCCACCCGACGCGCTCGCCCTCCCCGAGGATTTCCAGCCCGCCTTCCCCGGCGCCGCCGCCCTCGGCTCGCCCCCCACCCTCCGCGACGAACGCCTCGCCCCAACCCCCCGCACCCCCCGCGCCATCCGCACCCACCGCTCCGAATACTACGCCCTCGTCACCTACCTCGACGCCCAGATCGGCCGCGTCCTCGACGCCCTCGACCGCGCCGGCCTCACCGAGAACACCCTCGTCGCCTTCGCCTCCGACAACGGCCTGGCCGTCGGCCGGCACGGCTTCATGGGCAAGCAAAATCCCTTCGAGTACAGCATCAAGGTCCCCCTCATCCTCGCCGGCCCCGGCATCCCCCAAGGCCAGACCCGCCGCGCCCTCGTCTACCTCCAAGACCTCCGCCCCACCCTCCTGGACCTCGCCGGCCTGCGCGACGACCCAACCTGCGCCTTCCGCTCCTTCACCCCCCTCCTCCGACCCGGCGCCGACCCCGACGCCCCCTTCCGCGACGCCCTCCACACCGCCTACCGCACCCACTGGCGCACCCTCCGCCAAGGCGACTGGAAGCTCATCCGCCTCGCCCAAGGCAAAGGCAAACCCTTCCGCGAACTCCTCTTCGACCTCCGCGCCGACCCCCTCGAACGCCGCGACCTCGCCCAAGACCCCGCCCACGCCCAACGCCTCACCGCCCTCCGCCAGACCCTCCTGGCGCGGATGCGCCGCACGGGCGACCCCCTCGCGGCGAAATAAAAACCGCCGCAAGTCGACTGACTTGCGGCGGCAAGATGGCTCCGAAGGCAGGATTCGAACCTGCGACCAAGTGATTAACAGTCACCTGCGCTACCACTGCGCCACTTCGGATCGCTGTGTTCCCCTCGTTGGTAGCGGGTGAGGGGATCGAACCCCCGACACGCGGATTATGATTCCGCTGCTCTACCGACTGAGCTAACCCGCCACATCGGGAAAACGCTGCATAGGATAGCAAATCCCGCCCCCGCGCGCAAGCCTTTTTTCGCGCCGCCGCCAAAAAAGCCCCCGGCCCAAACGGGCCGGGGGCGGGGGAGGGCACTCAGGCGCCCTCCCCGTGTCTCCTGAAACTCACGCCACGCGGCGGCGGAGCGCCAGGCCCGCCGCGCCGAGGGCCAGTAGCGCCAGCGCCGTCGGCTCGGGCAGCACGGTGGTCCCGTTCTCGGTCAGCCACTCAATCTGCGCGGCGGTGAGCGCGGCGTCGTAGCCGGAGAGTTCCTCCATCGTGAAGAAGTTCTGCTGCCCGAAGGAGCCGATGTTGGAGATGGTGAGCGCCGTGGGGGCGGCGGCCATCTCCGCCGTGCCGGTGAAGACGACGGCGTCGTTCACGCGGCAGGTCAGCGTCATCACCCCATCCGCGTACGAATAGGTGGCGGTGAGCAGGTAGGTGCCGTTCGCGGAGGCGGAGACCTTCGTGCTCCCCTCGCGCCAGGCCGTGCCGCGCGCGCCGGTGACGATGCCGATGTCGGTGCCGTTGCCGGGGTTTTCGTTGGCGGTCTCGCCGACGGCGCCGTTCGCCATGCGGAAGGCCGTCGTGCCGAACCCGTCATTCTCGATCGCGAAGATGTTGGCGCGGTTGGCGGCGAAGGCGTCGGACGTGGTGATGAGCGCGGCGACCGTGCCGCAGCCCTCCGTCAGGTTGAGCGTCTGGCTGGGGTTGCCCGAGCCGTTCGTGAACGAGTCCACCGTCCAATCGTAAGAGGCCGGCGTCCAGCCGACCGTGACGGCCTGGGCGGCGCCGAGGGCCAGCGTGGCGAGGGCCGCGGTGAGGATGTGTTTCATATGTCTTGGATTTCTCCGTTTCCCGCCCCGTCTGGTGAGACCGAAGAAGGCCCCGGGACGAGAAGTGCCCTTTTCGGTATCTAATCTGGGGCCTTAGGAAGCCTTTGCCAAAACACCAAAAAGGGCACGCGGAATCGCGTGCGCACATTTCGGACGTTGGCAGAAAGTTCCTAAGTTTCAGATTACGTCCTGATTGTGCGGTCGCACAATGCAGCGGCTCTCCCGCTGCGTGCCCCTAAGATACCACCTTCGGGTTGACAAGGCAAGGGTTTTCGCGCCCGAGCAAAAGAAAGCGCCCCCGGGAAGGGGGCGCGAAGGGAGGGGCGGCCGCGCGGGTCAGCGCAGGATCATCCAGAAGCGGGAGTTGGAGCGGTAGAGGTAGAGGCCGTCGGACTTCTGGCGGAGGGTGAAGGAGCCCTCGACGGGGTTGCCCTCGGGGTCGACGACGGTGACGGTGCCGTTGATCTTGCCGCCGCCGGAGAGGCCCTGCCAGCCCAGGATCTTGACGTTGGAGGCGGAGGCGCCGGGCTCAAGCTCGACGGTGACGTCGAGCATCGTCTCGCCGGAGGAGCCGGCGACCATGGGGAGGCTGAGGGTCGTGGCCTCGACGCAGGAGACCCAAGAGGCGCCCTGGAGGGTGGAGCGGACGAGGACGCGGAGCTTGGTGCCGGTCTCGATTCGGAGGGTGCCGGGGATGGTGAGGGTGGCGGGGATCGTCTCCTGGCGGTAGGTGCCGTCGGCCTGCTCGCGGCGGCCGTAGTAGGCGGCGGAGAGGGTGGCGCCGGCGGGGACGTCGACGGCGCCGGCCTCGGAGCCGACGGTGCCGGAGCCGGCGAGCTCGCCGCCCTGGGCGTCGACGGCGACGGGGCCGGCCCAGGCGCCGGTGACCTCGACGCGGGTCTGGGGGCCGACGGTGAGGGCGCCGAGGTGGCTGTCCTCGGAGACGCCGGAGAGGGTGAAGCGCGGCTTGGCGGCGGCGTCGGGGGCGGCGCTGCCGACGGTGAGGCCGGCGCGGATCTCGGTGCCGTCGGCGGCGAGGGCGCCCATGAAGGTGCCGGCGAAGGTGCGCTCGGTCTCGTCGGCGGCGGCGTCGAGGGCGAGGGTGACGACGCGGTTGGTGGACCAGACGGGGCTGGAGAAGGCGTCGACGACGGGCTCGGCGGCGATGATGCCGCCTTGGGCGGCGTCGGCGGTGAGGCCGGCGAGGGTGAAGCCCGCGGCGAGGTCGGTCTGCGCGCCGAGCCAGAGGGCGGTGGTCTCGGAGCCGCCTTGCTCGAGGGCGAGGGTGGCGGTCTCGGGGAGGACGCCGGGGTCGACGACGAGGTGGCCTTGGGCGGAGTCGTAGCGGAGGCGGGCGACGCGGAGCGCGGCGCCGTCGGCGGCGGCGAGGCGCGGGGAGCGCCCGGTCTCGGCGGAGGCGCGGCCCTGCCACAGGAGGGTGCCGGCGGGGTCGGCGCCGGCGTTGACGTCGAAGGAGACGTCGCCGGCCTGGGCGAGGGTGCCGGTGTAGCCGAGGGTGGCGCCGGGGGCGAGGGTGATGGCGGGGGCGACGGCGTAGTGGTCGTCGGCGGCGAGGGTGGCGACGCCGCTTTGGACGTCGAGCGCGCCGAGGTCGTCAAGCGCCGCGCCGAGGGTGAGGGTGCCGGAGCCGGCCTGAACGATCGTGCCGGTGGCGTCGCCCTCGAGGCGGCCCATCAGGTTGCGGTTGGCGGTGCCGGAGAAGCGGAGCGTGGCGCCGCCGGCGAGGGTGAGGGGCTGGGTGAGGTCACCGGAGTCGGAACGGAGGAGGGCGGTGAACTCGGTCTCGCCGCCGAGGAGGCGGAGGGCGCCGTCGGCGCCGAAGGAGACGATGCGCGAGACGGTGAGCTTGGCGTCGCCGGTCTTGAGGAAGTCGCCCTGGACGCTCAGGGTGTTGGCGGTGCCGCCGGAGGAGAGGAGCGTGTAGTCGTGGCTGAGCTCGGTGTCGCCCTGGGCGGGGAGGCTGTTGTCGCAGCGGAAGGCGGAGAGGGTCTGCGCGCCGAGCGTCCAATCGAGGGTGCGGGCGGCGGCGGGGATCTCGGCGGCCTCGTCGAGGGGGTCGCGGTCCTGGAGGACGACGGCGGGGGTGCCGTCCTCCGGCCAGGCGACGCGCTCGTCCTCGCCGTTCTCGACCCAGGCGGCGTTGCCCCAGTTGCCGGCGCCGGCGTCGGCGTCGGTGCCGGCCCAGGTGTAGTAGGAGCCGTTGCCGAAGGCGACGAGGGAGACGACCTCGCCGTCGTCGCGCAGGGACCAGCCGCGCTGGGAGAGCTCGACGAGGCTGTCGCCGCCGAGGAGGAAGACGCCGGTGCCGGTGCGGGCGCCCTCGGCGAAGGTGATGAGGGGATAGGTGCCGCCGGCGACGAGGGTGTCGAGGGCGTCGGGGTCGACGGCGTCGAGGGAGACGGTGACCGAGCCGTCGACCGAGACGTTGCTGCCGAAGGTGAGGGAGCCGAGGCGGACGCCTTCGCCGAGGGCGACGACGGCGCCGTCCTCGAAGGCGGTCTGCCCGCGGATGGTGATGGCGTTGGCGCCGACGTCGAGGGTGCTACCGGTGCGGAAGGTCAGCGAGCCGTTGCCGAAGTCCTGCGCGCCGGTGGAGGCGGTGGCGAAGGCAAGGGTGGCGCCGCCCTCGACGACCCAGTCGGGGGTGGTGGCGCCGTCGTTGAGGTCGGTGACGTTGACGGAGCCGGCGACGCGGAGCGTGCCCTCGGCGAGGGTGACGGGGACATTGGCGCCGAACTCGCCGGCGATCTCGAGGGTGCCGGGGCCGGTCTTGGCGAGGGAGGCCGTGGCGGCGGCGTCCTGCGGGGTCTGCCAGAAGCCGAGGAGCTGGAGGGTCGTGGCGGCGGGGACGTCGACGGCGAGGGGCGCGTCGAGGTAGGCCTGGGTGGTGCCGAAGGTGGCGCTCTGCTCGGCGGCGGCGTCGTCGCCGGTGCGGATCACCTGGACGGCGCCGCGGAGGCGGGCGTTCTGGGTGGTGGCGACGACGGCGGCGCGGCCGTTCTCGGCGGTGTCGGCGGAGAGGCGCCAGACCCAGTTGGTGGCCCAGCCGAGGGCGGTGGTGGCGTTGAGCTCGAGGCGGCCGCCGAGGCCGACGTCGGCGGCGCGGCGGGTGGCGGTGTCGTAGGAGCCGGAGGGGATGGCCCCGGCGAGCGTCAGCGTGGCGTTGGTGACGGCGTAGGAGACGCCGCCGTCGGCGGTGCCGGTGAGGGTGACCTGCGGGCGGGAGGCGCCGAAGAGGGGATTGCCCTGCCCGTCGACGGCCGCGGCGGCGGCGTCGCCGACGACGGCGAGCGTGCCGGAGCCGGTGAGCGCGCCGCTCAGGGTCTGGAGGAGGGGCGACCAGCCTTGGGTGTCGCCCTGGGCCTCGAGGTAGTTGACCTCGGCCTCGGTGGCGGTGAGGTCGAAGGCGACGGTGGCGCCATCGTAGATCTCCAGGTCGATGGGGGCCGTGTTGCGGGCGACGCCGGCGGAGGGGGTCTCCTGGATGATGGCGCGGCGGAAGCGGAGCTCGCCGGCGGCGATGGTGCCGGTGGCCGCGCCGCCGGCGGAGCCGAGGGAGAGCGGGGTCTCAAGGACGCTCCGGCCGTCGCCGAGCTTCCAGAGGGAGACGCCGACGGAGGGGCGGTTCAACCCGTCGTAGGTGGGCAGGCCGTCCGCGTCGGCGGTGACGGCGGCGCCCTGCGTGAGGGTGGCGGCGCGCCCGGCCTCGGAGGCGAAGACGAGGGCGTAGATGCCCCAGGCGCGGCCATCGGAGACGCGCTCGCCCTTGTCGACGGCGAGGGCGAAGTCACGGGCGGAGGCTTGGACGCGGGCGGTGGGGGCGTTGGTGGCGGCGGCGTTCTCAGCGTAGGGGAAGGCGACGCCTTCCGTGTCGCCCTGGCGCCAGAGGGCGGCGGACCAATTGCCGTCCTGGTCGGCCCAGGTGTAGTTGGCCTCGGAGGGGATGAGCCAGAGGTTGACCTGCTCGTCGTCGCCCTCGCGGGTGGCGTCGGCCTCGGTGCAGAGGCGGATCTCGGCGTCTAGGGCGGCGGCCTCGGGGCAGGAGATGGCGGGCGAGCCGGAGACCGTGCCGACGAAGTCGGTGAGGCGGCGCGCGGTGGGCAGGGCGGTGGGCAGGTTCTCGAGGCGCACGGTGAGCGTGCTGCCGAAGGTCACAGTGCCATCGACATGGAGCAGGTTGCCTTGGTTGAGGTTCACCTCGAAGGTGGCGCCGTTCCCGAAGGTGAGATTCCCTTCGACGTAGAGTCGGCCGAGGGAGTTGGAGGGCTCGCCCTTGAAGGCGGCGGGGAAGTTGCTCGCATTGTACCACCGGAAGTCGCGGCCGATGCCCTCCCAACCATCGGGGAGGCCGGAAGCGAGGGTGGCGCCGCCGTTGATGGTGACATTGATGTTGTTGTTGATGCGGCCCGCGCCGTCGAGGCGGGCGCCGTCGTAGACGTTGATGGCGCGGGTGCCGCCCTGCTGGGACTGCTCGAACGTGCCGAGGTTGAAGCGGAGGGTGCCCTCGCGGATCTGGAGGTCGGAGGCCCACCACGAAGAGCCGTTGTTGCCGGCGCCGTTGGCGGTGGAGCGGGTCTGCACCCAGATGCCGCCGCCGGTCTTGATGAGGTTGCGGTTGGCGTTGCCCTGACCGCCCTGGATGGGGAGGTCGGAGTAGAAGGCGGCGCCCGCGGCGACCTGGATGTAGGAGCCGGTGCCGTAGCCGTAATCCTCCACGGCGCGGATGACGAAGGAGTTGTTTTGCCCGGTGTCGGCGTGGGCGGCGAGGGTGCCGCTCTCGACGACGAGGCGGCTATCCCACAGGTTAAAGGCCTCGCGGTACCACGTGCCGGTGGTGCTGTTCCCGGAGTAATAGATGCGGGAGTCGCCGGCGGAGATGAAGTCGGCCACATGGATATGGCTGCCGACCTCGTTGTAGAGCTGGCCGCCCTCGAGGCGGATGTTGGGCATGTCGGCGCGGGTCTGCGTGAAGATGTTGGAGCAACTGCGGAAGCGGATGGTGCCGCCGTCCGAGCCCAGCAGCGTGCCGTCGCGGAAGTAGTTGCGCTCCTCGCCGCCGGTGTGCGTGAAGAGGATGGTGCCGGAGCCCTCGGCGCGGACGGTCATGCCCTGGGGCAGGTTGGCGGCGTCGGCGTTGTTGGCCTGGAGGTAGAGGACGCCGCCGTCGCAGCGGGCGATGATGCCGCCGGAGGCGCCGGTGGTGCGCAGGTCGTCCCACTCGACGAAGAGGTCGCCGGGGCCGGTCTTGCCGAAGATGCCGTCGCCGGCGATGGGCTTGCCGGTGCGGTCGTAGGCGCCGTTCTCGGTGGAGAGCCAGAGGGTGCCCTCGTCGATCTGGAGCTGGCCTTGGAACTCGTTCTCGATGACGAGCTCGCCGCCGCGGGTCTTGTGGAGGGTGGCGGTCTGGGAGGTGGCGCCGCCGGTGCGGGTGGCGTCGTCCATGACCCAGCGCCAGCCGACGCGGGTGGTGCCGGTGTCGCTCTCGGGGAGGGTGAGGGTGAGGTCGGGGGCGAGGATGACGTTGGGCGTGGTGGCGAAGATGTCCTCGGCGAAGTTGAGGGTGGCGCCGGAATCCATCTCGGAGAGGTCGAGCGCGCCGACGGAGAGGGCGCCGGCGAGGCCCTCGAAGGTCATCGTGGCCGCACCGGTGAGGCGGAGGTAGGGCGCGGCGGCGGCCATGTCGGCCTCGAGGCGGGTGGTGGAGGGGATGAGGGCGACGCGGGGGGCCTCGGCGGTGGAGTCGGCCCAGGCGCCGGTCTCAGTGCCGGCGTCGGAGACGAGCTCCCAGCCGGAGGGGTCGCTCCAGGCGCCCGCGCCGAGGCGGCGGAGGGAGGCGCCGTCGTCCTCGCAGGAGACGATCTGGATGGCGGCCAGGCCGACGGCGGCGGGGTTGTCGTTGCCGCCGTCGCAGGGGGCGACCTGGAGGGTGCCGCCCTCGGCGCCCTCGAGGCGGAGGTGGAGGACGTTGAGGCCGTCCTGGAAGCCGACGTCGCGGACGCCGCCCTCGCCGGCCCAGGCGTCGCCGGTGTGGCCGGGGGCCGTCCAGCCGTTCACGAAGGTGTAGGTGTGCCAGGCGCCGGAGCCGACCTTGACGCGGACGGCGGGATAGGTGACGGCGCCGTCGGCCTCGCCGGCGAAGAGGAGGTAGAGGTCATAGCGGGCGAAGGGGATCTCCTCGACCTTGAGGGCCCAGCCGGAAGAGGTGGCGGGGTCGTCCATGTTCCCGGAGGCCAGGAGGTCGGCGGGCAGGTCGGTGTTGGAGCCGGCGAGGAAGGAGGCGGCCAGGCAGGCCTGGCTTTCGCCGCGACGGGAACCGACGTTGGTGGCGCCGACGGTGACGAAGGAGACGGGGGCGGTGATGACGTGGCCCTCCGCGTCGGTGCCGACGCCGGCGACGGTGGCGTCGAGGCGATAGAGGGTGTGGCTGCCGGACTGGGCGACGTACTGGGTGTCGCCGCCGACGCCGGCGAGGGCGTTGTTCCAGTAGACGCCGGCGAAGGCGACGGCGCCGCAGGGGTCGGCGTCGGCGTCGAGCCACGAGGGGTCGCCCTGGCTCTTGCCGGTGAAGGAGACGTTGAGGGCGGGGCGCGTGGCGGAGGCGTAGACGACGGCGGTGTTGTCGCGCAGCTCATAGGCATAGCCCGCGGGGACGTCGGCGGAGATGGAGGCGGTGCCGGCGGGGAGCCCCTCGGGGGCGATGACGGTGAGGCTGGGCACCCAGGTGAAACTGAGGGCCTGATCCTCGCCGGGCATGGCCTCGTTGGTCAGGTCGTAGTGGTAGACGACGGCGACGGAGCGCGTCTCGAAGGTCTCGGCGCCGCTCGCGGGGTCGGTGACGCGCACGGCGAAGCGGACGGAGGAGAAGGAGACGGGGCGGTCGAGGACGAGGACGACGCGCGGCGGGACGACCGTGCCGTCGGCGTACGCATCGGGGAGGACGAAGAGGGCGTTGGCGCCCTGGGTGGCGGTGACCGCCCAATCGCACGGGGTCTTGGCCGGGTCGCCCAGGAGGTACCACGCGCCGGTGGAATACCAGGCCACGCGGTAGACCGAGGGCGGGTTGGCGGGGTCGACGGCGATGTCCAGCTCGCGGACGTAGGTGACGGTGGACATGAGGTAGAGCCCGTCGGCGCGCACCTCGACGCCGTAGCCGGCGGCGAGGAGGGCCTCGTCGAGCGCGAAGGTGACGGCGCCGACGCCCTGCGCGCCGCCCCAGGCCATGACCTTGACGGGCTCGCGGCCGGTGGGGTCGGGGATGTCGCCGAGGGCGCGGACGGGGTAGACGCCGCCGGTCTCGAAGAGGACGCGGTCGGCGCGGAGCTGGCGCTGGCCGGTGACGTCGACGACGAGCGCGGCGTTGGGCTCGAGGGTGAGGAGGGGCAGGGTGAGCCCGGCCTCGATGGCCGCGCCGGTGCGGACGGTGACGTCGGAGGCGTCGTAGGTCAGCTCGCCGTCGCCGCCGAGGGTGCCTTCCTGGACGTCGATGTGGAGCTCGGAGGGATACTCGGCGTGCTCGAGGGTGAGGCGGCCGGGGCCGGTCTTGTCGAAGCCGCCGTCGCTGCCGCTCTGCATGTCGCAGAGGATGCGGAGGGTGGAGTTGGTGCCCACCTGGAGGACGGGGTCGGCGTAGGAGAGGTCGCTGCGCCTCCAGCAGCGGAGGCTGGTGCCTTCCTCGCCCTCGATGGTGGCGGTGATGCCCTCGGTGAGGAGGCCATAGGTCTCGGAGGGGATGGGGTCGCCGTCGGGGTCCTCGGGGTTCTGGACGTAGGTGTCATCGGTCTTCGGGTCGGCGGGGTCGCCCGCCTCGCCCACGCCGGCGACGATGAGGGTGGTGCCGACGCCCTGGAAGAGGCCGCGATAGTTGGCGCCCTTGGAGGGGGCGGAGTCGTCGCCGTCGAGGATGCGGATGGCCGCGCCGTCGCCGTTGAAGAGGAAGCCATAGGGCGTGTATTGCTGGCCGTTGGAGGTGGCCTTGTAGTTGTATTCCACCGCCGAGCCGTAGCCGATGTGGATGGGCTGGCTTTGGACGAGGCTCTCCTGGCGGGCGTTGCTCCAGCCGCCGACGATGCCGCGGCAGCCACTGAAGCGGAGCGTGCCGTGGTTGGTCAGCGTGAAGCCGACGTGGTCGCCGGTGAAGATGGCGGTGGTGCCGTTGCGGAAGAGGGACTGCTCGTCGGCGTCCTCCCCGTAGGCGCGGGTCATGGTGAAGTCCATGGTGGCGCCGTCGCGGACGGCGAAGGCACCGGTGAAGGAGCCGTTCCAGTTGGTGCCGTTGAGGGTGCCGCCGAACTGGAGGGTGCCGCCGCCGACGACGTTGCCCTCGTCGTCGGTCTGCCCGGCGACGGTGATGGTGCCGTCGCCGCTGAGGTGGGTGCCGAAGGCGGAGAGGATCTGGGTCTCGCCGGTGTGCGGCGTCCACGTCAGGTCGCCGCCGCTGCCGGTGTGCCAGACGCCGTGGGTGCCTTGGCCGGAGCCGCCGATGGCGCCGCTGCCGAGGAGGGTGGCGGTGCGGCCGCCGTCGCTGAGCCGCCCGAAGAGGCGGAGCGCGGCGTAGGGGGCGTGGGGGCCGGTGGTGGGCAGGGCGGTGCCGATGGGCACGTCGAGCGTCACGCCGCTGCCGATGGGATAGCGGCTGTTCTCGTCGGCCGCGACGGCGGAGAGGTCGATCCGGCCGCCCTCGGCGTCCGCGGCGAAGGTGTAGCTGTCGCCGACGTCGAGGTCAAAGGTCGCGGGGGCGACGACGCCCTGGACGGTGACGGTGATGGGGTCGGTGGTGTCGGTCTTGGCGGGGAAGGTGACGGCGGCGCCGTCGCGGTAGGTCTCGCCGTCCTGCCAGGGGCCGGAGACGCCGTTGGCCCAGACGCCGGAGAGGGCGTTGACGGTGTCCCAGACGACGGCCTCGGTGGTGAGGGCCCCGCCCTCGCCGAAGGTGACGGTGCCGGTGCCCTGCTCCACCGTCACGGCGTCCGGCGCGTATTCCACGCCGTTGAGGAAGAAGCGGAGCGCGTCCTTGCCCTCGGCGGGGAGGCCGATGGAGCCAGCGAGCTTGGCGGCGTAGGGGAGGGTGGGCGTCTCGGCGAGGGCGACGGCGCGGAGGGTGGAGCCGGCCTCGAAGACAACCCGGTCCTGGCCCTCGCCCTCGAGGGGCACCTCCTCCGTGCGGAGGCTCACGGCCCAGCGTTCGGTCTCGGTGTTGGCCGAGGGGGACTCAAAGCCGCTCTTGGTGTCCACCGTCTCCCAGGAGCCGCCGTTGTCGTAGGAGACCTCGAGCGTCCACTCCGTGGGGGTGCGGCTCGCGGCGTCGGAGATGACGAAGGCGTAGGCGTCGAAGACGGTCGGCTCGCCGAGGTGGATGGTGGCCGTGCAGTCGCTGGTGCTGATGACGTACCACTTGTTGTGCTTGACGGGCCCGGTGTAGGAATAGGCCTCGCCGGTCTCCGGGTTGAGGGGGGTGGCGTCGGTGCCGACGGTGCCGGAGGATCCGGCCACGCCGTCGATGAGCGCGTTCAGCCCCTCGTTCCCGGAGCCGTTCCCGGCGGTCCCCTCGATGGTCGTGCCGAGCGGCCAAGGATAGATCCACGTGCCGCCGTCGTAGAGGCGGAGCTCCTGGATGGCGGTGCCGCCGCTCTTGCCGGTGGTGGAGAGGCGGATGTCGGTGACGGGCACGGGCTGCGTCACGGTGGGCGTGTCGTCGCCCTCGTCCGCCTCCGCCGCCTCCGTCGAGACGATCTGGACGCCCGCGAGGAAGGCGTTGCCCGCGGCGGAATCGACGCGGACGCCGCCGTCGGACGCGGCGAGGCCCTCGGCGCCGGTGTGCGGGCAGAGGACGGAAAGGTCGCCGGTGAGGCCGCGGACGACGAGGACGTTCACGCCCTCGCGGAAGGTGAGCGCGCCGTTCGACTCCCGGGCGTCGGCGGTGCTGCCCCAGGTCTCAGCCATGCCGTCGGTGACGGCGGCGGAGACGGTGGCCGAGCCGTCGCCCTTGTACCAGGAGCCGTTGACGGAGACGGCGGGGAAGACGCCGTCCTCGCGGCCGCCGAGGTAGATGTAGGCGTCGTAGGAGTCGTAGGGGATGTCCTCGACGAGGAGGCCGGGGGCGCGCGTGGACGTGCCAGCGATCCACAGGCCGATGCCGCCATAGGTCAGGGAGCCGGCAGCGGAGGCGGGCGGGTTCGCGGCGGAGGAGCTCGGGACATCCAGGCAGGTGCTCTCCTTGCCCAGGCCGGTTACGGAGACCGAGGTCTCGCGGGTCGTGCCGGTGGCGCCGTCGACCTCCAGGATGCCGGAGGAGACGGTGGGGCTGGACTGGAAGTCGGTGCTGCTGTCGTCGGCGGGGAAGAGGTTGTTCCAGCCGTTCGCGGCGACGGGCCAGAGGCCGGTGGGGCCGGAGACCTCCGTGCCGGGGTAGTCGTAGCTCTGGTAGACATACCCGCCGACGATGTTGACGGAGATGCTGGAGCGGCCGGAGGCGGCCGTCCCGCCCGAGCCGCCGGAGGGGACGCCGGAGACGTAGCGGGATTCGAAGGTCGCGCCGGGGGCGACGGTGACGGTGGCGTTGCCGAGGGCGGTGGCGGTGGCGGTGGCGAGGGTGCCGCTCTCGACGCGGATCTCGCCGGAGCCGGCGTTCGCCGCCCCAAGCAGGAGCGTGCCGAAGGAGCCGGCCTCGACGCGGGTGGGGTTCGCCTCGGTGCCGGCGAAGGTGAGCGGCACGGAGAGCTCGGATTCGCCGCCCTGGGCGGTCTCGCCCAGGCGGATACGCCCGCCCTGGAAGCTGGCGGCGACCTGGCCGGTGCCGCTGAGGGGGAGGGTGGCGTCGGTGAGCTCGAGCGTGGCGTCGTCGCGGAAGGCGAGGTCGAAGGTGGCGCCGGAGGCGTGGGTACGCAGGCCGCCCGCGCCGACGGCGAGGACGGCGTCGCCGGAGAGGTCGGCGGTGACGGTGGAATCCTGCCGCCAGGAGGAGACGATGTAGGCCTCGAGGCGGCCGCCGGTGAGGGTGAGGGTGCCCGTGGAGCCGATGGCGGCGGCGTTGTTGAAGATGAGGAGGCCGCCCTCGTTGGCGGTGGTGTTGAGGAACTGGGCGAGGCCGCCGGTCTGGGTGTAGCGCCATTCGCCGGAGGTGGAGTCGATGTGGTAGCGGTCGGTGATGGCAAGCGTGTCGCCGTCCTCGACGAGGAGGTGGGCGGAGTTGTTGATGACGTTGCCGTCGCCGGGGCCGACGCCGTCGCGGAAGGCCATCGTCAGGTTGGTGTCGGCGGAGGCGTTGACGGTGGGATAGTCGCGACGGAGGGTGCCGGTGGAGGTGGCGTCGATGAGGAGGGAGGCGGTGCCTTCGTCGAAGTTGGTGACGATGCCGGAGTCGGGGCCGAGGGAGAGGGTGGAGCCCTCGGCGATGACGTAGGTCTCGCCATTGTTATCGAAGGCGCCCTCGAAGCGGTTGAGCCCCTGGGCGGGGGTGTAGTCGACGCCGGTGCAGGGGAAGCCGACGGTGAGGTTGGCCAGGCGGGCGGCGTTGAGGCGATTGAGGGCGGCGCCGCCGGAGGCGACGCGGAGGGTGAGGGAACCCTCGCCCTCGCAAATGAGGCGGTCGGCCTCGAAGCCGGCGGGGAGGGTGAGGGAGACGTCGTAGCCGGCGGGGACGCTGACGGTGAGGGCGTTGTCGGGGCCGCTGACCCAGCGGGCGGCGGTCTCGGAGCCGTCGTCGAGGTCGACGTCGGCGAGGGTGAGATCCGTGTCGCCGTGGAGGGACCAGTCGAGGGTGTAGGCGGCGGCCTCGACGGCGTCGGTGGGCTCGGGGGCCTCGATGATCTGGAGGGCGGCGAGCCCGGCGTAGGTGCGGGCGTACGCGAAGGCGGGGAGGGCGATCTCGGCGGCCGAGGCGGTGAGGACGTCGGTGACGAGGGCGTTGGCGCCAAGGCGGATGGGGTCGGCGGCGTCGGGGCGGTCGGTGGAGCCCCAGGCGTCGTCGGCGGGGATGTCGATGGTCAGGTTGCCGTTGCGGTCGCGGCCCTCGTAGCCCCGGACGTCGCGGCGGACGAAGCCCTCGGCGTCCATGCAGTAGGGGACGCCGTTGACGGTGACGGGGGCGTAGGCGGCGCCCTCGAGGTCGTTGGAGAAGATGAAGGCGAGGCGGTAGGCGGCGAAGGGCACGTTGGAGACGCGGAGGGTCTGCGCGGCGGAGTCGTCGAGCCACACCTGGAGGATGGAGGCGGGGGCCCCGTCATCGCGGTTGGTGAGCGAGGCGTAGGCGGCGACCTGGGTAGGCTGGCCGGAGGCGGCGACCGCCTGGCCGGAGGGGGCCCCGGCGATGTCCGAGAGGGTGAGGTCGGCGGAGGCGAAGGAGCCCTGGAGGTCGTTCCACGCGGCCACTGGCACGGCGTAGGCGCCGGGCTTGGCGGGGGGCGCGGCGAGGGGCACGGCGCGCTCGGTGAAGTTGACCGAGACGGCGCGGGCGCGGCGCTCGGCGCGGGCGACGAGGTAGACGCCGTCGGAGGTGGCCTCGACGGTGACGGTGAAGCCGGCGGGCGGCTCGTAGTCGCCGAGATCCGCGGAGAGGCGGATGGCCGGGGAGCTCTTGGCGGTGCCGGCGCTGACCAGGCAGACGCTGGCGGGGACGTCGAGGACGGCGCCTTGGACGAAGGCGGGCAGCGCGTCGGCCCAGCCGGAGAGGTCGAAGACCAGCTCGGCGCCGATCGAGCAGCTCATGCCGCGCAGGAGGACATGGGGCTCGGTGCCGTCGGCGACGATGACGATGCGCTGGCCGGAGAAGGACATGTGCGGGAGGGCCACGCCGCCCTCGCCGATGAGCAGCCGGGCGTCGTTGACCATGCCGGTGAAGGCGTGGTAGGGCCAGGCGTCGACGGCGGACTGGGTGAGGCGGTAGCCGCCGGGCTCCTGCGCGCTGAGGGCGACGTCGAGCTGGCGCTGGACCTCGGCACCCTGGAGGGCGACGTAGAGGCCGGGGCCGGCGGAGCCGGAGGCGTAGCAGGCCTCGTAGTCGGTGATGGCGCCGTTGGTGTTGTTGGCGATGCCGAAGCCGCGGACGGAGGGGGTGGCGCCCTCCGCGTAGGTGCCGAGGAAGAGGGGTGTCAGGGGCAGGACGCGGGCGGTCTCGGCGCGGTCGGGGTCAAGGCTGAGGCTGAAGACGATGTTGGAGGTGTCGGGGACGGGGAGCCCGGAGGCCATGGCGAGGTAGCCGCCGTCGCTGACGCGCTCGGCCAGGGGGATGCTGATCTCGGCCTCTTGATGGACGACGAAGGCGTCGAGGGTCAGGAAGCCGCCGTCGAGCGCGAGCGCGCCGCCCTGGAAGGCGAGGCGGGGCGCGGAGGCGGTGCCGGTGAACGCCAGCGTGCCGCCGTCGAGCTCCAGCGCGGGGAGCTCGGAAAGGGAGGCGGCGGCGAGCCGGAGCGTGCCGCCCCGGACGGTGAGGCGCTCGGCGTCGGCGGGGATGAGGGCGGCGGCGCCCACGGTGAGCGTCGCGCCGTCGTCGCCGTCGAAGACCGGCGAGCCGGAGACGGCGGTCAGCGCCGCGGCGGCGTCGGCGCCGAGGGTGGCGTCCTCGAAGGCGCCGAGGGCGCCGCCCTCGAAGGCGAGGGAGAGGGCGGAGGTGGTGGCGGAGTAGGAACGGAACCCGCCCTCGCCGACCAGAAGACGCCCGCCGGAGAGGTTGAGGCTGGCCGGGTCGGCGCCGTGGACGGCGACGCCGCGGACGCGCACCTCGGCCTCATCCTCCACGTTCAGAGTGTGGGTGAAGCCCGCGGTGCCGGAGTGGGCGAGCACGGCGTCGGCCTGTTCGGCGGCGAAGCGGGCGTTGCCGCGGAAGGTGAGGGTGGTGGTGCAGTTCCAGTCGCAGAGCTGGAGGGTGTTGGTGTTCCAGGTGGTGCCGGAGTGGATGTTCTGCGAGCCGGTGACGGTGACGGAGGCGTCGCCCTCGACGACGAAGTCGATGACGCCGGCCTCGTTGGTGTTGGCCGCGCCGAGGTGGAGGCGGCTGAGGGAGGCCTGGGCGTTGCCGCGGAAGACAACGGTGCCGTTGCCGAAGCGGAAGCCCTCCGTGTTGCCGTCGCCCGTGGTCGTGACGCGGACGTCGCCGGAGAAGACGAGGTCGGTGGCGGTGGCGGAGGCGCCCATGACGAGCGCGGCCGTGCCGCCGGAGAACTCGGCCAGGCCGCCTTCGTGGCTGAGGGTGCCCTCGAAGCCGGCGGCGAACTCCGTCTCGTGGTCGGCGGTGGTGGCGTAGTCGCCCGCGTAGGCATAGTCGTAGCGGACGCGCCGGGGGCCGGGGGTGGCCTCGGGGAGGGTGTCCTCCGCGGCGGTGAGGACGAAGGTGAGGTCGTTGAGGAAGGCCCAAGCGCCGACCGCGAGGTTCTCACGCTGGGCGGCGGGGAAGGCGAGGGCGTGGCCTTCGCCGTAGACGCGGAGGGTGCCGACGGCGGCGTCGGCGTCGGTGCAGGAGAGCGTGGCGTCGCCGGAGAGGATGAGCTCGGCGACGTCGCCCTCGCCGGGCCGCTCGGCGGTCTCGGCGCCGTTCATCGTCCAGGCGACGCTGGCCCAATCGGTCTCGCCGGAGACGGTGGCGCGGAAGACGCGGGCGGCGTCGAGGTCGGGGGCGGTCTCCTGGATCAACTGGACGGCGGCGACGCTGCCGCGCGCACCGGCGTTGAGATCGACAGAACCACTCGCATTGACGACGGGCCACCACGCGAGCGAGAAGTCGCCGGTGAGGCCGGGGACGATCATCATGTTGACGCCCTCGAGGAGCTCGTCGCCCACCTCGTTCTGGCCCCACCAGTAGGCCTCGTCGTCGGGGTTGTTGTCATAGGTGCCGTCGTAAGAGCCGCCCCACTCGTCGGTGATGTCCCAAAGCGCGCCGTCCGCATTATAGGTGTAGATACGGCCGTTGACGTACTTGGGCAGCCATTTGTTCTCGAAGGTCTGGTTGTTGGAGACGTAGATGACGGCGGTGTAGGCGCCCCAATCCTCGGGGACACGGATGGAGAGGTTGGAGTTGTCGCCGCTGTTCTGGCCCACGGGGCGGTCATTGAGGAAGCCCTCGAGCAACTTCCGGTCGGTATTGCGGCCACCGCCGTAACTGTTCCAGATGTTGAGGGTGATGGCGTCCTCGACGGTGGTGACGGCTGCGCCGGCGGCGCCCTTCTGGGCGTTGGGGACGAAGTCAAGATCCCACGTCCGGCTCTGGCCGTTCTGGCCATCCTCGAAGGTGGGATATTCGTTCCAATATTCCCACCAAGTGCGGTAGGGGTCGGGGGCGGCGGTGGAGCCGGTGAGGCGGCCCTCGGTGCTGTTGTTGTCGTTGTCACCGTCGGTGAAGTCCCAGAAGTTGACGGAGACGGTGCCGGTCTCGTCGGGGTAGAGTTCGGCGGGGAGGGTGATCTCGGCGATGGCGGAGGCGTCGCCGTGCGTGAGCGAGGCGGTGGCGCCGTAGGGGAGGGGCGCCATCCAGACGCGGACGCGGTCGGGGTCGTGGCGGCCGGTGAGGAGGGTCTGATCAAGCGAGCCGCCCAAGGGGATGGAGCGGTAGTCGGCGTCGGTGATCCACGTGCCGTCGAAGCTGAGGGTCAGCGTCCCCTCGCCCAGGAGGCGGAGTTGGGCGAAGTCCAGCCCGGCCTGGGAGACGGTGAGGGTGGCGTCGCCGGAGAGGGAGACGATGAGGATGGCGCCGTCCTCGGGCACGTCGGCGGTCTCGCCGGTGGCGGCGTTGGTCCACGCGTCGGCCTGGCGCCAGGTCTCGCCGTCGCCGGAGACGGTGCGCGTGTAGGTGGGCACGTCGGCGACGCGGAAGAGCTGGAAGCCGCCGATGCCGCCCATGACGGCGACGCCCTCGGGCATCTGCCAATCGAGGCCGGGGCCCGCCTCGGGGTCGTCGCTGTCGGAGAACTCAAGGATGAGCGAGCCGTCGTCGCCGACGGTGGCGGGGGCCTTGATGACGGAGGTGCCGAGGCGCTGGCCGTTGGAGACGGTGTTGTAGTTGGACTGGCCCCAGCCGGCGGCGGGGACCTCCTCGGAGGCGACGAGCGCGCCGCCCACATAGGTGTAGTAGAGGGCCTCGGAGGAGGTGATGACCTTGAGCGGGGAGTTCGGGCGGTTGGTGGTGCTGGAGCCGTAGAGCAGCACCTCGTACTTGCCGGCGGGCAGGCCGGAGAAGGTCATCCGCGCGGGGCCGTTGGTGTAGCCCTTCATCATGAGGTCGCCGTAGCTGGAGCGATACCACGTGCCGCCCTGCGTCTGGAAGCGCATGGAGACGCCGCTGAGGGTCGTGCCGTCGCCGAGCTTGGGATTGTTGACGGTGACGTCGGTGCCGGCGGAGAAGGAGTTCCAGTTCGCGCCTTCCACTTGGTAGCTCTCGATGCCATAGAAGGTGGCGGCGTCCAAACTGTCCCAAAGCGTGTCGAAGGACATGCCCCACTCGTGGGGCGGGATGTAGTCGGGGTCGTCGATCTCGGCGGTGAGGTAGATGCCGTCGCCGAGGTTCTGGGCCTCGACGGCGAAGCCGTCGGGGGCGTTGCGGAGGGCGACGTCGCCGCGCCACTCGCCGTCGACGACCTTGGCGCCGGTGGAGCCGCCGATGGCCTGGCCGAGCGTGTCGGCGCCGAGGTTGCGCAGGTCGAGCGTCAGGTCGTTGGAGACGGCGAAGTCCGTGACCGTGGCGGGCAGGGCGGGCACGGCGCCGTCGGCGGGGACGGCGTGCGTGATGCCGACGCCGTCGAGGGCGAGGAAGCGCGCGGCGAAGGCGTGGTCGGTGAGCGCCTGGACGACGTCCGCGAGGGTGGCGGGGACGGTAAGGGTGGCGCGGGCGGAGTGCGTGCCGTCGTTCACCCACGGCGAGGCGGCGCCCAGGATGTCGGCCCAGTCCTCGGCGGCGGGGTCGAAGAGGGCGGCGGGCGTGTCGCCGGCGTGCCAATGCCACTTGCCGACGACGCGGGCCATGGCCATCGCCAGCTGGCCCTCGCGCAGGGCCGCGCCCCAGATGGCCAGGTCGTCGGCCTTGACGTCTTGGCCGACCCAGTTCGAAAGCCCGAAGTCGGAGATGGCCGTACCACGGATGGAACCCATCTGGAAGGCGGCCTGGCGGACGGAGAAGTCGCCCGAGGCGGTGGCCCTCAGCTCGTTGTCCACGTAAATCTTGATGGTGGAGGCGGTGTGGGTGACGAGGATGAAGTGCCAGGCGTCGTTGCCGCCGGGCCCGAGGTCGGCGGTGGCGACCTCGGCCTTGCCGTCGGCGGTGCGTTGCCAGAGGGTGACGGTGTCGGCCTCGTCGCCGGTGGCGAGGGTGAGGCCGCCCATGGCGGAGGATTGGCCGGATCCGTCGGTCATGCCCACGAGCACCGTGTTGGCGGCGCAGGTCGGGCCGATGTTCACGTAGAGGCCGAGCGACCAGTCGTCGCCCTCGCCGAAGGCCCAGTCGCCGCCGTTGCCGTTGGTCCACGGCTGCCCGGCGGAGAGGGCCCGGCCGTTCTCGACGTCCTCGTCGGTGTAGGCGGGCGAGGAGCCGGTGAGGTTCAGCTGCTGGGTGGCGTCGGCGGCGGCGTTCACGTTGCCGTCGAAGGCGTAGTGGAAGCGCGGGGCGGGGAGGGTGGAGACGTCGCCGACGATGGCGCCGGAGGAGTGGAGGGTGATGGTGCTGCCCTCGGCGCTCCAGGTGCCCGCGGCGGCCTCCGCGCCCGTCGCGTCATAGACGGTGAAGGTGGCGGTGGGGTCGGCGCCCAGCACGGTGAAGGTGAAGGGGAAGGGCAGCTGGTCGGCCAGGTCGCCGCTCAGGCGGATGCGGTAGTGGCCGACGGGGATGAAGCCCTCGGGGAACCACTTGTCGAAGTCGGCGATGTCGCGGTAGAGGATCTCGCCCTCCTCGCGGAGGCGGAAGTTGCGCACCGTGGCGTCGTCCTGCTCCACGGCGGTGGGCCGGGCGGAGGCCGCGTCGCTGGCCAGGCCGCCGAGATCCACGGCGCCCTGGGTGAGCTCGGTGTACTCGGCCGTGAGGGTCTGGGCGGAGAGGGAGGTGAGGTCGCCGCCGTTGGCGAAGAGGTCGCCGACGACGACGGCGTCGGAGCCGCCATAGATGAGCTCGCCGCCGAGGGCGGAGAGGGTGAGGCCCTCGGGGAGGGAGAGGAAGGTCTGCGTGCCGCCGCGCTGGGCGATTGTCGCGGTGGGGACGGCGGCGGCGGGCTGCTCGTCGGAGACGCGGAAGAGCTGGAAGCCGCCGATGCCGCCCATGACGGCGACGCCCGAGGGCATCTGCCAATCGAGGCCGGGGCCGGCGGCGGGGTCGTCGCTGTCGCTCATCTCGATGACGAGGGAGCCGTCCTCGCCGACGGTGGCGGGGGCCTTGATGACGGAGAGGCCGAGGCGCTGGCCGTTGGAGACGACGTCGTAGTTGGAGAGGCCCCAGCCGGCGGCGGGAACGGCCTCGGAGGCGGTGAGCGCACCGTCCACGTAGGTGTAGTAGCGCGCCCCGTCGGAGGTGATGACCTTGATCGGGGAGTTGGCGCGGGCGGTGTTGCTGGAGCCGTAGACAAGCACCTCATAGTCGCCAGCGGGCAGGCCGGAGAAGGTCATTCGCGCGGGGCCGTTGGTGTAGCCCTTCATCATGTGGTCGCCGTAGCCGGAGCGATACCACGTGGAACCCTGGGTGCGGAAGTGCATGGAGACGCCGCTGAGGGTCGTGCCATCGCCGCGTTTGGGGTCGGTGACGGTATGGTCGGTGATGTCACTGCCGGCGGAACCCATCTTGTTCCAGTTGGTGCCCTCGACCTGATAGCCCTCGAGGCCGAAG
Organism: uncultured Kiritimatiellota bacterium; assembly: GCA_944391055.1. GTDB lineage: Bacteria > Verrucomicrobiota > Kiritimatiellia > RFP12 > DVOR01 > Spyradenecus. The sequence continues at coordinate 36,186 of CALXSF010000003.1, read as the reverse complement.
AGGGTGGAGGAGTTGTTGATGTTGTCCCAGCCGGTGTCGAAGGAGAGGCTCCAGTCGTGGGCCAAGGCAGCCTCGGCGCCCCCCGTGACGGCGACGGAGCCCTCGAAGAGCGCCTCGCCGGCGTTGAGGCCGAGCGTGACGCCCTCGGCGAGGGTGAGCGCGCCCGCGCCGGAGAGGTTGGCGAGCTCGAGGTCGGCGGAGACGGCGGCGGAGGCGCCCGCCCGAAGGGAGAGGGCCAGGGCGGCCGTGGTGTTGCTGGCGGCAAAGTCGGCGGCGCCGGCCTCGACGTCGAGGGTGCGCTCGCCGAGATCCGCGCCCTCGAGCGTCAGCGCCCCCGCGCCGGTCTTGGTGAGGTTGCCCGCGCCGGTGACGGCGGAGGCGAAGCGGATGGCCGCCGCGGCCTCGAGGGTGGAATCGGCGGTGACGGTGACCGGGCCGGTGACGGCGGCGCCGTGCGTGACCATCTGGAGGGCGGCGACGCCGCCGCGTCCGCTGCTGTTGGGGAAGCGGATGCGGAGGCTGCGGTCGGTGCGGCCGCGCAGCACCATGACGTTGGTGCCCTCGGCGAGGGTGGAGCGGCCCAGGACGCTGCTCCCCCACCCCGACGTGCTCCCGGCGACAAGGACGCCGTCGGCGTAAGTGTAGGCGACCTCCGTCCCGTCGTCGCCCCTCACGAGGCGGGCGGAGAAGGCGCCGTTGGCGTCGGTGGAGGAGTAGATGTAGAGGTCGTAGCCGGAGGCGGCGACGGCCTCGGGCACGTCCATGTTGAGGGTGTAACTGCCCGTGTCGTCGAGGTAACCCTTGAGGAAGGAGGTGGCGTTGGCGGTGTTGCTCCACGTGTTGTCGGTGGCCCAGCGGAGGGAGCCGGGCTCGCCGGCGAAGGCGGGCTCGGCGCCGGAGACGGCGATCCGCTCCAAGGGATAGAAGGTGAAAGCGCCGGTCTCGCGGTCGGTGGCCGCAGTGGTGTCCGTCCAATACGCGCCGAGCATGGGGACGAGGCCGCCGGTCTCACCCTCGGCGACGGAGCCAGAGCCTGCGCCGAAGTTGACGGAGGCGGCGAAACCGGAGACGGCGTTGCGGAGGGTGCCGCCGGAGAGGGTGAGGGCCTGCGTGAGGACGAAGCCGTTGAGGTCCAGGACGCCGCCGGCGGGGACGGTGACGGTGCCCACGCCGAGGGCGTTGTCGGCGCCGAGGCGGAGCGTGCCCGCGACGGTGACGGCGCCGGAGTAGTTGGGGGCGGCGGCGGCGAGCGTCACGTCCTGCCCGGCGGCGACCTCGACGGCGCCGGGGCCGGCGAGGGCGAGGGCGAAGCGCGCGCCGTCCTGCCCGAGGGGCCGGAAGGCGGCCTCCGCGGCGATGGTGAGCGCGGCCTCCTCGCCCGTGAGGGTGAGGATCCCGGGGCCGCAGGCGAGCGCGCCGGAGGCGATCGTGGCCTCGGCGGCGGTGATGGCGTTGGGGCCGGCGAGGGTGAGCGTGCCGGGGCCGATGACGGTGAGCGAGGCCAGCGCGGGGAGCGCGGCGTTGAGGGTGAGCGTGGCGTCGGCCTCGGCGGTGAGCTCGACCTTCGCGCCCTCGGGGAGGTCGGGGAAGAGGGCGGTGGAGGCGCCGTCGGTGGTGGTGAGGGTGAGGGTGGAGGCGACGGTGTCGCCGGTGAGGGTGGCGACCCAGGTGTCGTCGGGCTCGACGTCGACGCGCCCGACGATCTGGACGGCGGCGATGGAACCGCGCCAAGAGTTGGCGTCGTTGCGGCGGGCGTGGAGTTTGAGGGTGTCGCCGGAGAGGCCGGGGATGCGGATGACGTTGGTGCCGAGGATGGGCGTGTCGGTCTGCGGGTTGCCCCAGGCGGTGTTCTCGGAGGCGACGGCGGGCTCGGAGCCGTTCATGGTGTAGAAGCGGGTCTCGTCGTCGTTCACGACGACCGAGCCGTTCAGGTCCCACTGGCTGGCGGTCATGTAGACGTAGGCGTCGTAGGTCTCGTAGGGGATGCCCGAGACGGTGACGTAGGGCTGCTCGGTGACGTTGCCGTCGATGTTGTCGAGCAGGGCGTCGCGGAGGAGCAGATCGGCGCCCGAGGGGCGGGAGTTGGGGTCAATCTCGCGGCCGGCGAGGGCGATGGAGACGGGGCGGCCCTGGGTGTCGACGCCGGTGCCGGACCAGTTGATGTTCGTGGTGGTGAAGCGGAGGCGGGTCCACGCGTCGCCCGTGAAGGGCACGACGCCGTAGGTGCCCGCGTCGAGGAGGTCGTTGGTGTGCCAGATCTTGACGTTGACGGCGGCGACCTTGGCGCGCTCGACGATCTGGACGGCGTGGAGGCAGGCGCGGCCGTTGCCGGAGCCGCGGACGGTCTGGATGGTGAGGGTGGGGCCGGAGACGTTGGCGATGCGCAGGACGTTCTCGCCGAGGACGGCCTGGGTGCCGGCGTCGCTGCTGGCGTCGCCCCAATAGGTGTTGGAGGCGGCGACGGAGGCCTCGGTGGCGCCCTCGGCCATGTAATAGTAGGCGGATGTGTCGCCGTTGAGGATGACCGAGCCGTTCTGCGACCACGCCCCGCCGGCCATGTAGACGTAGACGTCGTAGGTGTCGTAGGGGATGCCCTCGACGGTCATCGTGACGCCCGAGCCGGTGGTGTAGGGGTCGGTGAGGCAACCTTCCAGCGAGAGGGCGGAATCCGACGGCCAAGAACCGAAGGAGCGGGCCGTGGCGGAGAGGGTGATGCCCTCGTGCCCGGCGGAGTCCTTGAGCGCGACGCCGGAGACGGAGACGGCGCTCCCCGAGGCACCGGAGAGGAGGTTCCACTGGCTGCCCTTGTAGGGGACGACGCCGTAGAAGCCGTCGCGCTCCATCGTGTCCATGCCGTCGACGGAAACGTCGATGTTGATGGCGTTGCCGTCGCCGTCGGCGGTGCCGCTCCAGTCGGTCTCGAAGACGAAGGCGATGACGGGCTCGGCGGCCGTGTTGCCGGCGACGTAGAAGCCGGTGACGTCGCCCTCGCCGGGGACGGTCTCGTAGCGGACGGTCACGTGCTGGGCGGTGTCGAAGGCCGCGCCGACCGCGGGGACGGTGCCGGCGGGGACGAAGTGGCCCTGGTATTGCGCGTCGTAGTCCAGGAGCGTGCCCTCGGGGAAGGCGAAGACGGTGGGCTCGGCGGTGTTGGCGGGGGTGGGCGCGGAGGGCTCGGAGACGGCGGCGACGTTGCCCGAGTCGTCCACCACCACGAGGCGCACGGCGTTGGCGTTGTTGTTGCCGCCGAAGTGCCAGGCCACGGTGGCGGAGCGGAGTTGGACGCGGCCGGGGGTCAGCGCGGGCACGCGGTCGCCCCCGTGCCGGAGGCCGGAGGGGCGGAAGAAGAAGTGGCTCCAGTTACCTTGGTCGACCTTGGCGGAGAGGTTGGGGCCGGCGGCGTTCCAGGCGTCGTCGGGGCTGCGCGTGGGGGGGAGGCCGACGGGGTTCTGGGCGAGCCAAGCGACCTCCTCGGCGGTGGCGGAGAAGTTGAAGAGGCCGACCTCGTCAAGGTCGCTGTCCTTGTAGTTGGTGACGCACGTGCTGTTGACCGTCCCGACCGCGGTATACGAACCAGGGAGGGTGTTGTCCTTGAAACCGCGGCCGATGAGCAAGTGGGTCAGCTGGCCGGCGGGGACGCGGGCGGCGCCGTAGAAGGAACCCTGCTTCTCGCCGTCGAGGTAGAAATCGAGGCCGGCCTTGCCGGTGCCGTCGGCGGCCACGTCGGGGTTGTAGACGATGGCGACATGGTGCCACTGGCCTTGGGAGATGTTGGTGTAGACGGAGTATTCCTCGCCGTCGTCGTCTTCGTCCCAGGAGCCGTTCGGGTAGAGGGAGCACTGGAAGGTGCCGCCGTAGCGGCCGACGCGGTACTGCTGGCCGCCGACGACGAAGGAGAGGATACCGCGGTCATTGCCCGCATCGTCGGCGTTAAGGCGCCAGAAGAAGGAGAGGGTGAAGCCGGTGTCGGAGCCGCAGCCGAGGCCTTGGGGGTTGTGGAGGTAGAGGCCGTCGGAGTTGGTGCCGGAGCCCAAGCCGCCGACGCCGCGCCCCATCTTGAGGGCGTTGTCACCGAAGGCGCCCTCGCCGGCAGCGACGAGACGGCGGTAACTGGGAGTGAGGTCGGAGGGATAGCCGACGGCGCGGCCGCCGGTGCCGACGTCGAGCGGCGCGACGTCGTTCGCGTTCTGCGGGTCGATGGTGTCGAAGTGGAAGCCGTGGAGGAGGCTGTAGGTGGGGATGACGAGGGGGGTCTCGACGATCTGGAAGCCCTGCAGCTGGCAGTTGTAGTCGCCGCCGGTGGTCTCGAAGGTGAGCGACGGGGCGGAGAGGTTAGGGATGACCATGACGCCCACGCCCTCGACGCCGACGACGCCGGCCTCGGTGTAGTCGCCCCAATCGTCCGTGCCGATGACGAGCGCGCCGTCCCTGTAAGTATAGGAGGTGGTGGCGCCGTCGACGGTGAGGCGCACGGGGCCGATGTGCGAGCCTTTGGCCCAGCCGAGATCCTTGTTGAGGTAGAGGATCAGGGAGTAGTTGGCGTAGGGGATGCCCTCGAGGGTCACGCGGGCGGGGCTCTGGGTGTAGGGCGTGCGGTGCTCGAAGGGCGGGAGGACGCGCGGGTTGTTGCCGTTGGAGTCGATGCCGTTCGAGCCGCTGACGCGCGCGAGGGTCATGGTGAGGCCGGGGACGGCCTCGCCGAAGCGGTCGATGACGGAGCCGTCGGCGAAGGTCTGCGCGTAGGAGGTGAGTTCGTTCCAGCCGGAGCCGGGGAAGGCGTAGCCGTCCATGCCGTAGAGGGCCTCGGGGTCGAGGTCGTCCTCGTCGGAGGCGGTGGCGCCGAAGGCGAAGCCGATGGCGTTGGTCTCGTCGGCGAGGGGCTCGTGCCACAGGGTCTCCTGCTCGAAGAGCTGGACGCCACGGAAGGCGCTGCGCCACGAGGTGTTGTTCTTTCCGTTGTTCTTCCAGGAGAGGTTGAAGGTGAAGTTGCCGTTGGCGTCGGGCGTGAGGTTGGGGATGACCATGACGCCGCTGCCGATCTCGTTGCTCCAAGCGACGGCGGGGTCGCCCCAGAGGCCGACCTTGGAGGTCCCACTCGCGGTGTCGGGGACGATGGTGAGGCGGCCGTCGACGTAGGTGTATTTGGTGTAGTAGTCGCGGTTGGCGCCGCCGGAGGAGAGGCCACGCCAGCGGGTCTGCTTGACGACGACGGGGTCGTGCCCGTCCTCCCCGGCGGTGTAGACGCTGCGGCCGATGTAGATGACGGCGGTGAACTGGCGGTAGGGGACGCCGGAGATGGTGTACTCGTCGAAGTCCGGCGACCCGATGTCGCCGCGGTTGGTGTTCTTGGTCTTGAGGACGGCCATGGCCTCGGCGCCCGCGCGCAGGAGGCCGTAGCCGGGGGCCATGACGGCGTCGCTGGCGTCGTAGTCGGGGTCTTCCGTGACGGCGACGCGGGCAAGGTCGCCGTGGTTGGCGGCGACGGTGAAGCTCATGCCCTCGACGGTGTTGCCGTCGCAGTCATGCACGTCGGAGAGGGTGTAGGCGCCGGTGCCGGAGAGGTTGAGGTTGTTCCAGCCGTCGCCGGGCACCTGGTAGGGGCCGACGCCGTAGAGGCCGGGGCCGGCGATGTCCAGCGCGCCCGACTGCCCGCAGGCGCCGAGGACGAAGCTGACGCTCGCGCCGGTGAGGGTGCCGACGGAGCCGTTGACGGGGTCGTCGGAGAGGGAAATGTCGGCGGGGAGGGTGAAGTCGCGCCAGGTGTAGAGCGCGCCGTTGTCGCCGTTGGGGCCGGAGCAGGTGTTGGTGGTGGTGTTGTTGGTGCCGAAGTAGGCCGAGCCGCCCGCGCCGTCGCCGAAGTCCTGGCGGTCGATGAGCGTCCATGTCGCTTGGTCGTTGGAGGCCTCGAGCGTCCAGCGGGCGGGGTTGCGGGGGCCGTGGTCGGCGAGCTGGATGCGGTAGCCGTCGAAGGCGATCTCGCGGCCGAGGTCGAGCGTGAAGGTGACGGGGGAGGCACTGCCCCACCCCTTCTCGTTGGCGCCGCGGTAGCAATACTCGCCGTCGACGATGTTGGCCCAGCCGCAGCTGGCCTGGGTGGCGGAGCCGGAGACGGAATAGCCGGAGCCGGGGAGGACGGGGAAGCCGCCGAGGAGCGGGGAGAACTGCCCCAGCGCGGGATAGTCGCCGCTCGTCGCGGCGTCGCTGGTCCAGCGGAGGTAGCGCCAGGCGCGGAGCACGCCGGAGCGGACGGCCTTGGGGGTGACGAGGATGTTGGCGTAGCCTTGCGGCACCATCGTCAGGTCGTCATAGCCGCGCTCGTCCCAGACCTCCCAATCCGTGCCGTCGTCGGAGAGCTCGACGCGCCAGGCCAGGGGATTGCGATAACGCGCGGAGGCGCAGGCGATGAGGTAGGTGTCGAAGTCGGCGCCGGCCTCGCCGAGGTCGAGGGTCACCGTGAGGGGGGTCTCGTCGGAGAGGGCGGTCTCGTCGACCCTATAGCCAGCGTTGGCGAGGTCGCCGTCCTTAAGCTTGGCGACGTCGCCCTCGGTGGCCACCGGCGAGACGGTGATGGTGGCCTGGGCCGTGAGGTCCGCGCAGCCCTTGATGAGGCGAATCTCGGAGAGGGCGATGCCGTAGTTTCCCGCGCCCTGCCCGGACGAGACGGTGTGGTCGGGGGTCTGCCAGCGGGTGAAGACGAAGCGGGCATAGCGGGCGTGGCGGGGCGCGGGGGCGACGACCGCGAGGTCGGCGGGATACGTGTTGGCCTGGTTGGCGCCCAGCGCGGCGTCGGCCTCGGCGTCGGAGGCCCAGTTCCGCGCGTCGACGACGCTCCAGCGCGCGTTGTCGTCGGAGACCTCGACGACCCAGCCGACGGGGTCGCGGTAGGCGACATCGGCGGTGGTGAGGGTGTAGGAATCGAAGGCGACGGCCTGGCCGAGGTCGAGCGTGAAGGCGGCGACGCCGTTGGCGCCCGCCGTCCAATACTTGGGGTTTGAGATCTCGGCGGTGCCCTCGGCATCGTCGGTCAGCATGAGGGAGGGGCGGGCCACCGTCTGGGCGCGCACGGCGGAGTAGTCACGGACGAGGGTGTTCTCGGGGAGGACGGACTGGCCGTCGCGCAGGAGGTCGACGGCGCGGAGGGCGACGGAGGAGGCGTCGTCGCCGCCGCCGGCCGCGTCGCGGAGTTTGAGGCGGAAGCGGACGTAGCGGGCGGCGCCCTCGGCGGCCTCGTCCGTGTTGGGGAAGTTGAAGGCGAAGGCGTGCGCGGTGGCGGTGCCGAGGGCGGTGGCGGCGGCCTTGGTGCGGAGGTTGCGCTGGTCGACGCGCCGCCAGGTGGCGTTGTCGTCGGAGACCTCGACGGTCCAGGCGATGGGGTTGCGGTAGGTGACGTCGGCGGTGGTGAAGGCATAGGCGTCGAAGGTCGTGGCCTGCTTGAGGTCGAGGGAGACCCAGGTCGTCGTCGCCTCATGGTACCACTTGGTGTCGGTGCTGCCGTCCAAGAGGTTGGCGGCGGTGTGCTCGCCGCTGTGGCCGGCGCTGTCCAGCGTGGCCTCCGAGAGGTCGATCGGCTCGCCCTGGTAGGTGAGGCCAAACTCCGCGAAGGCGACGCCTCGTGCGCCGGAGCCCGAACCGGCGGCGGCGCCGGTGTTGATGTCGTACTGCACCTCGGCGACGGAGAGGCGGACGTAGCGGGCGGTGACGGCGGTCTGCTCGGCGGAATCGTAGCTCTGGCTTTCCAGCGCGCCGAAGGCCAACGGCGCGGAGGCCGTGATCGCATCCGCGCTCTTGCCCGAGAAGGTGACGGTGACGGCCCCGTCGGCGGCCTGCGCCCGGAGCGGCGCGGGGGCGGTCAGCATAAGGGCAGAGAGCGCAAGGAGAAAAAGCCCACCCTGCGCGACGGGGCAACCCGACGCGCCGAAACGCTTCAGCAATCGTGTCTTCATTGCGTACCTCATATCACAGTGATACTTTAGCAAAACCACCGCCGCCTGCAAACCCTTTTGTTTGGGCGCTGGCGGCGGCGGCGTTGCGCGCGAGGTCAGGGGCAGGCGACCTCGAAGAGGGCGTCGACGGCACGGTGGAGGAGCTTGGCCTCGTGGGTGTCGGCGAGGGTGTAGTGGATCTCCTTGCCCTGGCGACTGGAGACGACGAGGCCGGCGCGGCGGAGGACCTGGAGGTGGTGGGAGACGGCGGCGGCGCTCATGCCGACCATCGCGCCGAGGTCGGTGACGCATTCGGCGCAGTGGCAGAGGATCCAGAGGATGCGCAGGCGGGTGGGGTCGCCCAGGAGGGCGAAGCGGGCGGCGACGGCGGCGAAGCGGTCGGGCGGGGGCATCTTGGCGAGGACGCGGGGGGCGGCGAGGCCGTGGCGGTGGGGGAGGTCGTAGTGGGGCATGGCGGTCAGAGGGCGTGGGCCTTGCGCAGGGCGCGGAGCTCGTCGCGCAGGAGGGCGGCGCGCTCGAACTCGAGGGCCTCGGCGGCCTGGCGCATCTCGGCCTCGAGGCGGGCGAGGGCGGCGAGCACCTCCTCGCGCCCGACGCCGGGCTCGGCGGCGAGGAGGGGGCCGGGGGAGGGGGCCTTGGCGCGGCCCTTGGCGGCGGGGGCGCCGGGGGTGCCCTCGGCGGCGAGGTCCTCGTTGATGGCGCGGCGGGCGGTCCGGGGGACGATGCCGTGGGCGGCGTTGTAGGCCTGCTGGCGGGCGCGGTGGTCTTGGGTGACGCGGAGGACGGCGCGGATGGCGGGGGTCTCCTGGTCGGCGTAGAGGATGACCTTGCCCTCGACGTTGCGGGCGCAGCGGCCGGCGGTCTGGATGAGGGAGGTCTCGGAGCGGAGGAAGCCTTCCTTGTCGGCGTCGAGGATGGCGACGCGGGTGACCTCGGGGAGGTCGAGGCCCTCGCGCAGGAGGTTGACGCCGATGAGGGCGTCGAAGGCGCCGCGGCGGAGGCGGCCGAGGAGGTCGACGCGGGCGATGGCGTCGAGGTCGGAGTGGAGCCATTCGGCGCGGAGGCCGACGTCGGCGAGGTATTGGGCGAGGTCCTCGCAGGCGCGCTTGGTGAGGGCGGCGACGAGGGTGCGGCCGCCACGCTCGGCGTTGGCGCGGATCTCCTCGATGAGGTCGTCGACCTGGCCGGCGAGGGGGCGGACCTCGACGACGGGGTCGAGGAGGCCGGTGGGGCGGATGACCTGCTCGGCCTCGAGCTCGGCGACGGCGCGCTCGTGGGGGCCGGGGGTGGCGGAGACGTAGAGGACGCGGGGGACGCGGGCGTCGAACTCGTCGAAGGTGAGGGGGCGGTTGTCCTTGGCGGAGGGGAGGCGGAAGCCGTTGTCGACGAGGATCTGCTTGCGGGCCTGGTCGCCATTGTACATGGCGCGGATCTGGGGGAGGGTGACGTGGCTCTCGTCGATGATGCAGAGGAAGTCGGGCCCGAAGTAGTCGATGAGGGTGGGCGGGGGGACGCCGGGGGCGCGGCCGGCGAGGGGGGCGGAGTAGTTCTCGATGCCGGTGCAGTAGCCCATCTCGGCGAGCATGGCCAGGTCGTACTCGGTGCGCTGGCGGAGGCGCTGGGCCTCGAGGAGTTTGCCCGCGGCGTCGAGCTGGGCGAGGCGCTCGGAGAGCTCGGCGCGGATGCGCCCGACGCCGCCCATGAGCTGGCTCTTGGGCATGACGAACTGCTTGGCGGGGGAGAGGAGGCAGGAGGGGAGCTCGGCGCCGGCCTTGCCGGTGAGGGCGTTGACGGCGCGCAGGCCCTCGATCTCGTCGCCGAAGAAGGAGACGCGGACGCCGTCGGTGGAATAGGAGGGGAAGACGTCGAGGCGGTCGCCGCGGACGCGGAAGGTGCCGGGGCGGGGGTCGTAGTCGTTGCGCTGGTATTGGATCTCGGTGAGCTGGCGGGCGAGGGCGTCGCGGGAGAGCTCCTGGCCGGGGTGGAGGGCGATCATGAGGCCGCGGTAGTCCTCGGGGGAGAGAAGGCCGTAGATGCAGGAGACGGAGGCGACGATGATGACGTCGCGGCGGCCGAGGAGGGCGTGGGAGGCGGCGAGGCGGAAGCGCTCGAGGTCCTCGTTGATGGAGGCGTCCTTCTCGATGTAGGTGTCGGTCTGCGGGATGTAGGCCTCGGGCTGGTAGTAGTCGTAGTAGGAGATGAAGTACTCGACGGCGTTGTCGGGGAAGAAGCCCTTGAGCTCGGCGTAGAGCTGGGCGGCGAGGGTCTTGTTGTGGGAGATGACGAGGGTGGGCCGGCGGAGGCGGGCGATGACGTTGGCCATCGTGAAGGTCTTGCCGCTGCCGGTGACGCCGCGGAGGATGGCGCGGCGCGCGCCGCCCCCGAGGCCGCGGACGATGGCGTCGATGGCCTCGGGCTGGTCGCCCATCGGCGCGAAAGGGGCGGCCAGGCGGAAGGACGCCGGGCCGCCCGCGCGCTCGTTCTCGAAGCGCGTCTCGGGCATCACTTGACGCCGATGCGGTGGGCGAAGAGGATCTCGTCCTCCTCCTTGCCCAGCGCGGTGGCCAGCTTCTTGCGGTCGATGGAGCCCATGAAGACGCTGTTCCAGCCCCGCGAGGCGCAGAAGAGGTAGATGTTCTGCCCCACGAAGCCGGAATCGGCCAGCGCGCTCTCGCGCTTCTGGACGCCCTTGTCATAGTAAAGGATCAGGAAGGCGGAGGCGTCGCGGCGCTGATCCTCCAGGTCGACGCAGGCGGGGTTCTCGATGAGGGTGTTGGCCTCCGGATCCCAGAGGAAGAGGCCCTTGGCGGTGAGGACGGCGATCTCGATCTCGCGCTTGTCCATCGCCGAGGGGGCGGTGCGCTTGCCGTCCTCGCGCGTGATGCCGTTGGCGGCCCACAGCAGGTCGGCGAGCTGCTGGGCGGAGGGCTCGGGGCCCTGGGTGCGGCGGCTGGTGGCGCGCTTGGCCAGCGCCTCCATCAACGGCATGCCGCCGGTCTTCTGGGGCGCGGGCAGCTTGATGTCCTCGGCGAGGAGGGTGGCGGCGCAGAGGCCCGCCAGCAGGGCGAAGAGGGGTTTGCTCATGGGAATGCTTCCTTTCTGCCGCCCATTATAACACAGGCCGCCGTCAGCGGAGACGATAGAGGCCAAGGGTCACGCGCGGCCGCGCGAGCGTCTGCGTCGCCACGGGCGTCAGCCCCGGCTGCGGCACGGGGGCCACCGCGTAGTCGGCCCGGAGCGGGTCGTCGGCCAGCGGGATGCGCCGCCAGCGGCAGACGGCGTCGAGTTGCGGCCAGCGGACGGCGTTGCAGAGGGTGGCGCCGGGCGGCAGCGCCGCGGTGAGCGGCGTCGGCCGCAGGTCGAGCGGGAAGACGTAGGGGCGGAGCACCAACGCGCCGCAGAGCGCCGTCGCCGCCGCCAACGGCAGCGCCGCGCGCGGCCAGCGCGCCAGCAGCGCCTGCGCCCCCACCCCGGCGGCCATGGCCAGCGCGAAGCCCGTGAGGTGGAGCCACTTGACGGGCGCGCGGATCTGGTCGAGCACCGGCAGCGCGGCGACGGCGCGGTAAAGCGGGGTGTGCCGTCCGAGGGCCAGCAGGAGCGCCGCCGCCGCCAGGCCATACCAAAAAGGCAGGTCGCGGGCGGCGGGGTCGCGCCGGAGCAGGGGAAGCAGCGCCAGCGCCGCCAGGAGCATCGCCGGCCACCCGACGTGGACGGTGTGCTGGCGGAGCACCTGGTGCGCCGAGCCCATCCGCCCCGTGTAGGGCGCGGGGTCGAAGGGATAGCTGGTGTGGCCGACGGCGCCGGGCAGGAACCATTCGACAAGATCCTCCGGGGGCAATGACCAATCGGTGACGAAACGCCAGCGGGCCGCCTCCGCCTGGGCGGGGGTCTCGGCGGCGGCCTCCGCCTGGGCCAGCTGCCCGGCGCGCGTCTCCCGCGCCTCCGCGAAGGTGTGCCGGAGCGCCGGCCACCCGACGGCGAGGAAGACGGCGGCGGCCACGGCCACCCCCCGCGCGAGAGGCCGCCAGGCGGGGTGTTCGCGCCAAACCAGCCAGAGGCCGTAGGCGCCTTGGGCCAGGGTGACGAGGAACCACAGGTCGGCCTGCGCGGCCAGCCCCAGCGCGGAGACCGCCGCCAACAGCGCGAACCACCGCAGGCGGCCCGTCCGCACCCCGCGCAGCAGCGCGCCGAAGCCCAGGCACGTCACGGCCAGCGCGTCGACCACGCCCCGGTGCCCCGCGCAGAAGAGGGTGGCGAAGTAGCCCGCGAAGGCCGCGCACAGCCCCCCCACCCACGCCGCGCCCCACCCCACCCCGCGCCCGCGCAGCAGGAAGACGCCCGCCAGGCACATGACGTAGCCGTCGACCCAGAAGGTGCCCTCGTAGGCGAAGCGGTAAGGCAACAGGAAGACGAGGTTCTGAAGCGTGGGCGGCGAGGTGAAGAGCTGCCGCAGCGCCTCCCCGAAGCCCAGCGGCGCGATCGGCGCGTCCGGCGCCACGAAGACGATGTCCGGCGCAAGCACGCGCCAAAACCCCAGCACGACGGCCAAGGCATAGAGGGCGCTCATGGCCGCGCCCAGCAGCCACGGGTTGCGGAAGACGCCCCGGCCCCCGCCGGGTTGCGCGCAAGCTGTCATTCGGTTCCCTCCTCAAGGATGGCGAGATAACGCGGCCCCGCCGCGACGATTGGCGGAAGTGTAACACAAGACGGCCCTGTTTGGAAAGAAAAGGCCAATTTCTTTCCAAACGGCGGGACGTGCGCAATGGCGTAGGCAGGGGGCGAAAAGGGGCGCGGCGGGATTGCGGGCGGGCGCGGGGCGTGTTTTAATGGAGGCATGAAAACGTTCGCAATGCGTTGGGCCGCCGTCGTGGCGGCGGTTGCGGCGGCGGCGCTGGGTGCGCGGCCCCCCAAAGAGTTCGAGCAGGTGGCGCCGGCGGCCGAGGCGATGGCGGCGGTGTTGCCAAAGGGCGGGGCGCGCATCGTGCCGCCCTACCGCGACCGCGCGGCCTGGGCGCGCTTCGCCGAGACGCGGGGCGTGGACGCGGCGCGCGTCGTGCGCTGGGGCGAGGAGGCGCTGCGCCAGCCGATGGCGCCCTTCCCCGAGGCGCGCTTCCGCGACTTCACGACGAACGGCGACCGTTCGCGCTTCCAACACGAGAACGGCCCGCGCTGGGGCCGCCTGACGCGCTTGGCCAACGCGGAGTGGATCGAGGGCAAGGGACGTTTCCTCCCCGCCCTCGGCGAGACCATCGAGGCTCTCTGCGCGGACCCGACCTGGGTGCTCTCGGCCCACGACACGCGCCTGGACAACCTGGAGGGCCGCCGCGTCACCATCGACCTGGCCTCCGCCAACTACGCCTGGCAGATGGCCGAGATCCTGGCGAGCTTCGGCGAGGCCCTCCCCGCCCAGGCCCGCGCCAAGGGCATTGACGCCGTGCGCAAGCGGGCCATCGCCCCTTACCTGCGCATGGCCCGCTCGGGGGAGTATGACAACTGGTGGGCGCTCTCGGACGCGAACTGGAACCCCGTCTGCCACGCGGGCGTGGTGGGCGCGGCCTTGGCCCTGCCGGGGCTCGACGACGCCGACCGCGCGCTTGTCGTCGGCTCGGCACGGGTGCTGGTGCGCCGCTTCCTCGGGGGCTTTTACCCCGACGGCTGGACGGGCGAGGGCGTGGGCTACTGGAGCTACGGCTTCGGCCACTTCGCGCGCCTGGCCGAGACCGTCCGCCTCGCCACCCGCGGCCGCGAGGACTGGCTCCGCTGGCCCGAGGCCCGGAAGCCCGCGCAGGCCACCCCGATGGCCCGCCTCTGCGGCGACCTCTGGCCGCCCGTGGCCGACTGCGCCGTGGACGTCCGCGCCGACGGCCGCCTGACCGCCTGGCTCGGCGCGCGCCTGGGCTTCCCCGCCGCACCCAGCGACGGGCGTGGGCGGATGGACTTCCCGGAATCCTGGCTCTTCGACCCCGCCCTCCTCGCCGACGCGCGCGCCGCCAAGGGCCTGCCCCCGCGCACCTGGCTGCCCGACGCACAGATCCTCATCGGGCGCGCCCCCGACGGCCTGGCCTACTTCGCGATGGGCGGCGACAACGGCGTGCCCCACAACCACAACGACTGCGGCACCTTCCTCGTCGCCCGCGACGGCGTCCCCCTCCTCGGCGACCTCGGCGGCGAGACCTACACCGCGCGCACCTTCTCCAGCCGCCGCTACGACAGCCCCCTGCTCAACTCCTTCGGCCACCCCGTGCCCCGCCCCGCCGAGACCCTCCAGGCCGCCGGTTCCAAGGCCGCCGCCAAGGTCCTCGACGCGACCTTCGCCGACGCGCGCGACACCCTGACGCTCGACCTGGCCGCCGCCTACCCCAAGGCCCCCGGCCTCAAGGCCCTCACCCGCCGCTTCGTCTGGGAGCGCCGCGGGGAACGCGCCGCCCTCACCGTCGAGGACCGCTTCGCCTTCGACGCCCCGCAGCCCTTCGAGACGGCCCTCACCACCTGGGGCACCTGCGAACGCACCGGCCCCGACACCCTGCGCGTGGCCTTCGAGGGCAAGACGCTCGAGGTGCGCGTCGCCGCCTCCGCCCCCTGGTCGCTCACCGAGGCGACCCTCGACGCCAACCCGCAGGGCCGCAAGTGGCAGGCGCTCACCCCGCGCCGCTACGCCATCCGCCTCGACAAACCCGCCGCCCAAGGCACCGTCGCCTTCCGTGTCACCACCAAGGAGTGAGTCCCATGCACACCCGCCCCGTCCTTCCCCTCGCCGTTTGGGCCGCCCTGGCCGCCGCCGTCGCCGGCGCGGGGCCGTTGGAGGAACTGCTGCCGCGCCCGAAGGAGGCCGAGCCCCGCGCGGGCGAATGGGCCTACGACGCGGCGCAGGTGCGCGAGGAGGCCGCCCCCGCGGGCAAGCCCGGCGCCTATGAGCTGGAGGTCGGCCCCCAGGGCGCCGTCATCCGCGCGGCGGACGCCGAGGGGCGCCGGTACGCGCGCGCCACGCTCCGCCAGCTGGCCGAGCTCGGCGGCGGCCTCGCCCCCGCCTGCCGCATCCGCGACTGGCCCACCTTCCGCTGGCGCGGGATGCTGCACGACACGGGGCGCAACTTCCAGCCCGTCGCCCAGCTCCGCGCCCAGCTGCCCGTCTTGGCGGACTACAAGCTCAACCTCTTCCAGTGGCACATCACCGACAACCACGGCTGGCGCCTCCAGTCCTTCCGCCACCCCAACCTCCAGGCGCCGGAGAACCTTGACCGCAGCGACGGCTTTTACACGCAGGCCGAGTTCAAGGCCCTCATCGCCTACGCCCACAGCCTCGGCATCACCGTGCTGCCCGAGTTCGACGTGCCCGGCCACTCCCGCTGCCTCCGCCGCGCCTTCGGCGTCAAGCGCATGGACGCGCCGAAGATGCGCCAGATCGTCGCCGACCTGCTCGACGAGTATTCCGACCTGCTCGACCCCGCCGTCACCCCCTTCATCCACATCGGCTCCGACGAGGTCGGCCCCAACGAACGCGTCCCCGACGCCTGGCTCGCCGAATGGGTCCGCCTCCTCGAGGCCAAGGGCTTCCGCGTCGTCGCCTGGGGCCCCGGGCAGAACCCCAAGGGCCTCAGCCAACCCCTCGTCCGCCAATACTGGATGGGCCGCCAGGTCAAGCGCTCCGGCGACGAGCCCTACTTCGACTCCCAGAGCGGCTACTACATCAACCACGTCGACCCCCTCGAGCTCCTCGCCCCCGCCGCCTACCAGCAGCCCTGCGCCACCGGCCCCGAGGCCAACCGCCTCGGCGCCATCTTCGCCGTCTGGCACGACGACGCCGCGGGCGACCCGCGCGACATCCTCGCCATGAACCCCGTCTTCCCCGCCATCGCCCTCTACGCCGACAGCTTCTGGAACGGCCGACCCGCCGACCGCATGGATCTCTACGGCAACCTCCCCGACCCCCGCGACCCCGCCTTCGCCCAGGCCGCCGACCTCGAGCGCCGCCTCCTCGCCCACAAGCCCCTCCACGCCCTCCGCCCCTTCCCCTACTGGAAGCAGACCGACCTGCGCTGGCGCCTCGCCGAGACCGCCGAGACGCTCCCCTTCGCCAGCCTCCCCTGGGGCGAGCGCATCATCGCCCAAGGCACCATCTTCCCCCAGCACTTCTTCTACCCCCAAAGCAACCTTACCGACGGCAAGGCCGGCTGCGTCTGGCTCGGCATGGTCGTCATGAGCGACGCCGAGCGCCGCGTCCCCCTCTACGCCGACTTCATGAACTACTCCCGCTCCGAGGGCCGCCGCCGCGAGCCGCCCCTCGCCCAAGGCGCCTGGAACCCCAAAGGCGCCCAACTCTTCCTCAACGGCCAGGAGATCCCCCCGCCCCGCTGGGCCCAGCCCGGCCTCTCCGGCCCGGCCTCCGTCGAGCAGCCCCTCCTCGACGAAATCTGGTTCGCCCGCCCGCCCCTGCGCGTCCACCTCCGCAAAGGCCGCAACGAGCTCCTCATCAAACTCCCCAAGGGCGGCTGGAAATGGTCCGCCACCTGCTTCTTCCCCGACACCCGCGGCCTCACCTTCCTCCCCCCGGAGCCGCCGGGTAAACCCTGAGCCGCCCCACCCCCAAACGCAAACGCGCGGCGCGTCCCCAAGGCGCGCCGCGCGCCTTTCGACACGGCGGGCGCGGGGAGGGCGGCACGCTTCCCGGCGGCGAAGACGCCCCCCGAACCCACGCGCGCCCTGACGGCCCCAGTCCGCGCGGGCACGGGGCGTAAGCCCCAAGAGACCCACCCCACCCTACCCCAAAGCCGCCGAGCAACCCCCAAAGCCGCCCGGAGCGGCGCGCGCTCGCGCGGGCCTCCCCGGATCGCGGCGCGCGCCTCCCCAAGGGACGCCGCAAACCCTCGCGGCGGGCGCGAGGAGGGCGGGCGGCAACGCCTCCCGACGGCGAGGACGCCCCCCAACCCCACGCGCGCGGTCTGACGGCCCCAGCCCGTGCGGGCGCGGGGCGCAAGCCCCAAGAAAGCCCCGCCCACCCCGCCCAAAGCCGCCGGGGCGGCGGGAAGGCGGAAAGGCGGAAAGGACAAAAGAAAAACGCCCCCGGCCATGCGGCCGGGGGCGTTTTTGGTTGGGCGTGGGTCAGTCGCGGGTGGCCGCGGCGTCCTTCTTCGCGGAGAAGATGACCTTGAAGAAGGTGGCCTTGCGCTGGGTGCCGTCCTCGCCGGTGATGACGCAGGCGTCGGCGCCGAGGTTCAGGCTGGGCGTGAGGGCGCCGGAGGCTTCGACGTCGCCGAGCTTGACCCAGGTGGCGTCGCCAAGGTCGGCCTTGCCGTAGACGGCGTAGATGGCGTGGGAGGCGGCACCGGAGAAGTAGCCGGTGACGTCGTAGGTGGCGCCGTCCTGGACGCCGGTGGCGGCGGTGACATCCCACGTGAGGGTGACCTGGCCCTCGGGCGTGACGTCGACGCCGGTGACGGTGAGGCCGAAACTCTCATAACCCTTGCCGAAGAGGTAGAGGGCCGTGTCGTCGCCGAGGAGGTTCATGAGGCTGCGGGCCTCTTCGAGATCCTCGGGCATGCCGTCGACCTTCACGGCGCCGTTGGCGTCGGGGCCGTCGACCACGCTGAGGCCGTAGAGCTGGGCGCCGTAGGCGGTGAGGGCGAGCTTGCCGTTCACGTCCTTCGTCCAGATGGCGGAGCCGGTGTGGTCCGCGACGGTGCCGACGAACTCGTTGCACCACTCGGAGAAGTCACCGGTGGGCATACCGGCGTTCTTCCACTCCCAGGCGTCGGCGAGCTTGTCGTTGTCGGTGTCGACGTCCTGGATGTAGAACTCGGCGGACCACGCGGTGCCGGTGCGCACGGGGGTGATGGCGCGCGGGTCGAAGTAGAACCCGGTGGTGGACTCGGTGCCCTGCGTGAGGTAGCCCCAAGGCTCCCAGCCATCGCGCTTGCCGTTCTGGTTGAGATCCAGGTAGGCGACGAGGTAGACGGGGTCGTCGGTGGGGAGGCCGCGGAGCTCGACGGCGAACTGGGTGACCCAGAAGAGCTGGGTCTCGCCCTCGTCCTCGGGGGAGAGTTTCTTCCCGTAGGTCGCGGTCTTGCTCATCGTGACGGTGCGGTTGAGGGCGGCCGTCTCGGCGCTCTCGTCGTCATAGCAGAGCAGGTCGGAGGTGGAGGCGATGGGGTCGCCGTTGAAGGAGCCGGAGTAATGGGCCTCGACCACCAGCTTGCCGTTGCCGCCGTCAAAGTCCGCCGTGTCCTTGAGGACGCCGGCATAGTTGATGCGGGCGCGCAGGTAGTAGGAGTCCTGGGTGCCGAAGGAGGGCACGACGGGCTCGCCCTTCGCGTTGATCGTCTCCGCTAGCGCCTTGTCGCCGGAGGCACGGAGCTGGAGGCGGAAGGAGCTGGTGAAGGTGCGGCTGTCGCCGTTGTAGGGGTTGAGCGTCAGCGTGTAGGAATAGAGGCCGTCGCCGAAGAGGGCGGTGCCGTCGGCGTTGAGCTCGCCGATGCCGCGCGGCAACGTGTAGCGATAGCGGTACTGGACGACGTCGCCGTTGCCGCGGGCCTGGGCGTAGGGCGTGACGCCGCGGACGGTACGCTCGTAGACGCGCTGGCTGACCGTGTTGCCGAGGGCATCCTCCGTCTTGGTGATGGAGAGGGTGATGGTGGGCACCTGGACGTTGCTCAGCCACTCGAAGGTGAGCTCGGAGTTGTGGCGGACGGCGCCGCCGACGGGGCTGACCAGCTCGGTGCTGTCATTGTCCATGCGCCCGACGTAGTTCGTCACCACGCCGATCGCGTACTCGTCCCAGCCGTCCGTGCCGTTGCCGTCCTGGTTCTCGGGGATGAGGTAGACGAGGTAGGAGGCCGCGATGAGGCGGTCGGAGCCGGCGTGGGGCAGGCCCTCGGGGCGGTCGGCGAAGATCTCGTCCTCGGAGAGGTAGGGCTTTTGGACGTTGTAGGTCTTGGAGAAGACCACGGTGCCGGGCACGGAGGTCTCCTCGCTCCCGCCGATGAGCTCATGCTGGGCAAGCTTCAGGATGTAGGGCGTGCCGTCGAAGATGAGCGAGAAGTTGGAGGGCTTCAGGTAACCGCCGGTGACCGGGTTGGGGATCGTGGAGGACTCGTTGCCGTCGGAGCCCTCGATCGCACCGAGCTCGTTCTTCAGCGTGGTGAGGATGGAGCCGACGTCGAAGCGGACGGAGCCGGGGGGCGCCACCTCGGTGAGGGTGACGTGGAGGGTGCGGTTCACCTGGTCGAAGCCGAAGTCCACGTCGTGCTGGTCGGGGATGCCGGCGGGCTCGCCCGAATCCCAGACGCCGTCGCCGTCCAGGTCGGCGAAGACGTAGAAGTTGTTGACGCCCTCGCGGATGTAGCCGGAGCTGGGGGTGACCAAGGTGAAGGTGTTGGTCTGGCCGGGCTCGATGGCGTAGCGGTAGCTGACCTCGCCCACGAACTCCTCACGGCGGAAGGTGAGGATGCCTTGGGAGGTCTCGGCGTAGCCTCCGGAGGTCCAATCATAGTTGGGGTCGTCGGCGGCGAAGGTCATGGTGTAGTAGCCGGTGCCATAGTTGATGGTGCCGACCTCCACGCGCGTATAGCCGTCGCCGACGAGGGTGCCGTCCTCGCCGATGTAAGTGACGGGGACCAGGGCGTAGAGCGTGGAGACGCCGCCGGAGGAGGCCGTGTCGCCCAAGACGTCGAAGTAGACCGTCTCCTGCGCCTCGGAGCCGTCGTCCGCGACGTTGGTGATGTACCGCGTGTAGCGGAGGCGGAAGGAGCCGGGGACGATGTTGCCCATGTGGAGGTAGCCGGAGGTGACGCCCAGGCGCCAGTTGCCGATCTGCTGGGAGAGGGTGTTGAGGGTGCCCTCGCTGCTGGCATCCACCGCGAGCGGCAGCTCGAAGGTGGCGTCCGGCGCGGAGTTGTTGTTGGTGGCGGAGTAGGCGTGCACCACGATGGACGACTCGGCGGTCGCGTTGGTGTAGACGTTCTGGTCGCCGAAGTAGTCCACCGTCAGGCGGAAGGCCGGGGTGGGATGCTCGCGGACGACCGCGCCGGTCTGCGAGGCGCTGGAGCCCCGGTTCGGGTCGGTGGAGTGGTTGCCGGCGCGGAAGTTGGCGCGGGCCTCGGCCCAGTTGCTCCAGCCGTCGTTGTCGGAATCCTGCTGGGCGTCATGGGTGTCCACGGAGAGGGTCTCCACGCGGTTGGAGGCTTCCCAATGGTCTTCCATGAAGTCATTGTCGGTGTAGAGGAGGCCGAAGGTGGGACGGCCGCGGCGGGCCCAGATCGGGATGTGGTAGTCGGGCACGCCGTTGCCGGCGGTGGAGTAGACGCTGGGGTCGGAGCTGGCGAGATACTCGGCGTAGTTGGTCAGGTAGTCGCCGTCGGGGTCGCCGTGGGGGCCGTTGACGCCCGTGGGATCCTCGGGATCGAGCCCATAGTAGTTCTCCCACCAGTTGGGCATGAGGTCGCCGTCGGTGTCCTTGGTCTGGCCGAGGGCGACGTTGTCCTCCAGCCAGTTGCTGCCGTTGGAGTGCTCCTTCTCGCCGAGGCCGTCGGAGACCGTGTCGTCGCCGAAGTGCTCGAACCAGTCAAGGCCGCTCTCGCCGTCGCCGGCGCCGGGCTTGTCGTCCTCGTTCCCGCCCGCGGAGGGGTCGGTGGAGGGCGAGTCGTCCCAGCCGGCCTCGATGTAGCGCGCGTAGGCGTCGCCATAGAGCAGCAGGTCGGGCGAGACATAGGTGGAGTAGCCGCTGCGGGTGGTATGGCTGGGCACGTCGAAGGCGATGGTCGAGGTGTAGCCATAGCCATAGGGATTGCCCTCGGTCTTGACGTTGAGGGTCGAGGTGGCGTTGGAGACCACGCCCGCGCCGTGCGGCGTCCAGTAGACGCTGTCGGCGGGCTTGAGGTTCGCGGCCGAGCCGCTGGGGAGGCGCAGCGCGGGCGAGCCGCTGACCGTGTTCAGGGGCACGAGGAGGTTGGGATAGCGGCGCTCGACGTCCGCCACCGGCAGGTGCGCCACGAAGCTGTGGGCCATCGGCACGAACTCGTGCTCGGTGTACTTGAGGCTGCGCAGGGCCTCGGCGACCTGGGTCTCGTAGTAGGAGGTGAAGAGCTCATCCTCGGAGGGCAGGGCCGTGGCGGAGCGGAGGTAGGGGAGGTTGGCCAGGCGGGTGGTCTCGAGGCCGCGCCGGCGGAAGAGGAAGGAGCCGGGGACGTAGGCGTCGCCGATCAGCTTCTCGCCGGGATAGGTCTCCCACGGCATCTCGTCGATCGTGTAGATCGGCTCGCCGGTCTCCTCGTCCACGCCGCTCTGGGTGCGGGAGCCGCCCAAGAGGTCGTTGAAGGTGTACATCGCCAAGAGCTCGGCGGGGATGTCGGGCTCATAGTAGCCCTCGCCGTTCAGGCGGGTGGTGAAGATCGAGACGCGCTGGGCCAAGAGCTCGCTCTGGGTGAGCGTGCGCTCGCGGTTGGAGGCGATCTGCGAGGCGGTGCGGACGCCGTTCCAGATGCGGAGCTCATCGATGTAGCCGCGGAAGGTGTTGCGGAAGATCTCGGTGAAGTCGCGGTCGTCCTCGACGCCAAGCGAGGCGAACCAACCGTCGGCGGGCTCGGCGCCGACCATGAGGGGGGCCTGGCGGTAGGAGAAGCGCTGAACCTCGTCCACCCCGTCATTCTTGACGGAGATGACGCCGTTGGCGGGGATGAGGGCGGAGTTGACCGAGCCGTTCTCCGAGCCGTTGACGTAGATAGAGAGGCGCGTGCCGTCATAGACCACGGCCAGGTGCGTCCATTCCTCGGCGCCGATGGTGGTGCCGGCGGTGACGGTGGGCGAGGCCTCGGGCACGTCGCCGGCGCCGCCGGAGGTGACCGTGCCGCTGCTGGTGTAGTTGGCGAAGGGCGTGAAGGCGCCGTCGGCGGCCTTGCGCAGACCCACGCGGAAGTTGTGGCGCACGGAGGCGAGGCTGTAGTCGGATTCCTCGCTGAAGCGCCACGGGCGATCCACCAAGATCACCTCGTCGGAACCCTGCTCGGCGTCGGGGCGCACCCACAGCTCGATGGTGAAGGTGTGGAGGGCCATCGGGCCGAACTGGGTGTCGGCGAGGGACTGCATGGCGCCGCGGCCGCCGAAGTAGGCGGATTGCTGACGCTCGGGGGTGCGCAGGGTCTGCGGGTCGCCGCTGAAGAGCGTCGTGTGGGTGAGCTCGGTCAGGTCGGCGATGCCGTCGCCGTCGGTGTCGAAGCCCTCGTTGATCTCATAGGGCAGGACCGACTCGGTGACGCCGGGGGAGACGGTGGGGATGATCCGGACCACGTAGGAGAAGCCCGTGGTGGGACGGTAGAGGGCCGGGCTGACGGTCAACCCCTCAAAGAAGTCGTCGTCCATGGGCACCGGCTCGGCCGCGTTGGCGTTGAGGCGCGCATAGAAGCGGGCGACGAAGGAGTTGAGGTTGGAGGGGTCGGTCATCCAGAGCGGCGAGGGGTCGGTGCCGTAGGCCTGGGCCGTGTTGGCGGGGTTGATCCCCTCCTCGCTGTTCAGCTGGCTGTCGCCGTCGGGGTCGGCGAAAGGCACGCCAGTCAGCCACGGATACGAATAGTAGTCATAGCCGGTGACGGACCCGCTGGCGAGCGCGGGGTTGCCGAAGGCGTTGTAGCCGGTGGGCGAGAGGGCGGTGCCCCAGACGGCGGAGCCGTCGGCGGCGATCAGGCCGATGGAGGTCGTGCTGCCGCTGCTCAGGGTGCCCATGTTGGAATAGATCGTGGCGACCTTGTCCACCGTGTAGTTGTTGCGCTGGGTGGAATCGCCGTTCGAGCCGGCGCCGTTCACGTAGTCGCCCAAAAGCGGGTTGAGGCCGTGGAAGACTTCCCAATAGTCGTCCATGCCGTCGACGTCCGTGTCCGCGGCGAGCGGGCTGGTGGTCATGAAGGAATCACGATCGGTGGTCACCTGCGGCAGGGCGGGGCCGATGCTGCGGGAGCCGGTCCAATTCAGCGCGGGGACGCCGAGCACCAACTCGCTGAGTCCCTGACGCCCTTGGACGGCCGTGCCGTCGTTGACAAAGGAGAGGAA
Organism: uncultured Kiritimatiellota bacterium; assembly: GCA_944391055.1. Taxonomy (GTDB): domain Bacteria; phylum Verrucomicrobiota; class Kiritimatiellia; order RFP12; family DVOR01; genus Spyradenecus. The sequence goes on along the minus strand of CALXSF010000003.1, from coordinate 13,210 downwards.
GGGGCGGATCTGGAAGTGATAGCCGATCGGCGCGAGATAGGAGCGGGAGCCGTCGATGCGGATGCCGCCGTTGTAGCCGCGGAGGGCGGCGCGGTACTGGTTCCAGATGAGGGGGTTGGTGGAGGCGTCGTCCGTGACGGCGGCCTCGTAGGCCTCATACTCGGTTTCCTGGGCCGCCTCGGCATCGGCGACCATGGGGTCGGTGCCGGAGTAGTTCACGTCGCCGTCGGCGCCGGCGCCGATCGCGGCCATCGCGGCGTACGCCTCGTCCGCGGTGATGAACAGCTCCTCGGCCATGAACTTGAGCATCTGGTTCTTGCGGGCCGCCCAGAGGTTGGGGGTCTGGCTGGAGACGAGATCGCGCACCACGGGCTGGAGGTTGGCGGAGAGGTCGCCCAGGCGATCCAGCAGCGCGTCGACGCGCCACATCTGCGCCAAGACCTGCCGCGTGCAGAGCGCCTGGTCGGTGTAGACGGCGACCATGGGGTTGGGCCCTTCCGTCACCGCGTTGGTGATGAGGCGCTGATAGGCGGCGTCCAACTCGACGATGGCGGTCTGCAGGCGCTTCACGGCCTGATAGGCCAGGTAGGCGTCGGAATAGCGCAGGACGGGCGCGTCGTCCGGGTCGTCGCCGGGCACGACGTCGAAGAGGGAGGCGGGGATGACGTTCAGGGCGTAATCGCCGGTCTGCGCCTCGGTGGGGAAGATGATGGAGGTGTTCCAGAGGCGGTTGAAGGCGGCGACGATGCCGGGGGTGGAGAGCGAGCCCTGCGCCGTCACGAGGTCGAACACGGAGGAATCCGCCACCCGCGTGCCGCTGGAGGCGAGCGCCTGAAGCAGCGGGTCGACCGTGATGGGCTCGGGGTCGGCGCCGTCGTTCGCGGGCGCGTAGAAGGCATAGTCCACGGAATAGGTCTCGGAGGGGTTGGCCATGTCCTCCAAGATAGAGTAGACGTCAGGGAGGCGGCTCCACGCCATGCCCAGGGAGCTGACGTCGCTCGAGGCCAACTGCCCCAAGTCGTCCTTGTAGAGACGGGCGGCGTCGGGGCCGAGGTCATAGCGGAGGTGGCGGAGGATGCCCGTGAGGTACTCCTGGTAGTTGGGCAGGCCGTCGCGGTCATAGTCGCGGCCCCAATCGGAGGCGGTGGTGGGGTCGGGCGCGCCGGAGGGGATGATGTACTGGCCGTCGCCGGTGGTGTCGTAGGAGGGACGATCCTCCTCGGGGATCTCGGCGTCCTCCTCGGGCAGGGTGGCGCTGACGGTGGAGGCGATGCCGTAGCGGAACTCCCACCCGTCGGTCATGCCGTCGCTGTCGGTGTCGATGCTGGTGGGGTTGCAGCCGCCGCCGACCCACGAGCTGTCGCTCGGGGTGCCGTAGAGGTAGGCCGACGAGCCCTCGGAGCCGTCATAGACACCGTCCAAGTCCGTGTCCATGTTCCAGGGGTCGGTGGGATAAAGCTTGTTGGCCCAGTTGCCGGCGACGCCGGGGTCGTGGATGGTGTTGATGAGGGAGGCGGGCCAGTTGTGGTTGGGGGCGGTGCCGACAAGGTTGGCGAGGCGGCACTGGAACTCACGCGCGGCGGTCAGGCCGTCGGCGTCGTGGTCGCGCGCGCCGTCCTGGGGGCGGTCGTTGAGGGTCTGCGGGCGCAGGCCGACGTAGGCGGCCCAGCCATCCGGGATGCCGTCGCTGTTGGTGTCGGCGCTGACGGGGCTCGAGGAGACGCTGATCACGCTGTCGATGTTCCCGCCGTTGGCGCGGGTCACCGCCGAGTTGAACTCTTCGCGGCTCACGAAGTCCGCCGTGTTCACGGCGACGAAGCCGGAGTACTTCTCGGTGCTGGGGATGTTGGAGGTCGGCACGCCCCAGCCGGTCATCGGGTTGAAGCCAAAGGCCTGATAGACCGCGAAGTCGCGGATACGGATGGGCTGGGCGGCCATCTCCAAGAAGATGGCCTCGTCGGAAGCCCAGGCGGCGACGTCGTCGAGGTCGGCGTTGAGCGCGGTGACATACGTGTAGACGCGGTCGGGATCCTCGACCCCGCCGGCGACCTTGAGGTTGGAGAGGTCGGCGTCCGAGGCCACGGTATAGAAGGCGTCGCCCTCATAATCGTAGTAGGCGCTCTCCCCGGCCGGCACCGTCACGCCGGCGCCGAAGGAATCCACCTTGAAGAGGTGGTGATAGTCGGGATAGGGGACGACCTGCGCGGTGGCGAAATAGTCGTAGTCGGGGTTCTGCTCGGCGTCGTTGTCGTTCCGGGGGTTGTTGAGCGGGTTGAGGTTCAGCGGGTCAAGCTCGAACGCGGTCTCCCAGCCATCGGGCATCCAGTCGTTGTCCGTGTCGCAGTCGATGGGGTTCGTGCCGATGGCGAGCTCCTCGCGGATGGTCAGGCCGTCATTGTCGGGATCCGCGTTGGGGTCGCCGGCGACGAACGGGTGGAAGGCGGCCAGGATTTCGGCGACGGGGATGGGCTCCCAGTAGTTGCCGCGCCCGGCGGAGGCGTTGCCGGCCCCGCCATTCGCCGCATAGAAGGAGTTGGAGGAGGCGTCGGGGTTATAGGCGTTGCGATAGCGGCGGCCCATGGTGAAGGCGTCGCCGGAGTTGGCGCCGGTGCGGCGGCGCAGGTCGATGGCCGGCCAGAGCGCGGTGTTCAGCTGCTGGCGCTGGACGCCGTCGACCGTGGCGGTGAAGACGGAGCCATAGGCGATGCGGCTGGCATAGTACCAGAAGAAGTACTCCAGGCCGTTGTTGAGGCCGTCCCGGTCCTGGTCGGCGGATTCCAGGCTGGAGAAGCGAGAGAGCCAGCTGGTCTTGCGCGGATCCAGGCAGTCGTCGGTGAGATGGGCCTCGTCGGTGAGGAAGGGCTCGTCGATGAGCATGCCGGCGACGGCGCGGGCGTCCACGAAGTAGAACCTCCCGTTCCGGACGCCGCCGGTCCAAGCGTCGACGTTGCCGTTCATGACGTCCTGGGATTCCTGGGCCGTGGCGAAGGGGAAGGAGGCGCCGCCGGTGCCCTGCTCGGACTCCTCGGCGTCCCACGCGCCGTCGATGGTGTAGCCCCAGGCGTCGTAGGTGAGGCGGAAGGCCTCATAGTCGGCGCTGTCCGGGTTGGTGTTGACCATCAGGCGGTTGGCCTGATAGCGCGCGTTGTCGCCGTCGATGGCGTAGCCGTCGGCATCGACGACGTACTTCCAGTCGCCGTCGCCGGCGGCCGTGCTGTAGGGGACGCGGTTGGCGGCGGTGAAGGCGATGGTGACGCCCTGCGCGGATTGCCCGGAGGTGTTCAGGCGGACCTGGGTCCAAGCGGGCGTGAGGACGCCGTTGGCGAGATCGCCGACGCGGACGACGCCCTTGGCCTGCTCGGGGCGGATGAGGGCGACCCACTGCGGGTTGGAGAGCCAGGCGCCTTGGCCGTCGGCGGCGTTCAGGGCCTCGTCGCGGCCGCGGGCGCGGAGACGGTAGCCGAAGGCGGCGCCGGTGGCGGCGGAGGGGCCGTTGGGGTCGGAGTAGCCCAAGCGGCCGTCGGAGGCGCCGAAGCGGTAGGCCGCGTCGCCGCCGCCCCAGCCGGGGCTGGGCAGCTTGTCGTCCGTCGCGGCGGTGTTGGCCTGGGAGGAGCCCTCGATGAGCGCGCGCGTGCCGTCGCTGTCACCGCCGGCGCTCAGGAGCCAGCCGTCGGGGACGCCGTCCTGGTTGTAGTCGCCGAGGTTATAGAGGTAAGGCGCGGTGCGGCTGCGGGTGAAGGACTGATAAGCGTCGCCGGGGAGATACTCGGCCACGAAGATGGCGCGCAGGGTGATGTCCTGCCAATCGGCGGAGGACTGCGCCTCGCCGCCGCCGGCGACGAACGCGCGGTTGATCGAGAGGGAGGGGTCGTAGAGCGCCGAGCCCGTCGGGAGCAGGTTGGCGTAGTCCTGGTTGTCGGCGGCCCACTTATAGAAGAAGGAGTCGTGGGTGTCGCTGACCTCATAGTAGCCGGCCGGGGTCTCGTCGCCGGCGGAGAAGGGATAGGCGGTGACGAAGACCGAGGTGCCGCCGTCCTTGGTGAGGGCGTTGTAGGTGTAGCTCTCGGCGAAGGACCACCCGGCGTCGATGGGGTCGTCGCTGGTGGAGTTGTCCCAGAGGACATAGCCCGTGCCGGGGATGGTGGAATCGTAGAGCGTGTAGAAGGTGAAGCGCTGGGAGGTGGTCAGGGAGATCTGCCCGCTGACGGAGGTCTGCTGGCGGGAGGAGTCCGTGACCGTCATCACCCACGAGGGGTTGCTGCCGGAGTTGTAGGTGTGGAAGAAGGTCATGGACTCAGCGCCGAAGGCCGAGCGCGGGTAGACGCCCGAGCCGCCGGCCGTGACGTCGCCGACCGCGTCGGTGATGCCGTACTGGCTGAGGATGAGGGCGCGCTCGGAGGCCCACGCGTCCTGCCCCATCAGGTCGATCATCGCCTCCTCGTCCACATAGAGGCGGGATTCGATGTTGCCGTCGCCGAAGTTGAGCTGGGCGATCAAGTAATCGGAGGCCACGTCCGCCACGCTGTAGGTGAAGGTGAGGCGGGTGCCGGTGGCGCCGGTGGTCGGCGCGCTGTTGGCGGTGAAGGTGGGCGCGCGGTTCTGGACGAAGGGCGCGACGACGGTGGTGCATTCGTCGTTGGTGCCCGTGATGGTGCCGGCGGAGTTGCAGCCCTTGGCCACGAACGTGACGCCTTGGAGCTCGACGGGGTCGATCTGCCCGGTCACGGTCACCTCGCCGTTGAGGTAATTCTCGGGATAGTCGTTGCGTAGGGCCACGTAGAAGGTGGCGGAGGTCTGGTTGGCGGGGAGGGTCACGACCAGCTGCGCGGTGGCGCTGTTCACGATGCTGCCGGCCTGGTTCTGGAGCACCACATACTGCGAGATGGCCTCAAAGGCGTTCACCGGCTGGCCCGCGCTGTCGGTGCGCCCCACGAAGGTGGCGGCGGGGTCGATGCGGATGGCGCCGGTGCGGTCGACCGGATAGATGAGGAAATAGCGGGTGCTCGGCTCGGCGGAGGCCACGGTCAGCGTGTATTCCAGGAAGGAGGATTGCCCGGTGGCGCCATCCTCGGTGGTGGGGAGCGGCTGGTAATATTCCAGGCCCAGCGTGCCGGTCTCCCCGGGCACGAAGGTGATGGTCTCGCGCTTGGGCGAGGAGACGACCTTCAGATAATAAGGGTTGTCGACGGAGCCGGTGCCGCCGGTGAGCGTTTCGAGCTGCGGGACCCAGATGCGGTAATAGGTCTCGCCGTTGGCGGCGGATTCGCCGATGCTGAGATTGACGGTGTAGGTCTCGGCGGCGGGATCCGGGTTCATCGGCACATAGCGCCGGGCGAACGTGGCGAGCGCGCCGTTGGCCACGGAGATCTGCTCGATGGCCGCGTAGAGCGTGCCGTAGTTGGCCAACCCGTCGATGCCGGATTTGCGGATTTGGAGGACGGTGGTCTCGCCGGCGCCGGCGTTGATGGTGCCGCCGTTGACGGAGGCGCCGTTGAGCGTGTCGTCGACGAGGCCGGAGCTGGGCAGGGTGAACTGGCCGGCCTCAAGGTCGGCGCAGGTGACGGAGTAATCGCCCAGCAGGGCGGCGGCGGTCACGAAGGGCGTCTCCTGGAGGGTGAACTCCTGCGTGGCGAAGGTCGTCTGCGTGGTGGCGTTGTCCTTGCGGACGCCATAGCAGAGGCGGATGGTGCTGTCCGCCGGGATGGAGGCGGGGACGTTGACGAAGAACTTCTGGGACGTGAACGTCTCGGCGCTCGAATCGGTGGGGCCGTTGGTACGCCCAAAGTAAAGCGAGTTGAACGCGTCGGACGGGTCGGTGCCAAAGGCACCCTGGGTGATGGTGGCGGCCTCGCTGGTCATGCGGGTGATGCCGGCGGGCACGTGCTTCCACGAGTCGGTGTCCTCGTCATAGACCTCCACCCAGAGGCCGAACTGCGAGGCGAGGGAGCTGTTGGTGAAGGTGGAGACGGCGGCGTTGCCGGTGGTGGAGATGGTCACCGGCACCAAGCCCTGATAGAAGGCGCCCGTGTTCATGTCGTCCCCGCCGTCGCCGACGGTGAAGACATAGCCGTTGACGGGCCAGACGTTGGCCGTGTCCTCCGCGACGGCGCCGGAGGCCCCCTTCAGCACGCTCTCCATCAGAAGGACGGTGGGCTGGTTCGGGCTGGCGCCGTTGGCGTCGCGGTAGGTCAGCTGGATTGCGCCGATGTTGCCGCCGAAGCGCGGGTCGCCGTCCGTGCCGCGCTCCCAGGTGATCGCCTCGGTCATGTCGCCGGGACGCACGGTGTAGGCGAAGCGCAGCGTCTGCGCGTTGGCGCCCTGCCCCACGTAGAAGGCCGCGGCGGTGTTGGTAATCTCGGTCTGAGCCTCATCGGTCGCCACGGCCGAGCCGGAGAGGCCTGCGATGCCCTTGTCGCTCTCACCTCGCAGAGGGACGTTCAACATCAAATAGGGTCGCGTACCCATATTCGACGTATTGATGCTGTTCCCGACGAACTCCCATCTCTCCGCCGCGCTGGCCGTGTCCGTCAGCCGCACGTCGAAGTAGATCTTCGTGCCGGCGGGCAATGGCAGGCTCAGCAAATCCGCGGCCGACTTGGTGATCGACTCGATTCGGATATAGTTCGCCAAGTGCGTGGAGTCGCCCTGCTGGGCCCACGCCGGGCCCACACCGAACAGGCCCAGCGCCGCGCTGATCGCGATCAGGAACAGTTGTCTAGTCTTCATACCGTTTGCCTCGTGGGGAGGGTTCTCTTTTTGAAGTGGGTTAATGGGCGGCCTCGCCCTCGGCCGGGGCCACGGGTTTGCCCGTGGCCTCGGACAGCTCGCGCACCGTCGGCGCCGCCGCCGGCGCCTGGGGCTTGGATTGGGCGGCGGGGGGCCGCGACGCCGCCGGGGCGGTCGGGGCGGCCGCGACGTCTTGGCGGACGGGGAGGCCCGCGGCGCGCGCCTCGGCGTCGGCCTTGGCGCGGAGATCGTCATAGGCCCGCGCGCCGGCGTGCATCCGGTCGCGGATGGCCTTCATGTTGGCCTGGCGCTGGGCCTCGGCGGCGGCCTGGGCCTCGGCGGCGGCCTTGGCAAGGGTCTGGTAATGGGCGTTCTTCGCGAGCTCGGCCTCCAGGATCGCCTCGGGCGGCTCTTCCTTCATGCGTTTGGCGAGCGCCTCGCGGACGATGCCGCGGAACTTGTCCGCCTCGGCCTGCGCCTTCTCGGCCGCCTCGCGGAGGGAGACGAAACGCTGCGCGCCGGTCTCGATTTTTTCGACGTAGGCGGGATCCTGCGCGCGGGTTCGCGCGTCCGCCAAGCCAGGCCGCCCCTCGGGGAACTTGGCGTCCAGCTCCGCGTAAGGATCCTCGGAGGCCTTGTCGCACCCAATATAACACATTGCCGAAACGACACCTATCACGCACACGGCGATTCGTCGCGCCGCGTGCGCCAGCCATGCCTCACGCATACAAATCCTCTTTGCTGACTCAAGCATACGTCGATAAAGTAGCACATCGGCCCCCAGACCGCAAGGGAAAAGAACAACCGGCCAAGCCCCAACGCCAACGCCCCGCCCCCGAACAACGGAAGGGGCCGCCGCCCTCTTCCGCGCGCCCATCCTTATCCATATATAAAGGAAGGGGCGCGGAGACCCCTCACGGCAAACCCCGGCCTTTCGACCGGGGCGGGAAACGAGATTGCGGGCCTCGTTTCTTGGATCGCGCCGTACCTCGCCCCGAGGTGCGCCGTCTCCCGCCCCCAGAGACGGCGGGGGAAGGTCGCCGCCCCTGCGCTTTGGGTAGGGTTGCGGAGGGAGGCGTCGGAGGCTTTTGGGTGGCCTGTGCGCAGGAGGTGGAACCGCCCTTCCTTCGGCGCAATCGCAGCGTGGGCGGCTCAGGCGCGGATTGTGGTGGACAGGCGGGGGCGGAAGGGGTATACTAGGAGTGAATCTGGGTTGCGGCGTTGGCCGTGTCATATCGAGGCAGTGCGATGAGAAGTGGATGGTTGTTTGTCGTTGCGGCGTCCCTCCTGACGGGAGGGGCGTGGGCGGGGATGATGCGCAACCCGCCGTGCAAGTTGGATGAGGGGCAGAACAGCGCCTCGACGTGCGAGAAGTGTCCCGAGGACGGGGCATCGAACGGGTGCGTGCATATCCAGATCGACCTGGGGCGGACGTCGGTGTTGTCGGATCGGCGGCGGTGTTGGCTGAAGGTGTTTGAGACAGAGGCCTCGCCGGCGATCTTCACGCCGGAGACGCTGAGCTTCGTAATGGAGTACACCTTCTCCCATGTCGGCGGCGACAGAACGAACAAAAACGTGCCGCGCGAGGTGGTCTTTTGCAACGAACTGGGGGCGCGCCTGCATTTCCGCTTCGGGGACGGGGAGTCTCTGGCGACGATGGTGGCGGCCAGCACGGCCATCCGCACGGAGCGGTTGCAGATGGTGGACGCGGAGGGGTGGGCGACAACGGAGGACCCGGCCTATTACGACCTTTACCCGGGGGATGGGACGGTGTGGCGTTTTTACGCCACGGACATCACGGGGAAATTCGGGGACTTGGTCTCTTTCACGGACGCGCGTGGGCGCGTGATCACTGCGGAGGATTTTGGGATTGACGTGGTGCGTGCGCCCAATGGGCTCTTGTGGCAAATCCTGACGGCGACGCGGTTGGCGGACATCGTGATGGAGGATGACCACACCTACACCATCTCCGTCTATCCTTTCGCCCAGAAGCCGGAAATGGCCGAGGGGCTCTATGTGATCCCGGAGGTGACGCCGGTGGAAACGTGGCGGATTGAGCGCGGCGGCGATGACGCCCATCTGCTCCTGGCGACGCAACGCAAGGGAAATGGCGATCCTAAGACATACACGTATCGTTATGTCCCCGATGTGGAGGATTGGACATTGACGCGCCCCAACGGTTTGGTTGAGGAGAAGTCCTTTTATTCCGGCGACGATGACGACGGCATGCAGGTGGCCGTCAAGAAAAGCGCCGACGGGCAGACGATCTATTCGCAGAAGGCCTTCTACTTCCAGGACTTCGGGTGGAGTGTCGGCGCGGTGGCCGTCAAGGAGACGCTGGGAACGGATGCGAGCGGGAAGCGCGTCACGGAGTGGGATTATTTCCTCTCCGGCGAAAGCAAAGGGAAAATCAAGGAGAAGCGCGATTGGCGCGGGAACCGCTTTGTCTACGACTATGATGCCAAAGGTCGCCTGACCAAAGAGACGAATGCCGCCGTCGGACACGATACGGTCTATTCCTATGCCCCCGTGGACGCATCGGACATCCTTGGCGAACACGCGGGCGTGGCCGCGGTGGTGAGCGATGACCGCCCGCGGTGCGAGGTGAGGTACGAGAAAGACCCCGAGACGGAAGCGATGGTCGAGGTCGCGCGGACGTACTTTGTCTATTCGCCGACGCAGGAGATCGTGGAGCGGGCCGCCACGGCGGGGGCGGCCTACGGCGCGGCGGGCGCCCTGCGCACCGTGAAGACGTGGTACGCGCCGGACGACGCGCGCCCCTTTTACGCGGGACGGCTGGCCTCGGTGCGCGACGAGGACGGGTCGCTCCGGGTGTATGACTATCGCGTGGAGGATGAGCGTTGGGTTGAGACGGTGACGGCGCTGCACGAGCAGGCGCCCGAGCCGGTCTCGGGCAAGACCACGCGGAGCTCGGTTGTCTATGACCGCCTCGGCAATGTGGTGGAGCGCAATCAGGAGGCCTTCATCGATGGCGCGTGGCATCTCATCGACCGTATCACTTATGAGTATGATATCAGCGGGAACCTTGTCAAGGAAACCGACTTCGCGGGGCGCGTGACGACGACCGTTTGGGGCGGGAGCTGCTGCGGCAAGTCCTCCATGACGCTCCCTGACGGCACCCGCTTCACCTACACCTACGACGATGAGGGCCGCCTCATCGCCGAGACCAAACTCGCCCCGCTCCCTTGCACCACGCATTTTGAGTACGATCTTCTTGGTCGTGTGGTGAAGACGTGGCAGGACGGCCTCAACCCCGAGACGACCGCTTACGACGTCTTTGGGCAAGTCATCTCCCAAACCGACGTGCGGGGCGGCGTCACGCAGACCGCCTACAGCCTCGACAGCAACACCGTCACCACCACCCTGCCCAATGGGGCCACGCAGACCCGCAAGACGGACGCGCTCGGCCGCCTTCTCGAACTCTCCGGCACCGCCGTCCAGCCGCAGGTCTTTGCCTACGGCCCCCTGTGGGAGCGCGTCGCCACGGGAGCGCGTTGGCAACAGACGGAGCAAAACCTGCTGGGGCAGTCTGTGCGCCAGACCCGCTCTGGTGCGAACGGCGCCACGTTGGAGACGCTGGCGGCCTACGACGGTTACGGGCGTACAAGCCAAATCAGCACGATGGGCCAGCCGACGCAGACTTTCGCCTACGCCGCCACGGGAGAGCAGGTCGCCCTCACACAGGCCGTCGGCGAAGAGTGGCGCAAACAGCAGAGTGAAACAGAGTATCTTTTGCGCGATGGTAACGTGTGGCAGAAACAAACCGCCGTGCAGTCGTGCTCCGACGCGGACATCACGCCTCTGACGCAGACCGCCTACGCCCAACGCTCCGGTCTCTCCGTCACCAATACCTTCAACCAAATCACTGTGGACATTCGCGGCAACGAGACGTATATCTCTGGGAATGACACCCAGCGCACCACCCTGTTGCCCTTCTGCACCAATCCAAACATCGAGACCTACGTCTTCGGCCAGTTGGTGGAAACGGTGGATACGGCGTGTGTGACCAATCGCTTTGAGTACGATGCGCTCGACCGTCGCGTGGCCGCCATCGATGGCCGCAACAACCGCACCGTTTACGCTTACGACGCGAAGAACAATCTTGTCTCCGCCACCGACGCTGTTGGAGCCGTCTCGTCCTACGGTTACGACGTGATGGGCCAAACCGTCGCCGTCACCAACGCCCTCGGCAACGTGACGGTCTACGAATACGACCTGCGGGGCAACAAGACCTACGAAGGTGGCGCCACCTATCCCGTGCGCTACGCCTACGACCTCTTCGGTAACAAGACGGCCATGACTACCTACCGCGACGAGGCCTCCGGCGTGGGCGACACCACCACGTGGACGTACGACGAAGCTTCCGGCGTTCTCCTTTCCAAGACCTACGCCGATGGCAAAGGCCTTACTTACACCTACACCGACGACGGCCGCCTCGTCACCCGCACCAACGCCCGCGGCATCGTCACCACTTATACTTACGACGACTGGAGCCAACTTCTCGCCATCGACTACGCCGACGCCACCCCCGACATCGCCTACGCCTACGACGCAATGGGCCGCCAAACCTCCGCCACCGACGCCGCCGGCACCACCACCTTTACCTACGACGCCTTCGGCCAACTCCTCTCTGAGCAAGTTTCGGGCCTTTACGCCAAGACCCTCACCCGCCATTACGACACCTTCGGCCGAAACGTGGGCTACAGCGTGGACAATGAGCGCAAGGCCACCTTCGCCTACGATCTCGCCACGGGACGTCTCGCCACGATGGGCAACTTCGCGTGGGAGTATCTCCCCGGCTCGCACCTGAAGTCCCGACTCACCTATCCCAACGGCGCGACCGCCGCGTGGGAATACGAACCCAAACGCGACCTCCTCGCCCGCGTGACCAACACCATTAACGGCGCCGTCGCTTCGCAGTACGACTACGTCAACGACCTCATCGGCCGTCGCACCGAGATTGGCAAATCCGGATCCATGATGGCCGACGCGAATGAGACGCAGCACTACGGCTACAATGTCCGTGACGAACTCATCTTTGGCCAAAACCAGACCTATGCCTACGACGACATTGGCAACCGCACCGCCGCCGAGGGCAAAACCTACGTCGCCAACAATCTCAACCAATACACCGCCATTGACGACTTCGTGCCGGAGTACGACGCCGACGGCAACCAAACGCTCATCAAGACCGAGACCGGCGTTTGGTCGGTTGTCTACAACGCCGAGAATCGACCCGTCCGCTGGACGCAGGGCGACACGGTCATCACGATGGCCTTTGACCGCCTTGGCCGCCGCGTGGAGTATTGCGAGACCCGCGCCGGGCAGGTCGCCACGCACTTCCGCTTTGTCTACGACAACTTCCTCTGCATCCAACAGCTAAACGCCGCCAACGACAACGCCGTCCGCACCGAGTTCGTGTGGGATCCCACCGAGTCCATCGCCACGCGCCCGCTCGTCTTCCAGCCTGCCTCAGGCGAAACGGCCTACTATTTCCACGACGGCAACAAGAACGTCTCCGAGGTTTTTTACCACGCCCTCCAGGACGGCATCGCCGCCCACTACGACTACGCCCCCTTCGGCGCCGTCACCCGCACCGCCCGCGCCACCCGCGTCACCAACCGCGACCTCCTCTCCGAAAACCCCTTCCGGTTCTCCTCCGAAATCCACGACGACACCCTTGATCTCGTTTACTACAATTATCGTCATTATATGCCTTTGGCGGGGCGTTGGACAAGTCGGGATATTTTGATGGAGTCGATGTCCTGTAATCTTTATTTGTTTAGAACTCCTTTTTTACCAGATTTTCTTGGTTTAAGGCAGGCTCAGGCAACAAATACTTATGCGGATGTCTACTCCATCAAATGGTGGAAGTGTAAATGTGAAGACGGTAGATTTAGATGGTCTATTTTTAACGAAAGTGAGGAAAGAGTCTTTTATACAGAAACCATCTTTGCAGATTTAGTATGGTCCAAGGATAACCGTCTGAAAGCTCTTTGGGACAGTATCATGAATGAAACAAAACAAAAATTTGGAAATCTGCCTCAAGATATTGCAGAGGATATGATCATTGAGGAACTTGCCAAAAAATATCCCGGTATAAGTTCGCTGGGATCGTTGGGGGCAATACTTGACTTCCTAAACAGCTCTAAAAATGTTGCAATTGGGACATTTGTTCCTCCAGAAGGGACACAAGATTTATTCCATGACGGCGATTACTATCGGATTAATGGTAAGGTTAAAAAAAGCGACGAGATCATGCCCGAAGGGATTGACAATTTAGGCAACCACATTATTCCTTATTCTTGTACCATAGAAAAGGAAGGAGACTCTTACGTTACCGCGCAAAAAGAAAAGACAATCCTTATCAATGAAGGGAAATGGGAGAGATGAAAACCACGTTTTTTGCTTTTCTTGTAGTTCTTCTTTTCGCAGGCAAAGCTCTGTGCGCACAAGACGAGGT
>CALXSF010000002.1 GCA_944391055.1 uncultured Kiritimatiellota bacterium | reverse complement strand
CGCCCGCGACCTCCGCATCCCCTGCCGGCAGCGCCTGCTCCGCCGCGTCGGCACGGGCGTCGTCTCCCAGACCCGCCTCCGCCGCGAGGAACGCCTCCGCAACGCGGCCGCGGCCTACCGCGCCGCCCACCCCCGCCATCTCCGCGGCAAGACGCTCCTGCTGGTCGACGATGTGATGACGACCGGCGCCACCTGCGACGCCTGCGCGCGGCTGCTCCGCCGCGCCGGCGCCAAGCGCGTCTACGTCCTGGCCCTGGCCCGCCCCATGCGCCTCTGAGGCGCCGGGGCGGGAGCGCGGCTCAGGGGACGAGGAGGGCGGCGTGGGGGGCGACGGTGTGGGCGGAGCCGTCGGGGAGGGTGATGGTCTGGGGGGTGTCGGAGTCGTTGAAGAGCCCGTGGACGGGACGGGGGGCGATGTCCTTGCGGAGGACGAAGTAGTCCTTGGTCTCTTGGACGAGGGCGATGGGGGCGGCGGCGTGGCGTTGGTCGAGGGCGATGAGATCCGGGTCGGTGAGGAGGGCCTTGGTCTCAGGGGCGAGGTGTTCGAGGTCGCTGGAAATGAGCAGGGGCGCGGAGAGGAAGCACCAGAGGGTCATCTGATAACGCTGCTCGGCCTGGGTGAGGCGGCTGGGGCGGAAGGTGACGTTGGGGCGGTTGGGGGTGCCGATGAGGCCGATTTGGAGGATGTCGGGGTCGTTCCAGTGGCCTTTGGAGGCGTGGGGGAGCCAGCGGAGCTGGGCGCGGCCGATGGCGCGGACGGAGCCCCACGTGTCCTGGATGTCGCCGGTGGTGCGCCAGAGCTGGGCGTGCTTGGCGAGGGCGGGGAAGTTCTGGATGGGGGCGGCGTTGGAGAGGCTGAGGACGATGTCGCGGCCGGAGTCCCGGAGGTCTTGGGCGATACGGGCGGTGGTGGGGACGTCGTTGGGCTTCCAGTCGACCTTCACGTAATCGAAGCCCCACTCCGCCCATTGCTTGGCGTCCAGCCCGAAGTGCCAATGCTTGCCGACGCGGTCGGCGCCTGCGCGGTGGAGCCCGGGATAACGGCCGTAGACCTGGCCGGGCTGGAGGCGCTTCTCGGGCGGGAGGGCGTTGGGCTCGCCGTCGTCGGTGGAGCCGCCGCGGAAGCCCGCGTAGGTGGAGATCCAAGGGGTGGAGTAGAGGCCGGCCTTGAGGCCGCGCTCATGGATGGCGGCGCAGAAAGCCTTCATGTCCGGGAACTTGGCGTTGGGCTGGAGGGCGCCGCCGGCGGGGCGCTCGCCCTGCCAGCAGTCGTCGATGTTCACGTAGGCCCAGCCGGCGTCGGCGAGGCCGCTTTCCTCCAGCAGGCGGGCGATTTTCAGCATGCCTTCCTGGCTGACGGCCTCGGAGTAGGAATACCAACTGTTCCAGCCCATCGGGGGCGCCAGGCAGATGGCCTCGCCGACCCTGACGGTGAGGCGCTCCTCGACGCTCTCCCGCCCGTCGGTGGCGCGGAGGACGACGGCGTGGTCGCCGGGACGGTCGAGGCGGCCCCGGAGGGTGCGCCGGGCGGCGTCGAAGGCAAGCCCCTCGGGGAGGCTGACGGCCTCGACGGCGGTGGCGCCGTGGACAGGGACGCGCCAGATGAGTTCGTGGCCGGGGCGGACGCCGTATTCCTGGGCGCCGATGAAGCGGGGGGCGGCGAGGGCGGCGCCCGAAGCGAGCGCGCAACCGATGAGAAACGCGGACTTCATGGGATGGCTTCCTTTCATTGCTTGACGAAAACGGCAAGGGCGCGGATGCGCGGCTCGGCCTTGGCGCGGGTGACGCGCAGGCGCACGGCGGAGAGGGTGCGCGGGGCGAACGAGACGATCCGCTTGTGGCCGATGTTCGTGCCCTTGGCGAGGGGCTCCCATCCCCCGTCCGTCAGGCCCTCGAGCTCGTAGGCCAGGATGCGTTCGCCGTGGGCGAGATCTTCCTGAAGGATGGCGCGGTCGAGCACGGCGGGCGCGTCAAGGCGGAGCTCCAGCGTCGTGCCGGCGCCGGAGGCGGTCTTGAGCGGCGAGCCGAAGCGGGCGCGGATGGCGGCGCCGAACTCCGCCAGACGGCGGACGTCGGCCTCGGGGACAAGCCCACGGTCGTCGATGACGACGCCCAGCAGCATGTTGGTGTTGCGGCCGACGGTCTCCTCGTATTTGCGCATGAGCTGGGGGACGTCGAAGAGGCGGTCGTCCTGCCCCTTGCGCCAAAACCAGCCGCCCTGGAAGGAGGCGTTGTGGCGGAGGGTGAAGTCGGCCTCGCCGGGGCACCACCGCGGGGCGTCGGGGGCGCCGTGCAGCCCCTCGATGACGCGCGTGCCATCGGCCTGCGTGGTCTCGGCGCAGGTGGCCCAGCAGGGGTCGGGGGCGGTGCCGGTCTCGTTGCCCACCCAGCGGACAAGGTGGGGGTGGTCGGGCGGACCCTGGAAGGCGACAGCCTGGGGCTGGAGTTCGCGGAGCAGCGCGGCGACATTCGCGCCGCCGCGCTCCCGGGCCAGGACGCCGCCGTCGAACCAAATCTCGAAGAGCGGGCCGTAGTTCGTCCAAAGTTCGCGGAGCTGGGTCTCGACGATGGCGTTGTACTGCGCTTGGGTGACGGGGCCGCCGGGGCGGACGCGGCCGGGGTTGTCGGCCCAGAGGTAGCCGTTGGCGGTGGTGCTGGCGTAGAGGCCGGGCTTGAGGCCGTGACGGCGGCAGGCCTCCACGAATTCGCGCACGAGGTCCCCCTTGCCGCCCTTGTAGGGGGAATTGGCGATGTTGTAGGCGTGCGCCTTGGTGGGCCAAAGGCTGAAGCCGCTGCAATGCTTGGCCACGAGCACGGCATACGTGGCGCCAAGCCCCTTGGCCGCGCGCAGCCATTGGTCGACGTCGAGGGCCGTTGGGTTGAAGGCCTCCGCCGGCGGGTGCGACCCCCAGGCGCGCCAGTTGTAGTCGGGCCGGAAGACGGGCATGTCGAAGTGGAAGAGCACGCCAATCTCCGCCTCCGCCCAAGCGCGCTGCTCGGGCGTCGGGACGACGACGTCGGGCGTCGCCGCGGAGGCCATGGCGCAAAGGGTGAGGGAGAGGGCGGCGAAGGCTGTCAGGCGCATGGGCGGGTTCCTTTCCCCACCACGATACCACACCGCGCCGAACAGCCCGTAGGAAAACGTCCATCCGCCCGCGCCGCGTACCGGAGGACGCGCCGCCGCTCACGACCCCGCGACGCGGCGGCCGGCCAGCGCGGCGAGCGGCCAGCACAGCGCCAGCGCCGCCAACAGCCAAAACGGGACGGGCGCGAGCGTCAGCCAAAGGAGTTGGAGGGGGATGAGGAAGCGGATGAGCCCGGCGACCAGCGCCGACACGTCGCCGCGCCGCCGCAGGATGGGAATCAGCAGCGCGGCCGCCGCCAGCGGCCACGCGGAAGGCCGGGCCAAGAACCAAAAGACCGCCGCCAACGCAAGCGTGAGCAGGAAGGGCGACCAACGGAGCGTGGGCGAAGGGGCCGCGCCGGGCATGGCCTCGTCGCGCGCCACGACGGAGACCAAGACAATGTAGGCCCAGAAAAAGGCCATGGCGCAAAGCAGTTCGGGGGGGAGCGGCGGCAGGGCATGCCCGGGCCAGGCGCAGGCGGCGCCGAGCAGGACGTTCAGGGCGCGACAAAGCCCCATGACCGCGACGCCAAGGCCGGGAATGTCCTTGGCAAGGAGGTCATACAAAAGGATGGCGGCCGCCAACGCAAGGGCGGCGTGCCAGCCCCCCCAGGCCAACAGCACGCCCAACGCCAGCAGGGCGGCCCCGACGAGGCCGACCGTCCGGCGGCGGACGCGGCCAGACGGGATGGGACGGGCGGGGCGCTCGCGGGCGTCGACGGCGGCGTCGCGCCAGTCGTTGAGGAACAGCCCGGCGGCATAAAGGCAGAGCGAGGCGCAGACGGCGGGCGCGGGACTGCCGCGGAGGCCGGTGAGCGCCCACCCGACGAGGACGTCGCCGGGCACGGTGAAAAGGTTGGGGAGGCGCAGCAGTTCGAGCCAAACCCGCGCCTTGGGATGCGCGCGGCGGCTCATCGGCGGTCGCGCCGGTGCGCGAAGGTGTTGCGGATGCTGTCGATCGCGGCGCGGTTGGCGGCCTTGCGCTTGGCCTCGGCTCGGCGTTCCAAGACACCGGCGACGACGGACCACAGGGCGTAGAGGACGACGAGCCCACCGACCCCGACGGCGGCCCAAACCCACCACGCGGGCTTTGCCTCCGCCTCGGCCTGGGCCTGCTCGGCCTCGCGGCGGACGCGCTCGACGCGGGCGCGGAGCGTGTCGAGGGTCGTATCCTTGAGCAGGCGTTCAAGGGCGTCGTTGCGGTTGGCCTTGGCGTAGGCCACGAGGGCTTTGGGGACGTCCTCCTCCGGCCAATCGCGCAGGCACGCCTGGGCCTGGGCCAGACGGTCGGCGGGGACGGAGAGGGAGGAAAGGGCGTTGATGCGGTCGGAGAGCGCCTCGTTGCGCAGGCGGAGATTGCCCTGCGCGGCGGCGACCAAGCCGTCGAAGGCGGTTTTGGCCTCGGGCAGGGCGTCGCAGTCGGCATACGTCTCGAAGACCTCCAAGAGGGCGACAAGGCCCTGCATGGGGTCTTCCTTCCGCTGGGCGGCCTTGACGGCGGCACGGAGGGCGGCGCGCTCGGCCTCCCGCTCGGCGGATTGGTCGGCGCGCTGGCGCACCATGGCCTCGAGGTCGGCGCGGACAAGCCCAAACTGCGACCATTGGGCGGCCTTGACGCGCTCCGCGGGCAGCCCGGCCAGGAAGTCGAGCGCGGCTTTGGGGTCGGCGATGCCCCGGGCCTTCCGGAGGTCGGCGGCGAGCAGCTCGGTCTGCTCCCGGGCGGCGAGGGTGTCGGCGAGGGTCGTGCCCAGATGGTCGGCGGCCTGGCCGGCGAGGCGGGCGAGACGCTCGCGGGCCCGCTCGGGGTCGGGCACCTTCCCGGAGGTCCCGCAGACGGGGCAGCGTTTGGGGACGCCCTGGCACTCGGGGCACTTGCCGGTGCCGCCGCAGTCGGAGCAGCGCAGACGGCCTCCGGCGGAGCCGCCGGAGCGCAGCGAGGCGCCGCCCAGCTTCCGTGCGTCCCCCGAGCCGAGGAGGTCGGCGCTCCGCGCGCGGCGGGCGGAGTAGCCGCGCCCCTTGCAGTCGGGGCATTTGCCGGAGCCGCCGCACACCCGGCAGCGGAGGTCGCCGCGGCATTCCCGGCAGACGACGAGCGCGTCGGAGACGTCCGCCGCGCGCAGAATCCGGGCGTCCTGCGTCTGCCCCTTGAGGCGGGCGAGGGCGGCGCGGTAGCCGGAGAGGTCTTGGGAGGCCGCCGCGTTGAGGGCCTCCAACGCGGAGAAGGCGGGGGCGAGGGCGGGGTCGATGCCCTCGACCCCGGCGAAGCGGACGACGGCCTCGAAGTCCAAGGTCGAATCGGGCTTCGCCCGCAGCCGCAACAGGGCGTCGCGAAGGTCAAGGGCGGGCGTCTCGGGGAAGGTCACCCCCAAGGCGGCGTCGTAGTCGGCCTTGAGGCGCTCGGCACCGGGCTCGGCCGCGACGAGCGGCAACGCCACGCAAAGGGCAAGCAACGCGAAAACAGGGCGCAGGTTCATGGCGTCTCCTCGTCACCAAACGATCTCGCGGGCCTCGAAGACCGGGCCGTCGACGCAGACGCGGGCCAGACGTTCCCCGCCCTCGCCCCGGATCTTCTGGACGCACGCCAGGCAGGCGCCGACGCCGCAGACCATGTGTTTGTCGAGCGAAAGCCAGGCGCGCAGACCGGCGGCGATGGCGCGTTCGCCGACGGCCCGGAGCATCCCGTCGGGGCCGCAGGCGTAAAGCTCGGCCTGCGGGCGCGCGGCGAGGGCGGCGTCGAGCGGGGCGGTGACGAGGCCGCGTTCGCCGAGGGTACCATCCTGCGTGGCGACGCGCACCTCCCACCCGGCCTCGCGGAAGCGATCCGTCTCCAAGATGTCCGCGGCGGTGCGCCCGCCGACGAAGAGGACGCCCTTGCGCGGAAGGCGCGAGGCCAGGAACCACAGCGGGGCCACCCCGTAACCGCCGCCGACCAAAAAGGGCGTGCCCGCGGGGTCAAGCGGGAAGGGCCGGCCAACGGGGCCAAGGACGGCGAGCGACGTGCCCACGGGGAGCGCGGCGAGATGGCGGGTGCCGAGGCCGACGACCTTGTAAAGGATCTCGAGGCGCCCGGTCGCGGGATCGGCGGAGTAAATGCTGAACGGACGGCGGAGGCGCGAAGGCTCCAGGGTCGGGATACGCACATGGACGAACTGCCCGGGCCGCGCCTCGGCGGCGAGGACGGGGGCGTCCAGCGTGAGCACGGCGTAGCCTTGGGCCAGCGGCCGGATGGCGAGGATGGCGGCTTGGGCGTCGGTCATCGGGTCAATTCTCCTTTTGGGGCGGCGGGGCGGGCGGGGCCGGGGGCGCGGCCTCGGGCGCCGCGAGGCGGGCCACCGCCAGATAGGCGGGGTCTTTGCGGGTGGCGCGGAGCTCTTGGTTGACGGCGGAGGCGGATTCCAGCCGGCCCTGTTTGGTGAGGTCGCTCTTCAGCCGCTCCAGGCCGGAGAGGTAGTTTTGGTAGAGGGTGAACTTGGCGGCGCCGGTTTCCTCGGAGACGGCGCCCAGGCGCTGGATGAAGGCCTGCTGGGTCTGCCGGAGCCCCTCGGGGTCGACCGCCACGTCCTCCGGGCGGAGCGTCTGGGCCTCCTCGAAGCGGGTGAGCTCAATGGCGACGGCCTCGAGGGCGTTGTAGTTGCCGGACTGCTGGAAGCTGTCGATGAGCGTGCGCAGGGCGGCGACGTACTGGCGGGGCCAATCGCCGAGCGCCTCGCGGGCGCGGGCGTCGAGGGCGTCGAGCTCCCCGCGCAGGCGCTCGCGGTCGGCGCGCAGACGCTCCAGGTCGGCGGTGGGCGGCTCGCCGTCCACAAAGCCCGCGCCGGTCGGGAGGAAGCCGCCCGCGCGCGCGGAGTTGGCGAGCAGCTCCTCGGCGGCGACGACGGCGGGGAGCAGGTGGACGCGCTGGATCTCGGCGCTGATGAGGCCGGCCTCCTCCATCTCGTCGCGCTGGGTGTAGCCCTTGCGGCGCTCGTCGAGGGCGGCGTTGTACTTGCGGAGGGCGGCGACGATCTGCCGGGCAAAGAGGGCGTTCTGCTCGTCGCGGATTTGCGCCACGCGGCGTTTGAGGGTGGCCAGGCGCGGGGGGTCGTCCTCGCGCACGGCACCGAGGGCGTTGCTCTCGGTGTATTCGGCGAGGGCGCGGTCCGTGGCGACGACACCCTCGTAGTCGCCCTCTTTCTGCGCAGTGCGGCGCAACTCGGTGAGGCCCTGGGAATACTGGCTGAGCAGGTTGGCCTCTTGGGAGGCTTGGCGGGAGGAGGTGCCGGCGAGGGCCTCCTCGAACTCGGCCCGGTCGCGCTCGGCGTCCCCTGGCAAGGTCGGCCGGAGGGCGGCCCCGGGCGCGGGCGCGGCGACAGGGAAGTAATCCTCCACCGCGCGGCCGCGGTCGCACCACGCCACGTAGCGGGCGAGGGCCGGCCCAAGCGCGGGGAGCGCGGCGGCGGCGCGCGCGGGGGCGTAGACGGCGCGGAGGGCGAGGCCGGGCTCGCCGTCGGCCAAGCGCATGACCCACGGGAACGAGAGAAGGTAGAGCACGACGAGCGCGGCGATCCCGACGCCCCAGCCCAGCCGGCGGACGCGGCGGCCATGGGCCTCCAGTCGGGCGCGGACGTCCTGGTATTCGGGGACGTCGCCATACTTGGCGGCGAGGTTGCCGACGAGGAGGCGGGCGGTGGCCCAGTCGCGGCCACGGATGCACTGGCGGACGCGCACGAGGTCGCGGGCGAGGATCTTGGCGGGGATCTCGCGCAGTTCCTCCTCGTAGACCATGGCGTCCTCGTTGAGGGTGCGGAACTCCTCGATGAAGGCTTGGGCGCGCTCGTAGTTCTCGGCCTTGAGCTCGTTGGGGATGAGCGCGGCGAGGCGGTTGCGGCGGGCGACCCTGCGCTCGGCCTCCTCGACGCGGGCGTGGGCGTCGCCGAGCATCTTTCGGCCGGTGGGGCCGGCGGGCTCGAAGCCGTGGAGCCTGCCGGCGATGGTGGCGATGCGCTCGAAGCGGCGCTCCTCCCAAGCCTGATCCATGAGCTTGATGATGGAGGCGACGTGCTCGTACATCCGGCAGTCGGCGCCGCAACTGGGGCAGAACTGCTGGCCCACGAAGGTCTCGGCGCCGCATTCCAAGCAACGCTCGGAGCCGTCCCACCCGCATTCGGCGCAGAACTTGGTGGAGATGGGGTTGACGGCGTCGCACCATTTGCAACGCCACGTGGTCTTGATGGTGGGGGCGACGGTGCGCCCGTGGCTGGCGGCCTCGGTGAGGGCGCGCACGAAGTCCTGCGCGGTGCGGTAGCGTTGCTCGCGGACGGTCTCGAGGCTACGGCGGAGCACCTCGCGGAGGAAGGCGGGCACGTCCTGCTCGCGGTAGTAGCGAGGGTTGCGCCCGGTGAGCAGGAAATAGAGGATCGCGCCAAGGGAGTAGATGTCGGCGCGGACGTCGCTGGTCGAGGCGTCCTGCTCCAGCTCGGGCGCGGAATAGCCCAGGGAGATGAGTTTCTCGCCGGGGACGGTGAGCTCGGCCATCTTGGTGCGGCCCTCGCGGGGGGCGATGCGCGCGAGGCCGAAATCGACCAGCTTGGGTTCCTGGGAGGGGTCGAGGAGGATGTTGGCGGGCTTGAGGTCGCGGTGGATGACGCCGCAGCCGTGGGCGTAGACCATGGTGCGGGCGATCTTGAGGATCATCGCCACCGCCTCGTCGGCCGTCATGGGGCCGTTGCGGTTGATGAACTGCTCAAGGGTCATATTCTTCGGCGGCGGGGCGTCCTGGCCGTCGGCCGCCATCACCTCGGTCTGGGCGGGGCCGGAGACGTACTCCATGATGATGTAGGGGCCCAAGGCGTCCTCGCCCAGCGCGTAGATGTGGACGATGTAGGCGTGGTTGAGCGCGGCCACCGCGCGCGCCTCCTGCAGGAAGCGCTGGCGCAGGACAGGGTCGGCCGCGGCCTTCTCGTTCAGCCGCTTGATGGCCACATAGCGGCCCAGCCGGCGGTCGCGCGCCAGATAGACCACGCCCATGCCGCCGTCGCCGATCTTCCCGCAGATGGCATAGTCCTCGGAGGGGCCGTGCCCGGCGGCGGAAGGCGCGGGCGCCTCCCCCGCGTCGGGGCGGAGCACCTCGGTGCGGCCGGCATCCAGAAGCCGGGTAGGCGCCTCGTCCCCGGCGGACGGCGGCACGGTCGTTGTGGGTTCCTCGGCCATCGGGTCTTCTCCTTGGGCGCTCAGGGCTGGCGCTGGTAGGTGGCGGGGTCTTGGGGGACGATGCCGAAGTCGGGCTTCCAGTGCGGCGAGGCGGAATAAAAGGCCATCGGCGTGTCGTGGGTGACGGCCTCGATGACCTCCTCGCCGAAGCCGTCGGCCCGCAGGCGCTCGACCACCTTGACGAGGGAGAGCGGGTCGCTGATGCCCCAGTCGGCCGAGCCGTTGACGATGACGCGCGCGTGGCCGTATTGGCGGATCATCGCGCTCACTCGCTCGGGCGAGAGCTTGGAATAGGGATAGACGGTCATGCCGGCGTAACAGCCGCTCTCGAGCGCCAGGCCGATGGTCTCCTCCACGTTGTGGTCGATGTCGATGCGCTCGCGGGTGAGCCCCTCGGCCTTGATGATCTCGAGGACGCGGGTGATGCCCTTGAGTTTGTTGAAGTGCGGCAGATGGAGCACCACGGGCATCTTGCGCTCCTCGGCCATGCGCAGCTGGCGGACCAAGGCGTGCTCCTCGTTGGGGGTGATGTTGTTGAAGCCGATCTCGCCCAACGCCACGCAGCGCGGATGATCCAGGAACTCGCCCATCCCGTCGATCACCGCGTCGGCCAAGGCGCGGTCCTCGGCCTCCTTCGGGTTCATCCCGATCGCGCTCCAATGATCCACCCCGTAACGCGCCGCCCGCGTGTGCTCGAACTCCAGCGACAGGCGGAAATAGTCGAAGAAGGAGCCCGCATGACGCCGGTTCTCGCCCAGCCAGAACGAAGGCTCCACGCACACGCGGATGCCGTGCGCGTACATCGCCATGTAATCATCCGTCGTCCGCGCGATCATGTGGATATGCGGCTCAATGATGGGTTTCACTGCGAACTCCTTTTCAAGGTGACGCCGCCCATTCTAGCACATTCCGCCCACCGCGTCCGCGCGCGTGGCCGGGAGGCGACCGCATAAATCGTGCCCTCCCCGCGGACCCACTTTTTTCGCTTGACGGGCGGGCGCGGATAAGGTATCTTGTGGGGCAGTCATGAAACGTTACTTTCGCTTTGGCTTTTACTTTGGACCGCGCGGCGCTCGGCCCTTCCGATGATTGCCACAAGCGAAAGGGATTTCCGAACGCCGCGCGCCCCCCAAGGGTGTGCGGCTTTTCATTCAACCGAGAAGGGAACGACCACGATGATCATCATCATGAAACCCACGGCCACCCAGGCCGACGTCCAGACCATCTGCGACTGGATTACCTCCCTGCGATACCAACCGCGCGTGACAACCGGCTCCGACCAGACCATCATCGCCTGCATCGGCAGCGAGATCAACCCGCAGACCGTGGCGCAGCTTGAGGCGCTCCCCACCGTACAGGAAATCATCCACGTGAGCAAAAAGTACAAACTCGTCTCCCGCGACTTCAAGAAAGAAGACACCGTCATCGACATCAAGGGCACCAAGATCGGCGGCGGCAACATCCCCGTCCTCGCGGGCCCCTGCGCGGTGGAAAGCTACGACCAGTTCCACGCCGTCGTCGCCGACCTTGTCAAAGATGGCATCCGCGTCATCCGCGCCATGGTCTACAAGCCCCGCACCTCCACCTACGACTTCCAGGGCCTCAAGGAGGAGGGCATCCGCGTCCTCCGCGAGGTCAAGCGCGACTTCCCCGACATCGCCTACATCACCGAGGTCCCCGGCCCCACCCAGATCGAGGGCCTCATGGACGTGACCGACGTCTTCCAGGTCGGCGCCCGCAACTCCCAGAACTACGACCTCCTCGAGCGCCTCGGCAAGGCCGGCAAGCCCGTCATCCTCAAGCGCGGCATCGCCGGCACCGTCGAGGAATGGCTCCAGAGCGCCGAATACCTCATGGCGAACGGCTGCAAGGACGTCATCCTCTGCGAGCGCGGCATCCGCACCTACGAGCAGATCACCCGCAACTGCCTCGACCTCGGCTCCCTCGCCGCCACCAAGCGCCTCACCCACCTGCCCATCGTCGCCGACCCCTCCCACGGCGGGGGCAAGCTCGAGCTCGTCCTCCCCCTCTCCCGGGCCGCCCTCGGCGCCGGCTGCGACGGCCTGCTCGTCGAGACCCACCCCGACCCCAAGCACGCCTTCTCCGACGCCGCCCAGCAGATCCCCTCCGCCCAGTTCGGCGACTACCTCGCCGCCATCGCCCCTTGGCGCGAGCTCGCCGCCAAGGTCCGCGCCCAATAACCGGCGCGCCCCACCCCCACGCGCCCCTCGGGCCGGCGGCCAACCCCGCCGCCCGGGGGGCCTTCCCCTGCGGCAACAACGGAAAAGACAACGGATGAAGCTCTACTATCTCGGCCCGGAAGAAACCTTCTCGCACCGCGCCGCCACGCGCATGGCCCGCCCCGGCGAGGCCCCCACCCCCTGCGCCGACCTGCGTGAGGTCTTCCGCCGCACGGCCGCCGACCCCCAGGGCGCCGCCGTCGTCCCCTTCGAGAACACCACCCAAGGCTTCGTCACCGAGGTCATGGACCTTCTCGCCTCCACCCCCGGCCTCCAGGCCGTCGAGTGCCGCGCCATCCCCGTCCACCAACACCTCCTCTCCAAAGACCTCACCACCCCCCTCGCCAAGATCCTCTCCAAGGCCGAGGCCCTCGCCCAATGCCGCGCCACCCTGGCGCACATCTACCCCGGGCTCCCCCTCGTGCCCGTCTCCTCCACCGCCGAGGCCGCCCGCCTCGCCGCCCAAGACCCCACCCTCGGCGCCGTCGCCGGCGAGACCACCGCCAAGCGCTACGGCCTCACCCTCCGCCGCCCCGACGTCCAGGACGTCCAAGGCAACACCACCCGCTTCTTCCGCCTCGAGCCCCACACCCCCGGCGACCCCCACGGCTCACCCTCCCCCCTCCCCCCCACCCACGCCCTCCTCTACGCCACCATCGACGACCGCCCCGGCTCCCTCCTCGAGCTCCTCACCCCCCTGCGCGGCATCGACCTCACCTTCATCCAATCCCGCCCCATCCTCGGGCGCAAATGGGAATACGGCTTCTTCCTCGAGCTCCTCATCGGCGCCTCCGGCCAACCCCTCGCCGCCATCCTGGGCGCCCTCAAGGCCGTCGCCCGCGAGGTGCGCCCCCTCGGCGCCTACTCCATCGCCACCCAGCCCTCCGTCCCGGACGACGGCGGCACCACCGCGCTCTCGAGCCTCCGCGCCATGATCGCGGACATCGACGCCGCCCTCCTCGCCGCCTTCGCCGCCCGCAGCCGCTTCCGCCTCAACCCCGGCCTCTACGCCCACGCCGAGCCCATCCCCCTCGAGGCCCTCGCCCGCGCCTTCGCCTCCGGCGACGCCACCGACCAGACCCGCGCCCTCCGCCGCTTCTACCTCACCACCGTCGTCCCCCACATCGCCGAGCCCGGCGACGACCCCGAGCCCCGCGGCGCCCTCCACGCCGACACCGACGCCATCGCCGCCCTGGCCCGCCGCTTCCGCTTCGCCACCCGCGTCATCGCCCGCAAGCGCGTCGAGCAGGCCCCCGCCCTCCGCCAGGCCGCCGCCACCGGCGACCCCGCCAAGGTCGAGGCCGCCCTCCTCAACGCCGAGGTCGAGCGGCACGTCCTCGCCCGCGCCCAGGCCTACGCCGAACGCGAGGGCCTCTCCCCCGCCCTCACCCAGCGCACCGTCCGCCTCTACCAAGACTACCTCCTCCCCATCTCCCGCCTCATCCAAGTCCACATCGTCCTCAACCCCCGCTGACGCGCGCCGCCCGGCATCCGAACGCGGCCGGGCGAGAGCCGCCGAAGAGGCCGACGCCGCGGCTGCCGCGGTCGGCCAGGGGGATTATTGGACAGGAGGGGCGGCGGCGCGCGACGCCGCTTCACGGACAGGCGTCATGGGGAAGCGAAACCCGCGCCCTCGCCAGCGTTTCCCCACAATGCCCGGCACCGGAAGGAACGCACGCCGCGCAACGGCGCCGGGCTCATTCGGGAAGCGGGAGGCAGACGCCGCGGAGCATGGCCTCGGCCCCCGGGCGCAGCGGCAACGCCTGCAGGAACGGGGCGGGGATGGGCGGCACCGAGGTAAGGCCGAAACCCGCCGCCGGGCGGAACCCAAAGCGCGCGTAGTAGCCGGGATCCCCGACAAGCGCCACCGCCTCGGCCCCCCGCCTCCCGGGCGGCCGCGAGGGCGTGCCGAACCAGTCGCGCGCCAAGGCCGCGCCCACGCACGTCCGCGCGGACGGAAAGCGGGGCGAGCAACAGGGGGAGCGCGTCGCCTAGGCGCGTCAGCATCACGTGCCCGGCAAGCGCGCCGCCCGCGTCCTCGGCCACAAAGGCGAGGCCCGGCAGATACCGCCCCGGGGCCATCAGCGTGCCGCGGAAGAAATCCTGCTCACGCCCGTCGCTGCGCCGGGCGGTCCGAAAGGCCTCGCGGATGAAAACATAAAGTGGCCCGAGATCCTCGGGCTGGCGTTGGGGGCGGATCCGGAAGGGGGCGTCGTCAGGGGGTGTACCGACGCTGACGCTGTTCGGCCTTGATGCGCTCGATTTTGTCATGGTCGGCCTTGCGCTCTTCCTCGTTCTTCTGGATGATGGCGTCGAGGTCGCCCTGCATGCCTTTGAGGCGGGCGGTATCGGCGGTGGTGGGGTCGAGGATGTTCTGGGTGGAGCGGCGGATGAACTCGTTGGGGAGGGACCAAAAGACGTTGCGGACGTAGTAATCCGGGGTGGCGCGGTGGAGGATCGTGATCTCGCCGTTGGTGGCGATGTTGAGCTTGGGCGCGACGATGGGGAGGTAGGCGCCCAGCATGACGGTGGGGAAGAAGCGGCCGTCCGGGGAATCCTCGATGCGGAGGAAAAGGCGGTCGACATGGTCGCGGGGCCAGCGCACCAGGGAGAAGCGGCGCTGCCGGGTGGGATCCTTGGCGAAGAGCTGGGTGCCCTCGAGGACGACGCCGCCGGGGACGATCTCGATGGCCTTGACCTGGGTGTCGTAACGGACGCCGTGGACGATGGCGCCGAAGGTGACGAAGTATTTGCCGCTGCGGGTGAGGTCGGTGGCGAGGGTGAGGTTGATGGAGAAGACGCGCTCCTCGTTGGGTTTGAGGGTCAGCGGACGGGGCAGGCAGCCGTTGGGGTCACGGGCAAGGTTCCGTCGCTGGGGGTCGCTGGAGCGCGCAACGTCAAAGACGCCGGAGGGCTGGTCGCCGCGGCCGAGGACAAGCGTGCCCGGCGTGTTGTTGCGGACAAGGACGCGGACATTGATGTCCTCGCCGATGACGTAACTGCCGGCCTCGAGGGACATACCGACGGAGACGGGCGCGAGGCGGCGGTCTTCGTCTGCGCCGGCGATGCGTTGGGCGGGGAGAAGAGCGGGGAGAAGGGCCGCCGTGAGGGCGGCAAGGAGGGTGAACGTGCGCATTTATTCGCCTTTCGGGCGGGAGAAGTGGGTGAGCC
This sequence comes from uncultured Kiritimatiellota bacterium, assembly GCA_944391055.1. Classification (GTDB taxonomy): domain Bacteria; phylum Verrucomicrobiota; class Kiritimatiellia; order RFP12; family DVOR01; genus Spyradenecus. Next base: position 179,309 of record CALXSF010000002.1, on the reverse strand, counting down.
CCTCGGTGGGTTTGGCGTTGGGGAAGGGGAAGGAGAGCAGCCAGGCGAGCAGGACGCAGACGGCAAGGCCGATGCCGCCGTAGGTGAAGGGGTGCAGATCGGGGAAGACGAACCCGATGCCCAAGCTGATCGCGTAGTTGGCGACAAGCGCGATCATGGCGGCCAGCCCGCTGACGCGGGGCATGAAGATGCCGATGAGGAAGAGCGCGGAGAGCCCGCCGGTGAGGGTGCCGATGAAGTTCTGGAAGACGTCGAAGAGGGAGCGGCTGGGCAGCACGGAGAGGATGAGCGCGGCGGCGACGCCGGCGACGCCAACCACGATGACGAGCCAACGGCCCCAGCGCACCTGCGCGTCGCCGTCCATGTCTTTGCGGAAACGGGCGATGAAGTCCGTGACGAGGGAGGTGGCGGAGCTGTTGAGGTTGGTGGCCAAGGTGGAGATGGTGGCGGCGAAGATGGAGGCGACGATGAGCCCGGCGACGACGGGGTGCAGCTCGATGGCCATGAAGGTGGGGAAGATGGAGTCGCTCTTGGGCATCGTCACGTCCATGAGCTCGGGGTGCTTGCAGTAATGGGTGTAAAGCGCCGTGCCGATGAGGTAGAAGATGACCGAGGAGATGACCGAGAGGATGCCGTTGAACCAAATGGAGCGAGCGGCGGCCTTCTCGTCGGGGGTGGTGATGTAGCGCTGGACGACGCACTGGTCAGCGGTGTAGCTGTTGAGGTTGCTCACCAACCCCATGATGAGCACCACCCAAAAGACAGGCTCGCCGAAGAGGAAGCGGAAATCCCACGTGCGGAACTTGTCGGCCTCCCAGGCGACGGAGGCGAACTCGGAGGGCCCGCCGGAGCCGATGACAAGGGCGACGAGGACGACGATCGCGCCGCCCAGAAGAATGAGCCCCTGCACGAAGTCGCACCAAATCACGGCGTCGACGCCGCCGAAGAAGCAATAGATGATGGTGGCGACGCCGCAAAGCAGGATGGCCGCCCAGATGGGGATGTCGGTGACCGCGCCGAGCGCGATGGCGGGAAGCAGGGTGACGACGGCAACGCGGCAGACCATGAAGATGTTGAAGGCGGCGGCGCCGAAGAGGCGGATGCCGACGTTGAAGCGACGTTCAAGGTATTCGTAGGCGCTGGTGATGTTGAGGCGGCAGAAGAAGGGCAGGTAGAAGAAGATGGCGATGGGGGCCATGGCCAGGATACAGAGCGCCATGGTGAAATACCGCCAGTCCGAGATATAGGTCATCGTGGGGATGGAGATGAAGGTGATGGAGCTGAGCATGGTGGCGTAGATGGAGACGCCCGCGACGTACCACGGGATGCTCTTGCCGCCGCGGAAATAGGTGTCGGCGGTCTTTGGCTTCAGCGCGAAATAGATGCCCATGCCAGCCATCGAGGCGAAGAAGAGCCCGATGACCACCCAGCTCTCCCAGCCGAACCGCCACCCTTGCCGGACGAAGGCGACGGCGCTGCCCGCGGCGGTGCGCGCCTGCGGCTTGACCTCACCGCCGACGACCGCGAGCCGCGCACCGTTGCCGCCCTCGGCGGGCAGGATCGCGGCGGCCGCGCCACAGCGGGGATCGACCCCCTCCGGCAGCTCGCCATACACGGCCCATTTGCCGGTGACGGCGTGCCACGACCAGACGGTGCGGTTCCACCCGAACGCGGCGGGCGGCTCCCGAAGCTGACGGGCCCATGCCTCCGGCAGCATCCGGTGGGCGCGGTCCCACATCCGCGCGTCATAGCCGCCGATCAGAAGGGCGTGCTGGTCGCCGACCGGCAGGAAGGCGGCGCCGATGGCGCAGACGGGCGCCTTCTCAAGGGGCTTCCACGCCCAGGAGCCGTCGAAGGCCTTGGTGTAGCCCCACCCATCGGTGGCGGCGAGGGGCTTGCCGTCCCCGCCCGTGACCGTGCCGCCGAAGACGGCGAGGACGGGGCTCTTCTGGTCGCCGTTCTGCGCGACGGCCACGGCCTGGCTGCGGGCGGGCCCGGGCAACGGCGGCAGCTCGCCCCAAACCCAGGCCTCGCCGCGGCGCGTGAGGGTGAAGACGCGGTTGGTGGGCTTGCCGTCGAGCAGGCCGCAGGCGAAGACCGCCCCGCCCTGCCACGGCGTCGCCGCCGTCATCGTGAGCGTGCCGTAAGGGAAATCGGGGAGCGGCTCGGCCTTGCCGTCGGGCCCGAGCAGGAAGGCCTTGGCGCTCGGCCCCTGCGCGGTCATGCCGCCCACGCAGGCCAGGCGCGGGGCGGGCGCCAGCGCGGAGCCGGCCTCCACCACGGCGGCGCCGCCCTCAGCGACGCCCTGGGGCAGCGCGCCCAGGCGCACCCAAGCGTCCGCGGCGGGGTCATAGGCCGAGACGGTGGCGGAATAGCCCTTGGCGTCGGCGAAGGTCGAGCCGCCGGCCACGAGGAGCCTGCCGCCGACGACCCCCGCGAAGGGGCGCGCGACGGCCTCGGGCGCGTCGGGGAGCGGCTTCCAATCCAAGCGCATCGGCACGGCGCACACGGCGCCGGCCACGCAGACGGCCAACGCGGTCAGGCAATCACGCAAACGCATCGCAAGTCTCCAATCCTTCTCATGCCAAAGGCAAGCGCTCAAACAGGGCCCGCGGCATCAGCCGCAGCGCCGACGCGATCCAACGCCAGCGGGGCGTGACGTAGGCCACGGCCCGTCCACGCTCCAACGCCTTTAGTATACAAAACGCCGCCTCCGTTGTCGAGCACCGCCAAAAGGCGCTGGCCTGCCCCATCGCCGTGTCCACGAATCCCGGCACGAGCGAGACGTAGCGGCAGGCGAAGCCCCCATGCCGCGCCAGCCGGCGATACCCCTCCATCGCGTTGAGCATATAGGCCTTCGAGGCCGAATAGCCGTTCGTCCGCTCCAACCCCCGCACCCCCGCCACGCTCGCCGTCGCCGCGAAGGTCTCGCAATGGGTCAGCGCCCAGCCCGCCACCCGCTCGAAGGCCAGCACGTTCAGGCGCAGCGTCCGCTCCGTCAGCGCCCAGTCCGGGCGCTCCGAGCGCTCGCCGAAGCCCGCGTTGAAGACCACCGTGTCCGCCCCCACGGCCCCGATGCGCGCCAAGGCGTCCGGCGCCGTCGCGTCCAACGCCAGCGTCTCGCCGCCGATCTCGCGCAACAGCGCCTCGCGCCGGCCCGCCGCCACGGCCTCGTAGCCGCGCGCACGCGCCGCCGCGACCAAGGCCCGCCCGATCCCGGAGGTCGCCCCGATGACCAAAATCCGTCTCATGGCTGCCATTATACAACAGGCCGGCGCCAAAGGGGAAACGCCCCCGCCCGAAGTTCCCCGCGGGCTGCGGCGTCCCCGGGGCGGACTTGCGGCGCGTCCGACCCCGAGACACGCCGCGTTCCGGGGAACGACCCGCGCAAACACGTTCCCCCAGGGCCGCACGCCTCCCCGAACCCGGGGTGCGCACTCGAGTGCGCAGCCGCCCCCGCCCGGGGGCGCGCGCGACGTTTTCGCTTGCAAGGGGAAGGGAAATAGGGTAGACTACAAGCAGAAGTGAGCGTTTGGAGATGATGACATGAAAATCGTTTGCGACACAAACCTGCCTTTGGGGCGGACCCTTTTCAGCACGTTGGGCCAAGTGACGCTGGTGGACGGCGGGCGCTTGGGCAAGCACCTGCTGGCCGACGCCGACATGCTGATGGTGCGCGACACCCCCGTCAACGCGGCCCTGCTCGAAGGCACCCCCGTGCGTTTCGTGGGCACCGCCGTCACCGGCACCGACCACATGGATCAAGCGTGGCTCGGGCAGGCCGGCATCCGCTGGGTCCACGCCCCCCGCGCCAACGGCGAGAGCGTCGCGGACTACTGCCTCGCCGCGCTCCTGGAATACGGCCACACCCGCCACCGCCGCCTCGAGGGCGCCACCGTCGCCCTCATCGGCGTGGGCTGGATCGGCGGCATGGTCCGCCGCCGCTGCGAGGCCCTCGGCATGCGCGTGCTCTGCAACGACCCGCCCCGCCGCGACAACCCCCGCGACGCCGAGGCGCAGGGCTTCCTCCCCCTCGGCGACATCCTCCCCGAGGCCGACTACATCATCCCCTTCGTGCCCCTCACCCAAGACGGCCCCCACCCCACCTGGCACCTCCTCGACGGCCCCACCCTCGCCAAGGCCAAATACGGCGCCGTCCTCATCAACATGGCGCGCGGCGCCGTCTGCGACACCCCCGCCCTCATCGCCGCCCTCCGCGAGGGCCAGATCGGCGACGCCATCCTCGACGTCTGGGAGAACGAGCCCGACTTCTCCACCGAGCTCGCCGGCCTCGCCTTCCTCGCCACGCCCCACCTCGCCGGCCACTCCTACGAGGGCAAAGTCAACGGCACCGTCGCCATCTACCACGCCGCCTGCGCCTACCTCGGCAAACAGCCCGCCATCCTTCCCGTCATGCCGCCCCCCGTCATCCCCAGGATCGAGGTCGACGTCCAAGGCCACGGCGACGAGGAGACGCTTTGGTTCCTCACCCAGCGCCTCTCCATGGTCGTCGCCGACCATCTCAACTTCCAGGACCTCATGGCCCTCCCCGAAGCCATCCGCCGCCGCCGCTTCACGGCCCAGCGCCGCACCTATCCCTACCGCCGCCAATTCAGCGCCACCACCGCCATCCTCCGCCACGCCACCCCCGCCCTCCTCGCCAAGGCCGCCGCCCTCGGCTTCAAGCTCCCCTGACCCCCGCACGCCCTCGCCCCTGGCTCGGCGCGGCGGCGCCCGATGAGGCGCCTCCCTGTGGCGGCGGCCGGGGCCGCCGCGAAACCCTCGCGCGCCCGCCCCCGAACGCCGGTCGGGCCGGCTTGACGCACCCCCTCCCGCGGCCGCGGGATCCCCGCCCGCGCGCCCCTTGGGGCGCGGCTGGGCGGGGAGGGCTTGGGGGCCTAACGCAATTCTCACAAAAAGCAGACAGAAACACTTGAGATTGACCTCTGGGTTTGTTATCATGGACGTGATTTTCTGGTGCCGGCGCGTGCCGTCATCGGGTCACAACAAAGCCGAGGTCCGTTATGATTCAGCAAGGTCTGGTTCTTCTCGTGGCAGGCATGGGGATCGCAATCCTCTTCCTGTTTGTCCTCTCCGTCGTGACGACGCTGATGAGCAGGCTCGTCCCCTACATCAACGTGCTGCCGGACCCGGAACCGAAGAAGCCCGCGCCGAAGGCCGCCGCGGGCAATGAGGACGAGGCCGTCGCCGCGGCCATCGCCATCGCCGCCTCGCGCCAGTGATCCACCCTTCCCCACCCCCCAAGAAAGTCAAGGTCTCACAATGAGCAAGAAGATCAAGTTCATGTGCACCGCGTTCCGCGACGGCTTCCAGTCGGTCTACGGCGCGCGCGTTCTCTCCAAGGATTTCATGCCCGCGGTGAAGGCGGCGTACGACGCCGGGATCCGCTGGTTCGAGGCCGGCGGCGGCGCGCGTTTCCAGAGCTGCTACTTCTACTGCCGCGAGGACGCCTTCGACGTCATGGACGCCTTCCGCAAGACCTGCCCCGACGCGGATTTGCAGACCCTTTCGCGCGGCGTGAACGTGGTGGGGCTGGACAGCCAGCCTTCCGACATCATCAAGCTCCACGCGCAGATGTTCAAGAAGCACGGGATGACCACCATCCGCAACTTCGACGCGCTCAACGACGTGAACAACCTCAAGTGGTCCGGCCAGTGCATCCATGACGCGGGCCTCAAGCACGAGGTCACCGTCACCATGATGGGCCTGCCCCCCGGCGTGGACAACAAGGGCGCCCACACCCCCGAGTTCTACGCCGAGCGCATCAAGCAGATCCAGAAGGCCAAGATCCCCTTCGACCGCGTCTGCTTCAAGGACGCCTCCGGCACCACCCCGCCCCGCACGGTCTACGAGGCCATCAAGGCCGCCCGCAAGCTCTTGGGCGACAAGGTGCACATCCAGTTCCACTCCCACGAGACCGCCGGCAACGGCCTGACCTGCTATCTCGCGGCCCTCGAGGCCGGCGCCGACGGCATCGACCTCTCCCTGGCGCCCGTCTCCGGCGGCACCTGCCAGCCCGACGTCATCACCATGTGGCACGCCCTGCGCGGCTCCAACTTCGACCTGGACATCGACATCGAGAAGATCCGCGCCGCCGAGGAGGTCTTCAAGGACTGCATGAAGGATTACTTCCTGCCGCCCGAGGCCATCCACGCCAACCCCGTCATCATCTGGTCGCCCATGCCCGGCGGCGCCCTCACCGCCAACACCCAGATGCTGCGCGACAACAACCTGATGGACAAGTACGACCAGATGATCGCCGAGATGTACGATTCCGTCCGCTGCGGCGGCTTCGGCACCTCCGTCACCCCCGTCTCCCAGTTCTACTTCCAGCAGGCCTTCAACAACGTCATGTTCGGCAAGTGGAAGAAGATCGCCCCCGGCTACGGCAAGATGGTCCTCGGCTACTTCGGCAAGACCCCCGTCGCCCCCGACCCCGAGGTCGTCAAGATCGCCTCCGAGCAGCTCGGCCTCGCCCCCACGGAGAAGACCGTCCTCGAGATCAATGACGCCGACCCCAAGAAGGGCCGCGCCGCCGCCGAGAAGATGCTTGCCGACGCCGGGCTCCCCGTCACCGACGAGAACGTCTTCATCGCCGCCTCCTGCCTGGAGAAGGGCATCGCCTACCTCAAGGATCCCGCCAAGGCGCCCCTCGGCATCCGCCTCAACGAGAAGCCCAAGGCCGCGGCCTCCTCCGGCGCCTGCACCGTCACCCTCAACGGCAAGGCCTACGGCGTGGAGATCAAGGACGGCAAGGCCATCGTCAACGGCAAGCCCTATGACTTCACCGTGGCCGACGGCATCGCCGCCGCCCCCGCCGCGTCCGCTCCCGCCGGCGGCGCCGGCGACACCCCGATCGCCGCCCCCGTGCCCGGCCTCATCCTCCGCATCACCGCCCAGCCCGGCACCGCCGTCAAAAAGGACGATGAGATCCTCGTCATGGAAGCCATGAAGATGGAGATGCCCATCAAGGCCCCCAAGGATGGCGTCGTCGCCTCCATCGCCGTCTCCAACGGCGACAAGGTGAACACCGGCGACGTCCTCGCCACCATGTAAGGCACAAAGGAGACCCTTTCATGTCCAAGCACATCGCCCTGGGCCTCGCTCTCCTTCTCGGGTTCTGCGCGTTCGCGCAGAGCCCCGAGGGGACGGCCGCCCAAGCCGACAAGTTCGCCGGCATCGATTCCACCGTCCAGTTCGTCAAGCTCCGTAAGCAGTTGCTGCAGGAGAACGACGCCGCCGTCGAAGACCAGAGCAACGACTCCGACAAGCGCCTGCACGGCTCCTACATCCACGTCACCCAAGGCTACATGACCACCCCCGCGTGGCTCGCCACCCTCAAGGCCCGGAACGTGGCCGACAAGGCGCGCGTCGCCGCGTTGGAGAAGGCCATCCCCGCCGCGAAGGACAAGAAGGCCGCCCGCGAGCTCGAACAGGAGAAGGCCACGCTCGAGGCGCGCATCGCCCGCACCGAGCAGGATCTCGCCTCCGTGACCAAGGAAGACTACGAGCCCTACAACTATTACAAGAACCCCAAGAAGGGCGGCCAGTACCAGCTCTGCTTCCCCGACCTGGAGGGCAAGCAGATCGACCTCCCGCAGGTCACGGGCGTCATCCACTCCCACCAGGTGGGCGACTGGCGCCTCACCGCCAGCCGCATCGCCAGCATGTGGAGCACCACGGGCATCATGGGCTTCACGCTCAAGGACCCCGAGCCGCCGCGCCCGGCCCCCGAGCCGCTCCCCGGCGCCCATCCCGACACGGTGCTGCCCTTCGGCCTCAGCCAGCTGATCATGATTGGTATCTGCCTGCTGCTCATCTACTTGGCCATCGTCAAGGAGTTCGAGCCGTTGCTGCTCCTGCCCATCGGCTTCGGCGGCCTGCTCGCCAACATCCCCTACGCCGGCATCACCGCCGCGCCGTTGCTCGACACGATGGGCAACGTCGTTGAGCCGGGTGGCTTCCTCTACTACACCTTCGACTTCGGCGTCAACTCCGGCCTCTTCCCCATCCTCATCTTCATGGGCGTGGGCGCGATGACCGACTTCGGCCCGCTGATCGCCAACCCCCGCACGGCCCTTCTCGGCGCCGCCGCCCAGTTGGGCATCTTCACCGCCCTGCTCGGCGCCCTCGCCCTGACGCTCTGCTTCGACAGCATCAACTTCTTCATCACCGACGCCGCCTCCATCGGCATCATCGGCGGCGCCGACGGCCCGACCGCCATCTGGCTGACCACCAAGCTCTCGCCCGACCTTCTCGGCGCGATCGCCGTGGCCGCCTACTCCTACATGGCGCTCGTCCCCGTCATCCAGCCCCCGATCATGAAGCTGTGCACCAACCAGAAGGATCGCCTCATCAAGATGAAGCAGCTCCGCCCCGTCTCCAAGATGGAAAAGGTGCTCTTCCCGATCACCGTGCTCCTGCTCTGCGCGGCCTTCCTGCCCTCCGCCGCCCCGCTCATCGGCGCGGTCATGCTGGGCAACCTCGCCAAGGAGTGCGGCGTCGTCGACCGCATCTCCGACACGATGGCCAACAGCCTCATCAACATCGTCACCATCCTCCTCGGCCTCTCCGTGGGCTCCAAGCTCGCCGCTGAGAAGTTCCTCACCTTCGAGACCCTCGGCATCCTCGTCCTCGGCGTCATCGCCTTCGGCGTGGGCACCGCCGGCGGCGTGTGGATGGCCAAGCTGATGAACCTCTTCGTCAAGGACAAAATCAACCCGCTCATCGGCTCCGCAGGCGTCTCCGCCGTGCCGATGGCCGCGCGCGTCTCCAACAAGGTCGGTCTGGAATACGACCCCACCAACTATCTCCTGATGCACGCGATGGGCCCGAACGTCTCCGGCGTGATCGGCTCCGCCGTCGTCGCCGGCGTCCTCTACTTCTGCTGCCGCTGACCCGGCACGCGGGACCCAAAAGGGAGCCCCCGCGCCCAACCGGGCGCGGGGGCTCCCTTTTTTGCGGGGCGCGCCCGCTCAGGGGCGGGTCCGCCCGGAGGTCTCATAACGGCGCAGGAGCGCGCGCAGCTCCCGCACCACGTCGGGATGTTTGTCCTGGACGTTGACCGTCTCGGCGGGGTCGGCCTCAAGGTCGTAGAGCTGGACGGGCGGGAGCGTCTTCGGGTCTTTGCCGTCGAACCGATTCACCCAGCCGCCGGTCCCCTTGCACAGCTCCAGCTTCCACTTGCCCTTGGTGATGCCAAGCGAACCGTCCGCGGAATGGTGGACGATGGCCTCGCGCAGCGGCTTGGCATAAGGGCGGCCCTCCAAGAGCGCCAAGTTCCCGATGCTGTCCTCCCCGGCGTCCCGCGGCAGCTCGGCGCCCACCAATTCGGCGCAGGTCGCCAACAGGTCGGTCAGGGAGACCCGCTCGTCGGAGACCTGCCCGGGCCGGATGACCCCCGGCCAGCGCATGACATACGGCACGCGGTCGCCCCCCTCGTAAATCTCCGCCTTGTACCCCCGGAACCCGCCGCTGACGAGATGCCCCTTCTTGGCCATCCCCTTCACGTCGATGAGCCGCGAACAGCCGTTGTCCGCCGAGAAGAGCACCCACGTCTCCCCCTCCAGCCCCGCCTCGCGCAGCGCCGCGCACACCTGCCCCACCGCCGCGTCCACCTCCATGCAAAAGTCGCCATACCGCCCAAGCGGGCTCTTGCCCTGAAACGCCTTCGACGGGGCGAGCGGCTCGTGCGGCGCCGTCAGCGCCATATAGACGAAGCAGGGCCGCGACGCCTCCTTCCGCCCGCGCAGGTATTCGACGGTCTTTCGCGTGATGGTCGGCAGCGCCTCCTCCGCGCGGAAGCCCTCCTGCATGGGGCCGACGCACTTATGGGTGGTCCCGGTCTTCGCGCACGGCCCGGTGAACCGGCGCCCCTCGATCCAACCATACGGCGGCAAATCCAGCGAGGCCGCCGTGCCGAAGAAGACGTCAAACCCATGATTCAACGGCGTGTCGCGCAGCTCCCCCGCCCAATCGATGTTCGCGGGGTTGTCCGGATGGGACGGCTTCTTGCCGTCGGTGGTCGGGAAGGTCATGCCCAAATGCCACTTGCCGAACATGGCCGTGTCATACCCATGCGCCTTGAGCAACGCCGGGACCGTCAGACGCCCGCGCTCGATCAGCGGCGGCGAGAACCCGCGCAGAACCCCGCTGCGCTGGCGCGTCCGCCAACAATGGCGGCCCGTCATCAGCCCATAGCGCGTGGGCGTGCACGCCGCCGACCCCGCATAGGCCGCCGTGAAGCGGATGCCCTCCGCGGCCAGCCGGTCGATGTTCGGCGTGGGGATCTTCCCCTTGGGGTTGTTGCAGGAGACGTCCCCCCACCCCATGTCGTCGGCCAGCACATAAACGATGTTCGGCAGCTTCCGCCCCGCGGCGGCGCCCCCAAAGGCCAGCCCGGCCACCGAGCAGCCCAACATCCCAAGAAACGCGCGTCTTCTCATGGCAGTCCTCAACTTTCTTTCTCTCTAAGATAATTGATTCGCCTCCCATCCGCAACTCCTCCGGACGGAAAAACACAAGTGCCTACGGCTGTGCCACCCGCCGAAGCCGCCCGCGCCCCGAACGGAAGGCGGCGGCTCCGACCCCGAGACACGGCGTGTCTCGCCCCGGGATACGCCGTCTTCCGAAGAACGAGGCCCGCAAACACGTTCACGGCCCCATGCCAAACCTCCCCCCGCGCCCACGCCCGCACACGGTGCGTTCGCGCGGACGCGGCGGATCTGCTATACTGGGAGCAACACCTTTACGGAGAACCGCCCATGAGACGAGTTGGCATTGTGTTGAGTTGCGTCGCGGCCCTGGCCCTGTTGGGCTGCGACGGGGATTCGGTGTCGGAGCGCGAGCGTGGGGAGCGCGCGGACGCGCTCTTCGCCGAAGCCATGGCCGCCGAGGGGCGTGGGGACACGGCGGGCGCCGAGGCGCTCTACCGCCAGTTGTTACGCCAAGACGGCGGCATGGCCTCGGCCCACCTAAACCTGGCCATCCTCCAGCACGACCTGCGCAAAAACTACATCGAGGCCATCCACCACTACCAAGCCTACCTGGACCTCCAGCCGGATTCCGAGAAGGCCGAGATGGTGCGCGGGCGCCTGGAATCCGCCCGCGCCCTGCTGGTCTCCCAGCTGGCCGCCGAGACCGTCGCGCGCGAGCAGCGCGCCCTGGAGACCGAGCGCGACGCCCTGCGCACGCAGATCCGCACCTTGGAGGCCGCGGCCGACGACCTGCGCGCCGACCTGGCCGCCAAAGGCAAGACCGTCGAGGAGCTGACCGGTAAGGTCGCCGCCCTCCAAAAACTCGTCGACGCCATGAAGTCCGCCGAGAGCGAGACGGTGGTGCGCCTGGAATCCGAGCTGAAGGAGGCCCGCGAGACCGCCGAGAAGGCCAAGGCCGCCCTGCCCGACCCCTCCGGCACCGACGACCTGATCGCCGCCGTCCGCGCCGACGCCCAGCGCATGATCGAGGAGCCCGACGGCGGCCAGGCCGCCGTGAACGAGGCCACCCGGCAGGCCGTCGAGGGCAAGGCCGACGAGCCCCCCCTCGCCGCCACCCCCACCTCCGGCCGCCGCTACACCGTCCGCCCCGGCGACACCCTCTCGCGCCTGGCCCGCGAAGCCTACGGCAACGCCGCCGGATGGACGCGCATCCGCGACGCCAACCGCTCGACCACCAACCCCGATGGCCGCCTCCGCGCGGGCGAGACCATCCTGATCCCCTGAGGGGAACCCGCCCGTGCGCCTCTTCGGGAAACGCCGCAAGGTCTCCTTCCACCGTTCCGGGAGCGAGGCCTTCCGTCTTGAGACGGAGGATTTGGAGGAGGGCGCCCCCTTCTGGGCGCGCCTCCTCCGGCGCCGCGCCGCGCGGCGCGGCGGCTTCTCGCGCTACATCGCCGCCGGCGGCGCGCGGGATCTGCGCGGGGCGGAGGGACAGGACGCGGCGACGCGCCGCTCCTGGCGCCGCTTCGCCGCGGCGATGACGGCGCTGATCGTGATTTGGATTTTGGGGGCCTGGCTATGAGCGCACTTCCCGAGACGCCGGCTTTCGTGGTGGACGCGGAGGCGCTCAGACGCAACGCGGCCATCCTGCGCCAGGCGGCGGAGGCCTCCGGGGCGACGCTGCTCTTGGCGCTCAAGGCCTTCTCCATGCCGGCGGCCTTCCCGTTCCTGTGGGCGGCCGGGACGTGCGCCAGCAGCGTCCACGAGGCGCGCCTGGGCATCAGCGAGTTCGGCGGGGAGAGCCACGCCTTCGCGGCGGCCTTCTCCGAGGCCGAGATGCGGGCGCTGCTCGATCTGGGCATCGGGCACGTGACGCTCAACTCCTTCGCCCAGCTGCGGCAATGGCGGCGCGTGGCGGCGGGCCATCCGCACCGCGCGGCGGTGGGGCTGCGGATCAACCCGGAGCACTCCGAGGGGCAGACGCCCCTCTACGACCCCTGCGCCCCGCACTCGCGCCTCGGCATCCGGCGCGCGGCCTTCGAGGGCGAGGATCTGACGGGCGTGACGGGGCTGCACTGCCACAACCTCTGCGAGCAGGGCGCCGACTGCTTCGCGCGGACGGTGGAGGCCATCGAGGCCCGCTTCGGCGACCTGTTGGGGCGCGTCTCGTGGTTCAATTTCGGCGGCGGCCACCACATCACCCGGGCGGGCTACGATGTGGATCTGCTGGCGCGGACGATCCGTGGGTTCCGCGCGCGCCACCCCAACATCGCCGTCTGCTACCTGGAGCCCGGCGAGGCCCACGTGCTCGACGCCGGCGCCTTCGTCTGCACCGTGCTGGACGTGGTGGAGAACGACGGCCCCATCGCCATCCTCGACGGCTCGGCCGCCTGCCATACGCCCGACGTCATCGAGATGCCCTACACGCCCCGCGCCTTCCTCGACCCGGCGTGGGACGGCGCCGCCGCGCCCGGCCCGACCGCCCTCCGTGCCGGCAAGCCCGGCGAAAAGCCCTTCCCCGTGCGCCTGTCAGGCCCCAGCTGCCTGGCTGGGGATGTCTTCGGCGACTACGCCTTCGACCGACCGCTCGTGCCAGGCGACCGCGTGATCTTCGAGGACATGGCCCTCTACACGATGGTCAAGACCAACACCTTCAACGGCATCCGCCTCCCCTCCCTTTGGCTGCGGTCGGGGCCGGGGGCGTTCCGCCGCGTGCGCAGTTTCGGGTACGACGACTTCCGCTCGCGCCTCTGACCCTTGGGAGACACACATGAAACGCCTAGCCCTCCTTCTCGCGTCCCTGATCTCCGCGGCGCAGGCGGTCGCGAAAGACGGGGAGACGCTCTCGCTCGGCGCGATCGGCGAGCGGCTCACCGCGCCCAACCACGTCTTCGGGCGCAGCCTGGAGGCGGCGGATCTTGGCCAGCGCGTCGTCGTCCTGTGGCGCATCAGCGAGTTCGTCGACCCCGTGGCCAAGGCCGAGCAGGACGAGAGCGACCTGGACGAAAAGGACGAGAACGGCCCCTTCGAAAAGATGAGGGCCCAGGGCAAGGCCCTCCAGCGCGCCTCCAAGGGGGCGCTGCGCGACGGCCGCCTCCTCGTCATCGCCGTCGACCCCCAGCCCAACGACCCCGAGCTGCGCCGCTACCGCACCGACGCCATCCGCCGCCTGAAGCCCTACTTCCCCGTCTACGCCATCGACACGGACAGCCAATACTTCGGCCCCGACGGCGCCCTGCGCGGCACCATCCCGAACATCCTGGACTTCGCGCAGGGCGACCGCCTGACCGCCATCCTCAAAGAGACCCCCGAGTACATCCCCGGGCGCATCGTCACCTTCCGGACGGAAGACCACGAGGCCGTCTCCAAGCGCCTGGTGGAAGGCAAGAACATCGAATCCGTCGTCGCGCAGCTCCGCCGCGAGGCCGCCGGGAGCGGCGACAAGGCCGCCGAGGCCAAGCGGATGGTCGACGCCGTGACGGCCCATCTGGACGGGATGTCCTCCGCCATCGAGGAAGACCTCAAGGCCGCCCCCTCCCGCGCCGCCGAACGGATCGCCGTCTACCTCAAGACCGCCCCCTCGCAAGGGCGCAAATACGCCGGCGCGCTCGCCGCCCTGCGCCGCGACCCGGCCGTCAAGCAGCTCGCCGCCGCCCGCGCCTTCCTCCACGCGGCCAACGCCGGCAAGGTCGGCCGCGGCGACATGGGCCGCGCCGCCGACGCGCTGGCCAAGCGCCTCCAGCCCCTGACCCAAAGCGAGAACGCCGCCATCGCCGCGGAGGCCACCGCCCTCTCCGCCGCGCTCGGCCCCTTCTCCGCCGCCAGCCTCGAGCAGGCGCAGAAGACGCTCCGCGGCCAGATCCGGGACCGGCGCGCCCAGGAACGCAAGGAGGCCGAGGCCCGCGCCAAAAAGAACGGGCAGGACGACGCCCCCGCCGCCAAGCGCGACACCGCCGGCTCCGTCCTCGCCTCCCTCGCCGGGGCCTCCGTCGTCGCCCCCCTCATGGAGGAGCTCAACCGCCTCGACGACGCCTCCTGCAACTACGAGACGCTCCGCAACAACTACGCCAAGCACGCCCAGCAGGAAGGCGAGCGCGCCGTCGCCGCCAAGGCCGTCATCGACACCATCAACGCCCAGCAGCAAAGTTTCCTCAACGACCTCCGCCGCATCCTCAAGGAAAGCAAGCCGCTCGACCTCTACATCAACGGCGACTGGGAGAAGACCCTCACCGTCAACTACCCCTCCCTCGCCCACACCAGTGAGGGCCGCACCGCGCTCAAGATGCTCCGCGACTCCGAGATCCGCGCCATCCACGGCATCTACGACGACATCACCAACGGCAAGGCGCGCCGCGAGGAGGGCGAGAGCAACGAGGACTATGCCATCTCCCAGACCCAATACCTCCAGACCAAATACAAGGCCCTGCTCAAATACCGTGCCACCCGGACCGCCTTCGGCAAACTCTGCGTCAGGCAGCTCGACGCGCTGGGCCTCACGGACTCCGCCATCCAGTCCAAGCTCGGCGAACTCGACAACCAGCTCAAGCAGCAAAAGGCCGCCGCCAAGGAGGCCGAGAAGAAGCGCGACGAGGCCGAGAAGGCGCAGCGCCGCAACCGCAACGACTGACCCTCGGCCGCCATGAACCCCATCACCTACTGCATGAACGTCCACCCCGGCGAGGACGTGGCCTCCGTGACCAAGGCCCTCACCGACGTCACCCTCCCCCTGCGCGACGCGCTGGGCGGCGAGGGGCCCTTCCCCGTCGGCCTCCGCTTCGGCACCCAGGGCGCCAAGGAGCTCCGCGTCCCCGAGGCCATCCGCCGCCTCGCCGGCTTCATGCGCCGCAACCGCCTCGCCGCCATCGGCATCAACGGCTTCCCCTACGGCGCCTTCCACGGCCAGGCCGTCAAGGCCCGCGCCTACGAGCCCGACTGGGATTCCCCGCTCCGCGCCGCCTACACCCGCGACCTCTTCTACGCCCTCACCCACCTCCCCGGCGTGGCGCTCGGCAACGATCACCGCCTCTCCGTCACCACCGTCCCCCTCGCCTACGACCGCGCCCAAGGCATCCCCGACTCCATGCTGGCCAACCTCTGCGGCATGGCCCTCTTCCTCCGCAAACTCGAGGGCTTCACCGGCCTGCGCATGTGCCTGGCGCTCGAGCCCGAGCCCGACTGCCTCCTCGACGACACCCGCACCACCATCGACTTCTTCGAGCGCCTTTGGCAGTTCCCCGACTGGAACCCCGCCTACCGCGAGCTCATCGGCGTCTGCTTCGACGCCTGCCACTTCGCCGTCGGCTACGAGGATCCCCTCAACGCCCTCCGCTCCATCGTCTCGGCCAACATCCCCGTCGCCCGCATCCAGGCCTCCGCCGCGCTCGAGCTCACCCAATACGCCACCGCCGACGACCTCGCCGCCTTCCTCGACGACACCTACCTCCACCAAACCCGCCGCCGCGAGGACGACGCCTCCCTCACCTGCTTCCCCGACCTCACCCGCGACATCTTCCCGCAGATCGTCGGCCGCCGCGGCCGCATCCACTTCCACGTCCCCCTCTCCTGGGAGGGCGCCGGGCGCCTCGGCACCACCCGCCACACCCTCACCCCCGCCTTCTGGCGCTACGTCCGCGCAGGCGGCTGGCCCATCGAGGTCGAGTCCTACGCCTACTTCGTCTACCCCGACTACCTCCGTTCCCGGACTCTCTCCGAATCCCTCCTCGCCGACCTCCTCTGGGTGCGCGAGCAGCTCCGTTCCGTCTGAGACCGCCCATGCGCCTCCTCGCCGCAGCCCTAGCCCTCCTCCTCGCCGCGCCGATCGCGGCCGCCCCCGTCTATCTCCTCCAGCGCGCCCTCGGCCCCATCGCCGTCGACGGCCGCCTCGACGAGCCCACCTGGGCCAAGGCCGCCCCGGCCTCCCCCCTCCGCGACCTCTCCGGCGCCCCCTCCGCCTACGCCGCCGACATCCGCCTGGCCTACGACGACGCCAACCTCTACGTCGCCGCACGCCTCCCCGCCAAAACCCTCCGCGCCACCCTCACCCAACGCGACAGTGTCATCTACCGCGACGACGACTTCGAGGTCTTCATCGACCCCTTCGCCCGCGGCCGCGACTACCTTGAGCTCGAGATCAACCAGCTCGGCACCGTCTGGGATCTCTTTCTCACCGCCCCCTACCGCGACCCCGCGTGCCTCGCCCTCCACGACTGGGACATCAAGGGCCTCCGCGCCGCCGTCTCCCTCCAAGGCACCCTCAACCAAGGCGAGGGCGACGACCAGGGCTGGACCGTCGAGATCGCCTGGCCCTGGGCCTCCATCACCGGCCACTCCAACCACCCCCGCGACGGCAAGCCCCCCGCCCCCGGCGCCGAGATGCGCATGAACTTCTCCCGCGTCGACCACCCCGCCCCCGGCCAAGAGCGCAACACCGTCTGGGCCCCCACCCGCCAAGCCACCATCCACGCCCCCGAGCACTGGGGCCGCGTCCGCCTCTCCGCCAACCCCGTCGGCACGCCCGAGGCCTTCCCGCCCGAGATCGGCCTCTGGGCCGGCGCCGAAGACCCCGCGCTCGACGCCCGGGCCCTCCGCGGCTGGAAGGCCGCCGGCGTCACCACCCTCATCCTCGGCGGGAGTCCCGACGCCATCGCCCGGGCCGCCCGCCTGGCCAAGGCCGAGGGCCTGCGCGTCGTCGCCTGGCTCTGGGCGCTCAACCGCCCCGACGACCCCGTCGCCCTCCGCCACCCCGACTGGCACGCCGTCAGCCTCGAGGGCAAATCCACCTTCCGCCCCGAGGACCGACCCTTCGTGGCCTACTACCAATTCCTCTGCCCCACCCACCCCGAGGTCCGCGCCCACCTGTGCGCCCTCGCCCGCCGGCTCGCCGCCATCCCCGAAGTCGACGCCGTCCAGCTCGACTACATCCGCCTCCCCGACGTCATCCTCCCCAAGGCCCTCTGGCCCACCTACGGCCTTGATATGTCCGCCCTGCTCCCGCCCTACGACTTCTGCTACTGCCCCCGCTGCCGCGCCGCCTTCGGCGACGACAGCCCCGACCCCGCCGACCCCGCGTGGGCGGAGTTCCGCCTCGGGCAGGTCGCCGCCGTCGCCAACGCCGTCGCCGATGCCGTCCGCGCCGCCGGCAAGCCCTGCGGCGCCGCCGTCTTCCCCACGCCCCGCCTCGCCGCCAAGATGGTCTACCAGGACTGGGCCCGCTTCCGCCTCGACTTCGCCTTCCCCATGGACTACGCCTCCTTCTACGCCGAGGGCGACCAATGGACGCTCGAGCGCCTCCGCGAAGCCCGCCGCACCATCGCCGGCGCCTTCCCCATCCTCCCCGGCCTCCACCTCCCCGACTACAAGGACGACCCCGCCCGACTCCGCGCCCTCATCCAGGCCATCCTCAAGGAAAACCCCGAGGGCCTCTGCCTCTTCGACGCCCCCAACCTCTCCCCCGCGCTTCTCCAGGCCCTCCCCCGGCCCGACGCCGCCCAAACGCCCTGAGCGCGCCCGCGGCGCAAAACGAAACGGCCCCTTCCGCCAAGGCGGAGGGGGCCGTTCGCGCATGGGGGCGCTCAGGCCTGGCGGCGGTAGGCAGCGGGGGTGACGCCCTCGGCGCGGCGGAAGAGCCGCCCGAGGTGCTGGGGATACTTGAAGCCGAGGCGGTAGGCGATCTCGGCGACGGAGTCGTCGGAGGCGGCGAGGGCCTCCTTGGCCTTGGCGAGGATGGCGCGGTGGATGTGCTCCTGGGCGGTGATGCCGGTCTCCTTGCGCACGAGGTCGCCGAAGTAGTTGGGCGAGAGGCTGAGGGCCTTGGCGCAGGCGGCGACGGTGGGGAGCCCCTCGTCGCGGGAGCGGCCGGAGGCGAACCAGTCGTCGAGGAACGCCTCGAAGCGGGCGATCAGGTCGCGGTTGGTGGGCTGGCGGGTGGCGAACTGACGATCGTAGAAGCGGGCGCAAAGGCCGAGGAGCGCCTCGATGTGGGCGGCGGCGATGACGTGGGTGTGGCGGTCGGCCCCGCGGCGGAGTTCGTCGCGGATGGCACGGAAGCAGGAAAGGACGGCGGCGCGCTCGGGCTTGGACATGTGCAGCGCCTCGTTGGAAGCGTAGCCGAAGAAGTCGCAGGCGCGGACGGCGCGGGCGGCGGGGGTGCCGCGGAGCAGGTCGGGGTGGAAGAGGAGGGCGAAGCCCTTGGCGGTGTAGAGGCGGCCGTCGTCGGGGTCGCCGACGACCTGGTTGGGGGCGAGGCAGAGCAGCGTTCCCTCGCGGTAGTCATAGGTGCTGAGGCCGTAGCGGAGGGCGCCGCAGGTGCGGGTGTCCTTGAGCATGAGGGCGTAGAAGCCCAGGCGCTTGCGGCAGTGCGGGTGCGGGGGCAGGCGGCCGAAGTCGATGACGGTGGCCAAGGGATGGAGGGTCTCGCCGCCGAGCCAGTCGGCGTAGTCTTGGACGGCGTCAAGGCGGAGGATGTCGTCGTTCATCGTGCGCGTTCCTTTCGCCGCACAGTATAGCGGTTTTCCCCGCGCGCGGGACGGAATCCGGAAAGATGGTTGCGCAAACAGGAATCCGTCTCTTGTCGCCCCGTGGCGGCTTTTGGGACACTAGGGCCATCGAAAGGAGAAGCACCATGAAGACACGCATTCTTGGGAAAGAGAGCCCGCTCGAGGTCTCGGCCATCGGCCTCGGGTGCATGGGGATGAGCCACGGCTACGGCCCGGCGCGCGACCCGAGGGAGATGGAGAAGGTCATCCACGCCGCCGTCGAGCGGGGCGTCACCTTCTTCGACACGGCCGAATGCTACGGCCCCTACGTGAACGAGGAGCTAGTGGGGCGGGCGCTGGCGCCCTTCAGGGGGCGGGTGCGCATCGCCACGAAGTTCGGCATCACCCTTCAGGGCGGCCCCGGCGGGAGGCAGGTGGTGGACAGCCGCCCGGAGGTCATCCGCGCCTCCTGCGAAGGATCGCTGCGGCGCTTGGGCGTGGAGGCCATCGACCTCTACTACCAGCACCGCGTAGACCCGAAGGTGCCGCCCGAGGAGGTCGCTGGCGTCGTCGCCGAGCTCATCCGCGAGGGCAAGGTGCGCCATTGGGGGATGAGCGAGGCCGGCGTGGCCACCATCCGCCGCGCCCACGCCGTCTGCCCGCTGACCGCCGTGCAGAGCGAGTATTCCATGATGTGGCGCGAGCCGGAGGCGGCGCTCATCCCCGCGTTGGAGGAATTGGGCGTCGGCCTGGTGCCCTTCTCGCCGCTGGGCAAGGGCTTCCTCACCGCCACCATCGGCGCCGACGCCACCTTCGGCAAAGACGACTTCCGCAGCGTGGTGCCGCGCTTCAGCCCCGAGCATCTGGCCGCCAACCAGCGCCTCGCCGACCTGATGCGCGACCTCGCCCAAAGCAAGGGCCGCACGCCCGCGCAGATCGCCTTGGCCTGGGTGTTGGCGCAGAAGCCGTGGATCGTCCCCATCCCCGGCACGCGCCGACTCGACCGCCTGGAGGAGAACCTCGCCGCCGCCGACGTCGCCCTCTCCGAACGAGAACTCGCCGACATCCGCGCCGCGCTCAACGACGGCGGCGGCGACCCCGCCAAGACCTTCCCCATCATCCCCGGCCATGAGATCGTCGGCCGCGTGACACAGGTCGGCGCGGAGGTCGCCTCCTTCAAGGTCGGCGACATCGCCGGCGTGGGCTGCTTCGTCGACTCCTGCGGCGCGTGCGACCAGTGCGGCCTCGGGCGGGAGCAGTTCTGCCGCAACCGCGACCCGCAGCCCAACCGCCTCCGCGACGAGCGCAACTTCCGCGGCGGCTATTCCAACCGCGTCGTGGTGCCCGAGCGCAACGCCATCCACATCCCGGCGGGGGCCGACCTCAAGCGCGTCCCGCCCCTGCTCTGCGCGGGCGTGACCGTCTGGTCGCCCATCCACGCCTCCAAGGTGAAGAAGGGCGACAAGGTGGGCGTGGCCGGCTTCGGCGGGCTGGGCCACATGGCCGTGAAGTACCTCGTCGCGCTCGG
The DNA here is from genome assembly GCA_944391055.1 of uncultured Kiritimatiellota bacterium. Classification (GTDB taxonomy): domain Bacteria; phylum Verrucomicrobiota; class Kiritimatiellia; order RFP12; family DVOR01; genus Spyradenecus. Next base: position 158,850 of record CALXSF010000002.1, on the reverse strand, counting down.
CGCGGAGGTCACCGTCTTCGACGTCACCGACGCCAAGCGCGACGACGCCCTGCGCCTCGGCGCCAAGCGCTACGTGAACGTCCGCGGGCCCAACCCCTGGGAAGGGATGGCGGACTCCTTCGACTTCATCCTCTCCACCATCCCCGCGGCGGACTACCGCGTCGGCGACTACCTGCGCCTCGTGCGCTACGACGGCGGCGAGATGGCCGTCGTGGGTCTGCCGCCCGGCCTGAAGATCGGTCTGGGCGAGCTCATGGCCGCCCCGCACCGCCGCCTCTACGGCTCCATCGTCGGCGGCATCCGCGAGCACCAGGCCTGCATGGATTGGTCGCTCGCGCACGGCGTCCTCCCCGAGACGGTCGTTATCCCCGCCACCCCCGAGGCCGTCGCCAAGGCCTACCAAGACGTCATCGACGGCAAGGTGCGCTTCCGCTACGTCCTCGACCTCGCCACCCTCCCCCAAGACTGACGAAAGGAGCCCCCATGAACCGCAGAGACTTCCTGCTCGCCTCCGTCGCCGCGATGGCCGCCGCGGGTTCCCTCCGCGCCGCCGCCCCGGCCGCCCCCCGCCGCGTGCGCGTGGCCTGCTTCTCCAAGACCGGCAACACCCGCGCCGTGGCCGACCTCATCGCCCAGGCCCTCGGCGCCGACGTGGCCGAGATCCGCCCCGCCGTCCCCTACCCCGCCGACTACCAGGCCGCCGTCGATCGCTCCCGCATGGAGCTCGAATCCGGCGAGACCGTCGCCATCGCCCCCGTGGCGCTCGGCGACTTCGACGTCCTCTTCGTCGGCTCGCCCAACTGGTGGGGCACCGTGGCCCCGCCTGTGGCGACCTTCCTGCGCACGGCCCCGCTCAAGGGCAAGCTCGTCGTCCCCTTCTTCACCCACGGCGGCGGCGGGATCCAACGCTGCGGCCTCGACGCCTCCCGCATCCTCGAGGCCCGCGGCGCGCGCCCGCTCCCCGCCCAAACCTTCCCCGGCGGCGCGGCCACCCGCCAGACGGTCGCCGACTGGCTGGCCACGCTCGACCTCACCGCCGACCCGCTCGCCTTCGCGGACGTCCCGCGCGGCCCCTTCCCGCTCGGCCAGCCGAACGTCGCCAACGCCCGCTACTTCTCCGGCCGCTCGTGGGTCGCCCCCCTCACCTCCATGGCCGCGCTCAACTGCCCCATCGCCAACGTCACCTTCGAGCCCGGCTGCCGCAACAACTGGCACCGCCACGCCGCCGGACAGCTCCTCATCTGCGTCTCCGGCGAGGGCCGCTACCAGGAGCGCGCCTCCTACCGCCGCCCCGGCCGCGTCCTGCGCCCCGGCGACGTGGTGGAGATCGCCCCCGGCGTCGAGCACTGGCACGGCGCCGCCCCCGGCAGCTGGTTCCAGCACCTGGCCATCTCCTGCAACCCCGGCTCCAACAAGACCGACTGGCTCGAGCCCGTGGCCGACGCCGATTACCTGCCCATCGGCGCCAAGGCCGGGAAGTGAGGCGCGCCATGCCCAAGAACGTCCTCATCCTCTCCGCCTCCCCCCGCCGCGGCGGCAACTCCGACCTCCTCTGCGACGCCGTGGCCGAGGGCGCCCGCTCCGTCGGCCACGCCGTCCGCAAGATCCGCCTCGCCGACCTCCGCGTCCGCCCCTGCACCGGCTGCCTGAACACCCTGCACGGCCGCCCCTGCCCCCTCGCGGCGGACGACGTCCGCGACGTGGCCCGGCAGATGCTCGCCGCCGACGTCATCGTCCTGGCCACCCCCGTCTACTTCTACTCCATGTGCGGGCAGCTCAAGACCTTCCTCGACCGCCAATGCCCCTACTACCGCGAGACGCGCGGCAAGACCTTCGGGTTCGTCATGACCGCCGCGGACGACGACCCCGCCTGCGTGGATTCCACCCTGGAGGCCATGCGCGGCTACCTCCGCTGCCTGGACGCGCCGCGCGAGACCTTCGTCCTCCGCGCCGTCGGCCTCACGGAAACGGGCGAGGCGCGCGGCTCCGCCTTCTGGGACGAGGCCGTCGCCGCCGGGAAGGCCCTCTGAGATGGCGCTTCTCCCCATGCTTGCCGCCGTGGCCGCCGCGACCGTCGCCCCGCTCACCCCCGACAGCACGGTCGGGGCGCTCGCCGCGCACCCCGTCCTCGCGCCCGTCGCCAAACGCCTCATGCCGTGGGACGACCGCCCCACCGACCCCGGCCTGCCCCTGTCGCGCGTGGGCGAACTGATGACCTGGCACACCCTCGTCAGCCCCGAGGCCATCGTCGGCGCGCGCGACGGCATCGCCCCCGCCCGCGTCGTCTCCGCGCGCGCCGAGGCGCTCCGCGCCGCCGGCGTGCCGACCGAATGCCGCGTCGTCCCCGCCGTCGGTCACGGCTTCGGCCTCGGGAGCGGCTCTCCCGCGGAAGGCTGGGTGGCCGCGGCCGTCGCCTTCTGGGAACGTTTCCTCAATGACCCGCAACGAAAGGACTGAACATCATGCGCACACCCCCGCTTCTCCTGCTCGCGCTCCTCTTGGCCGGATGCGCCGGCAAAGCCCCCCTCCAAGTGGCCGAGCAAGGCGCCTTCGCCGTCGGCGGCACCGTCGTCCGCGCGCCCGGCGACTTCGACTTCCGCCACCCCACCGCCCGCGCCGGGCAGACGCTCCACGGCGACCACGCCGCCGTGAGCTACCAGATCCCCGCGCACGCGCGCCCCATCCCGCTGGCCTTCCTCCACGGCGCCGGCCAATCCTCCCGCTGCTGGGACACCACGCCCGACGGCCGCGAGGGGTGGCGCACCACCTTCCTGCGCCGCGGCTTCCCCGTCTACCTCGTCGACCAGCCCCGCCGCGGGCAGGCCGGGCGCGCCACCGTCACCGAACGTCCCTCCCCCGAGCCGGACGACCGCCTCTGGCTGGAGAACTTCCGCATCCACGCCGGCGCCTTCCCCGCGGGCGACGCCGCGATGGAGCAGTTCCTGCGCTGGATGACCCCCAACACCGGCCCCTTCGACGCCGCGCTCGTGGCCGACTCCCTCGTCGCCCTCACCCGGCGCATCGGCCCGAACGTCCTCTTCACCCACTCCCAGGGCGGCGTCCCCGGCTGGCTCGTCCCCGGGCGCGGCGGCGCGCTGGCCGGCATCGTGGCCATCGAGCCCGGCTCCTTCGCCTTCCCCGAGGGCGAGGCCCCCGACCCAATCCCCAACTCCAGCCCCTTCACCCCCATCACGCCCGTCACCCTCCCCGACGACGCCTTCGCCGCCCTCTGCCGCGCCCCCATCCTCGTCGTCTTCGGCGACGGCATCGCCGCGGCGCCGGACAAGGAGAACTGGCCCGCCGACGGCTGGCGCGCCCGAGTGGAGATGGCCCGGCTCTTCGTCGACTGCGTCAACCGCCACGGCGGCGACGCCACCCTCCTGCTCCTGCCCGAGCGCGGCCTGCGCGGGAACACCCACTTCCCCTTCGCCGACACCAACAGCGAGGCCGTCGCCGACCAAATCGCCGCCTGGCTCCGCGACAAAGGCCTCGACTGAGCCGCCCGCGGATGTGTTACCATACACACTGACAAAAGGAGAGAAACCATGCCAAGAGTGCTTCTGCTGAACGGCAGCCCCCACCGCGAGGGCTGCGTCTTCACCGCCCTTTCCGAGGTGGCCTCCGCCCTCGCCGCCAACGGCGTGGAGAGCGCGTTCTACCACGTCGGCACGCGCCCCGTGCAGGGTTGCGTCGCCTGCGGGAAATGCCACCAGGGCCACGCCGGGTGCGTCTTCAAGGATCCCCTGTGCGAAGGCTTCGTCGCGGCCATGCGCCGCTGCGACGGCCTGGTCATCGGCTCGCCCGTCTACTACGCCGGGCCCCCAGGCCCCCTCTGCGCCCTGCTCGACCGCGCCTTCTACTCCGCCACCGACGCCTTCGCCGGCAAGTTCGGCGCCTGCGTGGTGAACTGCCGCCGCGGCGGCGCGAGCGCGACCTTCGACCGCCTCAACAAATACTTCACCATCATCCGGATGCCCGTCGTCTCCTCGCAATACTGGAACTCCACCCACGGCCGCACCCCAGACGACGTCCGCCAAGACCTCGAAGGCCTCCAGACCATGCGCACCCTCGGCGCGCAGATGGCCTACCTCCTCCACTGCCGCGAGAAGGCCGCCCTCCCGCCGCCGGCCCCCGAACCCTGGCAGTGCACGGACTTCATCCGCTGACCCCGCCCCACGGGGAAAGCCCGGGCGCGTCGGCAATCTCCCCGACGCGCCCGTTTGTCACCGCCCCGACGGTACCGTAGTGCCACACATGCCTCGCCAGCCAGCGTTCCGCCGCCGCCACGTCCGGCACGCCAAAACACCCCATCCACGCCGCGAACGCCAAGGCCACCCACCCCAACCGGGACCGTCGGCCAAAGAAAAAGAGCCACGCCGCCGCAGGCGCCCCCAAGACCAACGCCCACAGCCACCCCCAAAACCGCATACGCGTCTCCATGTCGTCCATCAGCGTTTCCGGGCACCAATTCAACAACACAGACCACAACGCGGTGTAGACCGCCGCCAGCGGCGCGCACGCCAGCCCCACCAACACCACGGCATACGGCCACCGCACCCACGCCCCATAGCGCCCGCGCCGCCCCAGCGCCCAAAACCGCCACCCGAACAACGCCAGCCCCGCCGCCGCCCATCCCACCGTCCACGCGGAAAGGGAACGCGGGAACACGAAGATCGGCCCCCCGCAGCACAGACAATCCCCCGCGAACCACCCGTTCAGCCACACCTCCCACATCCAAAACAACCCCACCGCGATTCCCATCGCGTCCCCAAGACACCGCAAGGCCATCCGCATCGCCAATCCTCCATGCGCTCACGACGGCAAGCCGAACCACGGCTTGTACCGACCGCCCCTGCACTGCGGCCGCTCCCGCGCCTGCGAGCCCGAGCGCCGCCACGGGCACGGATGCACGCCATCCTCGCACCGAAGCCGCAGCCCATACTCCACCACCTCGCGCGCGCCCGTCCAATGCTGGCACGTCCCGCAGCAAACCGCCGGCAAGCGAATCAAAATCCCGGCCATCGCCCATTCCTTTCCGTTCGTTGTCCATCCTCGGCCCTTGGCACGGGCCCCTTGCCCAAGCCACGAACCGCTTCACACACCCATTGGCCGCCCGCTCGGGAAATCTTACGCCGGAAATCGCTTCGCGGAGGCGGCGTGGTCGGAGGTGCGATGCGGCGGGGTCGGAGGCGACTTACGCCGCGATCCGAGAAATGACCCGCGTGTTTGCGTTCCCCGCCGAGGGGAGGAGGGACAAGCCCAATCCATCCTTTCGTCTTTCCACCTACGACTGCGCAACCCCATTTTGGCCATTTTCTCTGACCGTCTGTCGGGAATCTTTATGCTATACTGACATTCGCGATGTTGCCAACAGGGAGGAGTTTATGGCCGAAGCGAATTCCAGCGTCATTGGGTTCGAGAAACAGATTTGGGATGCCGCCTGTGTGCTGCGCGGCAACCTGGACGCCTCGGAGTACAAATCCGTCGTTCTGGGGCTGATTTTCCTAAAGTACATTTCGGATCGTTTCGAGGCCAAGTTCCAAGACTTGCTCAAAGAAGGCGAAGGGTTCGAGGAGGACAAAGACGAATACGTCGCCGAGAACATCTTTTTTGTGCCTGGAAACGCCAGGTGGGGCGTGATCGCCGCCGCCGCCCACACGCCGGAAATCGGCGCCGTGATCGATGACGCCATGCGCAGCATCGAGAAAGAAAACAGGCGGCTGAGGGACGTCCTGCCCAAAAACTTCGCCCGACCGGAACTGGACAAGCGCCGTTTGGGCGAGGTGGTCGATCTGTTCACCAACATCCGGATGGCCAAGCACGGCACAAGCAAGGACATTCTGGGCCGCGCCTACGAATACTGCCTGGCCCGATTCGCGGAGCAGGAAGGGAAGCTGGCGGGGGAGTTTTACACGCCCGCATGCGTGGTCCGCACGCTGGTGGAGATTCTCCAGCCCTACGATGGCCGCGTGTATGACCCCTGCTGCGGGAGCGGCGGCATGTTTGTGCAGTCGGCCAAGTTCATCGAAAGCCACGGCGGCAACATCAACAGGATCTCCGTTTTCGGGCAGGATTCCAACCCCACCACCTGGAAGCTGGCCCAGATGAACCTCGCCATCCGAGGCATCGAGGCCGACTTGGGCAAGTATAACGCCGACACCTTCTTCAACGATTGCCACCCCCAGCTGAAGGCAGACTTCATCCTGGCCAACCCGCCCTTCAACCTCTCCGGCTGGGGGCAGGAACGGCTCTTGGGCGACGTCCGCTGGAAGTACGGCACGCCGCCCGCCGGCAACGCCAACTTCGCGTGGCTCCAGCACATGATCTGGCACCTGGCCCCCACGGGCCGCATCGGCATGGTGCTGGCCAACGGCTCCCTCTCCTCCCAATCCGGCGGCGAGGGCGAAATCCGCAAAAACATCGTCGAGGACGATTTGGTGGACTGTATCGTCGCCATGCCGCCCCAACTCTTCTACACCACACAAATCCCCGTCTCCCTCTGGTTCCTGAATCGAAACAAACGGCAGAAGGGCAAGACACTCTTTGTCGACGCCCGCAAAATGGGAACCATGGTGACCCGCAAACTGCGGGAACTGACCGAGGACGACATCCAAAAACTGGCAGCGACCTACACGGCCTTTGTGAACGGCACGCTGGAGCCCGTCAAGGGCTTCTGCGCCGTCGCCGCCACCCCGGACATCGCCAAGCAGGATTACATCCTCACCCCCGGCCGCTACGTGGGCATTGAGGAACAGGAAGAAGACGATGAACCCTTTGAGGCGAAGATGCGCCGCCTGACCCAGGAACTCTCGGAACTCTTCGCCCAGTCGCACGAACTGGAGGCCAAAATCAAAGAACAGTTGGGAGCGATTGGGTATGAAGTGTGAGTGGAAACAAATTAGGATTGGCGATCTTGGGCTGGTGATAACGGGGAAGACACCACAGACCAAAAACGCAAAATATTGGGGAGGACATCGTCTTTTTATTACTCCGAAAGATTTGCAGAGAACAAAACACATCTTCCAAACAGAGCGCATCATAACAGACGCAGGATTGGAGAGCGTGAAGGGGTGTAAACTCCCGGCTCGCGCGGTTTGTGTCTCATGTATTGACAATATTGGTTATGTTGGAATGACAACTCAAGATTGTATAAGCAATCAGCAAATAAACTCAATTGTCGTAAACAAGGATTATGATGCAGATTATGTCTACTATGTGATGAGAGGGCTTTGGCCCTTATTCAAAAAGTATGAGGGTTCATCAACGGCATTGTCTATATTGAATAAATCGCAGTTTTCAAATATAAGAGTAAGAGTTGTAACAGATATTAAAGTCCAGCGGCGGATTGCCGCCATCCTCTCTTCCCTTGACGACAAGATCGAACTGAACAACAAGATCAACGCGAATTTGGAGCAGCAGGCGCAGGCGCTGTTTAAGGCGTGGTTTGTGGATAATCCCGATGTCTCATTGTGGCAAGAGGGCACTTTTGCCGATCTTGTTGAGCGGGCAGTCGGTGGTGATTGGGGTAAAGATTTGCCCTCCGGAAATAATACGGAAATGGTTTACTGCATTCGTGGTGCTGATATCCCTGAAGTTCGTGTAGGAAATAAAGGGAAGATGCCTACACGGTATATTCTTCCCAAGAATTACGCCGCGAAGAAACTTATGGACGGTGATATTGTGGTAGAAATTTCGGGGGGAAGTCCTACGCAATCTACCGGGCGTGCCGCCGTAGTTTCTGCCGCATTGCTTTCTTGATATGACAAAGGCATGGTTTGTTCCAACTTTTGTAAGGCGTTGAAGCCAATAGCCGGATTCAGCATGTATGTGTATTACTACTGGCAGCACCTTTATGACATGGGAGTGTTTTTCTCATACGAAAATGGGACAACAGGCATCAAAAACCTTGATATCAAAGGTTTCCTCGAGACGGAGCCAATCTCTATTGCACCCGTGGAGTTGGTCAGACGGTTTGATTGTTTTGTTCGGTCATTGTTTTCGAAAGTCTACGCCAATGGCCTAGAAAATGAGCGACTTGCTTTAACCCGTGATACACTCTTGCCATATTTGATGTCCGAGAGCGGTATGTCCGAACGTTTAGGTGAATGAATTGTTGGAGGTAAACGATGAAAAAGTTAACGGTTCAATTGAAAAATTGCTTTGGGATTCGAAAGTTGTGTCATGAGTTTGATTTTTCGCAACGAAGAAGTGTTCTAATTTATGCCCCCAACGGGGTTATGAAGTCATCGTTCGCAAAGACGTTCGAGTGTATTTCTAGGGGAGAACAACCTTCTGATCGAATCTTCCTCAATAACCAATCAGAGTGTCATGTCTTGTGGGACAATGAACCCATCACACCGGGAAAAATATTTGTCTCAAATGCTGCGCAGGATTTTCCCGATGCAGAGGCCAGAATTACTACGTTGCTTGCCACAAAAGAGCTAAAGGACAAATACGATGCAATCTATCGTACACTTGATGATGCTAAAGGTAAATTTCTGAAGCGGCTTAAGGAAGTCTCCAAGAGTTCTGATTGTGAGCTTGAGTTGGTACAGACCTTTAGTGTAACGAATAAGGACAACCTATTTGACTGTTTGTGTGCTATTCAGGAAAAAATTGTAAATCAGAAAAACGTATTCAGATTCAAGTACAATAATATTTTTGATAAAAAGGGGAATGTTCGTAAGTTCTTGGTGAAACACAAGGATTTGATAGAAGATTATTTTAATAGATACAGTGAGTTGTTGTCTCAGTCTTCGTTTTTCCATCGGGGGAGTCAAGGCGAAGCGTTTGGTACGTATCAAGCAAACCAGTTGATAGATGCTGTTCGAGGAGATGAATTCTTTAGCGCGAATCATAGAATTATCTTGAGCGCGGATCAAGAGATAACCTCGAGGGCACAGTTGGAGGATGTAGTACAGTGTGAAATTAAGAAAATTTTAGCTGATGGCAAAATCAGAAAAGCATTTGAATCTATTGATAAGGCTTTGGGTGGGAATGCGGAATTGCGGGCTTTCAAATCGGAGTTGGGCCGGGATCAATCAATTATTCCTAACTTGCTAGATTACGAAGGGTTTAAGGAGCAAGTGTGGTGTGGATATCTAAAAGAGATACAAACAGATGTAGACGAGCTGTGCACGTTGTATAAGGCGAAACGAGATGACTTAAAAGAGTTGCTTGACAAAGCGCGTCAAGAAAACGAGACATGGCAATATATTATTGGCGTGTATAAAGAACGTTTTCATGTTCCATTTGATGTGGAGATTGAAAACCAAGAAGATGTTGTCTTGAAAGAAAATGCAGCAACTTTGCGATTTTTATACGAGGATGACTGTGGCAATCTGGGAAGTCCAGACAAAGACCTTCTTCTGAAGGTTTTAAGTCAAGGAGAGCGACGAGCTTTTTACATACTTCAACTGTTGTTTGAGTTGGAGGCCCGAAAAAAACGACAGCAAGAAACGCTCATTGTATTTGACGATATCGCGGATTCGTTTGATTATAAAAACAAATACGCGATTGTTGAATACATACAAGAACTGAATAATGAAGCATCATCACTCTTTTACCAGATAATTTTGACGCACAATTTTGACCTCTACAGGACGTTGGATTCGCGCTTATCGCTCGGCGAGAATGTTCTTATGACGATTCGTAAGAAAGGAGAAATAACTTTCGAACCTGGGAAATACAGAAAAGATTTCTTTAGGAAAAGGCTTGTTGACGATCTAAAAAGTAAAAAAGATCCTAAGGCGTTTGTTTGTGTAATTCCATTCATTCGGAATATTATTGAATATGCGCAGGGATCGAAAACGGAAGCATATACAACGCTCACACACTGCTTACACATACCGTCCGGGACAAGGCATGTAACAATTGATGACATAACTCCTATTATTGCGAACACGATCCTCCTCCCGCAAGGGTGGAAAATGGATAATGAGGGGCAATTGGTACAAGATGTTATAAAGGATGTTGCGAGACAAATTGTGAGCGAACCTAATGTTGATGAGATTTCCCTTGAAAATAAGATAGTCCTTTCTATTTGTATTCGTATTTTGACGGAAGAATATCTGCTTAATACGTGTCAAATAGATAGGAGTAATATATCTAGGAATCAAACAAGCGAATTGATTGCGCGTTTTAAGAAGAAACATCCAACTGAACTTCCAACTATAAAGGTGCTAAATAGAGTTAATCTTATGACACCGGAAAATATACACGTGAATACGTTCATGTATGAACCATTGATAGATATGTCGGTGGAACACCTCGTTGATTTATACAAAAGTGTAATTCAACTATCGGCTTGTCCTAGAGAGACTACGGGGGAGCCATCAGATGAGCCTTAAGTTATCGTTTCGGTTCTACGGAGACCATGAGGTGCGGGCGGTCTGGGATGAGGCCGGGAAGCAGTGGTGGTTTGCGGTGGTGGACGTGGTGGGGGCGGTGAGCGGCAGCAAAGATGCCCGGAACTATTGGAATGTATTGAAGAGCCGCTTTCGGAAGGCGGGGAACGAAACGCTTACAAAGTGTAAGCGTTTTAGGTTGGAGGCGGCGGATGGGAAGCACCGTTTGACGGATTGTTTGCCGCGGGAGGGGATGCCCTCTTTTGGGAAAGACGGGGAGGCGTGACCGCCCCTGAGGATTGGAGCCGAGAAGAATGCCTTACACAGAGTCCGACTACGAGAAAGCCGTAATTCAGCTGTTCACCCAAGTGTTGGGGTACGTCCATGTCTACGGGCCGGATGTCGGGCGGGACCATCATGACCCGCTCTATAAGGATTTGCTGCTCCCCGCGCTGCGGCGCATCAACCCGGGGCTTCCCTTGGAGGCACTGAACGAGGCCGTCCATAAGATCAAGCACTTCGAGACGGGCACGCTGCTCCAGAAGAACATGGCCTTCACGGATTATCTGCAGTCCGGCGTGCCCGTCAAGTACGTTGAGGAGGGAGAGGAACGTGCGGCATTGGTCTGGCTGGTCGATTTCCGCAACCCGGCCAACAATGATTTCACCGTCGCCAATCAGTGGACAATCGTGGAGAACTCGGAGAAGCGCCCGGACGTTATCCTCTTCGTCAACGGTCTGCCGCTGGCGGTGATGGAGCTGAAGTCGCCTTCCCGGGAGGAGACCGACGCCTCGGCCGCCTATCGGCAGCTCCGCAACTACATGCATGAGATCCCGTCGCTCTTCGTCTACAATCAGGTTTGCGTGATGAGCGACCTGGCCACCTCCAAGGCGGGCACCATCACTTCCGGCGAAGACCGCTTCATGGCGTGGAAGACGAAGGACGGCGATTACGGGAACACGCAGCACGCACAGTTTGACACCTTCTTTGAGGGGTTGTTCGGGAAGGCCCGTTTCTTGGACATCCTGAGAAACTTCATCTGCTTCAATGTGGACGGGCAATACACCTTCAAGGTGCTGGCGGCGTATCACCAGTATTTCGCGGTGAGGAAGGCCATCGAATCCACCCGGCGCGCCGCCGCGACCGACGGCAAGGGCGGCGTGTTCTGGCACACACAGGGCAGCGGCAAATCCCTGTCCATGGTCTTTTATGCCCACGCGCTGCAGGAGGCGCTGGAGAGTCCCACGCTCGTAGTCATCACCGACCGCAACGATTTGGACGACCAGCTGTACGGGCAGTTCTCCCGGTGCAGCGACTTTCTGCGGCAGACGCCCCGGCAGGCCGAGAGCCGACAGCATTTGCGGACGCTGCTGGCCAACCGGCAGGCAAACGGCATTGTCTTTACCACGATGCAGAAGTTTGAGGAGGCCGACGAGCCCCTGTCCGAGCGTCGCAACATCGTGGTTTTGGCGGATGAGGCCCATCGGGGGCAGTACGGCCTGACCAAGAAAATCGTCACGCGCCAGAACGACAAGGGCGAGCTGGAGGTCCGCACCTCCATCGGCACCGCCCGCATCATCCGTGACAGCCTGCCCAACGCCACCTACATCGGCTTCACGGGTACCCCGATCTCCACCAAAGACCGCAGCACGCGAGAGGTGTTCGGCGATTACATCGACATTTACGACATGACCCAGGCGGTGGAGGACGGCGCGACCCGCCCGGTCTACTATGAGAGCCGCGTCATCCACCTAAAGCTGGACGGGGAAACCCTGCGCCTGATCGACCAGGAATACGATTCGATGGCCGAGGACGCGGATCCCTACGCCATCGAGAAAAGCAAAAAGGAACTGGGCCAAATGGAGGCCATCCTGGGCGCGGACCAAACCATCGACTCGCTGGTCCGCGACATTTTGGGCCATTACGAAAACCACCGGGCGGATTTGCTGACGGGCAAGGCGATGATCGTGGCGTACTCCCGCCCCATCGCCATGAAAATCTACCGTCGAATCCTGGAATTGCGCCCCTCCTGGACAGAGAAAATCGCGGTGGTCATGACCCAAGAAAACAACGACCCGGAGGAATGGCGCCAGATAGTCGGCAACAAGGCCCACAGGAACGCGTTGGCCCGACGCTTCAAGGACAACGAATCCCCCTTGAAGATCGCCATCGTGGTGGATATGTGGCTGACCGGCTTTGACGTGCCGTCCCTGGCCACGCTGTATATGTACAAGCCCATGTCCGGGCACAACCTGATGCAGGCCATCGCGCGGGTGAACCGCGTTTTCCGCGACAAAGAGGGCGGGTTGGTGGTCGATTACGTGGGAATCGCCTCGGCCTTGAAAAAGGCCATGCACGATTATACCGTCCGCGACAGGAAAAACTACGGCGACCCCGACGTGGGGAATGCGGCCTACCCCAAGTTCCAGGAAAAACTGGAGGTCTGCCGCGATTTGCTCCATGGCTTTGATTATGCCGCCTTCCTCACCGGGGACGACTTGGAGAAAGCGCGGACGATCGGCGGCGGTGTCGATTTCCTGCTGGGGAAATCGGCCGCGGAACATGACCGGCCGGATGCCGAAAAGACACAGGCCGTCTATGTCAAAGAAGCGCTCCTGCTCAAACAAGCCCTCTCCCTATGCAGCAGCATGGTGGACGCACAGACCCGTTTCGAGGCAGCCTATTTTGAGGCGGTGCGGACGATGCTCGTCCGCCTGTCCACCGACGACGCCGGGAAGAGGTTCTCCCTGCCGGAGGTCAACGAGCGGATCAACGAATTGCTGAGGCACAGCATCCGGAGCGAGGGCGTCATCAATCTCTTTTCCAACGTCGGCGCCGCGTTTTCCCTGTTCGACCCGAAGTTTCTCGACGAAGTCGCCAACATGAGGGAGAAAAACCTCGCGGTTGAGCTTTTGCGAAAGTTGATCTCGGAACAGGTTTCCATCTACCGCAGAACCAATCTCGTGAAGTCGCAAAAGTTTTCGGAAATCATCCAATCCGCCATGACCCGTTACCTGAATGGGCTGCTGACCAATGAGGAGGTCATCCAGGAACTCCTGAAATTGGCGAAAGCGATCGCCGACGCGAAAGCGGAAGGCGAGAGACTGGGCTTGACCGACGAAGAACTCGCCTTCTACGACGCACTGGCCAAGCCCCAAGCCGTCAAGGATTTTTATGAGCATGACGAACTGATCGCCATCACCAAAGAACTGACCGACCTGCTCCGCAAAAACCGGACGATCGACTGGCAGAAGAAAGAAAGCGCACGGGCAGGGATGCGCAGGCTGGTCAAGCGGCTACTCAAGAAACACAAATACCCGCCGGAAGGCATGGAGGACGCGACACAGACCGTCATCCGGCAATGTGAGCTGTGGGCCGAGGATGACTCACCCGCCCCAAGTGCTTAAAACACAGTAAAACATTCGGTACGACGCCGCGAGCCTCTCCACTGAAAGATTTGCCTCCCGCGCGTTGGGGGATATGCTAATATTACGGGCGTTATGGCAAAATCGATGACGGGATTCGGACGGGGCGCGGCCACGGGCGCGGGGCTCGCCGTGACGGTTGAGCTCGCCGCCGTGAACCGCAAGCAGTTCGACGCGACGCTCTGGCTGCCGCGCGAATGGCTGGTTTTCGAGGCGCGGCTCCAGACGCTCCTGCGCGAGGGCATCGCGCGCGGGGCGGTGAAGTGCTCGGTGACGGCGAAACCCTTGGCGGGGGCCGACGCCACGCAGGCGCTGGAGGCGCGCTTCCGCACGTTGCGCGAGGCCGCGGCGCGCCTGGGGCTGAGGGGCGAGCCGACCTTCTCGGACCTGGCGGCGCTGTGCGCCGCGGAGGCGGACGAGGCCGCCCCGGAGCCGACGGAGGCGGTCTGGGAGGCCGTCGAGGCGGCGACGCGCGAGGCACTGGCGCGTCTGCGCCAAATGCGGGAGACCGAGGGCGCGAAGATCGCGAAGGATCTGCTGGGGCGCCTGGCGGGCCTTCGGGAGCTGCACGCGCAGATCGCCGCCATCGCCCCCACCCTGCCGCCGCTGTGGCGCGAGGCCCTGCGCAAACGCCTCGCGGAGCTGACGCCGGAGGGCGCGGCGCCGGACGAGGGCGTCCTGGAGCGCGAGATGGCGCTCTTCGCGGATCGGTGCGACATCTCGGAGGAGCTGACGCGCCTGGGCGCGCACTTCGCCCACGCCGAGCGCCTCCTGGGCGGCGGGGAGCCGTGCGGGCGGGCGCTGGACTTCCTCTGCCAGGAGCTCTTCCGCGAGATTAACACCACGGGGGCGAAGTGCGCCGGCTGCAACATCCCGCGCCTGGTGATCGCCTTCAAGACCTTGCTGGAAACCTTCCGCGAGCAGGTGCAGAACCTTGAGTGAGCCCGTCGAGATCGTGGAGCTGCGCCCCGCCGACCTGCTCGCCGAGGGCTTCCACGCGCGCCTGAACGCGGCGGCCCTGGCGCACGCGCCCAAGGTGCTGCTCATCCGCAACAACGGCTATGCCGGGGAGACGCCCCTGCCGCTGGCCTTCGCCAACCCCTGCCTGGTGGATCTGGCGCCGTGCTTCCGCATCCGCGGGGCGCGCGTGCGGCCGGAGGCGCTGGGCGCGGCGCTGGGCCGGGCGCGGGAGGTCTGCGCCGCCGGGCACGGGCCCTTTCTGATCGAACTGCTGGAAGACGGGCCGCGGGCCCGGGAGTGACCGCACGCATGGAAGCACCGCTCAACCTCTTCACCCTGCCCCCGGGGCGGGTCCACATCATGGGCATCTGCGGCGTGGGCGCCGCGGGCATCGCCTGGATGCTCCACCTGCGCGGCTGGAAGGTCTCCGGCTGCGACCGCCACGTGCCGCCGACCCTCGGCCGCTTCTTCGCCCGCAACGGCATCGCCGTGCTTCAGGACCACGACCCCACGCATCTCGCCGACTGCGACGTGCTCGTCCACAGCGCCGCCATCCACGCCGACGAGCCGGAGCTGGCCCTGGCGCGCGCCGGCGGGATGCCCGTGCTCTCGCGCGGCGAATGCCTGGCCGGCTGGGTGAGCGGGCTGCGCTCCGTCGCCGTCTGCGGCACCCACGGCAAAACCACCTCGGCCTGCTTCGCCACGCGCCTCCTCCAATGCGTCGGGCGCAAACCCCTCTGGTGCCTCGGCGGCTACACCCCGCGCCTCCTCACCAACGCCGGCCCCCGGCACGGCGAGCTCGCCGGGAACCTCCCCCACGACCAGATCGCCGTGGCCGAGGCCGACGAGAGCGACGGCTCCCTGGCCTACGAGCGCCCCGCCGTCACCCTCATCACCAACATCGAGCTCGACCACCTCGACCACTTCCGCGGCGCGGAGGATCTGGAGCGCTGCTTCGCGGACGTGGTGGGCAACACGCGCGAGGGCGTGGCCGTCTGCGCCGACGCCCCCTGGGCCATGCGCGTGGCCGCGCGCGCCCGCACGCCCGTCCTCACCTTCGGCCTCTCGCCCGACGCCACGCTCCGCGCCGAGGGCCTCCGCTGCGCCGCCGAGAGCACCGCCTTCACCCTCTGGCACGGCGCCGAACGCCTGGGCGCCGTCACCCTCCCCGTGCCCGGCCAGCACAACGTCCGCAACGCCCTGGGCGCGATGGCCGCCTGCCTGCTTCTGGGCCTCGACGCCCACGCGCTGGCCAAGGCCCTGCCCTTGGCCTGCGCCGAGCTGCCCAAGCGCCGCTTCCAGTGGGTCACCGCCCGCGACGCCCCCGTGCGCGTGGTGGTCGACTACGCCCACCACCCCACCGAGATCCAGGCCATGCTCTCCGTGGCCCGCCTCCAAAAGCCCAGGCGCCTGCGCGTCGTCTTCCAGCCCCACCGCTACTCCCGCACCCGGAAGCTGCTGGACGCCTTCGTCTCCGCCTTCGACGGCGTGGACGAGTGCGTCCTCCTGCCCGTCTACGCCGCCGGCGAGGCGCGCGCCGCCGGCTGCGAAAGCCACGTGCTCTACGCCGCCATGCGCGCCCACGCCCCCGACCGGCGCATCCTGCTGGCGCGCGACGCCGGCGAGGTCACCGACTACCTCGCGCGCACCGCCGCGGCGGGCGACCTCATCCTGGCCGTCGGCGCCGGCGACGTGGTGGGCGTGGGGCAGGCCCTCGCCGCGCGCCTCCCCGGCGGCCCCGGCCCCGCCGACCCCGACACGCCCCCCGCGCCGCCCGCCCCGCGCGAGACGGCCTTCGCCTGCCTCAGCCGCCTTTTCCCCGAGGAGGTGGATCTCTTCCCCGACGAGCCGCTCGCCCGCCACACCCTCTTCCGCGTGGGCGGCACGGCCGAGCTCTTCGCCATCCCCGCGGACATCCCGGCCCTCTCCGCCCTCTGCGCCGTCTGCAAGGCGCGGGGGATTCCCCTGCGCTTCCACGGCGGCGGCGCGAACTCCTGGTTCTCCGACCTCGGGCTCCCCGGCGTCCTCTGCGCCCTCCAAGGCCCCGCCTTCGAGGGGTTCGCGCGCGAGGGCGAGCGCGTGACCGTCGGCGCGGGGCTCGCCGGCCCCGCGCTCCTGGCGCGGCTGGAGCGGGCCGGACTTTCGGGGCTCGAATTCATGCAGGGCATCCCGGGCACCGTCGGCGGCTGGGCACGGATGAACGCCGGCGCGCACGGCCACGCGCTCTGGGAGCGCGTCGTCGAGGTCCGCTCCGTCCTCACCGACGGCCAGCTCCGCCACATCCCGGCCCGCGCCTTCCAAGTGGGCTACCGTGCCGTCCACGGCCTCTCCGGCATGGCCATCATCGCCGTCACCTTCCGGCTCGAGGCCTCCACCCCCGAGGCCGTCCGCGCGGCCCGCGCGGCCTTCGCCGCCAAACGCACCGACCTGGCCGGGCTGCGCTGCTGCGGCTCGCTCTTCCGCAACCCGCCCGGGCTGAGCGTCGGCGCGACGCTCGACAAACTAGGCGCGAAGGGGTGGCGCGTCGGCGGCGCCGTCGTCTCCGACCGCCACGCCAACGTCATCGCCGCCGAGGAAGGCTGCACCGCCTCGGATCTGCTGGCCCTCATGGAACGCCTCCGCGAGGCCTTCGCCAACGCCACCGGCGTCATCCCCCAGCCGGAGGTGCAAGGCTTCTGACGCGCCCGCGCCTCCTTTTTCGCCCATGGTGTGTTGATTCCGCCCGCGAACCGCGTTCTTGGAGATTGGAGGGCGCGCATTCGCCCGCCCCCAAAGGACGAAAGGAACAGACCATGGACGCCCCGTTGAAAAACTGCCTCGCCGCCGTCTGCGCGATCGCCGCCGGCGCCTTGTGCGCCGCCCCGGCGGCGAACCCGGAAGCCAAGCTGCACCGTTTCAGCACCGTCATCGAGAAAGAGCGCCCCCTGCTCAGCCAAGAGACGCTCCGGCTCATCGCCGCCTGGCGCCGCGACCCCTCCGAGGCCTACCTCGCGGCGCTGCGCAGGCAGGTCGCGGCCAACTACGACCGCGTGCTCGCCCGCAAAAAGGCCAAGCTGGAGGAGCTCAGGCAGACGGCCCGCCACGCCTCCAAGGTCGAGGAAATGCAGGCGATCGTGGACGAGATGGTGCGCGACCGCGAGGCCCGCATCGAGCAGAGCCTGAACCGTTTCAGGGATCCCCGCCTCCGCCCCGGCAGCCGCGAGGCGAACGCGCCGTGGCTGCCGGTGATCGGCGCCGGGCAAAAGGTCTCCATCGGCCGCACGCCCGTCACGGTCGCCGACTACGCGGCCTTCGTCCGCGCCACAGGCCACGACGCGCCGAAAAGCTGGCCGGGCGGCGAGCCGCCGGCGGGCAAAGCCGACCACCCCGTCACCGACGTCTCCCTCGCCGACGCCGAGGCCTATTGCGCGTGGCTCGCCGCCCAAGACCCGACGGCGCGTTACCGTCTGCCGACGGCCTTGGAGTGGGAATACGCCGCCGGCCACATGCCCAAGGACGCCGACTTCAACTGCCGCGAGCGCGACGGCACGGCCCCCGTCGAGGCCTATGCCGAAACACGCGCCGCCTGCGGCGCCATCGACATGTGGGGCAACTGTTGGGAATGGACCGCCACCCCGCCCGCGGGGGCCCCCTCCGAACGCCTCGTCAAGGGCGGCTCCTGGAAAGCGCCGCGCACGGACTGCCGAACCGAGCAGCGCGAAATCCGCCGCCCCGCCCCCGCTCCGACGCGCCGACCCGGACCTCGCCGCCATCGTCGGCAAGGCCATGGCCTTCGACCCCGCGGCCCGCTACCGGGACATGGACGCGCTCGCGGAGGATCTGCGCCGGTTCCTGGGCGGCGAGCCCGTCGCCGCGAACCCTTCCGCGCGGCGCGCCCTACGCGCCGGGATGCCCGCCGAACGCCTTGAGGCCGTCCGCGCGCTCCTGGCCCTCCCCGGCGACGAGGCGGACTCGACCCGCGCCATCGCCCTGCTGCGCGGACAAGGGGAGGCCCCGCTGGCCCGTCAGGCCTCCGAGCGTCTTTTCGCCATCCTGGAACTGCTCTTCCACAACCCCGAGGTCTCGGACTCGGAACGCGAACGGCTCCTCGACCTCCAACTCCGGCGCCTCGCCCGCCTCCGCGCCGACGGCCGCGGCCAGGCCGCCGAAACGCTGCGCGCCCGGATCCGCCAAGAACTGGAGATCTACCAAGGCCCCCGGCGCGACGCTTTCCTGAGGGCGCTCGGCCCCTGAGGGCGGAGGCGCCGACGCTCAGGCGCGCCGCAGGAACGCGACGAGGTCGTCGGTGGGCGGGGCCTCCAGGAAAAGCGGCGCGCCCGTCGCGGGATGGGCGCACGAGACGGAGAGCGCGTGCAGGAAATGGCGGGGGAAACCCGGCACGGCGAGGCCGCCGTAACGGCGGTCGCCCACCAGCGGATGGCCGGCGAAGGAGAGCTGCGCCCGGATCTGATGGGTCACGCCCGTCCGGATCGTCACCTCCAGCAGCGTGCAGGGGACGCCGCCCACGCACACGGGCCGAAGCGGCCGGAAGGCGGTGACGGCGCGCATGGGGCGCTTGGCGTCGCGCCACCGCGCGGCGTCGACCATCCGCCCCGGCGCGCGCGGGTTGTGCGCCAGCAGGTGCTCCAGCCGGCCCGGGGCGCGGATCTCGCCGGCGGCGAGGGCGAGGTAGCGTTTCTCGACGGCGTGGGCGGCGAACTGCGCGCGGAGCGCGTCGTAGGCGCCCTGCGCGCGGGCGGCGAGGACAAGGCCCGAGGTATCGCGGTCGATGCGGTGCAGGAGGCCGCACGTCAGCGGCCCATCCCCCACCCCGGCCACCTCGGGGCGGCGGGCGAGCAGCGCGTTGGCCAAGGTGCCGCGCTCCTCCGGGCCGTTTGGCTGGCAGTCCAACCCGGCGGGCTTGCGCAGGGCGATGAGGGCGGCGTCCTCCCAGACGATCTCCAGCGGCACGTCGCCGTTGGGCATGGGCGCGGCGGGCGCCCCGGGCTCGCGGAGCAGGACGTAGGCGGCCCCGGGCTCGACGCGCTCGCCCTTGGCGCACGGCCTCCCGCGAAGGGTCAGGCACCCCGCCGCCAACGCCCGCCGGACGAACGCCTTCGGCGCCTCCGGGAAACGCGCGGCGAGCCACGCATCCACCCGCATCCCGCCCTCGCCCGCATCGGGGCGCAGCTCACGCACCGGACACCTCCACCGCCCGCCCCGAACGCGTGAACAGCAGCACCATGCGGATGGCGGCGGGCACGAACCCCGTGAGCGCGGCCAAGGCGGCGCGGTAATCACGCAATTGGCGGGCATAGGCGGGGGTGACGGTCGGCGCGCGGGAGGTCTTGAAGTCGTAGATCACGGCGCGGCGGCTTCCCGGGAAGAGGTGGACGCGGTCGAACTGCCCCGCCAGGCGGCGCGTCCGCCCGCCCTCGCGCAACGACACCGCGAAGGGGCGTTCGCGCCACAGCTCGCACGGTTCGTCGGGGCGGCGGAAGACCTCGGGGAAAACCTCGGGCGCCTCCTCCCAGGCGATGGCCGCCAGGCGCGCATGCTCGGAGAGCCCGAAGCGGAGGGCCGCGTCCGCGTCGGCGGCCAGCAACTCCGCCACGGTGGCGGCGCGGGCCCGCTCGGAGGGCAGCTCCGTCTCCTCGCGCGCGACCCTCGCCGCGCGCCGCCAAGGCGTCCGGGGCGGGCGTACGTCGGGCTCGGCGGCGCGCTCGGGCTCCGCGCGCCACCATTCCCGGTCGCCGCGCAGGCAGGCGACGCGGATCCCGGGGAGGCCCCAGTCCGGCGCGTCGGGCGCCGCGAGTTTGCGGAAAGGCAGCCAGGCGCGGGCGTCAGGCGCGGGGCAGGGGCGCCCTTTCGCGAAGCACTCCTTGGCGGGCGCGAGGATGACCTGTTCGCGGCGGGCGCGGGTGATGGACACGTAGAGGCCGCAGAGGTCGTCGCGGAAGCGCTGCGCGCGGCGTTTCCGCTCGGCGGCGGCGAAGGCGGGCAGGGCTTGGGCGGAATCGGGGAAGGCCGGCGGCTCCAAGACCCAGTCGGGGCCCGTCTCGCAAACGGCGGGGGCCTTGCCGAACGCGCCGTTGAGCAAGGTGAAGACCACGTCGTAGGTGAGGCCCTTGGAGTGGTGGACGGTCATGAGGTTGAGCGTGGCGGAATCCGCCGCGCACGGGATGGCCAGCGCCTCCAGCGCGGCCTTGGCCTCGGTGGGGTCCGCGTGGCCGCGCGCGTCCAGCGCCTCCAACGCCACGCGCATGGCCGCGAGCGCCTCGCGATCCTGCCCCGAGAGCCGCGCCCGCGCCGCCCCCGCGAAAAGACCGTCCAGCCACGGCGCGAAGCCCCCCTCGGCGATTTGCCGCGTCCAACGGGCCAAGGTCGCGGCGTCGTCCGTTTCCGTGAGGCCCAGGCGGCGGGCCACCTCGCCCCAAAGGGTCGCGCGCGGGTCGGCCAGCCAGTGCGTCAGCCGGCAGGCCAGCTGGCCCATCGGCGTGTCGTGGACGGCCATCCTGCCGTCGATGGCGCAGGCCACGCCCCGTGCGCGGAGCAGGGCCAGCAGGGTGTCGAGGTCGGCGTTCTGGAAGGCCAGCACGGCCAGGCGCAGACGTTTGCCGCGGAGCTCGCGCCACCGCGCCGCGATGAAGTCGGCCGCCGCCCCCAGCCAATCCTCCTTCTTCGCGCCCTCCACGGCGACGCAAAGGGCCAGCCCCGCGTCGTCGCGGTGGGCGACGTGATCCTGCCACCCCCTGCGCCACGCCTCAAGGGCGGGCTGCTGCCACGGCTCGGCGGCGGCCACGTCGGAGGCGTCCAGGCGCAGGACGTCGTTGACCAGGCCGACGACGGCGGGGCTGGAGCGGTAGGAGGTCAGCAGCGGCGGGCCGGCGGGCACGTCGGGCACGCGCGAGACGTCGCCGAACAGCGTGGCGTCGCCGCCGCGCCAGCCATAGATGGATTGCTTCACGTCGCCCACGTAAAAGAAGGTGGAGTCCCCGCCCTCGGCGAGCTCCCGCGCCAGACTGGAGAGGACGGCCCACTGGGAGACGCTGGTGTCCTGGAACTCATCGATCATCAGGTGGCGCACGGCGCAGTCCAGGCGGTAGGCCACGTAGAGCGCGTCCGGGTCGACCACCGAGAGGCGGCCCCCCAGACGCCGCGCGAGCAGCTCGGTGAGCGCGCCGAAGGTGAGGCGCCCCGTCTCGTCGGCCAGCGCGGAGGCGGCGGCATTGAGCGCGGCGACCGCCGCGCGGAGGCGGCGCGTGTGGGCGGCGGTCTGCGCGAGATCCCGCGCCAGCAGGTCGTCGAACAACGCCCGCGCGGCCCGGCGCCCCGCCTCGTCCACGGTCAGCGCCTTGTTGTAATAGACATGACAGCCCTCGACGGCCAGGCGGCGCAGACGCCCGAGCGTGTCGGCCGTCTTGTCCCCCCAGCGGGCCTTCAGCTCGCGCACGGATTCGACCGAGGGGTCAAGGCGCGCAATCAGGTCATGATAGGCGGCCGCGTGGCGGTCCGACACCTGCGCCGTGGGCTGCGCCCCCAAGGCCTCCGCGCAGGCGCGGCGGTTGTCGCAGAGGGGCGGCGCCTTGCCCACGCGCGCCAAGTCCCCCCACCCTTCGGGATGCGCCCGCAGCACCGCGCCGAAATCGCGGACGTAGTCGCCAAGGCGCTCGGTCAGCGGCTTCGCCGAGGCGGCCCCCTCGTAGCGGACGTCGAAGCGGCCGAGCAGGGCCTCCGCGGAGTCGCGCGGCGTCACGCGCAGGGCGCGGCGGACGGTCTCGCGGAGCATCTCGCGCGCCTCCGGCCCGCTCCCTTCCTCGTAGAGCGAGAAATCGGGGTCGAGCCCCAGTTCGTAGGCGAAAAGCTTCGCCACGCGCGCGGAGAAGGCGTCGATGGTCGAGATTTGCAGCCGCGGGAGCGCCTCCAGGACGCGCCGCAGCGCCTCGCGCGCGTCAAGCCCGCCCGGCGGCGGCGCGACGCCCTCCAGCAGACGCGCCACCACCGCCGCGAAGATCTCCCGCGTGGCGGCCCGCGTGAAGGTGAGCGCGCAGATGGCCTCGGGCGGCGCGCCCGCCATCACCAGCCGGCAGAAGCGCGTGGAGAGCGCGTAGGTCTTGCCGCTCCCCGCCGAGGCGCTCAGAAACCGCGAGCCCAGCCCCTCCATCCTGCCTCACTTGCGTTTGGGGCGGCGGGATTTCGGGGTGAGGCTGCCGCCGGCCCGGCCGATGCCCTTGCGCTTGGCGTCGGCGCGGGGCTTGCGCTTGGGCAGAGGTTTGCGGGCGCGCGGCGCGGGGGCGGGGGGTTCCTCGCCCGCGGCGTCCGGCTTGGGGTCGCCGGGGCGCACGCGCGAGCGGAATTGCAGGATGACCGCCGCGCCCTCGAGGTCGAACGCCTCGCGGAGGGTGCGGACGAGGAAATCCTGGAAAGGCTTGGTGGCCAGGCGCGCGTCGTTCACGAAGAGGCGCACGATCATCGGGTTGGAGCCCGTCTGCGTGGCGTAGTGGAAGCGCAGGCGGCGCCCCTCGCGGCTGGGCAGCTGGACGCGCTCGAGGGCGTTGGCGAGCGTGCGGTTGAGCACGCCCGTGGGCAGGACGCGGCGCTGGTTGCCGGCCACGCGGTCGATGGCCTCGATGGAGGCGCGGACGTTGTAGCCCTCCTGGGCGCTGGTGAAGACGACGGGGACATGGCGGAGGAAGGGGAGCATCTCGCGCAGATGGGCGAGGGCGGCGGTCTCGGTGTAGCCCTTGGCGCGCGCCAAGTCCCACTTGTTGATGAGCAGGACGCAGGCCTTGGCCTCGCGCTGGATCATCGAGGCGATGAACTTGTCCTGGGTGGTCGGGCCGATCTCCGCGTCCATCACCAGCACCGCCACGTCGCACTCGCGCACGGCCTCCTCGCTGCGGAAGAGGGAGAAACGCTCGACGGAGGAATCGATCTTGTGGACATGGCGCATCCCGGCGGTGTCCACCAGCGTGTAACGGCGGGCGGTGGGGCCCGTGCCGATGGCGAACGGCACGTCCACGCAGTCGCGCGTCGTGCCGGCCACGTCGCTGACGATGACGCGGTCGCTGCGGAGCAGGCGGTTGATGTAGCTGCTCTTGCCGGCGTTGGGGCGGCCCACCACCGCCACGCGCAGGGGCTTGGCCTCGGCGGCGCGCTCGGCCTCGGTCTCCGGCGGCAACGTCTTGAGCGCCTCCTCCATCAACGCCTCGACGCCGCGGCCATGGACCGCCGAGATGGGGAAGACGGGGAAGGCCAGCTTGGCGAATTCGTGGGCGCCGTGCTCATGCTGGGGCAGGTCGCACTTGTTCGCGGCCACCAGGCAGGGACGGCCGGCCTTGCGCACCAGGCGCGCCACCTCCTCGTCCGCCGGCTGGATGCCCGCCTGCGCGTCGCCCACCAAGATCACGCACGCCGCGTCGGCCAACGCCACGGCCGCCTGGTCGCGTACGGCCATCTCGATGACGCTGCTCTCCTTGGCGCCATCGAAAAGACGGATGCCGCCGGTGTCGATGAGCAGGAAACGGCGGTCGCCCCACGCCACCTCGCGCACGATGCGGTCGCGCGTCACGCCGCTCTGGTCGTGCACGATGGCGATGCGCCGGTGCGCGATCCGGTTGAAGAGCGCGGATTTCCCCACGTTGGGCCGTCCCACGATCGCGATCGTCCTCTTCTTCTCTTGCTGTTCCATGGGGCCTAGTTTACCAAACCCGCGCACAAAACGCCCCACCGACGGGCGGGCGGGGAGGCGGTCAGCCGCGGCGGCGGGCCAGGATTTTGCGGGCGGCGGTGGTGAGGGGGAGGGCGGAGGGGTCGGCGCACCAGCAGAACCCCTCGGGGAGCGGCGGCGCGTCGGGCAAAGGCGGCGCGGCGCGGACGGTGAGCGTCAGGCGGAAGTGGGAGAAGGTCTGCCGGTACGTCCCCACGCGGCGCGGGCGGCCCCCCGGTAGGGGGAACGGGAGCGCGTCGGGCGCGGGCAGCTCCCAAAAGCCGGCCAAGAGGCGCTCGCCGGGATGGCGGGCAAGGAGGAGGCGCCCCCGCGCGTCGCGGAGGATGAGGGCCTCGGCCCGGCGCTCGGGGAGGGCCTTGCGGGGCGGCGGCTCGGGGAAGTCGGCCTGCCGCCCCTCGGCGGCGGCGCGGCACCCCGGGCGCAAGGGGCAAAGCAGGCAGGAGGGGGCGCGCGGGACGCAGACGCGCGCGCCGAGATCCATCATCGCCTGGTTGAAGGCGCCGGGGTCGCCGGAGGCGGCGGCGTGCGGCGTCAGCCACGCGGCCAGGGCACGGCGCGGCGCGGGCTTGCGGAAATCCCCGCGCAGCAGGTTGCGGCGGGCGAAGACGCGCGCCACGTTGCCATCCACCACGGGGATCGGCTCACGGAAGCAGATGCTGGCGATCGCCGCGGCGGTGTAGTCGCCGACGCCCGGCAGGGCGCGCAGCTCGGCGGCGGTCTGGGGGAGCGCGCCGCCGCGCGTCTCCACGAGGAGGCGGGCGGCCTTGCGGAGGTTGCGGGCGCGGGTGTAGTAGCCAAGCCCCTCCCACGCCTTGAGGAGCGGCTCGTCGGGGGCGTCGGCGAGGGCGCGGATGGTGGGGAAGGCGGCGAGGAAACGGCCGAAGTAGGGGCGGACGGTGTCCACCTGCGTCTGCTGGAGCATGATCTCGCTGACCCAGACGGCGTAAGGGTCGGGGTGGCCGCGCCACGGCATCGGGCGCGGGTTGGCGCGGAACCAGGCGAGCAGGTCGGCGACCCAAGGCTCCATCGCCGTCAGACGAAGCGGACTTTGGCCGGGTCGAAGCGCGTGCGCGGCTCCGGCGCCTCGGCGGGCCAGCCGGCGGCCACGGCGGCCACGGGGATGAGCGCGGGCGGCAGACCGAAGCGGGAGGCGACGGCGGCGACGCGCTCGGCGTTGGGGTGGATGCCCAGCCAGACGCCGCCGAGCCCCTGGGCGCAGAGCGCGAGCAGGAGGTTCTCGACGGAGGCCGAGACGTCCTGGAGCAGATAGGAGAGCGCGCCGCGGTTGGCCGCCGCGAGATCCCCGCACGCGACGAAGCCGAGGGGCGCGTGGCGGAGCATCTGGCCGTAGGGGAGGCAATCCGCCAGCGCGTCAAGGTCGGCGCGCTTGGTGAGGACGAGCCACCGCCACGGGTCGCAGTGCATGGCGCTGGGGGCGGCCATCGCGGCCTCCAAGGCGGCTCGGACGGCGGCCTCGGGCACGGGCCGGTCGGCGTATTTGCGGACGCTGCGGCGGGCGAGCAGGTCTTGGACGGTCATGGCAAGGCCCCTTTCTTCAGCGGAACTGGCCCAGGAAGCGGATGTCGTTCTCGTAAAGGAACCGGATGTCGGGGATGCCATACTTGATCATGGCGATGCGCTCGACCCCCATGCCAAAGGCGTAGCCATAGACCTTGTCGGGGTCGTAGCCCACGTGCTCATAGACGCGCGGGTCGACCATGCCCGCGCCGGCGATCTCGATCCAGCCCGAGTTCTTGCAGACGCGGCACCCCTTGCCCTTGCAGACATGGCAGGTGAAATCCACCTCCACGCTCGGTTCGGTGAAGGGGAAGAAGTGGGGACGGAAGCGGACGCCCACGCCCGGCCCCATCATCTCGCGCGCGAAATAGGCCAGCGTGCTCTTCAGATCCGCCAGCGAGACGGGCCTGACGTCCACGTAAAGCCCCTCGATCTGATGGAAGTTCGCCGAGTGCGTGGCGTCGGTGGTATCGCGGCGGTAACAGCGGCCAGGGTTGATGATGCGCACGGGCGGCGGGTTCGCGAGCATGGTGCGGATCTGCACGGGGCTGGTCTGCGTGCGCAGCAGCGTCTCCGGGTCGAACCAAAAGGTGTCGCTCGCGTCCATCGAGGGATGGTGCGGGGCGGTGTTCAGCGCCGTGAAGTTGTTGAAGCGCGTCTCAATGTCCGGCCCGTCGGCGACGGTGAAGCCGAGGCGGTGGAAGATCTCGGCGCACTCCTCGATGACGCGGCTGACGGGGTGGCTCACGCCCTCGGCGCGCCAACGCCCCGGGAGCGTCACATCGAAGGCCGCGGCGGGCGCGGCCGCCGCCTGCCCGGCGGCGGCCTTCTCGACGAGCGCCCGCTCGAAGGCCGCGCGCCACGCCCCGAGCTCCTTGCCGAAGGCGGGGCGGTCGGCCTGCGGCACATCCTTCATCTGCCTGACAAGCGCGGGGATGAGGCCGTTGCGGCCAAGATACTTCACGCGCAAGGCGTCCAGCGCGGCGGCGTCACCCGCCCCCGCGACGGCTTGGAGGGAGGCGGCGTGTTCCTGTTGCAGTTCCTGAAGGGTCATGATGGCTGTGTCCTCGAAAGAAAACCGCGCTTATTCTAGCATATCGCGCGCGACGACGCGCTTGCCCGGCCAACCCGCGCGACGGTCGGCCCCCTCCGCAACGCCCACGCGCGGCCCTCGGGAGGGGGGCGGCCCCCAGCCCACCCCGACCACCCATGCACGCGCCGCACTTCCCGAGGTTCGGCCCAGTACAGCAGAATTGTCCCACAGGACAGCAGAATCGTCCCTGCGAAAATGCGTGCTTTCCGTAACGGGGGAGGGGTAAAATAGAAGACAGTCGGGGAAGATTTGGCGCGTGTCGAACGGCCCCGACGGAAAACAACCTGACCAAAAGGAGCCTGAATGGAACGAACGCTCATCGCGGCGTTGGCCGTCTGTTGCGCGGGGTTGGCCTGCCTGACGCTCCGCCGACGCACCCGGTGAGTGCGGCGGCGCCAAGCGGCCCCGGCCAAGAACGGCCGGGGCTTTTCCGTTCATGCCCAGCCCACCCCACAACGTGTTTGCGGGCCTCGTTTCTCGGATCGCGCCGTACCTCGGGGCCGACCGCGCCGCGATCCACCCCCGACGCCGCCGCGCCGCCGGCCCCGCCGAACGCCCGTTGTGCTATACTAACGCGCGTTTTTCACAAGGACTTTGCGATGATGGACAGACATTACGATCCGAAGGCGGTTGAGGCGAAGTGGTATCCGTGGTGGGAGCGGAACGGCTGCTTCCACGACGAGCCCTCGCGCGGGGGCAGGCCGTACACAGTGGTGATCCCGCCGCCGAACGTCACGGGCATCCTCCACATGGGCCACGCACTGAACCAGACCATCCAGGACGTGCTGGTGCGCTGGCACCGGATGTGCGGCGACAACGTCTGCTGGGTGCCGGGCACCGACCACGCGGGCATCGCCACGCAGAACGTGGTGGAAAAGGCCCTGCGCAAGGAGGGGAAGCGGCGGCAGGATCTGGGGCGCGAGGCGTTCATCGACCGCGTGTGGGAGTGGAAGCGGCAGTACGGCGGCACAATCGTCCACCAGCAACGGATGCTCGGCAACTCCACGGACTGGCGGCGCGAGCGCTTCACGATGGACGAGGGGCTCTCGACGGCCGTCGCCAAGGTCTTCTGCGACCTCTACGACGAGGGGCTGATCTACCGCGGCAACTACATCGTGAACTGGTGCCCGCGGTGCGGCACGGCCTTGGCCGACGACGAGGTGGAGCACGAGCCCAACGCCGGCCATCTGTGGTATGTGCGCTACCCGGTGGTGGGGAGCGAGGGGGAGTTCGTCACGGTGGCGACGACGCGCCCGGAGACGCTCCCCGGCGACACGGCGGTGGCGGTCAACCCCTCGGACGGGCGTTACGCGCATCTGCGGGGGAAGAAGGTGCTCCTGCCGCTGGCGAACCGGGAGATCCCGGTGGTCTTCGACGATTACGTGGAGAAGGATTTCGGCACGGGCGTGGTGAAGATCACCCCGGCGCACGACGCGAACGACTTCGCGGTGGGGCAGCGGCACAACCTGCCGCAGGTGGACGTGATGAACGACGACGGCACGATGAACGCCCGCTCGGGTTACGAGGGGATGGATCGCTTCGCGTGCCGCGAGGCCATCGTGAAAGACCTTGAGAAGGGCGGCTACCTCGTCAAGGTCGAGGACTACCAGAACCAGGTCGGCCACTGCTACCGTTGCCACACGGTGGTGGACAGCCGCCTGTCGAAGCAATGGTTCGTGCGGATGAGGCCCCTCGCCGAGCCGGCCATCGAGGCGGTGCGCAAGGGCGAGATCGCCATCCAGCCCAAACGCTGGGAGAGCGTCTATTTCAACTGGATGGAGAACATCCGCGATTGGTGCATCAGCCGCCAAATCTGGTGGGGCCACCGCATCCCCGTCTACACCTGCGGGGCGTGCGGCCACGAATGGGCCGCCCCCGCCAAGCCCGACCGTTGCCCGAAGTGCGGCGCGGCCGACCTCACGCAGGATCCGGACGTGCTGGACACGTGGTTCTCCTCGTGGCTCTGGCCGTTCTCGACGCTGGGCTGGCCCAAGCGGACCGAGGATCTGGCCTTCTATTACCCGACGAACGACCTCATCACCGGCGCCGACATCCTCTTCTTCTGGGTGGCGCGCATGATCATGGCCGGCTACCACTTCATGGGCAAGGCGCCCTTCCGGAACGTCATCCTCCACGGCATCGTGCGCGACGCCCAGGGCCGCAAGATGTCCAAGAGCCTCGGCAACTCCCTTGACCCGCTGGAGATCATCGACCGCTACTCCGCCGACGCCCTCCGCTTCTCCCTCGCCCTCATCACCTCGATGGAGACCGACACGAAGGTGGACATGGGCAAGTTCGAGATCGGCCGCAACTTCGGCACCAAGCTCTGGAACGCCGCGCGCTTCCTGCAGATGAACGCCGAGAAGCTCCCAGGCTTCGCCTTCGCCGACCACGCCGACCGTCCGCCGGCCCTCGACCCCGCGCTCCTGCGCGACGACGACCGCCACCTCCTCCTCAAGGCCCACCACACCTGCGCCGCGCTCAACGCCGCGCTCGCCAAATACCGCGTCCAGGACGGCGCCCTCGCCGTCTACGACTTCGCCTGGGCCGACTTCTGCGACTGGTACCTCGAATACGCCAAGGCCGACCTCAACGCCCCCGACGAGGCGCGCCGCCGCCAAGTGATGGCCATCCTCGCGGACGTCTACGGCAAAATCCTGCGCCTCCTCCACCCCTACATGCCCTTCGTCACGGAGGAGATCTGGCACCAGCTCGGCTACTGCGCCGCGGACGCGACCATCATGCGCGCGCCCTACCCCACCGGTTACGCCGACGCCCAGATCGCCGCCTGGGGCCTCACCGACGAGGCGCTCGCCTACGTCGAGGCCAAGCACGACCTCATCACCGGCATCCGCGCCCTCCGCGCCGAGGCCGGCGTGCCCCCCGCCGCGACCGTCAGGCCGCTCCTCCACCCGGCCTCCGACGCCCTCCGCGACCGCCTCACCCGCGACCTGCCCTCCATCCAGACCGCCGTCCGCGCCGAAAGCCTCACCCTCATCGCCGACACCCCGACCGCCCCCATGCCCTCCAAGCTCCTCAAGGCCGGCATGGTCTACCTGCCGCTCGATGGGCTCGTCGACACCCAGGCCGAGGCCGAGAAGCTGGACAAGGAGATCGCCAAGCTCCAAGGCTTCCTCAACGGCGTCAACGCCAAGCTCGGCAACCAGGCCTTCGTCTCCAAGGCGCCCGCGCCCATCATCCAGAACCAGCGCGACCGCAAGGCCGAGCTGGAGGCCCAGATCGCCGCGCTCCAAGCCCGCCGCGCCGCCCTCTGACCGCCCCGCGGGAAAAGCGGCGCGCCCGCACGGCATCGTGCGGGCGCGCCGCTTTTTCCGGAGCCGCCGTGGCGACGGCCGAGGATGACGGCCCGCAAACACGTTTCTGGCGGGCCGGATGGAGGCGGCGCGCCCCCGTCCGCCCGACGGGGTGAAGTTTGCTATACTGCCCAAACACGAGCAAGGAGTCTTCATGAGCAGGTACGTGTGGCTTTCGATCTTCATGGCGGCGTTGGCGGCGGGGTGCGCGCCGGAAACGCCGGAGCGGTTGTCGGTGCGGGCCGAGGAGGCTTACGCCGCGGGCGATTACGCCAAGGCCATCGCGGCCTATGAGCGTTTGTTGGCCGTGGACGGGGAGGACGCGACGACCTACGCGAACCTGGCCTTGGCGGCGCTCGGCGCGCAGGACACGGCCTACGCGAAGCGTTGCGCGGAGAAGGCGCTGGCCCTCCAGAACGCGGGGCCGCTGGCGGAGACGGCGCGCGAGCTGCTGGGCATGGTGGCGGAGGAGGAGAAGGACGCGGCCGGCGCGGCGCGCATCTATCGCGGCCTGACGGACGCGCAGGACGCCGGGGTGCGCGGGCGGGCGCGTTCGCGCCTGGCCCGGCTTTACGCGGATCAGGGGCGCGCGGACGGCGCGCTGGCCTTGCTCTTGGCGGCGGCGAACGAGACGCCGACGGACGCCGCGACGCTCTACAACCTGGGGAGCCTGTGCGTGCGCGAGCCGCTGCGCCTCAGGCAGGCGGCGCTGGATTATTTCCGCCAGGCGGAGCGTCTGCTGCCGAAGGGCGGGCGCGAGCAGCGGACGGCCAAGGACTGGGTGACGCGGCTGGAGGCCAACCTGGCGCGTCTGCGGCAGGTGCCGCCGAGCGCGGGCGACGCGGCGGCCTGCGCGGAGCAGCTGCGTCTGGCCCAGGAGGCGATGGCGAAGAAGCGTTGGCGGAGCGCGGAGACCTACGCCCGGAAGGCCGCGGAGGCCGACCCCTCGGACTTCGGGGCGGC
The DNA here is from genome assembly GCA_944391055.1 of uncultured Kiritimatiellota bacterium. Taxonomy (GTDB): domain Bacteria; phylum Verrucomicrobiota; class Kiritimatiellia; order RFP12; family DVOR01; genus Spyradenecus. The sequence continues at coordinate 127,522 of CALXSF010000002.1, read as the reverse complement.
CTTGGCGCTGGGGCGTTCCTGCGCGCGCAACGGCCACCGCGAGGCCGCGCTCAAGGCCTACGACGCGGCGCTCGCCCTGCGCCCGGCCTCGGCGGACGCCCGCGCGGAGGCGGCGCAGCTGGCCTACGAGGCCAAGCGGTACGGGGACGCGGCGGATTATCTGCGCCCGCTCCTGGTGGTCCAGCCGCGCAACCGCTTCATCGCCGACCTGATGATGCGCATCCTCACGGCGCAGCGGAAGCTGGCCGACGCGCGGGTCTGGGGCGAGTATTACCTGGCGTTGGACCCCAAGGCGCCGGAGTCTTACCGCAAATGGGTGCAGAGCCTGCCGAGGGAGTGAGCCATGATCGGGATTTCCAAGCTCTACATGGGCCAGGCCGAGGCCTCGGACCCGTTGCGTTACGGCCGCATGAGCGCGCGGCTGCCGAGCCATCTGCTCCAGTTCTCCAAGGACAAGAAGCCCATCGTCGTCTGGAACGTCACCCAGCGCTGCAACCTGCGGTGCAGGCATTGCTACGCCGCCGGCACGCCCGACGCGGCGCGTGAGCTGACGACCGCGGAGTGCCTGCGGGCCATCGACGGCTTCGCGGACTTCGGCTGCCCGGTGGTGCTGTTCTCCGGCGGTGAGCCGTTCATGCGCCCCGACCTGCTGGAGCTGGCCGCCCACGCCCGCGGACGGGGGCTGCGCGTGGTCTTTTCCACCAACGGCACGCTCATCACCCCGGAGGTCGCCGCCCGCGTCAAGGCCCTCGGCGCCAGCTATGTGGGCATCAGCATCGACGGCGTGCGTGAGACGCACGACGCCTTCCGCGGCGTGCCCGGCGCCTACGACCGTTCGCTGGCGGCCATCCGCGCCTGCCGCGAGGCGGGCGTCAAGGTGGGGCTGCGCGTCACCCTCACCCACGCCAACGCCCGCGAGATCCCCGCCATCTTCCGTCTCATGCGCGAGGAGCGCATCCCGCGCATCTGCCTTTACCATCTTGTCTACTCGGGCCGCGGCGCGAACCTCCGCGCGGACGACCTGACGCACGCCGAGACCCGCGCGGCGGTGGACGCGATCATCGACGAGACCCGCGCCGCCTTCGAGGCCGGCCACCCCCTCGAGGTCCTCACCGTCGACAACCACGCCGACGCGCCTTACCTCTGGCTGCGCATGGTGCGCGAGGGCAACCCCCGCGCCGGCGACGTCCTCAGCCTGCTGCGCATGAACGGCGGCAACTCCAGCGGCAACGGCCTCTCCTGCGTCTCGTGGGACGGCACGGTCTATCCCGACCAGTTCTGGCGCGACAAACCCCTTGGCAACGTGCGCGACAAGCCCTTCGGCGCCATCTGGGGCGACCCGCCGGCGGGCTCGCTCCTGGCGCAGCTGCGCGAGAAGCCGCTCCATGTCACGGGCCGTTGCCGGGGGTGCCGCTTCCTGCCGCTCTGCGGGGGCAACTTCCGCGCGCGCGGCGAGGCGGCGACCGGCGAGGTCTGGGGCGAGGATCCCGCCTGTTATCTGACGGACGACGAGATCGCGGGAGCGTTGTGAGGGGGGCCGCTTCATGGACACGCTGACCGCGGGCGTCGCCGTCTTCACCCTCATTTTTGTCCTGCGGGGCGCTTGGCGCGGCCTCTCCGGCGAATTGGCGCCGCTGGTCGGGCTGGTGGCCTGCGGCGGCGTGCTGTGGTTCGGCTACGCGCCGTTGCACGCGGCGGTGGCGCGGCTGAGCGTGGAGCCCGGCGCGGCGGTTTTTTACGCGGCCTTGGGCATCGTGGTGGTCGGCGGCGTGGCGTTCTTCGTCGTGGCGCGGCTTGTCAAGGGGATGGTGCGGCTTATCCTGCCGCAGCCCTTCGACGGCATCCTGGGCGCGGCCATCGGCGCGGCCAAGGCCATCCTCATCGTCAGCGTCGCCGCCGGCGTCGCCGAGGTGACGCGCGAGCGCATGGCCGGCCTCCTCGACGCCCGGGACAAGAACCCCGTGGCCGCCGCGGCCGGCCGCTTCTGGGCCGATCGCCTGACCGCCGCGGGCATCCCGGACGCGGAGGACGCCGATGCCCGGGATTGACGCCAACGTCTTGGCGGAGATCAAGGCGCGCATCAACCTGGCCGACCTCATCGAGGAGTATGGCGTCAGCCTGCGCCGCATGGGCGCCAACGCCAAGGCCTGCTGCCCCTTCCACAAGGAGAAGACCCCCTCCTTCGTCGTGAACGCCGACAAGGGGTTCTACAAATGCTTCGGCTGCGGCGAGGGCGGCGACGCCATCACCTTCGTCCAGAAGATGGAGGGCCTGCCCTTTTTGGACGCGGCGCGCAAACTGGCCGAGCGCGCGGGCGTGCCGATCGCCGACCGTTACGACCCGCAGGCCAAGCTCCGCGCCCGCCTCTACCAGATCAACCAAGAGCTCGCGGCCTTCTACCAACGCTGCCTCGCGAAGACCCCCGCCGCGCAGGAGGCCCGGGCCTACCTGCAAAGCCGCGACCTTTGGGGCGAGGCCGCCGAACGTTTCGGCCTCGGGTACGCGCCCGAGATCCGCGGCGCGCTCCTGGAGTGGGCCCGGCGCCACGGCTTCGCCCCGGACGAACTCGTCGCCGCCGGCGTCCTCGCCCCGCCCCGCCGCGCCGGCGACGGCTACTACGACCGCTTCCACGGCCGCCTCACCTTCCCCATCTGCGACCCGCAGGGCCGCGTCATCGCCTTCTCCTGCCGCCTCCTGCGCGAGGCCAAGCACACCGGCAAGTATGTCAACAGCCCCGAGACCGACGTCTTCAAGAAGGCCCAGACGCTCTATGCCTACCACCTCGCGCGCCCCAACATCGCCAAGGCCACCCCCCGCCGCGCCATCGTCTGCGAAGGCCAGGTCGACGTCATCCGCTGCCATCTCTGCGGCTTCCCCACCGCCGTCGCCTCGCAGGGCACCGCCTTCACCGCCGACCACGTCGCCCTCCTCCGCCGCTGCGCCGACGCCGCCGACCTCGTCTTCGACGGCGACGGGGCGGGCGTCAAGGCCGCCCTCCGCACGATGGGCCTCTTCCTGGCCGCGGGGATGCCCGTGCGCATCGTCTCCCTCCCCCCCGGCGAGGACCCCGATTCCCTCCTGCGCGGCCAAGGCGCCGAGGCCTTCCGCGCCTGCCTCGACGCCGCCGAGGACCCCGCGCCCTACCTGGTCCGCCGCCTCCGCGAGCGGGAGGCCGCCCCCGACGCGATGGACGCCACCATGCGCATCGCCAAGGCCGCCGTCGCCACCGTGCTCGACTGCCCCGAGCCCGTCCTCACCGCCCGCTTCCTCCAAGACGCCGCCGACGCCCTCCGCCTCCCCGTCGCCACCCTGAACAGCGACCTCGAGACCCTCCGCGCCGACGCCGCGGAGGCCGAGCGCCGGCGCGCCGAGTTCCGCGCCCGCCAGGAACCGCCCGCCGGCCCGACCCCCATCCCCGCCCCCGAGGAGGCCCCGCCGCCCGAGGAGGAGTGGGTGGCCGACGCCCCCGACGCCTTCTACCCCGAGGACTTCGCCGAACCGCCCGCCGCGCCGCCCTTGGCGGAGCTGGAGGCCTCGAACAACTTGGCCGGCGCGCTTTGCGAACTCCTGGCGCACCACTTCCACGAACGGGAGGTCATGGACTGCCTGGTGCGCCACCTGCCCCCCGCCTTCGTCCACAACCCCTTCGCCGCCAAACTCTACGAGCTGGCGGTGGCGGCCTCGCTCGCCGGCGCGCCCAACCTCTCCCCGCCCAAGGACGACGCCGAGCTCAACGCCTTCCTGGCGCACCTTTTCGCCGCGCCCGACCGCATCGCCGCCGGCGGCGAGGAGATCACCCCCCTCGTCTACGCCCGCGACCTCGTGCGCGCCTACTGGCTGCGTGAGTACGGACGGCGGGCGCGCGCGGCGGACCCCGATTCCGTGGAGGCCTTCACGCTCACGCAGTCGCGCAAACGCCTCCAGGCGCTCCCCTGGGAGGCCGCCGCCCCCTTCATGGACGCGCTCAACCCCACCCTCGCCGCGCCCCGCCCCGTCGAGGCCGAACCCGCGCGGACGCCCCCCAAGGCCGCCGAGGCGGCCCCCGAGCCCCCGGCGAGCCCCTTGCCGGACTGGGAGCCTGCGCCCGACGACGACGGAGACCTTTATGACACCCTCTGACCCGCCCCCCGGCATCGCCGCGCTGGAGGCCTGGGGCCTCGCCCGCTGCCCGCTGCGCGACCTCCGCCGCCTCGAACCCGCCACGGCCCGCCTCTCCGCCGCCTTCACCGACGCGCGCCCCGAGGCCTTCGCCGCCTACCTCGACGACCCCGACGCCCTCACCGCCTACGCCCTGGTCTTCGCCCCCCAGACCTATGCCCGCGCCCGCGCCGCGCTGGAGGGCATCCTGGCCCGTCTGCCGCCCTTCCCCGACCGTCCCCTGCGCGTGCTCGACCTCGGGTGCGGCCTTGGCTCCGCCGCGCTCGCCGCCCGCGACCTCCTGCCCCGCGCGGACGTCACCTGCGTGGACTGGTCCGAGGCCGCCCTCCGCGCCGCCGCCGAGCTGCTCCCCGGCGCGACGACCTGGCGCGGCGACCTGCGCGCCTACGCGCCCCAAGGCCGCTTCGACCTCATCCTCGCCTCCTTCGCCTTCAACGAGGCCTTCCCCGCGCCCGAGGAGGCCGTGGCGGCGCTCCGCCGCTGGGCCGCCGCCCTCGCCGAGGACGCGCCCGCCTTCGTCCTGCTGCTGGAGCCCGCCGACCGCGCCGCCGCGCCGCGCCTCCATGCCCTCCGCCAGGCGCTGCCCGAGCTCCCCGTCTACGCGCCCTGCCCGCACGGCGGCCCCTGCCCCCTGATCCCCGCGCGCGACGGCGTCTGCCACGACGTCCGCCGCTTCCGTCCCGGCCGCCCGATGACCCTGCTCTGCCGCCGCCTCCGCCGCACCGTCAGCGACGTGCGCTACGCCCTGCTTGCCCTTGGGCGCCCCGGCGGCCCGCAGGCCGATGGCTTCGGCGACCCCGAGTTCCTCCGCATGACCGGCCCGATGGACAAGGGCAAGGGCGTGCTCGCCTGCCGCGCCTGCCTGGGCGACGGCACGTCGGCGCGCCTGGAACTCCCCGCCGCCGCGCTGCCCGCCGCGCGCCGCCACGCCCTCCTTGGCCGCCAGCGCGGCGACTGCGCGTGGCTGGACGGCCCCACCGACCGCCGCCGCCGCGTCGCCAACGGCGCCATCCAGCGCGCCGCCGACCTGCGCTTCACCGACGAGCCGCCCCCCGCCGTCGACGATTTGGACGGCTTCGCCTTCTCCGTCTGACCCCGCCCAAGGGGGATTGTGCTACACTGGTGGTTATGCTGACGATTTCCCTCACCCGCCACCCGCACGCGCGCAAGGAGCTCTTCTGGGAGCGCGGCCTGCGCGTGGTCTCCCGGAGCGGCCTCAACCCCACCGAGGCCGCCCTCCTCGCGCTCCTCCCGACCCTGCCGCCCGCCGATCGGCCCCTCTTCCTCGGCGGCCGCACGGGGGCCTTGGCGCTGGCGGCCCGGCTCCGGGGCTGGGGCGGCGGCGGGCTGACCCTGCACACCTTCGACGCGCACGCCGAGGCCACGCTCCGCCGCAACCTCGCCGAGAACGGCGCCACCCTCGCCGAGAACGCCGCGCCCAACGCCTTCGCCGTCTCCACCACCCTCGACATCCGGGCGCTCGACTGCGACGACGTCGCCTTCTGGCAGCTTTCCAAGGGCGACGGCACGGCCGAGCGCGACCTCTTTGTGCTGGAGCAATTGCTCTGCGACCCGACCCCGCCCCGCCGGCGCCTCATCGTCGCCGCCGACGCGCTCAACCCCACCTTCCTGGCGCGTTTCCGGAAGGCCTGCGACAAAATCACCCTCCGCCGCGAGGGCCCCGTCACCCTTCTCATGGGCACGGTGGCCCGCCCCCTGCCCAGCGGCGCACTCCCCAACCACCGCGCCGAGTTCACGGTCTCCCTCAAGGGCCACGCGCCCATCACGCTCGCCACCTGGCCGGGGTGCTTCTGCCACCGCCGCGCCGACATGGGGGGACTGGCCCTGGCGGAGGTCGTCGCCGAGCAGGTGGCCTTCGACCCCGGCGACCGCGTGATGGATCTGGGCTGCGGCTGCGGCATGGTCGGCATCCTCCTGGCCACCGCCTTCCCCGAGAAGCGGCTCCGCGTCGATTACCAGGACTCCGACGCCTCCGCCCGCGACAGCGTGGACGAGAACCTCCGCCTGCACCCCCACGAGGCGCGCGTCCTCTTCTCCGCCGAGGGCCTCGGCGACGCGGGGGCCTACGACCTGCTCCTTGCCAACCCGCCCTACTTCGGCGACTGGCGCATCGCCGAGGCGTTCGTCCGGACCGCCGCCCGGCTGCTCCGGCGCGATGGGCTCATCGCCTTCGTCTGCAAGCGTCCGTCCAAGCCGCAGGAGCTGCTGGAGGCCAACGGCTTCGCGTTGCTCAACGTCTTCCCCCGCCGCGGTTATTCGGTGCTCCTCGCCGCCCGTGGCCGAAAGGTGTGCCCATGCCCCTGAACATCCCCGAGATCGTCTCGCTCGCCAGCGCCTTCTATGGCTCATCCGTCCTCTTCGCCACGCTGGAGCTTGACCTCTTCACCGCCATCGCCCAGGCCGACGACCCCACCGCGGAGGCCCTTGCCCAAGCCCGGGGCCTCGACCCGCGCGGGCTCCGGTTGCTGCTCGACGGCGCCGTCGCCGTCGGTCTCCTTGCCAAGGACGGGGGGCGCTATGCGCTCACCCCCGCCGCGGCCGCCTCGCTGGTGCGCGGCGCCCCGCATGACCTCACCCAGGCCATCGCCTACAACCGCGACGTCTACCCCGCTTGGGGCCGCCTGGCCCAGCTCGCCCGCACCGGGCGGCCCGTCGAGCCGCCCGCCCTCCACCTCGGCGACGACCCCGCGCGCACGCGCCGCTTCGCCTTGGCCATGCATGGCCGAGCCCTTGGCATCGGCCGCGCCATCGTCCCGATGCTCGGCCTGCCCAAGGGCGCGCGCGTCCTCGACCTCGCCGGCGGCCCCGGCACCTACGCCCTGCTCATGGCGCAGGCCGACCCCGACCTCACCTGCGACACCTATGACCTGCCCGCCATCGCCGCCGTCGCCCGCGAGATCACCGCGCCGTGCGCCGACCGGATCCGTTGCCACGCCGGCGACTACCACACCGACGTCTGGCCCGCCGAGGCCTACGACGCCGTCACGCTCTTCGGCTGCCTCCACCAGGAAAGCCCCGAGGCCATCCTCGGCATCCTCCGCCGCGCCGCCGCGGCCCTCCGCCCCGGCGGGCAGCTTTGCGTGCTTGACATGATGACCGGCCCCGACCGCACCACCCCGCCCTTCTCCGCCCTCTTCGCCATCAACATGGCCCTCACCGCGCAGAACGGGTGGGTCTTCAGCGACGCCGAGCTCCGGGGCTGGTGCGAGGCCGCCGGGCTCGTCGGGTTCACCTGCGCGCCCGTGCCGCCGCCCATGCCGCACTTCCTGGCCAAGGCGGTCAAGCCCTGAACGGGCCTCCACCCGCACCCGACAAAAAAAAGCCCCCGACCTTGCGTTTGGTCGGGGGCCTTTTTGGCGAAGGGGCGGGCGCGTCCGTCACCGTTTGGCGGGGATGGCGCATTCCCACGCGTCGCGCTCCACGGGGACGCGGGCGACGATGTCGCGCGAGGATTTGCCGATGGCGAGCGTGAAGACGCCGGCCTCGTGGCGCCAGCCGGGCAACGCCTCGTCCCACCACGCGAACGCCCGGGGGCCGATCTCCATCTCCGCCACGCCGCGTTCGCCGGGGGCCAGCCGCACCTTGGCGAAGGCGGCGAGCTGGCGCGGCGCGCGGAAGACGGCGCCTCCCGTGGGCGGCTCGACGTAAAGCTGGACGACGGCCGCCCCGGCGCGCTTGCCGGTGTTGACGACGGGAACGCGCACGGTGACGCGCTCGCCCCAAGTGGAGACCTTGGGCTCACCGAAGGCGAAGGTGGCGTAGCCCAGGCCGTAGCCAAAGGGGAAGAGCGGCTCAATGGCCTTGGCGTCGTACCACCGGTAGCCGACGAGGAGGCCCTCCTTGTAATGGGCGGCCTCGCGTCCGTAATCGCCCAGCGCGTGGGCGGGGGAATCCGCGAGGCGCTTGGGCCACGTCTGGCAAAGCCGCCCGGCGGGCTCGCGCTTGCCGAGCAGGACGTCCGCCACGGCGCGGCCGGTCTCCTGCCCGAGAAACGAGAGGTTGAGCACGGCACGCGCGCGGTCAATCCACGGCATCGCCACGGGCGAGCCCGCCTGGACCAAGACCACCGTGCGCGGGTTCACGCCCAGCAGCGTCCGAAGCCCCAAGTCATCCTGCGGCAACAGATCGATGGAGGGGCGGTCGTTGGCCTCGTTCTCGCGCGCGGCGCCGAATCCCTTGCGGTTGCCGGTGACGAGCAGGACGGCGTCGGCGCGTTTGGCCTCGGCGGTGAGCGCGGCGTAGTCGGCGCCGGCCTCGGAGGGGCGCCGCCAGCCGAACCCGAAGACCGCGTCGCCGCCGGCCTGGCGATATTCCACGACGAGGTCGTGGACGGAGTCTTTCTCCAAACGGACGCGCGCGGAGAGGCTGCGTTTGGAGCCGTCGGCCCAATCGTCAATCACGCACTTGCCGTCGAGCAGGACGCGCACGCCGTCGTCGCACGTGGCGCCGAAGAGATACTCGCCGCCCTCCGGCGCGCGGAAACGGGTGCGCCACCGCATGGAGAAATTGGGCGTCCGCGCGTCCTCGCCGGCGAGCGCCGGCGCGCGGGCGAAGCCGGCCGCGACAGGGCCGCCGGCGAGGCGATCGTTGGCGAAACGCTCCCACAGCCACCCGCGGTCGGTCATGCCGGCGTCGGCGTTCGTGTCGGGGTTCTCGGTGAGCAGGCACGCGTCGGGCAGCAGCGAGACGGAGGTGTCCAGCGCGGGGAAGGGCGCATGGACGATGGCCGCCCCGGGGAGCGCCTCTCTGAGGCCGTCGAGGATGGTGCGGTCGTAGGGCGGCTTGCCTTCGGCGCTCCAGCCCCCGGTGCAGTCGGTGGCCGCGGCGATCTCGCCCACCACCAGAACCCGGCGGAGCGCGGCGGCGTCGAGGGGCAGGAGGGCGCCGTCGTTCTTGAGCAGCACCATGCCGTCGGCGGCGATTTCGCGGGCGAGCGCCTGGTGCGCGGGCGTGTTGATGGCGCCCTCGGCGCGGGGCTGGCCGTCGAGTTTGTGGAGTTTGGTCTGAACGTAAAGGACGCGGCGGGCCATGTCGTCGATGCGCGAGAGGGGGACTTCCCCGGCCTTCACGGCCTCGGCGAGGGGCTGCGTGAAGTAACGGATGGACTGCCCGGCGTTCATCTCCACGTCCGTGCCGCCAAGCGCGCCGGCGACGGTGTCGTGAAGGCTGCCCCAGTCGGTCACGACAAAGCCGGGAAAGCCCCACTCCTCCTTCAGCAACGTCTCGTTGAGCCAGGCGTTGTGGCTGCAAAAGACGCCGTTGAGCTTGTTGTAGGCGTTCATCACCGTCAGCGCGCCGCCCTCCTTCACGGCCGCCTCGAAGGCGGGCAGGTAGATTTCGCGCAGGGTGCGCGCGTCGGGCCGCGCGTCCACGCCCGCGCGGTTCAGCTCCTGACTGTTCACGGCGAAGTGCTTGACGCAGGCGGCCACGTCCTTCGACTGCATCCCGCGCACCAAGGGCACGGCCATCCGCGCGGCGAGGGTCGGGTCCTCGCCCATGTACTCATAGTTGCGGCCGCAGAGCGGCGTGCGGGCGATGTTCAGGCCGGGCCCGAGCATGACGTCCTTGCCGCGGGCGCGGGCCTCCTCGCCCAGCGCCTCGCCGAAGCGGCGGGCCAGCGCGACGTCCCATGTCTGGGCGAGCGCGGTGAGCGCGGGGAAGACGGTCGCCGCGTCGCGGAGGTCCGCCTTTGGGTAGGCGTCGCCGAAGTCTTTGCGCCGCCGCTCGGCGCGCACCGTGTGCGGGCCGTCCGAGAAGGCGAGCTCCGTGGGGATGCCCTTCTCGGGGATTGCGTCCAGATACATGGTGGAGTTGCCGTGCGTGAGGCGCAGCTTCTCCTCCAAGGTCAGCCGCGCCAGGATTTCCTCGGCCTGCTCCTCCGCGTCCGAATCCCGCGGCGCCACGGTCGGCCGCGCGGCGCAGGCCGCCAGCCCAACGGCCGCCGCCACGCCCAGGCCTCCCAACAAACCACGTTGCCAGCGCTTCATGATGCTCCTTTCGTCGTGCGTTCGCGTGCTGTCACTGTCCTCAGTCTACCCTTTGGGCCGCCCCTCCCACAAGGGCCGCGCGCGACGTCTCCCGCGCCGCGCACCGCAGGACGCAGTCGCCGTCACGGCGTGGGCAACAGGGGCGCAAGGAGTTCGGCGGCGCGGGCGGTGGCCCCGGGCGGGCCCAGGCGGTCGCCGACCTCGCCGTAGGCGGCGAGCAGGGCGCGCCGCTCCGGGGTGTCGCGGAGGAAGGCGAGCGTCCATTGGGCCGCGTTGCGCGGGGTGCACGCGCGCTGGAGCAGCTCGGGCATGGCGAGCCGGTTGAGGATGATGTTGACGAGCCCGGCGAACGGGAAGTCGGCGCGCAGGGTAATCAGCCGCGCCAAGAGCTCGGTGGGGAGGCTGACGCGATAGGCCAAGACCGCCGGGCAACCCATGAGGCAGGCCTCCAAGGTGGCGGTGCCGCTGGCGACCATCGCCGCCTCGGCCTGGGCCATGACGTGCCGCGCCTGGCCGTCGACGATGGTCAGGCGCTTGGGCGCGGGGTGTTTGGCCAGGATACGCTCGACCCTCGCGCGCAGACGCGGCGTGGGCACGGGCAGGAGAAACGCGCACTCCCCCTCCAGCGCGGTCTCGACGCGGCGGGCCGCGGCCAGGAAGACGGGGAGCAGGGCGGCGATCTCGCCGGCACGGCTCCCCGGCAAAAGGGCGACGCGGCGGCCCTTCCCCCACGGCAGGGCGGGCGGAGGCTCGGCGCGGGTGGCGGCGGCCTGCTCGACGAGCGGGTGGCCGACGTAGACGGCGCGGAGGCCGCTGGGCGCGTAGAGCGCGGGCTCGAAGGGGAAGATGCAGAGGAGCAGGTCGAAGGCGCGCGCCATGCGCTTGATGCGCCCCCTACGCCAGACCCAAACCTTTGGGGAGATGTAGTGCGCGGTGCGGATGCCCAAGGCGTGGACGCGCTCGGCGAGGGCGATGTTGAAGGAGTAATAATCCAGCGTGACGAGCAGATCCGGGCGCCACTCCCGGGCAAGGGCGACCATCTCGCGCAGGGCCCGCCGGAAGAAACGGAGCTTGGCGAGCACCTCGACGATGCCCATCGCGCCGAGCGCGTCGGTGTGGAAGAGCAACTCCGCCCCCGCGGCCCGCATGGCCTCGCCGCCCATGCCGCGCACCTCCAGCCGCCGGCCGGGGAAGCGGGCGCGGAGCGCGGCGATGAGCGCGCCGCCGTACATGTCGCCGGAGACCTCGCCCGCGGCGACCATCACCTTGAGGGGGGGCGGCTCGCTCATTCGGCGAGTTTGGTGACGATGCGCTCGGGCCACTTGGAGCCGGTCGCGGGGTCGGTCACGTACACGTGCGCCCACTCAAGCCCAACGACCTGCCCCTCGGACAATTCGGCGATGACGCGGCGCAGCGCCTCGGGCGTCGCCGTGTCGGGCGAGCCGTCCTTGTGCGCCACGCGGAAGGCGAAGGCGGTCTGCTTGGGGTCGCCGTACTTGCCGGGCTTGTCGTAGCCCGTGTACTCCACGATGGCGAAGCGGGCGTACTTGCCGCCGTGGTCGCAGCGGTCGGGGCACTCGCTGGTGAGGTGGCGGCAGGGCACGTCCTGCAAGCCCTCGAAGCGGGCGAGGGTCTGATGGGTGGAGAGCGTCTCGCCCGGCAGCGGGGCGACGTTTTGGTAGGAGACGGAGGCGCAGCCCGAGAGCAACGCCGTGATGGCCAACAGCGGAAGAATCGTTTTCATAGCACCTTCACTATACCACAATCCCCGCCCCGCGCGCCAAGGCCAGGCCACCGGCGCCGGCCCGGGGCGCGCCTTGGGCCCGGGAACTTGCGACCATCAAGCGAATATGTCATACTATGCGGGTTTTTTAACCCAAAAGGATTGTACATGCCCATTGTTCTTGGACTGCCCAAAGGTTCCCTTCAGGAATCGACCTTCAACCTCATGAAGCGCGCGGGGTTCGCGATGACCTGCTCGTCGCGCTCCTACGTCCCCACCGTCAACGACCCCACGCTCAAGTGCCGCCTCATCCGCCCGCAGGAGATCGCGCGCTACGTCGAGCTTGGCCTTCTCGACGCCGGCATCACGGGGTATGACTGGATTTACGAGAACGGCTCCGACGTCCACGAGGTCTGCGAGATGTGCTATTCCAAGGCCACCAGCCGCCCCGTCCGCTGGGTCGTCGCCGTCCCCAACGACTCGCCCATCCAATCGGCCAAGGATCTCGAGGGCAAGCGCATCGCCACCGAGGCCGTCGGCCTCGCGCGCCGTTACCTGGAGCGCCACGGCGTCAACGCCACCGTCGAGTTCTCCTGGGGCGCCACCGAGGTCAAGGCGCCCGAGCTCGTCGACGCCATCATCGAGCTCACCGAGACCGGCTCGTCCCTGCGCGCCAACAACCTCCGCATCGTCGACACCGTCCTCACCTCCACCACGCGCCTCATCGCCAACAAGAGCGCCTGGGAGGATCCCGCCAAGCGCGCCAAGATCGAGCAGCTGGCCATGCTTCTCCAGGGCGCCCTCGCCGCCGAGAGCCGCGTCCTCCTCAAGATGAACGCCCCCGAGGCGCAGGTCCCCGCGATCACCGCCCTTCTCCCCTCCCTCCACGCGCCGACCGTCAACCGCATCAGCGCCGAGGGCTGGGTCGCCATCGAGACCGTGATTTTGGAGGATGAAGTCCGCGACATCATCCCCGCCCTTCGTGCCGCCGGTGCGCAGGGCATCATCGAATTGGCCCTCAACAAGGTCATTTTCTAACCAACCCAACCACCAAGGAGCACGAACGTGGGTTCCATCAAGAAGAAACGCCGCGCCAAGATGTCCAAGCACAAATACCGCAAACGCATCAAGGCCAATCGCCACAAGAAGTGAGCGACCGCTTGCACGCCGCCCCACGGGGCGGCTTTTTCGTCCCCCCGGCCTTCACCATTCCGGCGCGCGCGTCCCCGTCATGTCCAGCCGCCGCACCCACGTCAGGCGCGGCGTCCCCTCCCCCGGGCGCCCCACCACCTCCACGGCGTCGAAGCGGTGCGGCGCCCCCAGCAGGCCCCGTCGCGCCAGCCAATGCGTCGCGCACCGCCGCATCAAGGCCCGCTTCCGGGAGGTGATCGCCGCCAAGGGCCGCCCCCAAGCCTCATCCCCACGGGTCTTCACCTCCACGAACACGATCACCCCGCCCCGCCGCGCCACTAGGTCCAACTCCCCATGCCGGCACGGCCGCGCGTTCCGCTCCAACACCGCCCACCCCTTCGCCATCAGCAGCCGGGCCGCCCAGCGCTCCCCCCACGCCCCCACCGCCAGCCTCCGCCACGGCGTCAGCCAATCCACCACCCGCCAAGCCCGCAGGCACAGCCACACCCACGGCCCCAACCGGACCGCTTGCCCGAACTCCCCCTCGTCCTTCTCGAAACCGAACATACCGCAAGTCTAGCACAATCCCCCGCCCCCGGCCATCTCCCCGCTTGGCGCGCCGCCGCGGTGCGCATTCCCTTCCGGCGGGCGATTTGAGGGCGTCTTTTTCGTCGACGGCGGCGCGAATTGTGCTAGAATGGATGGGTTATGTGGCGATATGTGCTTAGACGCTTGGCGGAGATGGTGCCGACGACCTTCGGGGTGCTGATGCTCTCGTTCATCCTTTTCTACGTGGTGGGCGGCTCGCCGGCGCAGACGGTGCTGGGGCAGCATGCCTCGCAGCGGGCGATCGCGGCCTTCGACGCGGCGAACGGCTATGACCTGCCGCTTTTCTTCGGCAATTGGTATGCGATCGACGCGCTGCGGCGGGCGCCGGGCGGGGGGACGGAGCTGGCGTTCTCGCTGGGGCCGGGGCGTTACGAGCTGCCCGGGGCCACGCGGCTGACCTTGCGGGAGGCGGCGACGGGGACGCTGCGGACGGAGTCCGGGCGCGCGGAGGTGGAGGTGCCGGAGGGCTGGAGCCTGATCCGGGCGGAGGGGGCGACGCGGGTGCTGCGCCACACGCGCCATTTCTTCGACTCGCAGTTCGTGCGTTATCTGAACGGCTTGGTGCATCTGGATCTGGGGATGTCGCTGGAGACGAAGCAGCCGGTGACGCGGGTGTTGGCGCAGGGACTGCTGCCGACGTTGTCGCTGTCGGTGCCGATCCTCTTCTTCGGGGCGGTGCTGGGGGTGGTGCTGGGGCTGCTGTGCGCGGCGTCGCAGGGGGGGCTGCTGGATCGGGGCGTGCTGGCCTTCTCGACGCTGCTGATGAGCGTGAACTACGTGGTGTGGATCCTGCTGGGGCAGTTCCTGCTGGGCTTCAAGTGGCCGGTCTTCCCGATCTGGGGCTATGAGAGCGCGTATTACCTGGTGCTGCCGGTGCTCATCGGGGTGGTGAGCATGCTGGGGGCGGACGTGCGGTTCTACCGGGCGGCGATCTTGGACGAGGTCTACCGGCCATACGTGCGGACGGCAGTCTCGAAGGGCGTGGGGCGCGGGCGGGTGCTGTTCGTGCATGTGCTGCGCAACTCGCTGATCCCAATCGTGACCTACGTGTCGCTCTCCATCCCGTATCTGTTCACGGGGAGCCTGCTGCTGGAGAGTTTCTTCGGCATCCCGGGGCTGGGGAGCGTGAGCATCAACGCGATCAACTCGGCGGATATGTCGGTGGTGCGGGCGGTGGTGATTTTCGGCGCGCTGATCTACCAGGTGGTGAACCTGCTGACGGACATCGCGTATGGCTGGCTTGACCCGAGAGTGAGGTTCGCGCAATGAGCGGGGCGGAGGCAAAGACGGCGGCGACGGAGGCGGCGGCCCAGCGGGGGCCCTCGGCCTGGAAACGGCTGTGGGGGGATTGGGGGACGCGGCTGTGCATCGTGGCCATCGCCCTCTACACGCTGACGGCGCTGTATGGCGAGGCGGTCTACCGTTACCACAAGGGTAGCCTGTGGGAGGGCGCGCCGGCGTGCCTCACCTGGGCGCCCGAGCGCGTGGCGCCCTACAACGCGCTCCACATGGAGGCGCGTTACCTGCCGCCGCTGAGCAAGGTGACCTGGCCGGCGCACACGTTGGCCGACGGCACGCCGGTGCCCGCGCGGGAGCACCGTTATTGGCTAGGCTCGGACAACCTGGGGCGCGACGTGCTGCAGCGGCTGGTGCAGGGGGCGCGCATCGCCTTCCACGTGGGGGTGATGACCTCGCTCATCGCCATCCCGCTGGGGGTGCTGCTGGGGTGCCTGGGCGGCTATTTCGGCGGGAAGGTGGACAGTTTCGTGGTGTGGCTGTGCGCGACGGTCTCGGCGATGCCGGGGCTGCTCTTCATCCTGGCCATCGCGCTGATCGCGGGCAAGGGGCTCTTCGGCATTTACCTGGGCATCGGGCTGACGACGTGGGTGAGCGTCTGCCGCAACATCCGCGCGGAGGTGATCAAGCACCGCGACCGGGCCTATGTGCAGGCGGCACGCGTGCTGGGCTATTCGCACGGGCGCATCCTCTTCCGCCACATCCTGCCCAACGTGATGCACATCGTGCTGATCTCCTTCTCGATCCGCTTCCCGGCGAGCGTGGCGACGGAGGTCTTCATCTCCTTCCTGGGCATCGGCGTGCAGGGCGAGCCTTCGTGGGGCATCATGATCAACAACGCCCGCGCGCGCCTGTGGCAGGGGATTTGGTGGGAGCTGACCTTCGTCTCCGTCGCCATCTTCCTGCTGGTGCTCATCTTCAACCGCTTGGCGGACGCGCTGCGGGACGTCTTCGACCCCGCGCTGCGCAACCGGTGAGGCGTGCGGCGGCGGGTTTGCATTTTGTCCGAAGTATGGTAAAGTAAGTGACGTTGTAAGGAACGTTCATCCAAACGGAAAGGTTCGGTCATGGCAGAGCTTGGAAAGGCGACGCCGGAGGAGCTGAAGGGCATCGCCTCCGCGTTTCAGGTTTACGGCGACTTCGTCGGCGGGTGCCCGTATGGCAGCGGGCACATCAACGACACGTACCAAATCACCTACTCGGTGGGCGGCGCGAAGATGCACTATCTGCTTCAGCGCATCAACCACCACGTCTTCACCCAGCCGCAGAACGTGCAGCAGAACATCCTGCGCGTGACGCGCCACATCGCCGCAAAACTCCGCGCGCAGGGCGTGGAGGACATCTCGCGCCGCACGCTCACCCTGATCCTCACGCGCGAGGGCGAGCCCGTCCACCATGACGACGCGGGCAACTGGTGGCGCATGTACGTCTTCGTCGAGGGGGCCAAGACCTACGACCAGATCCAGAGCGCGCACCAGGCCGAGCTCGTGGGCGAGGCCTTCGCGGACTTCCAGAACATGGTCTCCGACCTCACCGACCCCCGGCTCCACGAGACCATCCCGCACTTCCACGACACCGTGCGCCGCTTCGAGACCCTCCAGCAGGCCATCCAGAAGGACGCCTTCAACCGCGCCAAGGACGTGCGGGAGGAGATCGCCTTCGTCGAGGCCCGCTCCGACACCTTCGGCCGCCTGCTGGAGCGTTGCGCCAAGGGCGAGATCCCCGAGCGCGTCACGCACAACGACACCAAGCTCAACAACGTCATGCTCGACGACGCCACCGGCCGCGGCATCTGCGTCATCGACCTTGACACCGTCATGCCCGGCCTGGCGCTCTACGACTTCGGCGACATGTGCCGCACCTCCACCGCCAACGCCGCCGAGGATGAGCGGGACCTCTCCAAGGTCTACTCCCGAATGGACATGTTCGAGGCGCTCGCCAAGGGCTATTGCCGCGGCGCCAAGTTCCTCACGGCGGGCGAGAAGGAGGAGTTGGCCTTCTCCGCCCGGCTCATCACGATGACCATCGGCATCCGCTTCCTCACCGACTACCTCCAGGGCGACGTCTACTTCAACGTCAAACGCCCCGGGCACAACGTCGACCGCTGCCGCACGCAGCTGAAGATGGTGCGCAGCATGGAAGAGCAGGCCGAGCAGATGGAGGCCATCGTCAAGGCCGCCCTCGCCACCGTGTGAGCGCGCCCTGCCGGCCCGCGGCGGAGGGGTCCGCCGCGGGCCGTTTGGTTTGGAGGACAAAGCAAAAACGGAGAACCATCGGATGGACACCCACAAAATCGAGGAAATCCTCAACTCCTTTGCCGTCAAAGGCAAGCCCGTCGAGGCCAAGGCCTACGGCAGCGGCCACATCAACGACACGTTTCGCGTGACGACCGCGGAGGCGGACGGCACGCGGCACCACTACACGCTCCAGCGGATCAACCACGGCGTTTTCCGGAAACCCCAGCAGGTGATGGACAACATCGAGCGCACCTTGGCCCACCTCAACGCCAAGGCCGCGCAATTCCCCGGCGTGAAGACGCTCTCCCTCGTGCACACCCGCGAAGGGCGCAACTGCGTCCGAACCTTCGAGGGCAAATGGTGGCGACTCTACGACTTCATCGACGACGTGGAAAGCTACGACAACGTGCGCGACCCCGACGTGGCCTTCGAGGCCGCCCGCGGCTTCGCGCAGTTCCAAAACATGATGGCCGACCTCCCCCTCCCGCGCCTCCACGAGACCATCCCCTACTTCCACCACACCCCGATGCGCTACGCCACCCTCGAGGAGGCCGCCTACCTCGACATCCGCAACCGCGCCGACGAGGTGGCCGAGGAGATCGCGTTCGTCCGGGAGCGCCGCCATCTGGTGGCCCACCTCCTCAACCGTTACCTCAAAGGCCAAATCCCCGAACGCATCACCCACAACGACACCAAGATCAACAACGCCCTCTTCGACCCCGCGAGCAAGCGGTGCGTGGCCGTGGTCGACCTCGACACCGTCATGCCCGGCCTGGCGCTCTATGACTTCGGCGACCTCTGCCGAACCACCTGCAACACCGCCGACGAATCCGAGCCGGACGTCGAAAACGTCCGCTTCGACCTCCGCATGTTCGAGGCCGTCGCCGCCGGCTATCTCGACACCGCCAAGTTCCTCGTCCCGGCCGAGGTGCAGGAGCTCGTCTTCTCCGCCTGGCTGCTCCCCTTCATGATCGGCATCCGCTTCCTCACCGACTATCTCCAGGGCGACATCTACTTCAAGACCCATTACCCCAAGCAAAACGTCGACCGCTGCCGCACGCAGTTCCGCCTGGCGCTCTGCATGGAAAACGCCCGCGAGGAAATGCAGGCCATCGTCCAGCGCTGCGCCAAAGCCGTCGGCAAATGACCATTTCCTGAAAACGAAAGGACACAAGACATGAAAGTCGCAATCGTTCAGAACCCCGAGGAAGGCAGCCGTCTGGCCGCCAGCATCTTCATCGACCAAGTGAAACGGAACCCCAAGACCGTTCTTGGGCTGGCCACCGGCTCCACCCCCGTGAAGATGTACAAGCTCTTGGCCGAGGCCTGCAAAGAAGGCTCCGTCTCCTTCAAGGACTGCCAGAGCTTCAACCTTGACGAATACCTCGGCCTGGCCCCCGAGCACGACCAGAGCTACCACTACTTCATGAAGACCCAGCTCTTCGACCACATCGACATCGACCAGGCCAAGACCCACGTCCCCGACGGGCTCGCCAAGGACATCGCCGCCAGCTGCCAAGCCTATGAGGACGCCATCAAGGCCGCCGGCGGCATCGACATCCAACTGCTCGGCATCGGCTCCGACGGCCACATCGCCTTCAACGAGCCCGGCTGCTCCCTCGCCTGCCGCACCCACAGCCAAGTGCTCACCCAGCAGACCATCAACGACAACGCCCGCCTCTTCTTCCAAGGCCGCGTCGACGAAGTCCCCACCCAGGCCGTCACCATGGGCATCGGCTCCATCATGGACGCCCGCAAGGTCGTCCTCCTCGCCTTCGGCAAAGGCAAGCAGGACGCCATCGCCGGCCTCGTCGAAGGCCCCGTCACCGCCATGTGCCCCTGCTCGGCCCTCCAATACCACAACGACTGCATCGTCATCTGCGACGAGGAGGCCGCCGGCAAACTCCGCAACAAGGATTACTACAAGTACATCTTCTCCCAGACCGGCGTCTCCAACGTCTGACCCTCACGGCGGACCCAATGCGAAAACGGGGCGCGGCCGCATGGCCGCGCCCCGTTTTTTCGTCCGCCCACCCCGCCCGTCAATCCGGCGTGACATATTCCAGCAGACTGCCAAAGAAGCCCCCCGAATCCTCCTTCTCCCCCCCATCCTTCGGCCGCTCCCCGCGCCGCTGGCGGAACAGCCAATGCCACACCGCCGAATCCCCCCAGACGCGCGACCAGATCGGATGGCCCATCTTCGGGAACTCCGTGTACTTCGGCGCGGCCCCCGCCCGCGTGAGCGCGCTCACCATCCGCCGCGAGCAATCCACCGGCACATTGGCGTCGGCCTCGCCATGGAAGACCCAGACCGGCGTTGTCGCGGCGTTCCTGATGGCTTCCTCCTGGATGGAGCCGCCGCCGCACACCGGCACCGCCGCCGCGAAATAATTGGGCCAGCGCTGGATCGCGTCCCACGTGCCGAACCCGCCCAACGACAGCCCCGCGACATAAATGCGGTCCGGGTCGGCCACGCCCTCCGCGATCAGCCCATCCACCCACTCCTTCACCGTGCGCAACGCGGGCGAAGGGTAGCGCGGCTGCCGGTAATCCGGCTTGAAGGCGATCGAGCGGACCCACGGGTTGGCCGGCGTGCACTGCGGGATCGCCCACAGCGCGGGCGGCAACTCGTCATCCAAGAGCAGGATGTTGTTCAGGGCACCGAAGTTGCTCAGCTGCTTGGCGTTGTCCCGCCCGCACTCGCCGCTCCCGTGAAGCAGCACCACCACCGGCACCGGGAGATCCTTCTTCTCGTAATGGCGCCACACGCGCACCGGCATCGTCTCCCCAAGGCTGTTCGTGATGGCGCCCCCCGCGAAAAGCTCCGCCATCGAGAACTGCGCCTGCGCGGCGGCCGCGCACAAAGCCGCGGCGGCCAGCGCCGCCACCCGGAGCGCCCCCCTCATCGCCGCACCTCCACCTTGCCCCACTCCTCCAGCTTGGAGGCGATGAAGTCGATGCACTGCGCCTGTGCGGCCTTCGCGTTGGCCCGCGTGACGTTGATGACCGGCCCGCACGCGAAGCGGACGGGGATGGACGTGTCCACCGGGCCGAAATCCTTGGTGAGCCTGCTCATCCCCAAGAACGCCGTCTGCCCCGCCACCGGCACGATCGGCACGCCCGCGTTCTGCGCCAGCTTCAGCCCCAACGTGTTGAAGTGGCGGCAATCGAAGAACGGCTGGCGCGTCCCCTGCGGGTACAGCATCACGCTCGCGCGATCCTCCCGGATGAAGCGCTCCCCCTGCTCCAAGACCGCCTTCAGATCCGCCCGCGGATCCGCCCGCCCCACGGGGATCGTCTTGCGCGTGGCGAAGGTGCGCCCCAGGAAGGGCACGCGCAGCAGCGACTCCTTCAGCACGATCGCCACGTCGTCGCAGAACGCCAGCAGCAGCGGCGGGAAGGCGAAGGTCTCGTAAAGGCTCATGTGGTTGGAGACGATCACCGCCGGGCCGATCCCGCGCAGGCGCGCGAAATCCTCCAGGATCACCTCCGTCCCCATCCGCTCCGTCTCCCAAAAGAGATGGAAGCCGCACTCCTGCCAGCGCTCGTCGTCGAAGCGCCCCGGCTTCAGCGCCAGCCAGCCGCCGCGGGCCATCGAGCCGCCCAAGGCCCGCACGTTGTAGACCAACGACGTCCACAGACCGTTCCTGCGCGGCCGGCCCAGCGCCTCGGGCGGCGTCCGATACGACCCCGTCTCCCGGAACGCCCTCATGAACTCCGTCACCGTGCGCATCGCGAACCTCCTTGCTTAGAGAACCGGGTCGGCCGGCCCGCGCTCCGGGAAGATGCCCCGCAGCGCGTTCTCGGCGACCGCCCGCGTGTCCTCCGGGAAATCCCCCTTCACCATCCACTTCAGGAAGGAGTGGCCGTCGTGCCGGTCCGCCGCCAACTCCCTCAGCTTCATGCCCTTCTTCTTGCCGAAGTTCACCGTCACCTCGCCCTTCACCCAGCGCCAGCGCCCCATGCGGTCCACGTTGAAGGGATCCGAGGGGTTGAACAGCTTGTCCAAGGCGTCCACGTCGCGCGGCAGATCCGGGTAGCGCGCCAGCTCGCCCACCAGCACCTCCAGCGTCGCCTGCGCGTCCGCCAGCGCCCCGTGCGCCGCCTCGCCCAACTCCTTGCCGCAGTAGAAGCGCAGGGCGGCCGTGAGGTCGCGCGGCTCGCGTTTGTGGAAAATCTTCTGCGCGTCCACCAACGCCCGCGCCTCCGGGTGGAAGTCGCGGATGCCGCACCGGAGGAACTCCTCGTTCAGGATCTGCGCGTCGAAATAGCCCACCGAGAAGCCGGCCAGGTCGCAGCCGTCGAAAAAGGCGTAGATCTCCAGCGCCTTCTCCGCGAAGGTCGGGCACCCCGCCACCTCCGCGTCCGTGATCCCATGCACCGCGATGGACTCCACCGGGATCTTCACCGTCGGGTTCAGCAGCCACACCCGGTCGTCCCGCGAGCCATCCGGGTTCAGCCGGAGCGCCGCCAATTCGATGATGCGGTCGGCCCGGGGCGAAAGCCCGGTGGACTCGATGTCGAACACGATCAAAGGGCGCCGGAGCGCGATGGGGAATGCTCTGCTCATCATAACCCCATATTCTACCATAACGCGCCCACCGTGGCATTCCCCCAAAAACGCCGGGGGGCGGCGTGCGGCGGGGCCAAGGGGAGACAGCAAAATCCGCCCCGGGGATGGGGCGGACGGCGGCGGGGCGCGCGGCCTCGGCCCAGGGCGCGTCAGTCGGTGGCCGACAGTTCGCGGATGGAGACGACGCGCGGGGCCTCGCCGGATTGCGGGAGGGGGCGGTGGATGATGACGGAGTAGCGGCGGCGCCCATCCTCGCTGACGCAGCGGAAGTCATAGTTGAGCCCGTTGACGACCTGCGTGGCGACGGTGAGGGGCCGCAGGTTGCGGGCCTCGGAGCCGCGCGTGGCGGCGGCGAAGACGTCGCGCTGCTCGGGGTCGGGCGCGATGTGTTCGGAATAGGCACCGACCTTGACGGGTTTGGGGGGCTTGGGCGGCTCGGGCTTGGCCTCCGGCCCGGGCTTGGCGGGCTGTTCCTGCGCGGGCCCGGCCGCGACCGGCGTCTCGGCCGGGCCGTCGACGCAATGCCAGACGCAGCCACCGAGCAAAAGGGGCAGGAAGAAGAGTGGGAGGCTTCGCTTCATCTTGGGGCTCCTCAAAGTGACGGGGTTATGATAGCACAGTCCCGCGAAACGCGAAACCCCGCGGCGCCGCGGGGTTTCGCCAAGGGGAGGTCAGGGTTGGGCCGACGCGGCGGCCTGCCCGGCGGCAAGCGGCGCGAGGAGGGGCTCCTGCGCGGCGTCCGCGCCGAAAAGGGTCTGGGCCGTCTCCGGGGCCTCGTTGCCTTCCCAGCCGCCGCAGAGCGCGCGGTAGAGGGCGATTTGCTGCTTGGCGATCTCGCCCTCGCTGACGACGCGGGCGTCGTCGAGGCTGAGGACCTGGCGCTGGGCGTCAAGGAGGTCGAAGAAGTCCCCGATGCCGGCGTCATAGGAGTTGCCAGCGATCTCATAGGCGTTTTGGGCGGCCTGGACGCCGAGGCGGAGATGGCGCAGGCGCTCCTGCTCCTGGTCGCAGCCGGAGAGGGCGTCGCGGACGTCGCCGAGCGCGGTGAGGACGGTGTGCTCGTAGCTGGCGAGGGCGGCCCGCTGTTCCTCGGTGCGGATGTCGATGTTCGCGACGATCTGCCCGCCGCGGAAGATGGGGAGGGTGACGCCGGGGCCGAAGTTGTAGAAGTGGCTGTCCCAGTCGAAGAGATCCCCGAGCTTGAGCGCCTCAAGGCCGATGTTGCCGGAGATGTAGACGGTGGGGTAGCGTTCCGCCTTGGCGGAGCCGAGGGTGTCGACGGCGGCCTTGAGGCGGCGCTCGGAGGCGTGGACGTCGGGGCGGCGGCGGATGGCGTCGGCGGGGATGCCTTCCTCCAGGGAGAAGTTGCGGGCGGTGGGGATGGCGGTGGGGCGCAGGCCGATGGCCTTGCGGCTGCCCGGCTTGCCTTCCTTCCCCTCGTCCTGGGTGGCCATGAATTCGGGGAGGGCGACGATGTCTTGGGGGAGGGCGCCGGGGGCGACGCCGCAGAGGATGGCGATGGCGTCCTCCGCGGCGGTGATCTGCGCCTTGAGGGAGGGGATGGCCGCGGCGGTGTTGTGGAGGTCGTATTCCGCCTGGGAGACGACGAGGGCGTTGGAGATGCCGCTTTGGAGGCGGCCGGCCAAGAGGTCGTAATTGTCCTGCTGGAGGCGGAGGTTGTCTTGGGCGACCATGAGGCGGCCTTGGAGGGTGCGCAGCTCGACGTAGTAGGTGGCGAGATCCGCGGAGACGGAGACCCACATGGCCTTGAGGTCCGCCTCGGAGGCCTGGGCCTGGGCCTCGGCGGCGTTCGTCAGATAGGTGTTGCGCCCGAAGAGGTCAAGCTCCCAGCGCGCGCCGCCGGTGAGCTGATAGTCGGTGTAGCGGTTTTTGCCGCTGAGGCTGTTCTCGGAGGTGCGGTTGCGGGAGAGGTCGGCGCCGAGGTCGGCGGTGGGCCAGAGGGCGCCGCGCTGGTAGCGCCATTGGGCGCGGGCGGCGGCCAGGTTGGCGCGGGCGGCGGCCAGGTTCCGGTTGGCGGCGTAGGCCTTGGCGAGGAGGCGGTTGAGGGGTTCGTCGCCGAAGCGTTTCCACCAATCGTCCAGGGCGGGCGCCGGGGCTTGGGCGAGGATGCCGGGGAGGGCCTCCTCGCGCGTGTCCTTGGCGACGGACGCGGCCTGCAGGATGTCGGCGATGGGCCGCTCCTCGTAATCCTTGTGGTTGGGGATGGCGCAGCCGGCCAAGGTCAGGAGCAGGCTGAGGGTGAGGGTGGCGCTTTTCATTTGACCTCCCGTTTGTGGGTGGTGCCGAAGAGGGCGTAGGTGCTTTCGCGCATCTTCTCGAAAAGGGAGTAGAGCGCGGGGATCATGAGCATGCCGGCGGTGGTGGCCGCGAGCATGCCGGTGTAAACGGTCACGCCCAGATGAACGCGGCTGACGGCGCCGGCGCCGGTGGCGTAGACCATCGGCAGCACGCCGAGGATGAAGGTGAGCGCGGTCATGAGCACGGCGCGAAGGCGCTCGGAGGCGCCCTCGCCGGCGGCGTCGATGATGCCAAGCCCCTGCTCGCGGCGCTGGGCGGCGAACTCCACCACGAGGATGGCGCTCTTCGCGGCGAGCGCGATGAGCAGGAGCAGGCCGACCTGCGCGTAGATCGAGAGGGAGAGCCCCCAGTGGATGATGCCGAGGAAGGCGCCCACGACGCCGACGGAGATGGAGGTCATCACCGGCAGCGGGAGCGTCCAGCTCTCATATTGCGCCACGAGGAAGAGATAGCCGAAGACGAAGGCCGCCAGGACGAGGATGCCGGTCTGCCCCTCGACGATGGATTCCTGATAGGAGAGGTCGGTCCACGAGAAGGAGAAGTCGCGCGAGAGCGTCTCGCCGGCCACGCGCTTGACGGCGGCCATGGCCTCGCCCGAGGAGAAGCCGGGCGCGGCGTTCGCGGTGATGCGCGCGGCGGGGAAGAGGTTGAAGCGCGCGTAGTTGCGGACGCCGCCGACGGTCTCGGTGTTCACGAGCGCGGAGACGGGCACGAGGTTGCCCTCGGTGGAGCGGACGTAGAGGCGGCCGATGTCGGCATGGGTGGCGCGGCCGTCCCAATCGGACTGCACGATCACCTGGTTGACCTGCGTGCCGAGGTTGATGTCGTTCACGTAGTAGGAGCCGAGGTAGTTCTGCAGGGTGGAGAAGAGGGTGGCGACGGGCACCTTGTGGGTCTCGGCCTTGGTGCGGTCGACCTCCAGCTCGATGTGCGGCGTGCCGGAGGTGTAGGGCGAGAAGGCGTCCGTGACCTCGGGCGACTGATTGAGCGCGGCCAGGAAGGCCTTGAGGTTCTGCTCGATGATCTCCGGGTCGGTGCTGGAGAGCGACTGGAAGAAGAGGCTCATGCCGCCGGAGACGCCAAGGCCCTGGATGGCGGGCGGCACCATCGCGAGGAACTTGCCCTCGTGGTAGCGGGAGGCGATCGCCTGGATCTTTCTCTGGATGGACCAGACGGAGAGATCGTCGGTGGTGCGCTTGTCCCACGGGTCCAAGGCGACGATGACCATGCCGGTGCTCTCGGCGTTGCCGGAGATCATGGCCCAGCCGATGACGGACATCGTGCTCTTGACGCCGGGGATCTGGCGGACCTCGCTCTCGAAGCGCTTGACGAAGTCGTCGGTGACGGCGCGGTTCGTGCCTTCGCGCAGGGCGATGTCCACGAAGACGACGCCCTGATCCTCCTCGGGCAGGAAGGAGGTCGGCGTCATGTTGTAGCTGACGGCCACGCCGGCGAAGCAGAGCAGCAGGAGCATGAGGGTGAGCAGGCGCCGCGCGGCCAGGAACTTGGCGATGGCGCCGTAGCGCACGCGCACCCAGTCGAGCGCCTTGTTGAACCACGTGAAGGGATCCCACCACCGCGTGTGGACCTTGGGCACGCCAAGGATGGTGGCGCAGATGGCCGGCGAGAGCGTCAGCGCGTTCACGGCGGAGAAGAGGATGGCCACGGACATCGTGACGGCGAACTGCGAGTAGATGCGGCCGGTGATGCCGCCGACGAACCCGACCGGCACGAAGATGGCCAGCAACACCAGCGTGGTCGCCACGACGGCGCCCGTCACCTCATGCATGGCCAGCAGGGTGGCCGTCTTGCGGTCCAGCCGGTTCTTGTCCATGTGGTGCTGGACGCGCTCGACGACGACGATGGCGTCGTCGACCACCGAGCCGATGGCCAGCACGAGGGCGAAGAGGGAGATGGTGTTGATGGTGTAGCCGAAGAGCTTGAGCACCAGGAAGGTGCACAGCAGCGAGACGGGGATGGCGCAGAGCGGCACGATCGTCGCGCGGATGTCCTGCAGGAAGACGTAGCAGACGATGAGCACCAGGATGAAGGTCTCGATGAGCGTGGTGACGATCTCGTCGATGGAGACCTGGACGAACTCGGTGGAGTCGTAGGCGATGACATACTCGAGGTCGCCGGGGAAGGTGGGCTCAAGGTCCTTCAGGGTCTTGCGGACGGCCTCCATGGCCTCGATGGCGTTGGTGCCGGGGGTTTGCTCGATGCCCATGGAGACGGCGTCGCCGCCGTTGAAGTAACCGGTGTTGGTGTAGCTTTGCTCGCCCAGTTCGACGCGCGCGACGTCGCGCAGGCGCACCAACCCGCCCTCGTCGGCGGAGCGGATGACGATGTCCTCGAATTCGCGCACCGTGCTCAGGCGGCCCTCGGCGATGATCGAGAAGGTGTCGCGCACGTTCACGTCGAGCACCGGCGAGGCGCCGACGGAGCCGAGCGCGGCCTGGAGGTTCTGCGCCTCGATGGCGGAGACCACGTCGGAGGCGTCGAGCCCCTGCGCGGCCAGGCGTTCGGGGTCGAGCCAGATGCGCATGGCCATGCGCGCGCCGTGGACGTCCGCGCCGCCGACGCCGTGGACGCGCAGGAGCGCGTCGCGGACGTTGGAGTAAAGGAAGTCGGAGATCTCGAGCTTGCTCAGCTCGCCGTTGGGCGAGCGGAAGGAGATGAAGCCGAGGGTGGAATCCGAGCGCGTCTCGACGTTCACGCCCTGCTGCGTGACCTCCTGCGGGAGCTTGGACTCGGCCTGGGCCACGCGGTTCTGCACGCGCACCTGGGCGATGTCGCGGTCGGTGCCGACGGCGAAGGTGACGGTGAGGCTGTACCGGCCCGAGTCCGTGCAGGTGGAGCTCATGTAGAGCATGTCCTCGACGCCGTTGACCGAGGACTCCAGGGGGATGGCGACGGAGTTGGCCAGGTCGACGGCGTTGGCGCCGGGATAGGAGCAGCTCACGCGGACGGTCGGCGGGGAGACCTCCGGGTACTGCGCGATGGGCAGCGACCGGATGGCGATGACGCCGACGATGGACATCACGATGGCGATGACCAGCGCGAAGCGCGGGCGGTTCACGAAGGTGCGCGAGAAGATGCTTTTGTTCGGCAGGTCGGCGACCTGCCTGCGAACGGTCTCGCGCTCATTCGCCTCGATTTCCTCGAGGCTCATGATGCGTTCTTGATCGGCCATGTCTTGGCTCCTCCCTAACCTTTGACCTTACTTCGCGAGCGTGACGGCGGCGTCAGGCTTGGCGTTGGGCGAGGGGTTCACGACGTTCAGGTTGGTGCCCTCGGCCACGTTGACGACGCCCTCGGTGACGACCTCGTCGCCTTCCTTGAGCCCGGCCTTGATCTCGACCACGCCCTCCAGGCGGGCGCCGATCGTCACCGCGCGGCGGGCGGCCTTGCCGTTTTCGTTGACGTAGACATAGTCGCCGGTGGCGTTGGCGAGGATGGCGGTGGAAGGCACGGTGAGCGCCTCGGAGGGCTTGGCCTCGCTGAGGAGGACGGTCACGTAGGCGTTGGAGAGCAGCAGCTGGTCGGGGTTCGCGAAGGCATACCGGACGGGCAGGGAGGCGGTCTCCATGCTCATCTCGTTGCTGATGAAGTCGGGCTTGCCGTCGTGCGCGTAAATGGTGCCGTCGGCCAGGCGGATCTGGGCGCGGATGGCCTCGGCGCCCGCGGCGCCGGCGATCGTCTTGTTCTGGAGGTAGGCGCGGTCGGGCACGGAGAAGACCACGCGCACGGGATCCATCTGGACGATGCGCGCCAGCGTGCCCATCGAGGGCGAGACGTAGTCGCCCTTCTTCAGCAGGCTCTGGCCGATGCGGCCCGAGATGGGGGCGGTGATCCGGCAGTACCCCAGGTTGATCTCGGCGCTGGAGAGGTCGGCCTCGCACTGGGCGATGGCGGCCTTGGCCTCAAGCATGTTGGCGTAGGCTTGGTCGACCTCCGCCTCGGTCACGGAACGCTTGTCCACCTTGCTGATGCGGGCGTAGTAGCGGTCGGCGTTCTCGCTGCTGGCCTTGGCTTGGGCGAGGGCGGCCTTGGCTTGGGCGACGCGGGCCTCGTAGACGCGGGGGTCGATCTGATAGAGCAGGTCGCCCTCCTTGACCATGGCGCCCTCCTTGAAGGCCACCTCCTGGATGGTGCCGTCGATCTGCGCGCGCAGGTCGACGTCCTGGATGGGCTCGACGTGCCCCATGAAGCTCTGGGGCGGGTTGATGGGCTTCATCGCCGCCTTGGCGGTCTCGACCGTCACGGGGCGCACGGCGGCGGCCGCGGCGGCGGCGGCCGCGTCGGCGGCCTGGGCCTTGGCGGCCTGGCGGCTGGCGTAGATGGAATGGGCGAACCACCCCAGCGCGGCGGCCACGATCACGCTCAGCAGCAACCCGACGGTCGCGGCCAGCGGACTCTTCGCCTCTTGCGTCGTCTCCACAGTCTTCTCTTGCATGGTCATTTGCTCCTGATTCCTTGAACAATGAAATCCAATCCCGCCTCGACCGTCTTCACGACGTCGAGCCGTATCTTGTGCAGCCACGCGCCGCGCAGGACCTCGAAGAAGGCCCCGGCCATCAGCGTCGCGATCTGCTCCGGCGCCAGCGGCGAGTCGATGGCGCCGCGTTCCTTCAGCCGCCCCAGGCATTGGCAGAGCTCGGAGATCGGGTCGGTTATGAGCTCGCGATCCAACTTCCGCGCGAGGCGCTGCTTCAGCGCCTCGCTCCACTCCACCCGGCTCATCATGAAGATGACGAACTGCCGCAGCTCGCGGTGCTCCTCCATGGCCCTCGCCCAATCCACGAACGCGTCGCGCACCGCCTCGAGCGTCTCGGCCTCCCGCACGCCCCTGAGCGGCTCATAGGTGGCGTGCTCGCGCTCGATCAGCTCGGCCAGCAGCTCTTCCTTGCTCTTGAAGTGCCAGAAGACCGCGCCCTTCGTCAGATGGATGCGCCGGGCGATGTCATTGAAGGTCGTCAGCGCGTAGCCGCGCTTGGAGAAACAGTCCAAGGCCACCGTCAAGATGGCCTTCCGGGTCTCCAACGCCTCTTCCTTTGTCCTTCGCATGGTCGGTTCCGAAAAATGGATGGCGCATAGTATACAAACCTTCCAAAAGGTATGCAAGCACAATCTGCGCCCGCGCCGCGGAAGCTTCGAGGTGCGTACCGGAAGACGCACACGCCCCGCGCGGCGGCGCGCGGCGGCGCGCGGCGGGCCATCGGATGTGTTATCATACGGCGTATGAAAACGACACTGCTTGCTACCGCCCTGACCCTCTCCGCCGCCACCGCCTGGTGCGCCAAGCCCGAGGTCATCCCCGAACTCCGGCACTGGACCGACGACGCCGCCGCCGGCGCCTACACGCTGGGCGCCGAGGCCCGCGTCGTCATCCCCGAGGACGCCTGCCCCGCCCTTGAGCGTTACGCCAAGACCTTCGCCGACGAGATCGACCGCCCCCTCGTCCGCGAGGCCCGCTCGTGGTGGCGCATCCTCCTCTTCCTCACCGAGGAGGCGCAGCCCGGCGACATCACCCTCACCGTCGCCCCCGACGCCGAGGCCAACCCCGAGGCCTACACCCTCACCGTCGGCAAGGACGGCGTCGCCATCGCCGCCCCCACCCCGCTCGGCGCCTTTTGGGGCACCCGCACCCTCCTCCAGGTCTTCCAGGCCAAAGGCAACACCTTCCCCGGTGGCGAGGCCAAGGACTGGCCCGAATACGCCCACCGCGGCTTCATGTTCGACTGCGGCCGCAAGCCCTTCGCCCTCTCCACCCTGCGGCAGCTGGCCAAGATCTGCGCGTATTACAAGCTGAACGAGCTGCACCTTCACCTCTCCGACAACTACATCTGGCTCCACCGCTACGGCGAATGGTTCCCGCAGGAGGTGAAGACCGCCGCCGACATCCTCAAGGTCGAGCCCTCCGCCGGCGGCTTCCGCCTGGAGAACGGCAAATACCCCGAGCTCACCTCCAAGGACATCTTCTACACCAAGGAGCAGTTCAAGGCCCTCACCGCCGAGGCCGCCGCCCAGGGCGTCACCATCGTCCCCGAGCTCGACGTCCCCGGCCACGCCCTCCAGATGGTGCGCGTCCGCCCCGACCTGATGTACAAAGGCTCCGTCGGCGGCAAGCATGACATGGAGCGCGCCGCGATGCTCGACCTCTCCAACCCCGAGACCCTCCCCTTCGTCGCCTCCATCTTCGACGAATACATCGACGAGGGCGTCTTCCCCAACCAGGTCATCCACATCGGCACCGACGAGTATTACGGCGACAACGAAAGCTACCGCAAGTTCGCCGACGCCTTCTGCAAGCACATCCTCTCCAAGGGCAAGACCCCCCGCATGTGGGGCTCCCTCAGCCACAAACGCGGCAAGACCCCCGTGGACTCCAAGGGCGTGCAGATGAACATTTGGAGCATGGGCTGGCAGAACCCCGTTGAGGCCACCAAGGCCGGCTTCGAGATCATGAACACCCTCGACGTCTGGATGTACATCGTCCCCAGCGGCAACGGCTCCGTCGGCGGCTACGGCGACGACCTCAACACCCAATGGGTCTACGACAACTGGATCCCCGTCCGCTTCCCCAACACCAAGCCCGAGGATCTCGACCGCTCCAAGGTGCTCGGCGGCTCCTGGGCCATGTGGAACGACAACGCCTTCCTCACCGACCCCGGTCTCTGCGCCGAGGATCTCCTCCCGCGCATCCAAAAGAACTGCGCCACCGTCGCCCAAAAGACCTGGGCCACGGCCAACACCCGCGGCTACAAAGCCTTCCTCGCCCAAGTCCAATCCCAGGCCAAGACCCTCGACGCCGAGGAGCCCCAGCCTTGGGAGCTGACCTTCGAGGTCGCCGTCCCCGCGGGCAACGCCAAAAAGCCCATCCTCCTGGCCTCCAGCGACGAGACCGACCTCTACGCCGTCAGCCCCGTCAACGGCAACGTCGGCTTCCGCCGCGAGGGCGCCCAGTACACCTTCGACGTCGCCCTCCCCGAGGGCAAGACCTCCAAGGTCACCTTCCACTCCGAGAAGTACAAGACCTGGGTCGTCGTCGACGGCAAGAAGATCGAGGGCAACCCCGTCCGCCAGCACTACGCCAAGACCTGCAAGTTCTTCACCCTCGCCAAACCCGAGACCAAGTGAGCGCGCCCGCGCAAAAAGCCCCCGGCAAGGCGCCGGGGGCTTTTTTCATGCCACGGCTTTCGCGCGTCGGCCCCACCGCTTGGGGACGGCGGCAGGATTCTCCGCGCACGGCGGTGCGCACCCCAAACGGCGCGCGCGGAAAACCGGCTTGACAGGCTCGCCGACCCGTTATAATGGGGGCAGGCCGCAAGGCTTTGGCATCCACAGCGTAAAGGCAAAGGAAAGAGATGGGCATGAAAAGCGTTCCCCTGACGTTGGCCGCGGCCGTCGCCGCCGCAACGGCCGCCACGGCGCGGGCCGAGGAAATCCGGATTGAGACCGCGCGCACGGCGATCGTCCTGGACGCGAAACAGGGCAAGGAGGTGGGCTGGCTCTATTGGGGCGCAAAGGCGGACGAGCCCGCCCAGAAGCGTTGGCGCGGCCCCCTGCTCTCGTGCTTCGGCGGCTGGGCGGAGTGGGATCCGGCCCTGCGCGTGACCCACGCCGACGGCTCGCTGACGACGGAGCTGGCCTTCGCGGGCTGCGAGCGGCAGACGCTCGACGCCAACCGCACACGCACCACGCTCATCCTCAAGGACCCGCTCTACCCGCTGACGGTCCGGGTGGCCTTCACCGCCTACGCCAAGGAGGACGTCATCACCCAGCAGGTGACGCTGACGCACCAGGAGCCCGGGGACATCACCGTCCACGCCATGGCCTCGACGGCCCCCACCCTGCCGGAGGGCGATTGGTGGCTGACCTCCTTCCAGAACCGCTTCCTGGACAACTGGCCCAACGAGATGCACGTCTACGAGGAGCGGCTGAGCCCCGGCACCAAGCGCCTCGCCAACTACCGCAGCACGCGCTCGGCCTACTTCGAGAACCCCGCCGTCCTCATCAGCCAAGGCCCCGCGCAGGAAGAGGCGGGCGAGGTCTACGGCATCGCCGTGGCCTGGACGGGCAACTGGGAGATTGACCTGGCGATGGACACCGGGCGCGCCGTCCGCGCCAAGGCCGGCATGGCCGCGCTGGCGGCGGATTACAAGCTGCCCCCGGACACGCCCTACGTCTCGCCCGAGGCCATCCTGACCCACTCCTCCGCCGGCAAGGGGCAGATCTCGCGCAACCTGCACGACTACGCGCGCAACTACGTGCTGGTCGACGGCGACAAGCCCAACCCCATCCTGCTCAACTCCTGGGAGGGCGTCTACTTCACCTTCGACGAGGCCAAGATCAAGGAGATGATCAAGGACGCCGCCGAGATGGGCCTGGAACTCTTCGTCCTCGACGACGGCTGGTTCGGCAACGGCGAGTACGCCCGCGACGCCGCCAACGCCGGGCTCGGCGACTGGCAGGTGAACGCCAAGAAGCTGCCCTGCGGCCTCCAAGGCCTCGCCGACTACGCCAAGAGCCTCGGCATCCGCTTCGGCCTCTGGGTCGAGCTCGAGATGGTCAACCCCAAGAGCGCGCTGGCCAAGGCGCACCCCGAGTGGGTCGTCAAGAGCGGGAAACGCGAGATCCTCCAAGGGCGCAGCCAATGGCTGCTCGACCTCACCAACCCCGCGGTGCAGGATTTCGTGGTGGAGACCTTCGACCGCATCCTCCGGGAGGCCCCCGGCATCTCCTACATCAAGTGGGACGCCAACCGCACCGTCGCCAACGTCGGCTCCGGCTATCTGCCGAAGGATCGCCAGGCGAACTTCTGGTATGACTACGCCCGCGGGCTCTATTCCGTCTACGCGCGCATCCGCGAGCGGCACCCCCACTTGCAGATGCAGGTCTGCGCCTCCGGCGGCGGGCGCGTGGACTACGGCGCGCTGGCCTACCACAACGAGTTCTGGACCAGCGACAACACCTCCGCCATCCGCCGCATCTACATCCAGTGGGGCACCTCGCACTTCTACCCCGCCAAGGCGATGGCCGCGCACTTCTCCCGCTCGGGCGTCGGCAACCCGCTGAAGGAGCCCTTCCCGGCCAGCTTCCGCCTGCACGTCGCCCTCAGCGGCCGCTTCGGCTTCGAGCTCCAGCCCTCGCACCTCACCGAGCAGGAGCGCAAGACCGCCGAGGCCGGCATCCGGGCCGCCAAGGACTACATCCGCGACATCGTCCAGTTCGGCGACCTCTACCGCCTCCACAGCCCCTATCTCCGCGACGGCTACGCCGCGCTCTCCTACGTGGCCAAGGACAAATCCCAGGCGCTCGTCTTCGCCTACAGCCTCGACACCGCCTACGACAAAGGCCCCCTCCGCCTCCGCCTCGCCGGGCTCGATCCCGCCAAGACCTACGCCATCGAGGAAGTCCTCACCCCCGATGGCCGCAAGCCGCTCGCGGTCTCCGGGCAGAAGCGCGCCGGCGCCGACCTGATGCGCGAGGGCCTCACCCTGCCCATCGCCAAACTCTACGACAACTGCATCCTCCGCCTCCGCGCCCTCTGAGGCGCGCGCGGGGGGAAAGGAGCCCACCATGAAACGCCTGCTTCTCACCCTTCTGGCGGCGGCGCCGCTCTGCGCGGCGGCGGCCGAGGCCGTCTCCCCGCGGCTGACGGGCGGCCAAGCGCCCGCCGCCCTCGCCCTCGACCTGGCCGGCTCGCGCACGTTGGCGCTGACGGTGGAGGTCGGCGGCGACACCTACGACCACGACCAGGCCATCTGGGGGGAGGCGCGCGTCATCCTGAAGGACGGCACGCGCGTGCCGTTGGCCTCGCTCGAGCCGGAGACGGCGCAGGTCGGCTGGGGCTCGCTCCTGCGGAACGGCAAGAACCACGTCGGCAAACCCCTGGCCGTTGGCAAGGAGACCTTCGCCGACGGCCTCTGGTCGCACGCGCCGGCCTTCCTGCTCTACGCGCTGCCGGAGGGCGCGGCGCGCTTCGAGGCCAAGGTGGGCGTCGACGCCAACGCCGGCACGAAGGGGAGCGTCGTCTTCCGCGCCTCCACGCGCGACCCCCGGCCCGCCCAAGCGCTTTTGGCCGACTACGCCGCCATCGACCCCGCCGCGCTCCGCCGCCTGGCCGAGACGCGCGCGCGTGAGGCGTGCCTGCGCCTCGCGGCCCTCGCCGAGCGCCTGCCCGCGGCCGGCCTGACGCCCGCCGGCCTGACGCAGGAGCAGGAGGCGCACGTGCGCGAGGCCCTGGCCCTCTACCGCGCGATCATGGTGGACGACAACCCGGCGGTGGACTTCGACGAGCTGCTCTTCATCCGCCGCCGGGGGCACTCCGGGCTCGTCGCCAACTGGCAGAGCAACTCCAAGGCCCCCAAGCGCGGCTACGACAACGCCCTCTTCAGCCTGAGCGTGCGCGACCCCGAGGCCGCCCCCAAGGAGCTCTTCCGCCCCGAGGGGAAGGCCTTCATCGGCGACGTGGATCTGCATTGGGACGCCGACCGCGCGCTCTTCTCCTCCATCGGCGCGGCCAACGGCGCCTGGCACGTCTTCGAGCTCGACCTGAAGACCGGCAAGGCCCGCCAGGTCACCCGCGACAACGCCCCCGACATCAACCATTACGACGCCTGTTACCTCCCCGACGGCCGCATCGCCCTCACCTGCACCGCCCTCAACTACGCCGTCCCCTGCGTCAACGGCGACACCCCCGTGGCCAACCTCTACCGCGTGAACGCCGACGGCTCGGGGCTGGAGGCCCTGACCAGCGACCAGGAGCACGCCTGGTGCCCGATGGTGATGGCCGACGGCCGCCTCCTGTACCTGCGCTGGGAATACGCCGACATCCCCCACTCCAACTCCCGGATGCTCTTCGCCTGCAACCCCGACGGCACCAACCAGCGCGCCTTCTACGGCTCCAACTCCTTCTGGCCCAACTCGCTCTTCTACGCCCGCACCCTCCCCGGCAGCAACGCCAGGTTCGTCGGCATCGCCACGGGGCACCACGGCGTCGCGCGCGTGGGCGAGTGCGTCCTCTTCGACGCCACCCTCGGGCGGGAGGAGGCGCAGGGGGCCGTCCAGCGCCTCCCGGGCTTCGGCAGGCGCGTCGAGCCCATCGTGCGCGACCAGCTCGTCAACGCCAGCTGGCCCAAGTGCCTCCATCCCTACCCTTTGGACGACGACAACTTCCTCATGGCCCGCCAGCCCGCCCCCGGCGCGCCGTGGGAGATCGTCCTCATCGACCGCTTCGACAACGCCATCGCCCTGCGCCGCGAGCCCGACGCCTACCTCTTCGAGCCCATCCCCCTGCGCCGCGAGCCCAAGCCGCCCGTCATCCCCGACCGTGTCCGCCCCGGCCAGCCGGCCACCCTCTACGTGGCCGACATCTACCAAGGCCCCGGGCTCAAGGGCATCCCGCGCGGCGCCGTCAAGGCCCTGCGCGTCTATACCTACACCTACGGCTTCCGCGGGCTTGGCGGGCTCTATGGCTCCATCGGCGTCGACGGCCCCTGGGACATGCGCCGCATCCTCGGCACCGTGCCCGTGCGCGAGGACGGCTCGGCCTTCTTCGCCATCCCCGCCAACACCCCCATCGCCCTCCAGCCCCTCGACGCCGAGGGCAAGGCGCTGCAGGTGATGCGCAGCTGGCTCCTGGCCCGCCCCGGCGAGACGCTCTCGTGCGTCGGCTGCCACGAGCCGATCGCCGCCGCCGCGGCGCCCGCGCCCGTGGTGCGCGGCAGCCCCGAGGCCATCACGCCCTGGCGCGGCCCCGCCCGCAATTACACCTTCGAGCGCGAGGTGCAGCCCGTCCTCGACCGCCGGTGCGTCGGCTGCCACGACGGCGCGAAGGCCCAGCCCGACCTGCGCGGCGGCCGCATGGTGCCGCGCAACACGTGGGACACCGCCATGTCCGGCCACCACTGGGGCGGGCTGCTGGGCAAGTTCAGCGAGTCCTACGTCGCCCTCCACCGCTACGTCCGCCATCCCGGCATCGAGAGCGACATCCGCCTCCAGCCGCCGATGGAGTGGCACGCCGACGCCTCGGAGCTGATCCTCCGCCTGCGCAAGGGGCACCATGGCGTGCGCCTCGACGCGGAGGACTGGGACCGGCTCATCACGTGGATCGACCTCAACGCGCCCTACCATGGCCGCTGGAGCGACCTGGCCGGCGAGCCCGCGCGTACCCTCGAGGCCGTCCGCGCCGAGCGCCGCGTGCGTTACCTCGGCGTGGCGGAGAACCATGAGGAAGACCCGCTGCCGCCCGCCCCCAAGGTCGCCTTCGTCCCCCCGGGGCCCGAACCCGAGCCGGGGGCGGACGAGCCCGCGCCCGAGGGGTGGCCCTTCGACCCGGCCTCGAAACGGCAGGAGGCGCCCCGCGTCCTCGACCTCGGCGACGGCGTCACCCTCACCTTCCGGCACGTCCCCGGCGGCGACTTCCTGATGGGCTCGGCCGCGGGCTTCCCCGACGAGCGCCCCCGCGCCGCCCAGCGCGTCCGCGGCTTCTGGCTCATGGAGGCGGAGGTCACGAACGCGGCCCTGCGCGCCTTCCTGAAGGGGCACGACAGCTTCGTGGAGGATCGGCACGGCTATCAGTTCGGCGTCACGGGCTATGACGTGGACGGGGACGACCAGCCCGCCGTGCGCGTCACGTGGCGCGAGGCCCAGGCGTTCTGCGCCTGGCTCTCCGAGAAGACCGGCCGCGTCTGCCGCCTGCCCACCGAGGCGGAATGGGAATACGCCGCGCGCGCCGGGCACGACACGCCCTTCTGGTGGGGCGGCACGGAGGCGGACTTCGCCCCCTACGCCAACCTCGCCGACTTCTCGCTCCATTATTTCTCGGGGAACCCCTACGTCCAGGATTGGCGCAAGGCCGCCTACCGGAACGTCAAGAGCCGCGCCGACCAGTGGGTCCCCCGCGTCGCCTCGGTGGACGACGGCGGCTTCCTCTCCGAGCCCTCCGGCAAGTGGAAGCCCAACCCGTGGGGCCTCCGCGACCTCCACGGCAACGTGTCGGAATGGACGCTCTCGCAGGAACGGCCCTACCCTTACCGCGCCGACGACGGACGCAACGACCCCGCGCCCTCCGAGGCCCGCCGCATCGTCCGCGGCGGCTCCTGGAACGACCGCCCCGCCCTCGCCACCGCCTCCTTCCGGCGCGCCTACCGCGAATGGCAGCCCGTCCATGACGTCGGCTTCCGCGTCCTGATGGAGGACTGAACGGGCGCGCCGCGCTGTGCTAGACTATCGGCATGGAAAGCCTGCCCGCAGCCTTCTATGCCAGGGACACGGTGCGTGTCGCCCGCGCGCTCCTCGGGAAGTATCTGCTTCGGCGCCTGGATGGCGCGTGGCTCGCCGCCGCCATCTGCGAGACGGAGGCCTACGTCGGGCGCTGCGACAAGGCCTGCCATGCCTATGGCTATCGCCGGACGCCCCGGACCGAGACGCTTTTCGCGGCCCCCGGCACCGCCTATGTCTATTTCGTCTACGGCATGCACCACTGCCTCAACGCCGTCACCGAGCCTGAGGGGGAGCCCTCCGCCGTCCTCATCCGCGCCGCCCGCCCCCTTGTTGGGCGCGACGCGATGGCCCTCCGCCGCCATGGCCGCCCGTGGGGGGCGCTCACCCCCGCCCAACAACGGGCACTCCTTGACGGGCCGGGCCGCCTTTGCCAGGCCTTCGCCGTCGACCGCGCCTTTGACCGGGCCTCCCTGGTCGCGGGCCCCGACCTCCTCATCGCCGCCGAGGCCCCCGAGCTCGGCCTCGGGCCGCGGCGGCCGCGCGGCATCCGCGCCACCCCGCGCATCGGCATCGACTACGCCGAGGAGGCCCGCGCCTTCCCGTGGCGGTTTCTGTGGTGAGGCGGCCGGTCAGGGGAAGAGCGCGCCCTTGGTGGCGCCCTCGGCCTCGACCCACCAGGCGGCCTTTTGGGTGGCGATGCGCTCGATCTGCTTGGGGGTCATCTGGAGGCCCTTGGAGGAGGCGGAGGCGACGCGCGCCTCGGAGGGGTCGAAGACCTGCTGGGTGATGCGCTGCCCCTTGAGATATTTGTATTTAACGTAGATGGCCTCGGGCGTGCCCTTGCAGAAGAGGAGGATGGTGGCGCCCTCGGGGATGAGGGCGTAGTCCTTGTTCATGATCATGCCGCCCCAGGTGAAGCGCTTGAAGTAGGTGAAGCCGTAGACGGGCTCGTAATAGACGCAGGTGAAGACGTCGTCGCGGTTGTAGACGCCGGCGTCGAAATAACGGATCGGGGCGCGGGGGCGGAGGGCGTCGAGCCACGACTGCCCGGGGGCGTAGGCGGCGTCGACGAGGAGTTTGTCCGGGGGCGGCATGAAACGGTAGCGGCCGTCGCTCCACAGCACGTAGAGTTTGTCAAGGCTGGAGCAGGGGAACAGGGTCTGCCCCTGGCGGACGTCGTGGCCGACATAGCCATCCTCGGAGAGGCGGATGGTCAGCTCGGAGGAGGTCAGGGCGCGTTCGTCGATCTCCTGGAAGCCGTCCGTGACCTTGGTGAGGCGCGGATACTGGGCGGCATATTCCTTGATGAGGGCCTTGAGATAGCCGACGGCGTAGCGGGCAAGGTGGGCGAGGTTGTCGATGATCTGGGCGTATTCGGCGCGGAGGGCGTTGAGCTCCTCGTTGTGGCGGTTGATGTCGTAGAGGGAGATGCGGCGGATGGGGATCTTGAGCAGCAGGTCGATCTCCTCGTCGGTGAGGGGATGCTCGAGAAGCGCGGCGTAGGGCTCGAAGCCCTTGCGCACCTCGGCGGCGACGGCCTCGGCGGTCTTGACGCCCTCGATGCGCTTGTAGATGCGTTTCTCGATGAAGAGGGCCTCGAGGGTCTTGCGGAGGATGAGCGCGTCGATCTCGCGGAGGCGCACCTCGAACTCGCGGCGGAAGATGTCCTTGAGCAACTCGGCGTGATGGCCGAGCACCTCGGGGACGCCCATCTCGCAGGGGCGGTTTTGGCAAAGGACGACGATTCGGCTGGGGATGCGCCGCTCGCAGTCGGTGAAGGCGTAAAGCGCCTTGCGAACCTTCTCGGCGTCGGAGCCCGGGGAAAGCGAAAGCTCGATTTCCACGCTCTCGGCCGTGAAATCGTCGATGTGGCGGATGGGCAGGCGCTTGGTCTTGATGGCTTTCTCGATGGATTCGGCCAGGCGGCCCGTCGTGACGCCGTAGGGGACGGAGGTGACGAAGAGCTTGTTCTTCTCACCCTTGCGTTCCTCGATGCGCGCGCGGACGCGGACGCTGCCGCGCCCCTCGTCGTAGTCGGAGGCGTCCATCTCGCCGCCGGTGATGAAGTCGGGCACCAGCGTGGGGCAAGGCTTGCCTTGGAGGATGGCGACCTCGGCCTCCAGCAACTCGATGAAGTTGTGCGGCAGGACGGACGTGGAGAGGCCGACGGCGATGCCGTCGATGCCGAGCATGAGGCAAAGCGGGATCTTCGCGGGGAGGAGGACGGGCTCCTTGTTGCGGCCGTCGTAGCTGGGCACGTAGTCGGTGACCTTGGGGGAGAAGAGCTGCTCGCGGGCCAACTTGGTGAGCCGACACTCGATGTAACGGCCCGCGGCGGCCTCGTCGCCGGTGAGGATGTTGCCGAAGTTCCCCTGCCCCTGGATGAGATAGCGCTTGTTGGCGAGGGTGACGATGGCGTCCTTGATGGCGGCGTCGCCGTGGGGGTGGTAGTGCATCGTGTTGCCGACGACGCCGGCGACCTTGGAGAAGCGCCCGTCGTCCTTCTCCCACATGGCGTGGAGGATCCGGCGCTGGACCGGCTTGAGGCCGTCCTCGACGGTGGGGAGCGCGCGGTCGCAGATGGAATAGGCGGCGAACTGCAGGAAGTTCGCGTCCATCAGGCGCCCGAACGGCCCACGGGCGCGGATCTCCGGCGCCTCGTCCGGGGCCG
Organism: uncultured Kiritimatiellota bacterium; assembly: GCA_944391055.1. Classification (GTDB taxonomy): domain Bacteria; phylum Verrucomicrobiota; class Kiritimatiellia; order RFP12; family DVOR01; genus Spyradenecus. The sequence goes on along the minus strand of CALXSF010000002.1, from coordinate 87,567 downwards.
GGGAGGGCGCGGGCGGGGGCGGGGGCGTGTCGTCGGCCGCGGGCTCCGCGGCGAAAGCGTCCAAGTCGGCGAAGAGGCCGTCCTGCGGGTCGGTGGGGTCTTCTGGCATGGCGGGGCTCAAGGGGTGGTGGCGGCAGGTTCGGCGGGCGGCGGCATGACTTCGTCGTAGTAAACCTCGCGGGTGCGGCCGGGGAGCGGCGTGCCGGCCTCCATGGCCTCCTCCAGCTCGCGGGCGGAGTCGGGGTCGTACCACCAATAGACGGGGACGCTCAGCTCATCGCCGTAGCGGCCCAGGACGCTGTCGGGCGTGCCGAACTTGTTCCAATAAAGCAGACGGGTGGAATCGGTGCCCCAGGTGAGGATGTTGGGGACGGCGGCCGTGGCGATGGCGTCGATCTGGCGCATGATGTCGTTGCGCTTGGCGAGCGAGAACTCCGTCTTCTGTTGCTCGATGAGGGCGTCCACGCGCTCGTCCCTGAAGCCGGGCAGGTTGATGCCATTGGGCGTGTTGGCGTACGTGCTGCCCCACATGGCCTCGGGGTCGCGGAAAAGCCCGGCGGAAAAGGCGGACATCGTGACGTCGAAGTTGTACTTGCCCACCTCGCGCATCCACGTGGCGAAGTCCTTCTGCGAGATCTCCAGCCCGATGCCCAGGCGGTCGAGCGACTCCTTGAAAAGCGCCAGGAAGACGCTGTCGCTGGGCGAGCGCGAGAGCAGCCGCACCACGAACGGCTGGCCGTTGCGCTCCATCCTGCCCGTCGCCGGGTTGATGGCGAAGCCGGCCTCGTTGAGCAGGCGCAGCGCCGCGTCCGGGTCATACTCAAAGAGCGGCGTGGTGCTGGGGTGGTCGGCGTCGTAAAGGTCGGTGCAGTAGGAGCGGAGCATGAAGTACGAGTTGTACATCAGCGAACGCACCATGCGCCGGCGGTCGAAGAGATGCGCCAGCGCCTTGCGCACGCGGATGTCGTCATACGGCTTGCGGCGCATGTTGATGGCCAGCCCCTGGAACCCGATGGGCGCGTGGTTGTGCACGTTCTGCTTGACCACCCAGTTCTTCTCGAAACGCTCCCCCACGCACTCGGCGTTCCAGACGCGCGCGGAATAGACGGCATAGACGTCCACCTCGCCCTTCTTGAAGGCCTCATAGGCATTGTTCTGATCCATGAAGAAACGGATGCGGATGCGGTCGAAGTTGTAGACGCCCTTCCCCATCGCGCTCTTGAAGCCCCACCAATCCGGCCGGCGCGTGAGGGTCATGCTCAACCCCTCCTTGTGGTCGGTGATACGGTAAGGCCCGCCGACGATGGGCATGTCGAAGTTGATCTCGTTGAAGCACAGCCCCGGGTCGCGCCCCTCGGCGACGCACCGCTCCCGCGCCCGGTCGATCAGCTTCTTGGGCATGACGTAGAGGCTCCCGCCGATGTTCCCGAAGTTCCGCCAATGCACCTGCTTGCACGGGAAGGCGATGGTCTTGTCGTCGATCACCCTAGGCTCCCCCACGTCCGAGAAGAGCACCTTGTACTGGCCGGTGAGGCTCTTGGGCGCGACCACGGCGTCGAAGGTCGCCTTCACGTCATGCGCCGTCACGGGCGAGCCGTCGCTCCACACGGCGCGCTCGTCGATGTGGAAGGTGTAGAGCAGCTTGTCGTCGCTGATCTCCCACCAATCCGCCAACCCCGGCCCATAATCCCCCGTGCGCGGGTCGATGTTCAGCATGGGCGGGTAAAGGATGGCGAAGACCATCATCGTGAAGGTGTTGTTGTCGATGTAGCCGTTGAAGCTCTTGGGCGGGTTGCTGCCCGCGTAGACCAACGTCCCACCCGGCTGCGCGTAGGGCGAGGCGCACAGATCCGGCTCCTCCTTGTAGCCCGGCTTCGGGAAACGCTCCGCCGCGGCCATCCCCGCCGCGCACAACGCCAACGCGAAAACCCAAAGCTGTCTGCTCATGCGTGAGGCTCCTTTCGTCGAGACCTGAAGAAATCCGTGAACCGCTCCCTGCACTGCGCCTCCAAGACGCCGGGCAGGAGACGCGGGCGATGGTTCGTCCGTCCGTCGCTCAGTATACCAAAAGCGCCCTCCCCCCCGCGCTCGGGGTCGCCCAGCCCCCACGCCACCAGCGCCGGCCGCGCCCAGACCAAGGCCCCCGCGCACATCGGGCACGGCTCCTTGGTCACGTAGAACGCCACCCGCGTCAGCCGCCAATCCCCCAGCGCGTCGGCCGCCGCCGTGATGGCGATCATCTCCGCGTGGGCCGTCGGGTCGCGCAGCGCCTCCACCTGGTTGTGCGCCCTGGCCAGGACCCGCGCGGCCATCGGGTCCTCCAACGGCCGCGGCCGCGCCAGCCCCTTGTCGCAGCACCCCTCCGGCAGCAGCACCGCCACGCACCCGCACGGCACCTCGCCCTCCGCCGCCCCGCGCGCGGCCTCGCGCAGCGCCAGCGCCATGAAATGCTCGTGGAAGCGCCGCTCCGCCTCCGCCAAGCCCTCCGCGAAACCCTGCCGCGCGCCCATCACGGCCTCCGCGAAAGCGCATGGGCCAGGGCGAAGGAGCCCCGCGCCGCCGCCGCCCACGTCCGCTCGGCCACCCACGCCGCCCCCGCCGCCGCCAACCGCTCGCGCAGCGGCGCCGACAGCGTCAGGCTGACGAAGGCCCGCGCCCACTCCGCCGGGTCGGTGGGGTGGACGCGCAGGGTGGCGTTGCCGCCCAGCTCGCGGTTCGCCGGGGTGGCCGCGCAGATCACCGGCGTGCCGCACGCCAGACTCCGGAGGATGGAGGGACGGTAATCCGCGCCCCGCGCCGGCTCGAAGGTCGCCACCGCCCCGCTGTAAAGCGCCGAAAGCGCCTCCGGCGCGATGGCCGCCGCGTCGATGAAGCGCATCATCCCCTCCAGGTGACACGCGCGGACGGTCTGGCGCAGGGCGTCCGGCAGCCGCGCGTCGCCCACCACCACGCACATGGCCGACGACGTCTCCTCGTTGCCCCCCAGCGCCCGCAGCGGCACCTCCAGTTCCCCCACGCAATCCGACTGCCCCGTCAGCATCACATAGCGCCGCGCCACCCGCCAGGCCCGCCGCGCCGCCACGACCTCCGCCTCCCCGTGCCGGCGGAAGAGCGGCCCCACGCCGTTGGGGATCACCTGCACGCGCCGACGCGCGCGCAGCCCCAGCCGCGCGACCAGCCGGACCGCCAAGGCGTGCGTCGGGCACACCAAGGCGTCCGCCGCCAACAGGCGCGGGTGCATCGTCAGCCGCCGCCAAAGCCCCATCCCCCACCCCGCCAGCGCGCCCTCCGGGCGGCGCGGCAGCCCCTCCAGCGCGTAGACCACCCGCATCCGCCAACGCCGCCCCCCCGTCGTCGGCGCCGACAGCCACGGATCGGCCGACCAATAAACATCGGGGCGGAGGCGCCGGATCAGCGCCGCCGCCTCCCCCGCGCCGCGCACCGTGCGCGCCGGGTACGCCAGGCGCCGATAGGACAGAGCGGGGTGCTCGATGGGCTGCGACGGGAAGGGATCCCCCTCCGCCAGCAGCACCGTCGCCCGATCCCCCGCCAGCAGCGCCGGCAAAAGGCCATCCGTCAGCGCCGTCAGGTAAGCCCGCGCCGACGGGGCGAGAAGCCCCAGCGTGCGCAGGTCGAAGCAGACGTGGACGGATCGGGGATCGCTCACTTCGTCAAGACCGCGAAGGTCTCACGCGCGATCATCAGCTCCTCGTTCGTCGGGATGACGAGCACCGGGATGGCGGAATCCTTGCCGGAGACGGTCGCCTCCACGCCGCGGGTGGCGCGGTTGGCCGCCTCGTCCAGGGTGACGCCCAGGCCGGCGATGGCCTTGAGGAACGCCGCGCGCGTCTCCCAGCTGTTCTCGCCGATGCCGCCCGTGAGCACGATGGCGTCGGTGCGGCCCAGGAGGGCCACGTAGCCGCCCACGTACATCGCGTAGCTGTGGACCAGGCGGGCCAGGGCCACCTGCGCGTCGCGGTCGCCCGCCTCGCAGGCGGCGCAGACGTCGCGCATGTCGCTGCTGCCGCAAAGGGCCTTCACGCCGGCCTGCTTGTTGAAGAGGGCGTCGACGTCCTCGGCGGAGTAACCGTTCTTCATCAGGTAGAAGGCCACCGCGGGGTCCACGTCGCCCGAGCGCGTCCCCATCACCACGCCCGCGAGCGGCGTCATCCCCATTGAGGTGTCGAAGCACTTGCCGCCCTTCACGGCGGTGATGGAGGAGCCGTTGCCAAGATGGCAGGTCACCAGGTTGGTCTGGTCGAGCGGCTTGCCCAGCAGGGCCGCCGCGCGCTCCGTCACGAAGCGGTGGCTCGTGCCGTGGAAGCCGTACTTGCGCACGCCCAGCCGCTCGTGCAGTTCCTTCGGCAGGGCATAGAGATAGCTTTCCTCCGGCATCGTCTGGTGGAAGGCCGTGTCGAAGACCGCCACGTGCGGCGCGCCGGGCAGCACCTGCTCGCACCCGCGGATGCCCTGGAGCGCGCCGGGGTTGTGGAGCGGGGCGAGGGGCGAGAGCTTCTCGATCTCGCGCAGCGCCGCCTCGTCCAGGCGCACCGGCGCGGAATAACGCTCGCCGCCGTGGACGAGGCGATGGCCCACCGCGTCGATGTCGGAGAAGCTCTTGAGGCAGCCGCCCTTCGCCGGGTCGGTCAGCGCCCCGCACGCCAGGCGGATCGCCGCCGTGTGGTCGGGCACCTCGCACGGGCTCTGCTTCTCGGAGAACCCTTCCGTCGAGAAGGTGAAGAGCGCGTTGCCGATGCCGATGCGCTCCACCTGCCCCTTCGCCAGCATCCGCTCGCTCGCCATGTCGAACAACATGAACTTCAAGGACGAACTGCCGGCGTTGACCACCAACACATTGCGAATCACCTCTGCCATAAACGCGCTCCTATGAAAACGAGAGAAAAGTCCCCATAGTATAGCCGCCCCGCCCCCGAAAGTCAAAAACGCGCGCCCCTTGGGCAGGGGGCGCGAAGGCGTTCCGGATGACGGCGTCTCTCGGGTCGGGATGCGGCGGGGTTCGGGGTGAGATACGGCGCGTTCCGGGGAACGAGGCCCGCAAACACGTTGGGGAGGGGTCGCGGCCGACCCCCGCGAAAGCCGCGCGGGAGGTCAGAGGCCGAGGAGGCGGGCGGCGTTGCCGCCCAGGATGGCGTCGAGCCGGGACTGGGGGAGCCCCCACGCGGCGATGCGCGCGGCGTGCGCGGCGGGGTTGGCCCACGGCCAGTCGCTGCCGAAGTAGAGGTGTTCGGCGGGGTGCTCGGCGGCGAAGCGGCGGATGATGGGCTCCACGCCGGTGGCGGGCTGGAAGGAGAGATCCACGCCGATGGGGCGGCCCAGCAGGAAGCGGAGCGTCTCCGGGCATTTCCAGGCGGCGCAGTGGGCGCAGACCATGCGCAGGCCGGGCACCTGGCGGTGGACGTTCAGGATCTGGATGGGGGTCGCCAGGCCCTCGGTCTCGGCGGTAACGTCGTGGCCGGTGTGGCAAAGGACGGGCAGCCCGGCGTCGGTGATGATGCGCAGCAGGCGGATCATGGCGCGATGGTCCAGGCGGATGCCCTGCGAGAAGGGGTGGAGCTTCACCAGCTTGGCGCCCAGCCGCACGAGGGCCCTGAGGTGCGCCTCGGCGTCGGGATCCCGCGGATGGAGGGAGACGCAGGGGATGACGCGGCGCGCGGCCTCCTCGCCCAACGCCCCGGAGCGGAGCGCGGCCAGGAAGCGCGCCATGTAGGCGTGCTGCTCGGGGCGCGTGGCGATGGGGCAGATGGCGAAACGGTCGAAGCCGGCCGCGCGCTCCATGTGGACGAGGTCGGGCACGGTGCCGTCGCCATGGGCGACGAAGCCGGGCAGCGTGCGGTGGGCGTGCCCGAGGAGGGCGGCGAGTACCTTGGGGGCGGTGTGCGCGGAGAAGGCGTGGGTGTGGAGGTCGATTCGCATTCAGGGCCTCAGGCGGTAGGCGCAGTCGTGGATGGGGGCGCCTTTGGAGAGGAAGAGGCGCTCGAAGTCGGTCTGCTCGTCCTCGGGGCGGACCAAGGGCGGGATGGGCTCGAAGCGGGGGTCGGCGGCGAGCCAGCCATCCACCTCGCGGAAGTAGTCCTCGTGGTCGGTGGAGAGGAAGAAGGCGCCGCCGGGGCGGAGGATGCGCGCCAGCACGCCGCACATCTCCTGGCGGAAAAAGCGGTTCTTGTGATGGCGGCGCTTGGGCCAAGGGTCGGGGAAGAAGAGATAGAGCGCCTGGCAGCAGGCGTCCGGCAGCAATTCGCGCACAAAGCGCCCGGCCTCCACGCGCACGAAGGTCAGGTTGTGGAGCGCGCCCTGCTGCGCCTTGCGGGAGCAGCGGCGCAGGCGTTCCATCATGCGCTCCACGGCGATGAAGCGGACCTCGGGGCGCTTGGCGGCGTTGGCGGCGACGAAGCGGCCGCTGCCGCACCCGATCTCGACCTCCAAGGGCGCGCCCTCGGGAACAAGGTCGCGCAGAGGGAAGGCGCGATCCTCCTCTTTCAGCTCCAAGACGTTGGGAAGGATCCACTCCATCTCACAAAACCTCCGCGAAGGGGTCGCCGATCGCCCGCAGACGGGCCTTGAGCGCGGCGCGGGCCTCGGCCACCTGGTCGGGGCGTTCGGCGGCGAGGTTGCGCGTCTCGCAGGGGTCGGCGTCAAGGTCAAAGAGGACGGCGCCGAGGCGTTTGGCCTGGGCGTCGTAGACGAAGACGCATTTGCGCTTGGCGGAGCGCAGGCCGCGCTTGCCGTCGGGCAGGCCCTCGGGCGCGGCGGCGAGGGGGACGGGCTCGGTGGGGAACTCGTCGTCGCGGTTACGTCCCCAGAGATGAAGGTAGAGGCGCGGCTCGGAAAGGTCGGCCGGGGCCTCGCCCAACAGATAGGGCGCGAGGTTGCGGCCCACCATGTGCCCGGGGATGGGCTGGCCAAGAAGCCCAAGGAGCGTCGGCGCGAGATCGAAGGCATCCACGAGCCCCGCGTCCCGGCCCGGGGCGATGTGCCCCTTCCAACGCACCAGGCAGGGGATGCGCATGGACTCCTCGTAGGGATTGTTCTTCGTCGGCAACCCGTGCGCGCCGAGGCAGCAGCCATGGTCGGAGCAGAAGAGCACCACCGTGTCCTCCGCGTGGCCGGTCTCCTCCAACGCGTCGAGGATGCGGCCGAACTGCTCGTCCACACCCTCGACGGCGGCCAGATAATACGGCATCGCCCAACGGAAGTGCTTCCCCATGGGCGTGCCGGCGGGCGGGTAATCGCCCTTGGCGAGGGTCGTGGCGTCGCGCCCGGCGTAACGCCTCAGATAACGTTTGGGGACCAGTTCGTAGCCGGTGTGCGGGGGGTTCATGGAGACCACGAGGGCGAAGGGGCCCTTTGTCTCGCGCAGGAAGGCGATGGCCTTGTCGGCCTCGTGCTCGGGGCCCCACTGATCCACGTAGCGGAAGCCGTCGCGCGGCGCGTCGGTCTCCCAGTACATCGGGCGCAGATGTCTGTCGTAGGTGCCGTAGGCATACCAACGGTTGAAGCCGTGGCGGCGGCTGGGCGGGCACCATTCGTTCCACTTCTGCGGGCCGTTGTTGTTGGAGGTCGGCACCCACGGCCTGCGCGGGGCGTCCAGGTGCCACTTGCCGATGTAGCAGAGGTCGTAGCCCGCCGCGGCCAGAACGTCCGACCAGCACGCGAGATCCGCGCGGAGCTCGGGCCCGACCCGCCGCTCGGTGGAGACGCAGTTGCCCGTCACGCCGCTCACCCACGGCAGCGCGCCGGACATCAGGATGGCGCGGAAGGGGCTGCAGACCGGATAGTTGCTCACCGCCTGCGTGAAGGCCCGCCCCTCCGCGGCGAAGGCGTCCAGGCGCGGCGTGTGCGCGGCGTCCAGCCCCATGAAGCCGAGCGCGTGCGCGCGCATCTGGTCGGGGAAGACGACCACCAGGTTCGGCGCGGGGCGGCCCCTCCCCACACCCACGCAGCCCGCGCAGAAAGTCAGCCCGCATGCCGCCAGAAACGCACGTCTCGTCATCATCGCGTCACCTCGCTCCGTTCATGGTTTTCGTCTGCCCGGCGCGGCGCCCCGCGCTGTTGTGGCCGTAGCATAGCACATCCGGGCGTGCCGCGCGATTTTGCTTGCGGCGGGGCGCGGGGGCGCGGTATAATGGACGCACCTTTAATCCAAGGAGGAAACATGAGTTGTCCCTACGCCTGCTCGAGCGAAGTCGAGCACATGACCACGGTCGCCAAGGGCGCGAAGCACGCGCCGGCCCCGATCCCCGAGGAGGGGAAATGGGTGAAGGCCTACGAGACCAAGGACATTTCCGGCCTGACGCACGGCGTCGGTTGGTGCGCGCCGCAGCAGGGCGCCTGCAAGCTCACGCTCAACGTCAAGGAAGGCGTCATCCAGGAAGCCCTCGTCGAGACCATCGGCTGCTCCGGCATGACCCACTCCGCCGCCATGGCCGCCGAGATCCTGCCCGGCAAGACCATCCAGGAGGCGCTGAACACCGACCTCGTCTGCGACGCCATCAACACGGCGATGCGCGAGCTTTACCTCCAGATCGTCTACGGGCGCACCCAGAGCGCCTTCTCCGAGGGCGGCCTGCCCATCGGCGCCGGGCTCGAGGATTTGGGCAAGGGCCTCCGCTCCCAGGTGGGCACCATGTTCTCCACCAAGCAGAAGGGCGTCCGCTACCTGGAGATGGCCGAGGGCTACGTCAAGAAGATCTACCTCGACAAGAACAGCGAGGTCTGCGGCTATGAGTTCGTCCACTTGGGCAAGTTCATGGAGGCCGTGAAGAAGGGCCAGGACGCCAACGAGGCGCTCAAGGCCTGCACCGGCACCTATGGCCGCGTCACCGAGGAACAGGGCGCCGTGCGGTCCATCGACCCCCGTCACGAATAAGGAGGCAACACCATGGCACTGTTTGAGTCCTACGAACGCCGCATCGCGCAGATCCAGCCCGTCCTCGAGAAATACGGCATCAAGTCCATCGAGGAATGCCGCGAGATCTGCAAGGCCAAAGGCTTCGACCCCTACGAGATCACCGAGAACATCCAGAAGATCTGCTTCGAGAACGCCAAGTGGGCCTACACCGTCGGCGCGGCCATCGCGCTGAAGAAAGGCTGCACCAAGGCCGCCGACGCCGCCGAGGCCATCGGCGAGGGCCTCCAGGCCTTCTGCATCCCCGGCTCCGTCGCCGACGACCGCAAGGTCGGCCTCGGCCACGGCAACCTCGGCGCCATGCTCCTGCGCGAGGAGACCAAGTGCTTCTGCTTCCTCGCCGGCCACGAATCCTTCGCCGCCGCCGAGGGTGCCATCGGCATCGCCATGAAGGCCAACAAGGTCCGCAAGGAGCCGCTCCGCGTCTGCCTCAACGGCCTGGGCAAGGACGCCGCCTACATCATCAGCCGCATCAACGGCTTCACCTTCGTCGAGACCGAGTTCGACTACTTCACCGGCAAGCTCGCCATCACCAACGAGATCGCCTTCTCCGAAGGCCCCCGCGCGAAGGTGCGCTGCTACGGCGCCGACGACGTCCGCGAAGGCGTCGCCATCATGTGGCAGGAAGGCGTGGACGTCTCCATCACCGGCAACTCCACCAACCCCACCCGCTTCCAGCACCCCGTCGCGGGCACCTACAAGAAGGAATGCGTCCTCGCCGGCAAGAAATACTTCTCCGTCGCCTCCGGCGGCGGCACCGGCCGCACCCTCCACCCCGACAACATGGCCGCCGGCCCCGCCTCCTACGGCATGACCGACACCATGGGCCGCATGCACTCCGACGCCCAGTTCGCCGGCTCCTCCTCCGTGCCCGCGCACGTCGAGATGATGGGCCTCATCGGCATGGGCAACAACCCCATGGTCGGCGCCACCGTCGCCGTCGCCGTCGCCGTCGAGGAAGCCTCCAAGTAAGGCCGCCGAGCGACACGAGGCAGCCGCCGGCCCAAACGCCGGCGGTTGTCTTTTTCGGCGGCCCGGCCCCCCCCCGGAAACCAAAGCCCCGCAAGCGTCACGCCTGCGGGGCCTTCTTTTGGAGCCAGCGGCGGGACTCGAACCCGCGACCCACTGATTACAAATCAGTAGCTCTGCCAACTGAGCTACACTGGCCAAACGCGGGCGCAGTGTAACACAATCGCCCGAGGCGCGTCAAAACCCGGGATCCTCCTGAAGATAGGGATTATCGCGGCGTTCGCGGGCCATCGTGGTGGCGGGGCCATGCCCGGGCAGAAGCGTCGTCTCGGGCGCCAACGCCCCGACAAGCCGTTTGAGCGAGGCGTCAAGATCGGGGAAGGAGCCGCCCGGCAGATCGGTGCGCCCGACGGAGCCCTGGAAGAGCGTGTCGCCGGTGAAACAGAGCGGCGCGGGGACGCCCTGCCCCAAAAGGACGCATTGCCCGCCGGGCGTGTGCCCGGGCGTGTGGATGAGGCATGCCTCGATGCCGCCGCACGCCCACCGCCCGCCAGGCGCCACGAGGGTCTCGGGACGCCGCTGGTGCGCGTAGAAAGGCGGGTATTGGTTCATGGGATGCGTGAAGGCCCACCGCTGATCCTCCTCGCGCAACACCACGGGCAGCCCGGGCCAGCGCCGCAGCACCTCGTCCAGCGCGCCCAGATGGTCGAAATGCCCATGCGTCAGCACCACGCAGACCGGCTCCACGCCGCGCGCGCGCACCATTTCCTCGATCCGCCCGAAGTCCGCCCCCGGGTCGATGAGCCACGCCTTGCCCTCGCGCCAAACCAAATAGCAGTTCTCGGCCAACGGCCCCGTCTCGACGACGTCATACGCAATCATTCCAGACTCCTCTCGTGTTCGCGCCCAATCCCTCCGACGGCTCACCGAATCAGCAGCCGCCATCCCGGCGCGGCGGGCGCCAACGCGCCGAGCGTCCCTTCAAGCGGCCGGCCGTCAAGCCCCGTCCCCGGGCAGACATGGCCCTCGGCGGGGCAGGGGAGCGCCCCCTCCGGCCGCCCCAGCGCGGCGGCGCCCAGCCCCATGCGGTTGCCCCCCGCGTCCGCGCCGTCGCCCAGCGTCCCGGCGAAGGCGCAGTGCAGCGCCGTGCCCCCGGGCGCGGCGATGGCGCCGGCGTTCATGAAAACGCAGCAGACGAAGTCGACGTCTTGGGCGAGGTTGTTGTTCCGGCCCCCGGAAAGGACGCAGGCGCGGAGGGTGGCGGAGGCCCCCTTCGCGTCCTCCTCGGGCTGGAGCATGACCCCCGCCCCGCCGTCCGGATCCTCCAGGCGCAGGCCATCCAGCGTCGCGCCATCGCCAAAGACGACCATCGCGTTCTGATACGTCGCCCGGAGCGTCAGGGTCGAAGGCGCGTCCAACGGCGCCCGGCGCCCGGTCTCCGGGTCGAAGCCGCCCAGCAGCGCCGCGCCCGCGGGCACCCGCAGCGGGGCGTCGAGCGGATAATCGCCCTGGGCGAGCCAGACGGCGCGCGCCGCGCCCGCGGAATCCAGCAGCGCCTGCGAGAACGGCGCCGCGTCCGCCCACGACGACCCATCCTGCGCGCCCGAGCCCGAGGGCGCGGCGCGCAGCGCCACCCCCTCCAAGGCGAAATCCGCCACCGCCCCGCCATACGCCTCCCGAAACAGCGCCTGCGTCGCGCCCCCCTCCGACGGCTTCCCCTTGTCCTCCCAGGCCTCATGCTTCTCCTGCCGCGCCGTTTCGTCCACGAAAGCCTCGACCGCGACCGTCCGGCTCGCCCCCACGAACCTAGGGGCCGAGACGGTGACCGTGTAGGCCGCCGTCGGCACCGCCTGCCCCGGATCCACGTAGGCCGAGGCATCCACGCGCGGCAGGTTCCGGAAGACGTAGCACCCCGCCTCATCCGTCGTCGCCTCGCGGATCGCCGCGCCCGCCGCGTCGGCCAACACCACCGAGGCCCCGGCGAGCGGCGCGAAGGCCGCGTCCGTCACGCGGCCGACGACCAGGCTGCCGAGGTCCTCCGGGAAGACGTTGGCGTAAAGATGGCGGATCTCGCCCCAGGCCTCATCCAAATCCCACCAAGCGTTCGCCGGGTTGGCGCTCCCCCACCCCTTGTCCACGTGGAACCAAGCCTTCCCCTCCGCGTCCACCCCCCAGCCGTCGATGACCGCCATGTGGCCGGCGCCCCCCGCCACGTAGATGCCGACGCCCAGGGGCGCCTCCGCCTGCAGCGAGCAGCGCAGGATGCGCCACAGCGCCTCCCGCCAATACGGCAGTACCTCGCCGTTCGCCTGGGGCTTCTGGTAGAAAAGGCCGTCCCCGAAGCCGAAATAATCCCTGAAGCTCTCCACCCCCACCGTCGCCGCCGTCCCGGCGTCCGCGCCATACTCGCCGTGGCCGACGACGCCAAGGTTCCACATCAGCCGCGCCACCGGGATGTCCTGCGAGCCATCGGCGAGCGTCAGCCGCGTCTTGTCGCGCACGGCCTCCCAGTCGAAGGCCCCCGGCAGGGTCTGGCGGGCGACCGTCTCGCCGTTGTACAGCACATAGCCCGCCTCCTCCCCCGGGTCCCACGCCGCCGACGGCGTGCCGTGGTTCAGCGCGTGGTACGTCGCAATCTGCCCCCACGCCAACGGGTCGCACCCGCACACGGCCCCGGCGATCCCCTCATAACGCCTCCCCCGCCAAACGAACTCCTTCACCCCCACATAGGCGTTCAGGTTGCCGGCCTGATCCCAATCCGTCGCCTGGCAGACCGGCCCCAGCACCGTGTGCGCCGGCCGCCACGCGTTCCCCTGCTGCGCCGCGGGCGCCGCCGCGCCCAACGCGGCCGCCAGCAACGCCGACGCTGTCCGTATCCCTTTCATGGGCCCAGTGTAGCACAATGGCGCGCCGCGCGCGCGGGGGCGCGCTTGCGCGTCGGGGTCAGGTGTGGTAAGGTTGCGTCCGTTTTTTATCGAGAATAGGTTACAACGGAGCGCGCGCAAGAATGGTGACACGAAACAAGAAAGAGACCCCCGACACCCAGACGGCCACGGCCCTCACGGCGGAACAGCTGCAGCGTTACGAAGGGCTGGCGCGGGCCTGCGCGCAGATCGACCCGGCGCTCTACCGCCGCTACAACGTCAAGCGCGGCCTGCGCAACGAGGACGGCTCCGGCGTGTTGGTGGGGCTGACGCGCGTGGGCTCGGTGCACGGCTACGTGGTGGACGAGAACGAGATCGTCCCGGTGCCCGGCAAGCAGTATTACCGCGGCGTGGACGTGCAGGATCTGGTGCACGGCTTCCAGAAGGAGGGGCGCCCGGGCTTCGAGGAGACGGCCTACCTGCTGCTCTTCGGCGAGCTGCCCACGGCGGAGGGGCTGGCGGAGTGGAACAAGGTGCTGGACGCGAAGCGCTCCCTGCCCTACCTGCTGCTGGAGAAGATCATCCGCGAGCCCAGCCGCGACATCATGAACTCCTTGGCGCGCTCGGTGCTGGCGGCCTACAGCGACGACGAGACGCCCGACGCGGTGAGCATCCCCGCGGTGCTCCGCCAAAGCATCGACCTGGTGGCGCGCTTCCCCGCGATGGCGGCCTACGCCTATCAGGCCAAGATGCACTATTACCACGGCGAGTCGCTCTTCGTGCGCAACCCGGTGCCGGGGCGCTCGACCGCCGAGAACTTCCTGATGATGATGCGCGAGGACGCCGCCTACTCCCCGCTCGAGGCCGAGCTGCTCGACCTCTGCCTGGTGCTCCACGCCGAGCACGGCGGCGGCAACAACTCCGCCTTCACCACCCACGTCGTCACCTCGGCGGCCACGGACACCTACTCGGCCATCGCCGCGGCCATCCTCTCCCTCAAGGGCCCCCGCCACGGCGGCGCGAACCTCCGCGTGATGCACCAGATGGACGAGATCAAGGACGCCCTCCCCGACTGGGCCGACGAAGGGGCCATCGCCGACTACCTGCGCAAGATCCTCCGCCGCGAGGCGGGCGACGGCTCGGGGCTCATCTACGGCCTCGGGCACGCCGTCTACACCCTCTCCGACCCCCGCGCGACGCTCCTCAAGGAAAAGGCCCGCGAGCTGGCCGAGACGAAGGACCGCATGGACGAGTTCCGCCTCTACGAGGCCATCGAGCGCCTCGGCCCCGCCGTCTTCAACGAAGGCCGCGAAAAGACCAAGGAACTCTGCGCGAACGTGGACTTCTATTCGGGCTTCGTCTACGACATGCTCAACATCCCCACCGACCTCTACACCCCCCTCTTCGCCATCTCGCGCGTGGTGGGCTGGTGCGCCCACCGCCTGGAGGAGCTGGTGAACGGCGGGCCCATCGTGCGCCCGGCCTTCAAGGCCGTCGGCAAGGCGCACCTGCCCTACGTGCCGTTGGAGACGCGCGCGTGAGCGGGGGCGCCCCCACCCTCCCCGCCGGGCCGCTGCTCGTCACGGGCGGGAGCGGCTTCCTGGGCATCAACCTCATCCGCTGGCTGCTGGCCCACGGCGCCCAGGAGGTGCGCTCGCTGGACTTGGTGGGCTTCGACTACCCCGAGAAGACCGACCCGCGCCTCCGCGCCGTGGTGGGCGACGTGCGCGACCGCGCGACCGTCCGCGCCCTGATGGCCGGCTGCCGGGGCGTCATCCACTGCGCCGCCGCCCTCCCCCTCTGCGACGAGGCCGAGATCCGCTCCACCGACGTGGAGGGCGCGCGCGTCGTGGCCGAGGAGGCGAAGGCCGCCGACGTGGCGCGCTTCGTCTACATCTCCTCCACCGCCGTCTACGGCATCCCCGACCACCACCCCATCCGCGAGGGCGACCGCCTGGAGGGCGTGGGCCCCTACGGCGAAAGCAAGATCGCCGCCGAAGGCATCGTCCGCGGCCTCGACGCGCCGGACTTCGCGGTCTGCGTGCTGCGGCCAAAAAGCTTCGTGGGGCCCGAGCGCCTCGGGGTCTTCGCCCTCCTCTACGACTGGGCGTACACCGGCCACGGCTTCCCGATGATCGGCGACGGCCGCAACCGCTACCAGCTGCTCGACGTGGAGGATCTCTGCGACGCCATCGGCCTGGCGCTCGCCCACCCGGACTCGGACGCCGTGCGCGACGTCTACAACGTCGGCACGCGCCAGTTCGCCACCATGCGCGAGGATTGGCAGGCCGTCCTCGACGCCGCCGGCCACGGCAGGCACGTCCGCGCCACCCCCGCACGCCTCGTCATCGCCGCGCTCCGCGTCCTCGAGGCCCTCCGCCTCTCCCCGCTCTACCGCTGGGTCTACGAGACCGCCCCGCAGGACAGCTTCGTGAGCGTGGACAAGATCCGCGACCGCCTCGGCTGGGAGCCGCGCTTCTCCAACCGCGACGCGCTGTTGCGCAACTACGCCTGGTACGTCGCCAACCTCGACCGCTTCCGCGGGCAAAGCGGCAAAACGCACCGCGTGCCGTGGAAGCAGGGCGTCCTGGCGCTCGCCAAAAGGTTTTTCTGATGCGTCTGATCCTCGACCGTTCCTCCGCGCGCACGCTCATCGCCTTCGGCGACGAGACGCTCGAGCTGGAGGGGCGCGACCCCACGTGGTGCGCGGCCCTGCGCGGGCTGCTCGCCGGCCGCCGCCCCGACGCGCTGGCCGTGGGGCTCGGCCCCGGCTCCTTCGCGGGCGTGCGCGCCGCCATCGCCTGCCTCCAAGGCATGGGGCTGGCCCTGGGGCTCCGCCCCAAAGGCTTCCCCTCCGCCGCGCTCTGCGCCCTGGCCGCCGGTCTGCCCGAGGTGACGGTGGTGGGCGACGCGCGGCGCGGCACGCTCTGGGCCGTCCGCTTCGCGGTCTCCGACGACGCCATCGTCCAGCAAGGCCCCTTCCGGATCCTGGCGCGGGAGCGCTTCGTGCCGGCGGAGGACATGGTCAGCCCCGACGCCGCGCGCCTGGCCGACTTTGGCCTCCGCCCCGCGCTCCCCGAGGCCGGCCTCCTCGCCGAGGCCGTCCGCCGCCTGGGCGACGCGCTGACGGAGGACCCCGCCCCCTTCTACCTCCACCCCGCCGTGGGGGCCGCGCCCGCGGAGTGAGCGCGCCATGGCCACCGACATGACCCAAGGCGCGCCGTCGCGGCTGCTGCTGGCCTTCTGCTGGCCGCTGCTCCTCGGCAACGTCATCCAGATGGCCTACGCGCTGGCCGACATGGTCATCGTGGGGCGCCTCCTGGGCGAGGACGCCCTGGCCGCCGTGGGCGCGGTGAACAGCACCCTTTTCGTGGTGCTGGGTTTCGTCTTCGGCATCTCCGCCGGCGTCTCCGTCATCACCGCCCAACGCTTCGGCGCGCGGGATTTCCGGGGCGTCCGGCTCTCGGTGGGCACGGGCGCGTGGGTGAGCGCGGCCATCGCCGCGGCCGTCACCGTCGCCTGCTGGCTCTGCACCGACCCCATCCTCCGCCTGCTCAACACGCCGCGGGACGTCTTCGCCCTGGCCCACGACTACCTGGCCGTCTCGTTCCTTGGCACGCCCTGCATGGTCTTCTTCAACTTCCAGAGCGCCACGCTGCGCGCGTTGGGGGACAGCCGCACGCCGCTCCTCTTCCTGGCCGGCGCCAGCCTCCTCAACGTCGCGCTCGACATCCTCTTCGTCGCCGGCTTCGGCATGGGGGTGGAAGGCGCCGCGTGGGCCACCAACGCCGCCATTTTCGCCTCCGCCCTCACCTGCCTCCTGCTCGTCACCCGCCGTCTGCCGGAGCTGCGCCTGCGCCGGGCGGATTGGCGGCCGCGGCCGGGCATGGCCTGGCGCCAGCTGTGCGTCGCCGTGCCGATGGGGCTCCAATTCTCCGTCACCGGGCTGGGCTCGATGGTCCTCCAGGCCGCGATCAACACCTTCGGCGTGGCCCAGATGGCCGGCATGACCGCCGCCCGCAACGTCGAGAACGTCGCCTGCCAGCTGCCCATCGCCCTCGGTCAGGCCATGGCCACCTACGCCGCGCAGAACTTCGGCGCCGGGCGTCTGGGCCGCATCCGCGCCGGCGTCCGCGCCTCCGTGCTCATCTCGGTGGCCTACGGCGTGGCGATGACGGCGGCGACGCTGCTCTTCGGGGAACGCTTCGTGGCGGCCTTCCTCAGCGCCCCCACCGAGGCGGTGTTGGGGATTGGGCGCAGGATGCTCTGGATCGTCGCCCCCTTCTTCGTCCCGCTCGGGCTCATCTTCATCTTCCGGAACACCCTGCAAGGCATCGGCCGCTCGGTGCTGCCCATGCTCGCCGGCTTCGTGGAGATGGCCATGCGCATGGGCGTCGCCCTCGGGCTCCTCCGCCTCCTCGGGGTCGAGGCCGTCTACTGGGGCGACCCCGCCGCGTGGGTGGGCGCCGCCGCGCTGCTCGTCGCCGCCTACTGGGCCATCACCCGCCGCTGGCCGCACGAAAGGGAACCCGCGCCATGCCCCTGCCCCTGACCGCCCTGTGGCGCCTCGTGCGCGCCAACGCCGTCACCGCCGTCTCGCTGGCGGCGGCGGCCTTCTCCTTCCTCCTCGCGGACAGGCCGGGCGACTGGTGGCGGGCGATTGACCTGCGCACGCTCAACCTCCTTTTCTGCCTCATGTTCGTGGTGGCCGGCCTCCGGGAATGCAACCTTTTCCGCGTCTTGGCGCAGCGCCTCCTGGCCCGGTGCGTCCGCTTCCGCTCCCTCGCGCACACCCTCGTCCAGCTCACCTTCTGGGTCTCGGCGGTCGCCACCAACGACGTCGCGCTCATCGCCCTCGTCCCCTTCGCCGTCTACGCGCTCGACCGGCTGGGGCTGCGCCGCCGCCTCCCCGGCCTCATCGCCCTCCAGACCGTCGCCGCCAACCTCGGCTCGATGGCCACCCCCATCGGCAACCCCCAGAACCTCTTCCTTTACACCGCCCACCTCATCCCGAGCGCCGACTTCTTCGCCGCCACGCTCCCCGTCGCCTTCGCAGGCGCCCTCCTCCTTTTCTGCCTCACCCACGCCCTGCGCGACGAACCCATCGACTTCCGCTTCGAGCACCGCCGCACCCTCACCCACCTGCCGCAGGCCTGGCTTTGCGGCGCCCTCTTCGCCCTCTGCCTCCTCGCCGTCTTCCGCCTCTTCCCCCAAACCTGGCTCTTCGCCGCCGTGGCCGCCGCCGCGCTGTGCCTCTGCCGCACCGCCCTCCGCCAGGTGGACTTCGCCCTCCTGCTCACCTTCGTCGGCTTCTTCGTCTTCTCCGGCAACCTCGGGCAGGTCGAATCCGTCCACGCCCTCCTCACCCGACTCCTTGAGGAGCACACCCAGGCCACCGCCGCCGTCGCCTCCCAAATCCTCTCCAACGTCCCCGCCGCCGTCCTCCTCTCCCCCTTCACCGACGATTGGCGCGGGCTGCTCTGGGGCGCGGACATCGGGGCCTTCGGCACCCCGATCGCCTCCCTCGCCAGCCTCATCTCCCTGGGGCTTTACCTCCGCGAGCCCGACGCCCGCCCCTGGCGCTACCTCCTCCTCTTCACCCTCCTCAACCTCGCCTTTCTCCTCCCCCTCTCCGCCCTCACCCTCCTCTTGGGCTAAGCCCTCTCGGCGCCCCCACCCCGCCTTAAAGCGCGCCCCTTCGCGCGCCAGTCAGAACGTTGCCCCCTCGCTGCTTTCCCCGCACGCCTTCAATTATGGCATGGACGGCAGCGCGCAGGGGGAGACGCTGTTCCTGCTCGCCACGTTCTTGAGACAGGAAGGCGACGCCCCCATCCTCGTCAATCTTGACCCTTGGGGTTTCGGGGGGACGCCCGAACCGACACTGGTCGGCGATTATCGCCTGGTGCTTGGCGACCCCGAAGTGCGCAAACGGCTCCCGCCGGAGAAACGGCCCCTCAAGGCCCGGATTCCCGGAATCCGCTTCCACGGCGCCCTGCGCCCCAACCTCGCCGCATGGCTCAACGCCAAAATGTCCGTCACCAAACGGATCGACAACGGCGCCACCCTTCAGGTGTTCAGCCGCACGCCGGAGGAATGGGCCTTCATCAACGCCACCATCACCGCACAGGATTTCGCCTTCCCCGACGAGTGGAAGGCCGCGCTCCGCACGCTTTGCCCACAGGCGAAACGCCCCGTCGTCTGGTTCGTCGGCCCCTGCTCCCCCCGATGGATGGCCCTCTACGCCGGCCGCGAGAAACTGCGCGCGGGCCTCCATTGGCTCGCCGCCCAACCCAACCAATACGTCATTGACCTCCTCGACCTCCCTTACGGCGAGGAGCTGTTCATGGACCCCACCCACCTCAATCTCCAAGGCGCAGAACGGTTTACCATGGCCCTGCGCCAGGCGCTCCGCGAAAACCCCGCGCTCGCCGAGTTCTTCCCGTGACGCCGCGGGAGGCAAAGGGGACTGTCAGCGCGTTTGCGCGGCGGCGCGGGCAAGGCAGACGGGGCCGCCCTTGAGGCGGGCGAAAAGCGGGCTGGCGCGGTAGGCGGCGGGAAGGTCGCACGCGAAGTCGCGGACGGAGCCGCCGTCGGCCTCGTAAAATCCGCAGGGCTGGAGGCGGCCATCGTGCGCAAGGAAGCAGAAGCCCGCCCCGGCCATGCAGCCGTTGAGGCGGCTTCTCGGGGGCTCGGCACGTCCGGCGGCGAGGGCGAGGACGTGGGGCTCGCAGGTGACGTGGACGGGGAGGAGCCCCTCGGCGTCGAGGTCGAGGATCTCGCCAAGCGCGCGGTCGCGCTCGGCGGCGTCGAGGCATTGGTCGGCGATGGCCGCGCCCCGCCCGACCGGGACGAGGAAGAAATAGTCGATGCGCGTGGCGCCTTGGGCGAGCGCGAGGTCGCGCATGGCGCGGAGCGTGCCAAGCCCGGCGCGGGTGACGGTGTGGTTGAGCTGGAAGGGGAGGCCGACGGCGCGGGCGGCGGCCATCGCGTCGAGCGCGACGGCGAAGGCGCCGGGGACGCCGCGGAAGGCGTCGTGCACGGCGGCGTCGGGGCCGTCGACGCTGATGGAGAGCGCCCGCACGCCAGCCTCCTTGAGGGCGCGGAGCCGCTCGGCGGTGGCGAAACGGCCGCAAGGGGCCAGCACGCAGGGGAACCCGAGGCCGGAGGCGTGGCGGACAAGCCCCTCGAGGCCCTCGCGGCACATGGGCTCGCCGCCGGTGAGGATGAGGAGCGGCCTGCGGCCTGGCGGATAGGCGGCGGCCAGCGTGTCAAGGACGCGGCGGCACTCCGCGTCGGTGAGCTCGCCCGCATAGGCCTCGTCACGCGCGGCGCCGCGGCAATGCCGGCAGGCCATCGGGCAGCGGCGGGTCAGCTCCCAGGCAAGCACGCGGATGGGCAGCGGGGGCGGGGGCGCGAGCGTCTCGACGGCGCGGAGCGCGGCGGGCAAGTCCCCGTAGCCGGCGAGCAGGGCGTCCGCGCCGGCGGCGCGGAGCGCCTCGGGCGGCTCCCACCCGGCGACGGTGACGGCGAGCGCGGGGAGTTTGGCGGCATGGGCGGCCCGGACGTCCTTGGGCGTGTCGCCGACAAGGAGGCAGGGCTCGGCGCCGAGCGCGCGGGCGCGCCGGCAGGCGACGGCGGCGATGACGTCGCGGTCATGGCTGTCCGTGGCGTAGGCGCCGAAATCGAAATACTCGGCCAGCCCGGCGTGGATCAGCTTGGCCCAGGCGATGGCGCGGATGTTCCCGGTGACGACGCCAAGCAGGAAGCCCCGCGCACGAAGCGCCCCCAAGAAGTCCCGCACGCCTGGATAAACCTCGAGCGGGCCGGCGGCGAGGCGCGGCTCCAGCCGCTTGGTGAGCTCGATGAAGAAACGTTCCTCCCGCGCGGGGGTTGAGGCGACGGCGCACTCGGCGGCGAGGGCGCGGATGACGGCGGTGTCCGTGGCACCCACGAACGAGACGCGCCCCACCTCGGGGGTGGCGCCGTAGGCGGCGGCGAAGGCTTCGGCGAAGGCCGGGCGGCCCAATCCTTTGGCATAGAGGAGAGTGCCGTCGATATCAAAGAGAATGGCGCGTTTCATGGCCTTATTGTAGCACAGCCGCGAGGTTTTCCCGCCAATCGGCGGCGTTCGTCAGCGCATGGCCGGAGCGTGCGTCGGCCGCCCACCGCACCCGCGCGCCGGGCAGCGCCCGCAACGTGGCGGCGTTGTCCACCACCGTGTCGCGCCTGGAAAGCAACACCGTGACGGGGCACGGCGGCCCCTCCCGCGCCGCCTGCCGCGCCCGGTCGCCCATCCGCAGCATCGCCGCGAAGGTGCGCACGGGGATGACGCGCCCCACGCGATACGCCGTCGGCTCCGGCCCCCTGCCTTCCCTGGCCGCCGGGAAAAAGGTGAAGGTGCGCGGCCACAGAAGACAAAGCCGGTGCGCCGCGTGGAGCGCCGCCACGCGCCGCCGCCCCAGCCACGGCTCCACGAAAGGCGCCCAGAGCACCAAGGCGTCGGGCCGCGCCTCCGCGGCCGCCGCCAGCGCCACCGCGCCGCCCATCGAATGCCCCCACAGCTCAACCCGCGCGTGACGCCGCCGGGCCCGGCGCACCCACGCCCCCGCCACGCACAGCCACGTCCGCTCCGTGGCCCGGTGCGACAGCGCGGGGACGATCACGCGCCAGCCCCGCGCCGCCAACGCCGCCGCCTCGCGCCGCCAAGCCTCCGGCGTGTCCGCGAACCCATGCAGCAACACCGCGCACCGCGCCGCGTCCCGCGGGCCCAAGGCGAACCCACGCACGCGATCGGCGCGGCGATCGCCCAAACGCGCCGTCTCGACAACCGCCGCCCAGAGCGCCTGCGCCGCCGCGTAACACCCTATCAGCCAAACCAGCATGGCGGGAAGGATACCAAGGGAGACGCCCCAAAGGCGTCAGCGGGCGAAGGGGACGCCCCAGCCGAGCTTGCGGGAAAGGGGGGCGTAAGGGTTGCGCCCCTCGGGGACGAGGAGGCGGACGGGGCGGGGGGAGACGGCGGCGGCGACGGCGTCGCCGGGGAGGAGCGACCGCGCGGACTGGCCGTCGGCATAGACGGTCGCGGGCGCGCCGCGATCCTCGGCGATGCGAATCTCCAGGCGTGCGGCGTCCGGGACGACGAGGGGTCGGGCGCTGAGGGCATGCGGCGCGATGACGCTGACGACGAGCGCGCGCACGGCGGGGGCCATGACAGGCCCGCCGACGGAAAGG
This sequence comes from uncultured Kiritimatiellota bacterium, assembly GCA_944391055.1. Lineage (GTDB taxonomy): Bacteria > Verrucomicrobiota > Kiritimatiellia > RFP12 > DVOR01 > Spyradenecus. The sequence goes on along the minus strand of CALXSF010000002.1, from coordinate 65,577 downwards.
GAATAGGCGGTGCTGCCGGTGGGGGTCGCCACGATCACGCCGTCGCAAAGCCAACGCGCCACGGGGGCGCCGTCGATGGAAAGCTCGAGGGCGAAGGCGTGGCCCCCCTCGGCACGGGCGATTACCACATCGTTGAGGGCGTCCGGGAGGGGGGCGAGCGCCTGCCCGCCACGGCGGGCCTCGGCGGCAAGCGCGGTTCGGGCCTCCTCGGCATAACGCCCGGAGGCCAAGAGGCGGAGCGTCGCGCCGAAACCCTCCTCGTCCACGGCGGTGAGGTAGCCAAGGCGGCCGATGTTCAGGCCGATCAGCGGCAGCTCCGCGCCGGCGGCGGCGAGGACGTGGGCGGCGGCGAGGAAGGAGCCGTCGCCGCCAAGGGAGACGACGCCCTGCGCGCCGGCGGCGGCGAAGTCGGCGGGGCCGCCGCAGACCTGCGCGCCTGGCAGCCGGGCGGCGGTCTCGGGGGAGGCCAAAAGCGCGATCCCGGCCCCGGAGGCGGCGCGGGCGAGCGCCGTCAACCCCTCCGCGGCGCGGGGGCGCGTGAGATTGGCGATGACGGCGAGCCGGGAGATGGGGCGCATGGGGCGCGTCAGAGCAACACCTTGACGATGGCCTTCCGGACGCGCGCCGCGGCGGGGGTGCGTTGGCCCGGGGCGTGGGCGTCCTGCGGGAAGAGGACGAAGAAGCCGTCCTTCGGGAAGGGGACGGGCGTGCCGACGCCGGCGACGAAGCCGATGTCGGCGGCCTCGTCGTAAGGCTTGGTCACGGCGAGGTCGGCCGTGAGGGGGCGCCAGCCGATGGCCTCGTTCCCCTCAAAGAGGAACTGGATGTCGGCGTAACGGCGGTGGAACTCCAGCGGGCAGGCCTCCGGCGCGCGGGTGTCGTATTCCTGGATGTTGGCGAACAGCGTCTCGGTGCCGTCCGGGGCCGTCTCGATGACGTGATGGCCCGCGGGGAGCGCGGCATTGGCGGGATCCCGCAGCCATGCGAAGGCTTTGGCGAAGCGCGGGCCGAGGTTCAGTTTCTCTGCGTTCTCGAGGGTGTCGACGATCATGGCGGTGCTCCTTGTTTGTGCCGCCCCCATGATAGCACATTCGGCGCGGCACGCGGCGGCACAAAAAAAGCCGCGCGGCAAGGCGCGGCTTCGTTGGGGCAGGCAAGGCGCCTCAGTCGACGACCTTGACGCTGTTGAGGGTGCCCATGTCGTTCTGCACCCAATCGGTGCACTCCGGGTCGGCGCACCAGGTGCCGTTGATGACGAACTTGTATTCGTAACGGCCCTTGGGGAGGGTGAGGGTGCAGGTGAACTCACCGTCGCCGTTCTTGTCGGCCATGGGCTTGGCGGTGGGGTCCCAATCGTTGAAGCAGCCCGCGAGGTAGACCTTGCTGCCCACCTCGGCGCGGACGCGGAAGGTGACCCGGGCGCCCTTGGCGGGGGCGGCCTTCTTGGCGGGGGCGGCCTTCTTGGCGGGGGCGGCCTTGGGCTCGGCGGCGGTGAAGAGATCGTCGGTGACCGCCGGCTCGGCGGGCTTGGCTTTCTTGGCCACCCGGGCGCCCTTGGCGGCGGTGGCCTTCTTGGCGGGGGCGGCCTTGGGCTCGGCGGCCTTCGCGGTCGTGGTCTTGGTGGGCTTTCTGGTAGCCATGTTCGTTTGCTCCTTTACGTTTCCTTATTGAAACGCCACTCTATTATGCCGAACGCTCCCCCGAAAGTCAAGCCCCATCCCTTTGCCCCCCAGTGCGGGGATGTTGCACAATAGAACGGGTCAAGGAAAGGAAGAAGAAAGAAGGCCCTCGTTGCGCCCCCAAGGGGGTGCCCGAAAAACGCAAAAGCCCCCGGCCCGATGGGCCGGGGGCGGGGAGAGCGGGCAGGTGCCCTCCCTTGGGCGATTGTCTTCCCTCAGGCCACGCGGCGGCGGAGCGCCAGGCCCGCCGCGCCGAGGGCCAACAGCGCCAACGCCGTCGGCTCGGGCAGGAGCGCGGCGCTGTAACTCTCATCAATGTAGCCGAACTCGCCGATCTCCCAGGCCGAGAAGTCCGACAGTTTGTTGTTGTTGTCGCGCTGGGCGCCCCAGGAGAGCGTCGTGTCCGTCCAGTCGGCGGCGGCGCTCGTGGTCTTCGTAATCGTCAGGAAGGGCGTCGTCGCGGGCTCGGAACCTTTCGCGATGTAGAGCGCGTAGGTGTCGGCGCTCTCCTTGGAGATGACGAAGGTGTAGGTGCCGTCCTCGAAGGCCAGCCCCGTGGCGGTGTCGCCGGTGGTGGTGAACCAGTAAGTCCCCGCTTGCCCACTGTCGCTGGGCACAGAGAACTCGATCGTGTCGGAGTTGGGGTTGATGCAGAAGCGGGGGTCGCCGTTGGCGTTGGCCGTCCCGCCGAAGCCGAGGAGCACCGGCCAGGAGCCGCTGACGTCGACCGCGCTGGAGATGGTTATCGAGCACTTGACCGCCCACGTGTCGGAGGTCAGCGTGCCGGAGAGATCCAGCGTGCTGCGGTTCGTGCCCGCGTCCGTGGAGTTGAAGCCGCCGGTGGTGGCGCTTTCCGGGCTGATTGCCGTCCAGTTGACGGTGACGGCTTGGGCGGCGCCGAGGGCCAATGCGGCGAAGGCCGCGGTGAGGAGGTGTTTCATGTGTCTGGGATTTCTCCGTTTCCCGCCCCGTACGATGAGACCGAAGAAGGCCCCGGGACGAGAAAGCCCTTTTCGGTATCACCCGTGAGGCCGTAGGAATTGCCTGCAATCAGATACCGAAAAGGGCACGCGGAGCCGCGTGCGCACAGTCGGACGTGATTGCGAAATTTCCTACGTTTCGGACTACGTCCTAATTGTGCGGTCGCACAATGCAACGGCTCTCCCACTGCGTGCCTCTAAGATACCACCTTCGGGTGGTCTGGCGCACACTTTTTCGCCTTGGGAAGTTTCACGGCCTAATCTTACAACGTGCCCTCCTCAACGCCATCGCGGCGCGGGCATGGCAGAAGCGCGCGGCGTTTGGTATAGTGGTGGCATGGACAAGAAAGGCAAACGGAAGGACGCGTGGATCTATGGGCGGCGCCCCGTGCTCGAGACTTTGCGCGCCGGGCGTCGGGAATGCCATGAACTGATCGTGCCTTCGGGCCCGGCGACGGACGAGGTGGAGGAGATGGTCGCCCTCGCGCGGGCGCGCCGCCTGCCCGTCCGCGCGGCCCAGCGGGGGGAGTGCGACAGACTCTTGGGGCAGATCAACCATCAGTGCTGCGCGGTGCGCGTGGGTGGTTACCCTTATGTGGGGGTGGAGGAGATCTACGAGGCCGCGGAGGCCGACCCGGAGGCGATCGTGTTGGTCGTGGACCATCTCGAGGACCCGCAGAACCTGGGCTCGCTGCTTCGGACGGCGGAGGCCTGCGGCGTGTGCGGGGTCATCCTGCCGGAGGATCGCGGGGTTTTGGTGACCCCGGCCGTCGTGCGGGCCTCGGTGGGGGCCTCCGAGCATCTGCGCATCGCCCATGTGGTGAACCTGGCGCAGGCGATGAAGGGGTTGAAGGAGCGCAACGTGTGGCTGACGGGGCTGGACCTGGCCGAGGGGGCGCAGCCGTACACCGCCATCGATTTCCGGGGGCGCTGCGGCATCGTGGTGGGCAACGAGGGCGCGGGGTTGGGCAATCTCATCGGCAAGACGTGCGACTTCATCGGGCTGATCCCGATGGAGGGGCAGGTGGCCTCGCTCAACGCCGCGATGGCGGGGGCGGTCGTCCTCTTCGAGGCGCGTCGGCAAAAGCGCGCCGCAGGGAAACGCTGAGGAGCAATCATGAGTCTGCGCCAACTGCATCTCTTGGTGGTCAATGGCATCACCTTCATCCGCGTGCCGTTCATCCTGGCCTTTCTTGTGCTCGCGCTCATCCATGGTTGGGGCGTGCAGCGCTTCCATCTGAGGGAGGAGATGGCGCTGCCCTCGGACGGATGGGCCTGGGCGGCGCTTGTCTGCCTGGTGCTTTCGGCGCTGACCGACCTTTTCGACGGGGCCTTGGCGCGGAAATGGAAGGTGGTGACGAAGTTCGGGGCAATGTGCGACCCGTTGATGGACAAGGTCTTCTACCTGGTGGTCTTCCCCACCCTGCTGTGGTTGCTGCCGATCGGCAAGGCGCCCGAGCGCTGGCACGCGCTCTTCATGGTGGTGCTGACGGTGCTCTATCTGCTGCGCGACCAGTGGGTGACCTTCCTGCGGTCGGTGGGCACGCTCTATGGCGCCAATTGCGCGGCGACGATGCTCGGCAAGGTGCGCACGGCGATGACCTTCCCGCTCTGCGCCTTCATCTATTTTTACATCATGCTCTATGACTACGAGCCGGATTCGATGACGTGGTTCCGGTGGGCGATTTACGCGGGCGAGGCCTTCGCCATCTTCCTGAACTTCTGGTCGCTCTACGTCTACACCCGGAACTACCTGCCCTACATCCGCCAGAGCATCTCCGAGAAATGATCCGGGCCCTCGCCGACAGCGCCGTGCTTTTCGCCGCCTACGTGGCGGCGTTCCTGCTGCGCTTCGACTTCGCCGCGCCCACCTGGGGCTGGGGCCCGGTGCTGCGCGGGTTCGGCCCGGCCTTCGCGTTGGGCTGGGCGGGGCTGCTGCTCTTCCGCTGCCATCGGCTGAGCCCGCGGACGATCTCGCTGCGGAACCTGCCGCGCTTCGCCTGCGCGGCGGCGTTCACGGTGGGCTGCCAGCTGACCCTGCGCTACGCGATCCTGACGGACGACGCCGCCATCACCCTGCGCCCCCCCGCCAGCGTGGCCGTCATGGCCGGCGTGCTCGAATTGGCGGGGCTGCTGGCCCTGCGTTACGTGCGGCGCCTTCAGCTGCGCCCGATCGAGGTGGCCGACCTGCTCGGGCGCGGCGAGACGGAGGTGGGCACCCCCGCCGTCCGCGAGGGGTTCCGCGACAAGACCGTCCTGCTCACCGGCGCCGGCGGCTCCATCGGCGCCGAGCTGGCGCGGCAGGTCCAGGCCGCCCGCCCCAGGCGCCTCATCCTGCTGGACGTCAGCGAGGCCGCGCTCTACCGGATCCACACGGCGCTCGCCGAGCACGGGGGGCCCGAGGAGGCGCTCGTCCCCGTGGTGGCGGATTGCGGCGACCGTGAGCTGATGCGCGACCTTCTGTCGCGCGAACGCCCCGATTTCCTCCTCCACGCCGCCGCCTACAAGCACGTCCCGATGATGGAGCGCAACCCCTGCGAGGCGCTCCGCAACAACGCCCTCGCCACGCGCACCTTGGCCGAGGAGGCCCGCGTGGCGGGGGTCGGCACCTTCGTCCTCGTCTCCACGGACAAGGCCATCCGGCCGATCTCGGCGATGGGGGTCTCGAAGCGCCTGGCGGAGATCTTCGTGCGCGATCTGGCGGGCGGGGGGGCGACGCGGTTCTGCGCGGTGCGCTTCGGCAACGTGCTGGGGTCGTCCGGCTCGGTGGTGCCGCGCTTCCGCGAGCAAATCGCCAAGGGCGGCCCCGTCACCGTCACCGACCGGCGGATGGAGCGCTACTTCATGACCATCGCGGAGGCCAGCGGGTTGGTGCTTCAGGCGGCGACCTTCGCGAAAGGCGGGGAGATCTTCGTGCTGGACATGGGGCGCCCCATGACCATCGTGTCGCTGGCCGAGACGATGATCCGCCTTTCCGGGCTGCGCCCGGGGCGGGACATCCCGATCGTCTTCACCGGCATCCGCCCCGGGGAGAAGCTCTCCGAGGAGCTGGGCGTCTTGGCCGCGCACGCCGAGCGCACGGGGCACGCGCGCATTTTCGTCGGGCGCATCCCGCAGTTGCCGCCGGAGGCGGTGGCGAAACTGCTCACGCGCGCCCAAACCCTTTCGCAGCGAGGCCTCCGCCTGACGGTGGGGGATCTGCGCTCCCTACTCAACGAGGAAGGAACCACGCCATGAAGTCCTACAAAATCGCCGTCGTCCCCGGTGACGGCACCGGCCCCGAGGTCATCGCCGAGGGCATGAAAGTCCTCAACGCCGCCGAGCGGAAGTTCGGGTTCCGCCTGGACGCGCGGACCTATGACGTCGGCGCGGGCCGTTATCTGGCCACCGGCGAGATCCTGCCCGACTCCGTCCTGGAGGAGTTCCGCGGGCACGACGCGATGTTCCTCGGCGCCATCGGCGACCCGCGCGTCACCCCCGGCATCCTGGAGAAAGGTATCCTCCTGCGGATGCGCTTCGAGCTGGATCAGTACATCAACCTGCGCCCCATCCGCCTCTACCCGGGCGTCGAGACCCCGCTCAAGGGCAAGGGGCCGGCGGACATCGACTACTGCGTCGTCCGCGAGAACTCCGGCGGGCTCTACACCGGCATGGGCGGCATCTCCCGCCCCGACAGCAAGGACGCCATGGCCACCCAGGTCATGGCCTACACCTACGAACAGGTGGAGCGTTGCTGCCGCTATGCCTTCGAATACGCCCGCAAATACGGCAAAAAGGCCCGCGGCGTCGGCGAGAAGAACACGCTGGCGATGGTGGGCAAATCCAACGTGCTCACCTACATGTACCAACTCTGGAACCGCGTCTTCGCGGAGGTCGGCGCGGATTACCCCGACGTGGAGCGGCAGTATTTCCACGTCGACGCCACCACCCTTTACATGGTCGCCTCGCCCGAGATGTTCGACGTCATCGTCACCGAGAACATGTTCGGCGACATCATCACCGACCTGGCGGCCATCACGCAGGGCGGCCTGGGCGTGAGCTCCGGCGGCAACATCAACCCCAACGGCGTCTCCATGTTCGAGCCCATCGGCGGCACGGCGCCCATGTGGACCGGCAAGCACGCCATCAACCCCATCGCCGCCATCGGCGCCGGCGCCATGATGCTCGAGCACCTCGGCGAGGCCGAGGCCTCCCGGGCCATCACCCGCGCCATCGCCTCCGTCACCCCCAAGATGAAGAGCCAGCTCGCCAACGAGATGGGCTTCACCACCGAGCAGGTCGGCGACATGATCGCCGCCGCCGTCGCGGAGTGACCGCCGTGGAAACGCTTGCCGCCGCCCTCGCGCGAACCCGCGCGCGCATCGAGGCCGCCCTCCGCGCCGCGCTCACCCCGCCCGGGGAGCCATCGGCCCTCGACCAAGCGCTCGCCCACGCCGTCATGGGCGGCGGCAAGCGCGTCCGCCCCTGCCTCACCCTCCTCTGCGCCGAAGCCTGCGGCGGGGGGACGGGGGAGGGCGCCGACGCCCTCCGCGCCGCGCTCGCCATCGAGCTCCTCCACTGCTACACCCTCGTCCACGACGACCTCCCCGCGATGGACAACGACGCCGAGCGCCGCGGCCAACCCTCCGTCTGGGCGAAGTTCGGCGAGGATTTGGCCATTCTTGCCGGCGATCGCCTCCAAGCCATGGCCTTTGCCAACCTTGCCGACTGCCGCCGTGCCCCCGCCCTGCTCGGCCCCTTCGCCCAAGCCGCCTGCGAGGTCGTCGACGGCCAGGTCGCCGACCTCGCCACCGCCAAACAGCCCCCCGCGGCGTGGGACGAAGGCACGCTCTACGGCATCTACACCCTCAAGACCGCCGCCCTCATCCGCGCCGCCTGCCAGCTCGGCGCCATCGCCGCCGACGCCCCCGCGCCCGCCCAAGAGGCCCTCGCCGCCTACGGCCGCGAGGTCGGGCTCGCCTTCCAGTTCGTCGACGACCTGCTCGACGCCGACCAAGCCGCCCGGGAGGAGGGGCTCAACGCCATCCGCGTCCTTGGCGGCGACGCAGTCCGCCGACTCGCCGAGCGGCACACCCAGGCCGCGCTCGACGCGCTCGGCGCCCTCCCGGACGGCGCGCCGACCCTCCGCGCCTTCGCCCAATCCCTCCTCACCCGCCTCGCCTGAGCGCCCGAGGCCTGGCCCAAGACGCGAAAAGCCCCCGCCGTTCTCCGGCGGGGGCTTTTTTGTGCGCGCCGACGCGCGGCGGGCTCACTTGCCGGCGGCGCGGCGCTTCTCAAGGGCGGGCTCGCCGATGATGGCCTTGATGCGGCGGACGCCGGCGGAGGAGCTTTCCTCCTTGAGGATCTTGAAGGCGACGAGCTCGGAGGTGTTGCCGGCGTGGGGGCCGCCGCAGACCTCCTTGGAGAAGTCGCCGATGGTGTAGACCTTGACCTGCTCGCCGTATTTGGCCGTGAAGAGCGCGGTGGCGCCGGCGGCCTTGGCCGCCTCGATGGGCATGGTCTCGCAGGTGACGGGCAGGGCGCGGGCGATCTGCTCGTTGACGAGGTCCTCGACGCGCTCGAGCTGCTCCTTGGTCATCTTCTCGGGATGGGAGAAGTCGAACCGGAGGCGCTCGACGGTGATGTTGGAGCCCTTCTGGTTCACATGGTCGCCCAAGACGACCTTGAGCGCCTTGTGGAGCAGGTGGGTGGCGGTGTGGAGGCGGGTCGTCTGCTCGGAATGGTCGGCCAGGCCGCCCTTGAAGACGCCCTCGCCCTGCTTGGACGCCTCGCGGTGCTTGGCCTCGGCCTTGGCGAAGCCCTCGGCGTCGACGGTCAGGCCGCGCTCGGCGGCGAGCTCCTGGGTGATCTCGAGGGGGAAGCCGTAGGTGTCGTAGAGCTTGAAGGCCGTCTTGCCGGAGATCTGCGTCTGCCCATGCTGGGCGAGGACGGCGGCGACCTTCTCGAACTCGTGGCGGCCCTGGGTGAGCGTCTTGGCGAAGCGGGTCTCCTCGGCGGCGAGCTCGGACAGGATGGTCTCGCGCTTTTCCTCAAGCTCGGGATAGAACCCCTTGTAGATGGCGATGACGATCTCGGCGAGGCCGGGGGTGAAGCCGGCGGGCAGGCCCAGATCCATCCCGTAGCGCACGGCGCGGCGGATGAGGCGGCGCAGGACGTAGTTGGCGCCGACGTTGCCGGGCTTGACGCCGCCCTTCGGGTCGCCGAGGATGATGGTGGCGGTGCGCATATGGTCGGCGATGATGCGCTCGGCGCGCGTGCGCTTCGCCTCGGGCAGGTCGGCGGCGGCGAGCGCGCGGATGCGTTCGAGCAAAGGCAGGAAGAGCTCGGATTCGTAGACGGTGCCGTAGCCGTTGATCATGCAGATGGTGCGCTCGACGCCCATGCCGGTGTCGACGTTGTGCTGCCGCAGCGGCTCGTAGTCGCCCGCGGCGGTCTTGTTGTACTGCATGAAGACGTCGTTCCAGATCTCCATGTACTTGCCGCAATGGCAGCCCGGCGCGCAGTCGGGGCCGCAGGCGGGCTTGCCCGTGTCCAGGAACATCTCGGTGTCGGGGCCGCAGGGGCCGGTGACGCCGGCGGGGCCCCACCAGTTGTCCTCGCGGCCCTTGGGGAAGATGTGGCTCTCGGGGATGCCCTGGGCCTTCCAGCAGGCGATGGCCTCGTCGTCGCGCGGGATGCCCTCCTCGCCGCGGAAGACGGTGACGTAGAGATCCTCGGGCCGCAGGCCGAGCTTGGTGGTGAGGAACTCGAAGGACCAGGCGATGGCCTCCTGCTTGAAGTAATCGCCGAGCGACCAGTTGCCGAGCATCTCGAAGAAGGTGAGGTGCGCGTCGTCGCCCACCGCGTCGATGTCGCCGGTGCGGACGCACTTCTGCACGTCGGTCAGGCGGCGGCCCGCGGGGTGCGGCTCGCCCAGCAGATAGGGCACCAAGGGGTGCATCCCCGCCGTGGTGAAGAGCACCGTGGGGTCGTTCTCGGGGATCACGGAGGCCCCGGAGATGATGGCATGGCCCTTGGAGGCGAAGAACTCCAGGTACATCGTGCGCAGCGCGTCAGCCGTCAGCTTGGCCATTGGTCGAACACTCCTTCTCTGAAAGCGGAAAAACGCGCGGTAGTATAGCACATCCGCGCCCTGACGACGACATCCCCGCCCGCCGCCGATCGCTGTGCTATAATAAGGTGGAAAGGAACGCACTCATGGACATTGCCACCATCGACGCCTGGTTCGAGGCCAACCGCCGCCCCATCCTGGACGACTACTTCGCGCTTCTCCGCTTCCCCTCCGTCGGGGCGGACCCCGGGCGGCTGGGCGATTGCCAAGCGTGCGCCGGGTGGATCCGCGCGTTTCTGGAGGGGCTGGGCTTCGAGGCCGAGGTCGTCTCGGGCGACCCCGCCAAGCCGCCGCTGGTCGTGGCCGAGCGTCCCGCCGAGGGGGCCGCCCACACGGTGCTGGTCTACGGCCACTACGACGTCCAGCCCGTCGACCCCATCGAGCAGTGGGAGACGCCGCCCTTCGAGCCCACCGAGCGCGGCGGCCGCGTTTATGCCCGCGGCGCGCAGGACGACAAGGGGCAATGGTTCGCCCTGCTTCAGGGGCTTCGCGCGGCCATCGCGCGCGGCGAGCGCCTCCCCGCCATCCGGCTGGTGCTGGAGGGGCAGGAGGAGAGCGGCAGCGGGGTGCTCGCCGAGCTGGCGCACGACCTGCGCAAACGCCTGGCCGCCGACGTCCTGCTCGTGGCGGACACGGGCAAGGACGCCTCGGGGCGCCCGGCGATCGTCGCCGGGCTGCGCGGCGTCATCCACTTCACGGCCACCCTCTCGGGGCCGAAATACGACCTGCACTCCGGCCAGCACGGCGGGTTGGCGCCCAACCCCGCGCAGGGCATCGCCGAGCTTGTCGCCTCGCTCCACAACCCCGACGGCTCCATCGCCGTCGAGGGCTTCTGCGACGGGATCGTCGACCCCTCCGAGACGGAGTTCGCCCTGGCCACCGAGCGCGGGTTCGACGAGAACGCCTACCTCGCCGAGATCGGCGTCCTGCCCGTGGGCGGCGAGCGCGGCGTGCCGGCCATCGTGCGCAACGCCTTCCGGCCGACGGTGGAGGTCAACGGCATCCACGGCGGCTACGGCGGCCCCGGCTCCAAGACCGTCATCCCCACCCACGCCTTCGCCAAGCTCTCCTGCCGCCTCGTCCCCGGCCAAGCCCCCGCGCACGTCTGGAAATGCCTGCGCGCGCACCTAGAGCGCCATTGCCCGCGCGGCCTCACGCTCGCCCTCACCGAGGTCACCGGCAACGAGCCGGGGTTCCGCCTGCCCGTCGACGCCCCCGTCACGCGCATCGCGCAGGACGTGCTGCGGCAGATCGACCCGCGCGGCGCGGCGTTCGTGTGGGAGGGCGCCTCCATCCCCATCGTCGCCAAGCTGCGCGACATCACCGGCGCCGCGCCCCTGCTCGTCGGCTTCGGGATGCAGGAGGATCGCATCCACTGCCCCAACGAATCCTTCTCCATCGCCCAGTTCCGCGACGCCCTGCGGTGGGGCGCCCTCATCTTCCCGGCCCTCGCCTGATGCGCCTGGCCATCGAGGACGTGGCCTACGGCGGGGACGGCGTCGCGCGCGACCCGGCGTGCGGCGTCGTCTTCGTGCCCGGCGCCTTCGTGGGCGAGGTCGTCGAGGCCGAATGCGTCAGCCGCCGCAAACGCTTCGCGCGCGCCCGCCTGACGCGCGTCCTGGAGCCCTCGCCCGACCGCATCGCCCCCGAGACCGCCGTCGTCCCGGGCATGGCCTACGCCGCGCTGCGCTATGAGGCCGAGGTGGCGCTCAAGCAGCGCCAGCTGCGCGCCCTCCTCGCGCGGATCGGCCGCCTCGCCGACCCGCCGCTGCGCGACCCCGTCCCGTCGCCGCTACGCGACCACTACCGCAACAAACTCACGCTTCATTGGGATGGCCGCGCGCTTGGGTACGTCGGCGAGGACAACCGCACCATCCTCGACACCCCGCATTGCCCCCTCTCCCACCCCGCCATCAACGAGGCGCTCGCCGCGCTCCGGCGCGACCCCGCCCTGCGGCGGCTTCGGCCCGGGGCCCGCGTCGTCCTCCGGCACACGGCGCGCGACGGCGTGCGCCTCGGCCTCGGCGCCCCGCCGCCGGGCCTGCTCACGGAGACCCTCGCCGGCCTGTCGCTCACCGTCGCGGCGGACGCCTTCTTCCAGGTCAACCTGCCTTGCGCCGAACTGCTCCTCGCCGACTTCCGCGAGGCCGCCCAAGGCGCCCGAACCGTCTTTGACCTCTATTGCGGTTGCGGGCTCTTCGGCTTTGTCGCCGCCCAGGCCGGCGCCACGCGCATCCTCGGCCTGGAGACGACGCCCTCCGCCGTGCGCTCGGCCACGCGCAACGCACGGGCCCTCGGCCTGCGCGCCGACTATCGGTGCGCCCCGGCCGAGGCGCTCCCCGAGGCGCTCCCGCCCGCCGACCTTTGGGTCGTCGACCCGCCCCGCGCCGGCCTTTCCGAGACCGTCCGCGCCCGCCTCCTCCGCGACGGCCCCCCGCGCCTGGTCTACGTCTCCTGCGCCCCCGACACCCTCGCCCGCGACCTCGCCGCCCTCGCCCCCGCCTACGCCGTCCGCTCCCTCCGCCTCTTCGACTTCTTCCCCCGCACCCCGCACTTCGAGACGCTCGCGCTCATCTCCCGGGCCGGGGTGTGTTAGACTAGGGGCATGAACGTTTCCCAAAGCCAGTGCCGTTTCCAAGGGCGCCGCGTGGTCGCCTTCGAGCCGCCCGCGCCCGTCGGCACGCTGGCGTGGTTCCACGGCGGCGGCTGGGCCATCGCGCTCGGCGAGGACGCCTTGGCGTGGGGGCGCGACCTCGCCGCCGCCACCGGGCTGCGCGTCCTCCTCCCCGATTACCCCACCGACCCCTACCCCGCGCCCAACGGCTGGTGCGCCGATTTTTGGCGGCGGGCCAGCCTCGAGGCCGAGGGGCCCTGTTTCCTTGGGGGCGACTCCGCCGGCGCGCATCTGGCGCTCTGCGCCCTCCCCGCCGCGCCGCTGCCCGCGCGCGCGGCCTTCGTCTACGCGGTGACGACGCTCCTGCCGACCCGCGACGCCGGCTCGTGGCGCGCCTGGCAACGGGATTGGCCGCTCTCGCCAAGGCTGATGGATTGGTTTCTGGATCGTTATTGCCCCGACGCAGAGACGCGCCTGGCGGCGTCGCCCCTCTTCCAGCTCGACCGTCTGCCCCCCACCCTCCTGCTCACCGCGCAGGAGGACATCCTGGCCGACCAGCAGGCCGAGCTGGCCCGCCGGTTCGGCGCCGAGCAGCGCGTCTACCCCGGCGCCCGGCACATCTTCCTTTCCCGGCCCGAGGGCGCGCCTTTCCGCGCCCGGGCGCTCGAGGATCTGGCCGACTGGTTCGCGCGGGGGCGCTGAGGCAAAAAGCCCCTCGGGACGGGGTTGGTCGGCGTCCCTGCGCAACCCTCGGTCGCCGAGGCCCGCTTCCGCGGCGCCGTCGGCGCCGTTGCGCGGTGTGTCCGCGACGCCGCCTCATCCGTCCCGAGGGGACGAGAAGGTGTTTTTATGGGGTTATACGCGGCGGCGGGGGCGAGGTGACAAAAAAGTTTCAGCGGGGGGCGGCGGCGAGGGCGGCGCGCATCCAGCGGAGGTCGCGGCGGCGCATGAGGCGGCGCTCGGCGGGGGTGGCGTCGTCCGCGCCGGCGAGGTGGTCGCAGCCGTGGGCGACGTAGAGGAGGAGCTCCTCGTGCCAGGCGAGGCGGCCGAGGGCCTCGGCGGCGCGGCGGGCCTGGTCGACGTTCACGAAGAGCTCGCCGGTGAGGCCGGGGGGCTCGAAGGGGAAGGGGGCGTAGGCCTGGGTGATGACGTCGGTGGGATAATCGTGGCCGAGGATGCGGCGGTTGGCGGCGCGGTTGGCGGCATCGCCCTGCAGGTGGATGGCCACCTCGCGCCAAGGGTCGGCGGGGCGGGCGAAGCGTTGGGCGTGGGCCACGCAAATCTCGGCGGCGCGGGCGAGGCGCGCCGCGCCCCAGCCGGGGGGGAGGGCGACGCCCGCGGCGCGGAGCGTCACGACGGTGTTGCTTTCCATGCCGCCATTATAGCACAGGGGGGGGCGGGGGGAGGGTCAGCGGAGGCGGCGCTTGAGGCAGACAAAGAGGCGCTCGGTGGCGTAGGCCAAGGCGAAGACGAGGAGGATGGCGACGCCGGCGGTGCCGTATTCGTAGTTCTGGATGCCGTTGGCGATGACGAAGCCCACGCCGCCGGCGCCGACCATGCCGAGGATGGCGCATTCGGCCACGTTGATCTCCAGGCGCATGCCCACCCAGGCGACGACGCGGGCGAGGGCGGAGGGCAGGACGGCGTTGAGGAAGACGCCGACGCGGCCGACGCCGGTGGCCTCGAGTGCCTCGAGCGTCTCGCCGGGGATGTCCTCGAAGCTCTGTGCGAAGGCGCGGGTGAAGAAGGCGGTGGTGTGGACGCAGAGCCCCGCGATGCCGGCCGCCGGGCCCATGCCCACGCAGACCATCATCAGCAGCACCCAGACGGGGGTGGGGACGGCGCGCAGGAAGGTGAAGCACGCCTTGACGATGGGGGCGAGGAAGGGGACGCGCAGCACGTTCTCGGCCGCGAGCATCCCGAAAAAGAGGCCCAGGAGCATCCCATAGAAGGTGGAGAGGACGGCGACGCAGACGGTCTCGCGGGTGGCGGAGAGGATGAGCTCCCAGCGCGCGAAATCGAGGTGGCCCAGCTTCCAGAAAACGTCCCCCAGGTCGGGCGCGCGCGAGGCGAGCTTGGCCCACGGCAGGTCGAGATAGACAAGGCTGGCGACGGCGGCGAGCGCGGCGCAGACGAGGAAGACGGGCACGGCGCGGTTGCGGCGCTCGGGGGCGACGCGGATGCGGCCGAAGCGGTCGATCCGGGGCGCGGGGGCGGCGGACGTCATAGGGCAAGCTCCTTGCGCAGGCGGCCGGTCATCCAATCCACGGCGATGACGAGGGCGGCGATGAGAAGGATGATGAAGAAGGCGACGTGGTAGTTGAAGGCCTTGATGTAGGAGAAGAGCACCAGGCCGATGCCGCCGCCGCCGACCATGCCGACGACCGCCGAGGCGCGGATGTTCACCTCGAGGCTGTAGAGATACCACGAGACGAAGCCGCCCAGGCAGGAGGGTAGGATGCCGTGGGCCACGCGCTGCGGGAAGGTGGCGCCGATGGCGAGCAGGCTTTCCAGGCCGTCCTGCGAGAGATCCTCCATCGTCTCGGCGAAGGCGCGCACCAAGAAGGCCAAGCTGGAGAGCGTGAGCGCCACAAAGCCGACCCCCGTGCCGATGCCCAGCGAGGAGAAGAGGATGAAGGCCCAGACCAGCGCGGGGATGTTGCGCACGAAGGTCGCCGCCCCGCGCACCAGCGGAGCCAACCGCGGGAAGGGCGAGACGCGCTCGCTGGCGAAGAGCGCCACGAGGAAGGCCAGCACCGCCGCCACGGTGGCCGAGGCCACGGCCATCGCGAAGGTGACGCCGATGCCCGCGAGGATCGCCTCGAGCCGGCCCTCGCGCTGGGGGATGCGCGGCGGCCAAAAGTCCTCCGAGAGGAACGTCCAAAAGGCGTCGCCCTTGCCGAAGAGCTCAAAGGGGTTGAAGGCGACCCCCCACGTGCAGAGCGCCACGACGAGCAGGAGCGCGCCGAAGAAGAGGGCGTAGGCGCGGCGCTCGGCCCGGACGGCCTCCGGGAGCGCCCTGTCAGGAGGCATGGGCAGCCTCCTCGGGCGCCGCGGCGGGGACGTGCCCGGGGCCGTAGATGCGGGCCAGGGCGGCGGCGTCGAGCGCGTCGGGGGCGCCGTCGAAGACGAGGCGGCCCTGACGCAGGCCGACGATGCGGGTGGAGTAGGCGCGGGCGACGTCGAGCTGGTGGAGGTTGACGACGCAGGCGAGGTTGCGGCGGCGCGTCTCGTCGCGGAGCGTCTCCATGATGGTCTTGGCGGAGGCGGGGTCGAGCGAGGCGATGGGCTCGTCGCAGAGGAGGATCTTGGGATCCTGCATGATGGCGCGGGCGATGCCGACGCGCTGCTTCTGGCCGCCGCTGAGCTCGCCGGCGCGGGCGTAGCAGAAGGCGCCGAGGCCGAGGGAGACGAGCAGGTCGAAGGCGCGGCGCTTGTCGGCCTCGGCGTAGAGGCCCAGGAGGCCGCGGAGGCCGCCCAGGTGGCCCAGGCGGCCATGGAGGGCGTTCTGGAAGACGGAGAGGCGGTGGACGAGGTTGTAGTTCTGGAAGACCATGCCCACCTTGCGGCGCTGGGCGCGGAGGTCGGCGCCGCGCAGGCGCGCCATGTCCCGCCCGTCGAGGATGACGTGGCCGGAGGTGGCGGGGATGAGGCGGTTGACAAGCCGCAGGAGGGTGGACTTGCCGGAGCCGGAGGGGCCGATGACGGAGACGAACTCGCCGGGGCGGATGTCGAGGGTGATGTCCTCGAGGGCGTGGGCGCCGTTGGCGTAACGCTTGGAGACGTTCCGGAAACTCAGGATGGGCTGCATGGCTCACTCCCCGTTGAGGTGAAGGTAAAGGTCGAGGATCGGCTGGTAGTCGGCCTCGTCGCAGGGGACGAAGCGCGCGCCGGGCACTTTGAGGAGCTGGGCGAAGTAGGCCTCGTCGTCGTAGGCCACCAGGAAATCGCGGATGCGCTCGCGCAAGGCGGGCGGGACGGAGCGGGCCACCACGAAGCCCTCGGCCGGGATGGGCGCGGAGGTGTGGATGACCTTGAGCGCGCCCTCGGGCACGGCTCCGCGCGAGACCTCGAAGGCGAGGATGTTGTCGGAGCACGGCGCCGCGTCGATGTCGCCCTTGAGCACGGCCTGGAGGCCGGCCTGGTGCTTGCCGGAGTAGCTGACGGCCTCGAAGAAGCGGCCGTTGGCGTGGAGCAGGTCCGAATTGAGCTTCTCCCCGGGGAAGGCCGCGATGAGGTCGGCCGTCGGGATGAGGTTGCCCGAGGTGGAGTCCGGGTCCACGAAGGCCATCGTGCGGCCCTTGAGGTCGCGGATGGAGGCGATGGCCTTGTTGTCGGCGCGGGCGACGATGACGGAGCGGTAGACGGCCTTGGCCTTGTCGCCCCCCGGCGCCTTCATGACGATGGGGACGGCCTTGGCGCGCTTCATCGCCATGCCCACGGCCAGGGAGCCGATGTAGGCCATGTCGGCCTGGCCGGTGCGGAGGGCCTCGATGATGGCGGTGTAGTCGCTGGCGTGGATCTCGCGCACCTCCTTGCCCAAGGCCTTGCCGAGGGCGGCGGCCAGCCCGTTGCGGGCGTCGACGCTCTGCTCGGTGGATTCGTTGGGCGCGTAGGCGATGGTGAAGGTGTTGTCGGGCGCCTCCTCGCAGCCGCAGAGAAGGGCGGCGAGAAGGGCGGCGCAGGCGAAACGTTTCATGGCGGGCACCTCAGAGGATTTCGGCGAGCAGGGCTTGGGCCGTCGGCGCGTCCAACGGCACGGGGTTGTTGTCGGCGCGGCCCTTGGTGAAGCCGTGGGCGGCCAACCCCGGCAGATCCTCGGCCCGGGCGCCCCAGCCCCGCAGGTCGGCGCGGAGCCCCGCGCGGAGCAGCAGCCCCCGGACGCGCGCGGCCACGGCCTCGGGCCCCTCGGCGCCGAAGGCCCCCAGCAGGGGCGCCACGTCGCAGACCGAGGCGTTCAGCCGCATCACGGGCGCCAGCAGCAGGGCCACGGCCACGCCGTGCGGGATGCCGTAGCGCAGGGTGAGCGGATAGGAGAGGGAGTGGCAGGCGGTGGTGTGCGTGCCGCTGAAGGCCAACCCCGCCAACGTCGCGCCCTCGGTCATCGCCGCGCGGGCGGCCTCGTCCCCCGCGAACAGCCCGTCGATGTGCGTCATCACGGTGCGGATGGCCGCCACGGCCAACGCGCGGGAGACGGCGTTCGTGGCGCGCGCCCAGTGGCTTTCCGTGGCGTGCGCCACCGCGTCCAGCGCGGAGGAGACGGCCAGCCCGACGGGCATCGAGCGCGTCAGCGCCGGGTCGGCCACCGCCGCGAAGGCGTAGTTGGTCGGCGTATCGAGCGACAGCTTGGCCTCGCGCTCCGGATCCCAGACCGTGGCCCAGCACGTCACCTCGCTGCCGGTGCCGGCGGTGGTGGGCACGCCGATCCAACGGCAGGCGCACGCGCCCCACGCCTTCCCGGCGACACGGGCGCGGAGGGCGTCGACGTCGGCGACCGTCTCGCCCATCAGGCGGGCCAGGCACTTGCCGACGTCGAGCGTGCTGCCGCCGCCCACGGCGACGACCAGCCGGAAATCCTTGCCGCGCGTGGCGGCGTGCGCCTCGAAGAGCTGCGCCAGCGTGGGGTTGGAGTGCGGGAAGACCGTCGTCTCCAGCCGCCCGCCCAGCCGTTCGCGGAGCGCCGCGAAGGCCGGCTCGGCCAAGGGCGCCTCGCCCCACGCCACCAGCAGCGCGCGCCCGCCGCCGGCCAACGCCTCCTCCGCCAGCGCCGGGAGGGCCTCCAGCGCGCCGGGGCCTTGGACGACGCGGACGGGATTGTGCCAGCGGCTCATCGCGTCCCCTCGGCCAGACGGGCGTTGATCGCGGCCACCGCCTCGGGCAGCTCGCGGAAGGAATCGACCACCAGGTCGGCGCCGGCGGCGAGATAGGCCTCGCGGGCGCGGGCCTTGCGCGCGGCCATCTCGGCGGCGGGGAGGGCGGCGGCCTCGGCCTCGTCGAGCCCCAGCAGGTTAGAGCCCGTGAGGATGCCCACCGCCCAGGCGCCCGCGTTCTTGCCCTCGCGGATGTCGGTCAGCGTGTCGCCCACCTTCACCACGCGCGAGGCGGGCCAGACGCCCAGGCGCTGCATGCAGGCGTAGACCATGAAGGGCGTGGGGCGGCCCAGTCCGTCGGTCTGGTCGGGGGTGACGACGCAGTCGGGCGCGTACCCCTCGCGCGCGGCCACGGGCGTCACCAGCTTCATGATCTCGGAGGTGTACCCGGTGGTCGAGCCGATCTTCAGCCCCATGCCGCGCAGCGCAGCCACCGTCTCCGCCACGCCGGGGATCAGGTGGCTGTACTCGGCCACGACCTGCGCCAACGTCCCCTCGAAGGACTCATAGAGCGCGTCCACGTCCGCCTCCGTCCAATCGCGCCCCTGCGCGGCGCGCCAGAGCGCGGTGCCCTTGTCGGTGGAGAGCATGGCGCGGATGTGCGCGCGCTTCTCCATGCCCATCGGCGCGTTGATGTCCGCGCGGTCGAACTTCAGGCCGCGGGCCGAGAAGGTGCGGTCGAAGACGTGCACCGGCGCCTGCGAGCCGTAGTCGGTGGTCGTGCCGGCCCAGTCGAAAACGAGGAGTCCAATCTGATTTGTCATGCGTGTCGCTGCCTTTCCTGCCGGGGCGATCCTGCCCCAATGCGACGCCATACGATAGCCGACCGGCGTAAGCCGCCGGTCAGGCGAACGTTAGGATTGCGTGAGCGCGCGCCCTCAGCGCACGGAAAGGCGGTAGCCCGGCGCGGGCAGCAGCCACAGCCCGTCGGCGCGGACCTCCAGCCGCCCGGCGGGCTCGAAGCGGAGCGCGGGGTCGATGTCCGGGCAGGCCAGGACCAGCCCCGGCGCCGCGCCCCCCACGCGCACCGTCACCGCGGCGTCGGGCGAGGGCGTCTCCGCCCCCGCGGGCAGGCTGTCCCCCAAAAGCGGCTGCGCGTCCACGGCCAACGCCCCCGCGCGGAGGCGGCCGGCGGAGAGGTCGAGCGCCGCGCCGTCGGCCAGGCGCACCGCGCCCGCCGAGCCCGAGCCCGCGAGCGCCGCGCCCGCCGCCACGCGCACCGCGCCCGAGGTGGCGCCGTCCAGGCGGAGCGTCCCCTCCGCGACGGCAAAGTCGGCCCGCGAGCCCGTCGCCGTCAGGCGCGCCTCGCCGGGGCCGTCCTTGCGCACCGTGCCGTCCACGAAGGCGCAGGCGAAGGCGCCGCCACGCAGGACGTAGGCGGTGGCGCGGGCGTCGCAGCGCACCGTGCCGGGCTCGGGGTCGGCGTCATAGTCCACGACGACCTCGCCCCCCGTGCCGACCAGGTCGCGGAGCCACGGCTCGCCGCCCGCCTCGGCGTTCGCCCAGTTGGCGGGTTCCGACCACGCGCCGCCGGCGGGGTTCGCCCACGACCAGCGCTCCGGCACGTCGCCCTCGAGGGCGAAGGCGCCGATGTTCCCCGCGCCGGGCAAAGCGGTGACGGTGACCGACTCGCGCCCCGTGAAGGCGACGGCGAAGACGAGCCAGTTGCCCTGGGTGGTGTTCTGGGTGAGGCCCGCCGCGCCGGAGGCGTTCTCGGCATAAAGCAGCTCCGCCCCCTCCACGGCGTAGATGGTGGCGACGTCCTGCGCGGCCCACGCGTTGCCGCGCCCGGCCAGGACGTAGAGCGTGTACGTCCCGCGCGGGTCGAGCCCCGCGAGCGTGAAGGCGCAGCCGCCCGCCCGCTGGAGGACGTAGCCATTCTCCGCGCCGGTGGTCATCCCCCTCGGGAAATCCCGTGCCCGGTCGGGGAACTGCCCCTGCGCGAGGACGCCCGCCGCGCCGCAAAGCTCGCCCTCGCACGCAAGCGTGACGCCCGAGTAGGCGCCGTCGGAGGTGAGCAGCACGTCCGCGCCGGCGGCGGTGACGCGGTTCCACATGTGCGCGCCGCCCCCCTTCCACCAGCGCCCCGAAACCGTCCCGGCCTCCGCGCCGAAGGTGCAGAGCAGGGGCGGCAGCGTCTCCGCGCGCAGGGCGAAGGCCAAAGACAGGAACGACGTCAGCAGAAGCAGGGCACGCATGGCGGAACCTCAGTTGCGGAGGGTGAGCCCCGGCGCGGGGGCGGGCAGGGCGACGGCCTCGTCGTCGGGCCACGGCACGGCCTCGCCGGAGGCTTGGACGAGGGGCATCTGCGCGCCCCGCTCGCGGAGCAGGCGGCCCATCTCGCGGCGGAGGCGGTCGACCTCCCCGGGGCGCTCCGCGGCGAGGTTGCGCGTCTCGGAGAGGTCGGTGGCGAGGTCGTAGAGCTCAAAGGAGCGGTCGCTGTGCTGGTAGATGAGCTTCCAGCGGCCCAGCCGGAGGGCGGAGTAATAGTTGTAGGCCATGCCCGCCGGCCCCTCGCCCCACTTATTGGGATAGTGCCAAAGGAGCGGACGCGCCGCGCCGTCGGCGCGGACGGTGGCGCGCAGACCGGTGGCCACGGGCAGGAAACTCGCGCCGTCCAAGACCTGCCGCACGGGGCCGTCGGCATAGACGCCCTCGGGCGTGACCGCCAGCGCGTCGGCGGCGGGCAGGGCGACGCCCGCGGCCTCGAGCAGGGTGGGATAGAAATCCTCGATGATGACCGGCTCCTCGGAATACGTGTCAGGGGCGACCTTGCCGGGCCAGGCGACGATGAGGGGCTCGCGCACGCCGCCCTCGTAGCAGGAGCCCTTGCCGGCGCGCAGGGGCGCGTTGGCGTTGGTCAGTCGGCCCGAGACGGAAAGCCCGCCGTTGTCGGCCATGAAGACGAAGAGGGTGTTCTCGGCCAGCCCCCGCTCATCGAGGAAGTCCAGCACCTTGCCGAGGGAATCGTCCATCCCCTGGATGAGGGTGGCGTAATTGCGCTCCGTCTCGTTCCAGGCCAAGCCGTCGTTGGGGTTGGGGTTGCGGGCGTCCTGCGCCAGGTTTGTGCTGTCCGAGCGGGTGTGGTCCCAGGCCCGCGCATTGTCCAACGGCGAGTGGATGGCGTAGTGCGCCAAATAGAGGTAGAAGGGGCGGTCGGGGTCGGCCTCGCAGGAACGGCGCAGCTCGCGCAGCGTCATGTCCGTCAGCGCGTCCGTCAGGAAGACGTTGTCCTCGTAATAATTGTTCTCGTCCAGCCCCGGCGTGGCGAAGTCGGCGTTGGAGGCGTTGCCATACTGCGAATCGCCGCGGTAATTGGCGGGGCCGCCGCGCTCGCAGCCGGCGATGTTCACCTCGAAGCCGAAGGCACGCGGGTCGGCGCCCGGCGAGGTCGGCGTGGCCCGCACCTTGTAGCTGACGTTCGTGCCGCTGCCCCAATGGGCCTTGCCCACGTGGATGGTGTGGTAGCCCGCCCGCCGCAGCAGCTCCGGGAAGGCGAGCGCGTTGGTGAAAGGCACCGTGAGGTTGTAGGCATAGGCCCCCTCCGCCGACCCGAAGTCCGGCTGGCAATACTTGCCCGCCGCGTCCACCCGCCACGGCGGCTGACAGGCCCCCTGCGCCTGCGTCCCCTGCGGCTGGAGGCCGTTCGCCCCCCAGCGCGGCGAGCGCAGCCCCTCGCCGGAGGTGGAAAGCCGGTTGCCCTGGTTCACCCCCAGCGTCCAATCGGTGACGCGATGGCGCGCGGCGTTCATCCCGCTCATCAGCGAGCAGCGCGAAGGCGAGCAGACCGCGCACGCGTAAGCCTCGGTGAAGCGCATCCCCCGCGCCGCCAGCCGCTCCATGTTGGGCGTCCGCCCCGCGTAGCGCGCGTTCAGCCGCGTCGTCACCCACCGCCCCCCGCGCCGCAGGAAGGGCACGGACGTATCCTGCCAGCCCATGTCGTCGACCATGAAGAGCACGATGTTCGGCCGCCCCGCCGCCTGCCCCCACGCGCGCCCCGCCGCCAAAGCCCCCACCCCGGCGCCCAAAAGCCCCAGAAAACCGCGCCTCGAAACCATCGCCTCTTCCTCCATGCCCGGCCGAACCGACAAAACAAAAGCCCCCGGCGCGCGGCCGCGCGCCGAAGGCCACCATCCTAACGAAACCGCGGCGCGACGCGCACGGGTCAGGCCGCCCGGCGGCGGAGCGCCAGCCCCGCCACGCCCAGCGCCAAGAGCGCCAGCGCCGTCGGCTCGGGAACCAAGGTCACCTCCTTCACCACCAGCACGCCATCGCCGAAGGTGCGGTTGCCGTTCGCCTCGGTCAGCGAGGCCGAGCCCAGCACGATGGTGTCCAAGGGGCCCGCAGCGTAGGTATTGTTCAAGGTATAATCCAAAACGGAACCAAGGAGATCACCGCCGGCATAGAGCAGGAAATCGGCCGTGCCGCCCGAAAGCGTCAGCACCGCGGTGTAATCCACGTTCGTCAGAAGCGTGTGGTCGATCGACGGCGGCACTGTTTGCCCAGAGGCCGAGACATTGCCGTTCAACGTTAGCTGGCCGTCTCGGTTCAGCGACAGGCGCAGGTTCCGATCGTCATTGCCCGACCCACCCGTGCCATGAGTGATGGAAAGAATGGAGGCGAAGCCGCTGGGCCGAGTGGTCGAGGTCAGCATGAAGGTGACCGAGAGCGAGTACGAGCCGGTGAGCGGGCTGACGGGGTCGCCGCCGATCGAAATCTTCGCATCCTCGGAGAGATTAGCACCATAGCCGCCCGTGGAGGTGTAATTCCCCGACCAATCCACCGAGGCCGCCTGCGCCGCCCCCACCACGCACGCCGCCAACGCGGCCATCGCCAAACGAATCTTCATCCTTCTGCCCGTCCTTCCATCGGACGACCCGCCCACCATGGGCGGCTCGACACGCATAAAGTATCACCCACCCCCCGACTTGTCAAGTATTTTCGCCGCCGTGGATCGTCCGGGAGGCGGAATCGACCTTGAGAAACAGCCTCAAAAGAGGGGACGACCGCCGGAGCGCCCCCTGCGCGCCTACCACCCCAAAACCACCGACTTCTCCAAGCCAACCCTCCGTGCCCTCAAACGCACCCACCGCCCCCTCATTCCCCACCCCCCAAAAGCCCCACTCCATGCGTACGTTCCAAGTCTTCCCAAACGTACTGCGCAAATCTATTGACATTCTACAGATGGGAGATGAAGACTTATCGGTTGATGGACGGCGGCGTTTTTGCGCCTGCCCCGCCGCCAGACAGCCCCATGACGCGCCCCTCTGTGCTATACTATCGGCAACGCTTGCATGAAAGGATCGCGCATGGACAAGATTGCCGTCGTTGGTTTGGGTTACGTGGGGTTGCCGCTCTGCCTGCAGTTCTCGCGCTCGGGCGTGGACGTCACGGGCATCGACGTGGACCGCCGCAAGGTGGAGGCCGTGAACGCCGGCCAAAGCTACATCAAGCACATCCCCGCCGAAAGCATCGCCGAGCAAATCAAAGGCGGGCACTTCCGCGCCACCGACGACTTCGCCGTGTGCGCCGGCGTGGACGCGGTCATCATCTGCGTGCCCACGCCGCTCAACAAGAACCGCGAGCCGGACATCTCCTACATCACCGACACCGGGCGCGCCATCGCCCCGCATCTGCGCAAGGGCGCGCTCGTCTGCCTCGAATCCACCACCTACCCGGGCACCACCGACGGCGAGCTGCGCGCCGTGCTTGAGCAGGGCAGCGGCCTCAGGGCCGGGCAGGATTTCCACCTGGCCTTCAGCCCCGAGCGCGAGGACCCCGGCAACCCGCACAGCGTCGTCGCCTCCATCCCCAAGGTCGTCGGCGGCTACACCCCCGCCTGCCTCGAGGCCGTCACGAGGCTTTACTCCAAGGCCATCCACACCCTCGTGCCCGTCAGCAGCTGCCGCGCCGCCGAGGCCGCCAAGATCACCGAGAACACCTTCCGCTGCGTGAACATCGCGCTCGTGAACGAGCTCAAGCAGGTCTACCAGGCGATGGGCATCGACGTGTGGGAGGTCATCGCCGCGGCCGCCACCAAGCCCTTCGGCTTCATGCCCTTCTGGCCCGGGCCCGGCCTGGGCGGCCACTGCATCCCCATCGACCCCTTCTACCTCACGTGGAAGGCGCGCGAGTTCGGGCAGTACACCAAGTTCATCGAGCTCGCCGGCGAGGTCAACACCGCGATGCCCGACTGGGTCGTCGACCGCGTCGCCGAGGCCCTCAACGACCGCGCCAAGGCCGTCAAGGGCTCGCGCATCCTTATCCTCGGCCTCTCCTACAAGGCCAACGTCGACGACGACCGCGAATCGCCCACCTACACCCTCATGGAGAAGCTCGAGGCCCGCGGCGCCAAGGTGGACTACCACGACGACTACCTCCCCGTCATCCGCGAGACCCGCGAGCACCCCCACTTCGCCGGGCGCGAATCCGTCCCCCTCACCCCCGAGACCCTCGCCGGCTGCGACTGCGTCCTCATCGCCACCGCCCACAAAGACGTCGACTACGCCGCCTTGGCCGCCCACGCCGATCTCATCGTCGACACCCGCAACGCCATGGCCGCCATCCCCACCCGCCCCGGCCAAGTCTGGAAAGCCTGAACAGGAAAGCCGCCCATGCGCGTTGTCATCATCGGGGGAGTGGCGGCGGGGGCGAGCGCCGCGGCCAGGCTGAGAAGGCTCGACGAGACCGCCGAGATCACGCTGATCGAGCGGGGCGAGGCGATCTCCTACGCCAATTGCGGCCTGCCCTACCATGTGGGGGGCGTCATCCCAGACCGGGACGACCTGCTGGTGATGTCGGCCGAGGGCTTCCGCAAACGCTTCAACGTGGCTGTGCGCGTGCGTTGCGAAGTAACGGCCATCGACCGCACGGCCAAGACGGTGACGGTGCGCGACGCGGATGGCGCGGAGGAGGCGTTGCCCTACGACCGCCTGCTCCTGGCCACCGGCGCGCTGCCCATCCAAATCCCCATCCCCGGCCTGCCCGACGCGCGCCGCCTCACGCTGACCTCGCTCGCGGACATGGATCGCCTTGTCGCCGCCGCGCGGGACGCCAAGTCCGCCCTTGTCATTGGCGGCGGGGCCATCGGGGTGGAGACGGCCGAGAACCTCGCCCGCCGAGGCCTCAAAACCACGCTTGTGGAAAAGGCGGGGCACCTCCTGCCGGCGATGCTCGACCCCGAGATGGCCGTCGACCTGCCCGACGCCCTGCGCGCCGTGGGCGTGGACGTCCGCACAGGCCGCACCGTCGCCGCTTGGGCGGATGGCGCCGCGACGCTCGACGACGGCGCAAGCCTGCCTGCCGAAATCGTAGTGATGGCGCTGGGCGTGCGCCCGAACAGCGCCCTTGCCCAGGCCACCGGCCTCGCGCTCGGCCCGCGCGGCCATGTGGCGGTGGATGCCTGCCTGCGCACCTCCGACCCGGACATCTTCGCCGCCGGGGACGTGGCGGCGGCGGAAGGCGCGGCCATCGCCCTCGCCGGCCCCGCGAACAAGCAGGGGCGCGTCGCGGCGGCCAACTTGCTCGGCGGCGCCGTCGCCTATGGCGGCGCCCAAGGCTCCGCCGTGGTTGGGGTCGGCGCGCTGTGCGCCGCGTCGGCGGGGGTGACCGAAGGCCGCGCCCGCGCCTCGGGTTTGGCCTGCCGCCCGCTTTACGCCCACCCGCAGAACCACGCGGGCTACTACCCCGGCGCCACGCCCCTGCGCCTCAAACTCCTCGTCGGCGCGGCGGGGGAGATCCTTGGCGCGCAGGCCATCGGCGCGGCGGGGGCGGACAAGCGCATCGACGTCGTCGCCACGGCCATGCGCCTCGGGCTCCCCGCCGCCGCGCTCGCCGCGCTCGACCTTTGCTATGCGCCCCCCTTCGGCGCGGCCAAAGACCCCGTGAACATCCTTGGGATGCTCGCCGGTAACGCCGCCGACGGCCTCACCCGCCCCATCACGCCCAGGGAAATCCCCGAGGGCGCCTTCCTGCTCGACGTGCGCGAGCCGGCGGAGTTCGCCGCGGGGACGCTCCCCGGCGCGGCGAACATCCCGCTCGGGCAGCTGCGCGGGCGGCTGGGGGAGGTGCCGCGGGGCCGCCCGACCGTCGTCTTCTGCAAGGTCGGACAGCGCGGTTATTTCGCCGAACGAATCCTCGCCCAGCGGGGTTTCGACGTCCGCAACCTCTCCGGCGGCTACACCACGTGGCTGGCCTTCCGCCGCGCCGGCCTGATCTGATTTGGGCCCTGACCCCGAAAAAAAAACGCGCGCCGCCCCCCGTCTTGGGGGGCGGCGCGCGTTTTTTTTCGGGGTCAGGGACGAAGGGCGGCGGCCACGTCGGGGACGGCTGCCAGGAGCGTCTTGGTGTAGGGATGGGTGGGGTTGGCGAAGACAGTCCTGGCGGGGCCGCGCTCGACGATCTCGCCGGCGTGCATGACGATGAGGCGGTCGCAGACGGTCCGGACGACGGCGAGGTCGTGCGAGATGAGCAGGATGGTGAGATTGCGGCGGGCGCGAAGGTCGGCCAAGAGGTTGAGGACGCGCGCCTGGACGGAGACGTCGAGGGCGGAGACGGGCTCGTCGGCGATGAGGACGCGGGGGTTCATGGCCAACGCCCGGGCGATGGAGATGCGCTGGCACTGGCCGCCGGAGAGTTCGCGGGGATAGGAGGCGGCGACGTCGGGGGGCAGGCCGACCTCGTCGAGCAGCGTGGCGATGCGCGCGTCGCGCCGGTCGGCGGGGCAAAGGCGGTGGACGGCGAGCACCTCGGCCAACGCGTCGCCGATGGTCTTGCGGGGGTTGAGGGAGCCGACGGCGTCCTGGAAGATCATCTGGACGGCGCCCCGGGGCATGGGGGCGAAGGCCGCGTCGCCGGAGGCGATGGGCTGAAGGCCGCAGAGCGCCCGGGCAAGCGTGCTTTTGCCGCAGCCGGATTCGCCGACGATGCCGAAGAACTCATTCTCGCGCACGTCGAAGGAGACGCCTTTGACGGCGCGGAAGGGGGGCTTGCCGGGGCGGGGATAGTCGATGGCGAGGTCGCGGACAGTGAGGATGGGCGCATTCATCGGAGCGTGAAGGAGATGGGTTGGAGGAGGCGTCCGGGGCCGCCGGCGAAGCGGGCGTCCCGGATCATGCGGAGGGCGGCCTGGTCGAGCACCTTGTGGCCGCTGGTCTGGTGGATGGCGGCCTCCGCGAGCGTGCCGTCGGCGGCGACGCGGAGGTCAAGGATGACGGTGCCCTCCCAGCCTTTGCGGCGGGCCTCGGCCGGGTAGCGCTTGATGAGGCGGGAGAGGTCGGTGACAAGGCGGGGCTTCTCGATGCGGGCGGTGGCGCCGGCGGCGGGGCGGGGCGTCCGCGCGGGGGGCAACGCGATCTCGGGAAGCGCGGAGGGGTCGGGCGCGTGGTCGGGCTCGGGGAGTTTGGGCGGCTGGGGGACGGGGGGCAACGGCAGCGCGGCGGCAAGCTCCGGGGGCGGGATGGGAAGGGCGAGGGGGGACGCGGCGTCGGCCAGGTAGGGCGCGGGCTCGGGGCGCGGGGCTTGGGCGGCGGAATGCTCGGGGGCGGCGGCCTCGGCGGGCGTCTCGCGCTCGGTCTCGGCGATGGTGAGCTCGATCGTGTCAATGAGCAGGCGCGGCTCGGGGGCGGCGCGGGGGCTCAGGACAAAATGCGCGGCGAGCAGGGCGGCCAGAAGATGGAGGGCCAATGCGGCGGCCCAGAGGGCGGCTTCGCGGAAGGCGCAGGCGATCAGCCTGAGGGCGGCCATCCTCAGCGGCCTTTCTCGACCTGGTAGGTGACCTTGGAGACGCCCGCGGCGCGGAGCGCGGCCATGAGCTCGAGGGCGGGGCCGGCGTGGGCTTGGCGGTCGGCGCGGATGACGACGGGAAGGCCAAGGGACTTGGCGCGCAGGGCGGCGGCCTCGACGGCGGCGCGGGAATCCATGGGCGTGCGGCCGTCGAGCAGGATTTCGTCGGCGGGGGTGAGGACGAGCTGGACGCTTTGGCCGCGGGCGATGGCGCCGTCGGCCCGGGGCAGCTCGACGCGAAGCCCGCGCTGGACAGCCATGGTGAGGAAGGCGTAGACGAAGAAGACGATGAGGAGGAAGACGACGTCCATGATGGGCGTCATCTCAAGACGGGCGCGGGGCGTCTCCTCCTCGGCGAGCCTCACGGGGTGGCCTCCGCGGCGCGCTCGGCGTCGGTCATGGCCCGTTCGAGGGCCCGGACGAGGGCGGCGTGCCAGACGCGCCCGGCATTGAGCGGGATGAGCGCGGCGATGGAGACGACAAGGCCGGCGGCGGTGGTGATGAGGGCCTCGGCGATGCCGCCGGCGACGCCGGTGGGATCGTCCACGCCCATGCTGCCCATGAGGTCGAACGAGGTGATGATGCCGGTGACGGTGCCGAGGATGCCGAGCATGGGGGCGAGCGTGACGATGGTGTCCAGCACGCCCAATCCCCGGGCCAGCCGACGGACCAAGGCGCGGGCCTCGCCCTCAAGGGCCTCCGCGAAGGGGCGTTCGGCTTGGGCGAGGGCGGCGGCGAGGACGTGGGCGTAGGGAGAGGCGGAGGCCTTGGCGGCCTCCTCGGCGGCGGGGCGGTCGCCTTTGCGCAAGGCTCCCAAGGCATACCGCCACCCGGCCGCGCCGGCACGCGCGGCGAGGACGTGGAAAAGCCATTGGAGCAGCTTGCGGAGGATGACCAAGACGACGATGACGGAGCAGCACGCGATGGGCCACATGACGGGCCCGCCGCGGTGCATGAGGGTGGCGATGAGGTCGAGCGCGCCGTCCATCACAGGCCCTTTCGCGCGGCGCCGGGGAGGCGGACGGTGTAGACGTCGCCGGCCTTGGGCGCGGCGGCGGGGAAGCGGAGCATGTTGTCGAGGGCGAGGTCTGGCTCGCCGAGGGCCTCGGAGGCCTCGACCGCGGCGGGGTCATAGGCCCACGAGCCGGGGAGCCGGAGCCAGACGGCGTCGCGGGCGCGGACGCCGGGGCGGGCCTCGACGGTGAGGACGAGGGCGCCGTCGGAATCGACGTAGGGCGGCCGCACGGCCCAGCGGCCGTCGGCGATGCGGGCATCGAGGGCCGGGTCCCCGTAGAAGCAGACGACGTCGCGGTCATGGAGGTGGCCGATGCGTTCCTGCATCCGCTTTTGGAGTTCGGCGTCGGGGAGCCCGGCCTTGGCCTGCGCCTGCCGCCAGGCGGCCATGCCGGGGGTGACGGGGAGATTGACGCGGGCGAGCTCCCCGAGGCGGAAGTCCATCATGTCGGGGATGCCGTAGCCGCGGATCTTCTCGACGATGCCGGTGTTGGTGAAGTGGAAGGCCTCGTTGGCGGTGCAGAGGCCGGCGGTGTCGACGAAAAGCCCCTGCGTGCCCCACCCCTGCGCGCCGAACCAGGTGGTGACGGTGTAGCCCATGAACTGGCGGGCGCCGCCGTCGCGCATCCAGGAAAGGGCCATGCAGTCGGGTTTGTCGACGTCGCCGATGAGGCAGTTGCCGGTGCCGAAGTAGACCTTGGGCTCGTCGCTGCCGGCGGGGCGGTCGACCTTCTTGGTGTCGCGGGCGACGAGGCGGCCGTCTTTGTGGACGAGGGCCATGTTGGGGCCGCAGTAGCCCATCTGCCAATCGTGCTGGGTGGCGTGGCCGGAGGTGGTCATGAACTGGACGCGGTCGCGCTGAAGGCGGTCGAGGACGCCGAGGGTGTTGTCGGTGTCGCAGGGGACGTCGCGCACCGCGTCGGTGACGCCGCGCTCCCAGAGGTTCATGGTGCCGCGGTGATCCTCGGAATACCGCCACGTCTTGCGGAAGGCGGTGAGGTCGCAGCCGGCGCAGTCGAGGGCGCGCTCGATGGCGATGGGGCCGGCCTTGGCGAGGGCCTCGGCGGCGGCGGGGTCATAGCCGGTGACGACGCCCCAGAAGGTGTCGACGTAAGGGTCGCCGTCCAGCGCGCGGCACAGGTTGCTGACCGCAACGGTGAGGCGGACACCGGCCTGCTCGGGCCGCACGACGAAGGCCGTGAAACTGGGCTGGGCGGCGGCAAGCGCCTCCTTGGCCTCGCCGACCTCCCGCTCCCACACGATAAGACGCGCGCCGGGATGTTTGGCGGCGAGGACGTCGACGGTGGCGGCCTTCCACACGGGGTCGTCCATCACGGCCTTGGAGGCGACGATGGCATAGGTGTCCATCGGGATCTCGGCGGGCGTGAGCGCCGAGCAGGCCGCAAGGGCCAACGCGGAACCGGCGAGGCAGGGGAGGATGAGGCGCATGGCGGCGTTCCCTCCCTCAGCCGATGGAAAGGAGATTGTCCACCACGGCCATGAAGGCCTTGGCGGCGGGCGAGTCGGGGTGGGCCGCGACGAAGGGGCGCCCCTCGTCGCCGCTTTCGCCGATCTCGGTGGCGATGGGCAGCTTGCCGAGGAGAGGCAGGGCGTAGCGCTTGGCGAGCGCCTCGCCGCCGCCGGTCCGGAAGATGGGCGTGAACGTGCCGCAATGGGGGCAGGTGAAGCCGCTCATGTTCTCGATGACGCCGGCGACGCGCATCCCCAGCTGATTGCAGAAGGAGATGGACTTGCTCACGTCAAGCGTGGCGACCTGCTGGGGCGTGGTGACGAGGATGGCCTCGGCCTCCGGGACGAGCTGGCAGACGGAGAGCGGCTCGTCGCCCGTCCCGGGGGGGCAGTCGACCACGAGGTAATCCAGGTCGCCCCAGCGCACCTCGCCGATGAACTGCTTGATGACGCCGGCCTTGAGGGGCCCGCGCCAAACGATGGGCTCGTCGTCCTTCTCCAAGATCAGCGCCGTGGACATCACCTTCAGCCCCTCCGGCGTCTCGGCGGGGAGGAGCTTCTCGCCGTCGCTCATCGCGCGCTGGCCTTGAAGGCCCAGGATCTTGGGGATGCTCGGCCCGTGGACATCCACGTCCAAGAGGCCCACCCGCTGCCCGCGCAGGCTCAGCCCCAGCGCCAGATTGGCCGCCACCGTGCTCTTCCCCACGCCGCCCTTGCCGGAGAGCACCACAAAGACATGCCTGATGCGCGCCAAGGTCGGCTTCACCGGGTCTTCTTTCGGGGTCTGGCACCCGCCCTTGCTCGCGCACGCCGCGCAATTGCCGTCGCAATCCGCCATGATTCGTCCTTCCTTTCGGTTCAGTCGTTTGGCCTTGCCCCGCCTCGATAGGCCGCCACCGCCGCCGCGAAAGCCGGCGTCTTGGCGAACCCGCAGCACTTGAACTCCGGGCAAAACCCTCTGTAAACGCATTCCGGCACGCAGCACGCCGCCAGCTCCGGCTGGCCGTTCGCGCGCAGCGCCTCCACCACCATCCCCCACGCCTCGCGCGTCTCCGGCGAGGCCTGCCGGCACAACCGCTTGCGCGAGATCGACAAAATCGCCTGCGCGTTGGCGAGGCACTCGTGCGTCACCGGCGTGTCCTGGCGCGACGCGTTGCGGTCGACGCCCGTGCGGTCGCTCCGCTGCGTGCTCACATAATGGTCGATGCCGAACTTATGCCGCACCAAATGCACGCTCACCCAGCTCTTCAGCCCCACCCACTTCCACCGAAAGACCAACTGGCGAATCGGCGAATGCTCCGCCAACAGGATACGCTTCTTCCACGCGGACGACGGCTCGCCCGCGCCCGCCTCGCGGTTGATGGTGGTGCGGGCGGCGTCCGCCACGTCACGCCACGTCGCGCGCGTCCCGTAAAACTCCAACTTCGGTGCCATGCCCGCAAAGCATACCAAAAAGCGGGGCCGGAGAGAAGCGGGAAGGCCCGCCGCCGGGCCCGGCCTCAGCCGCGCTTGCCCAGGCCGAAGAGTTTGAGCGCCGCGCGGAAATCCGCGGGGAGCGGCGCGTGGGCGCGGATGTGCTGGCCGGGGATCAGCGGGTGCGGCAGCTCCAGCTCCTGCGCGTGGAGCATCTGCCGGGTGACGGAGAGGACGCGCGGGTCGTCGGACTTCTTCACGCCGTACTGCCGGTCGCCCACCACGGGGTGGCGGATGCCGGCGAGGTGGCGGCGGATCTGGTGCGTGCGCCCCGTCTCGATGCGCAGGGAGAGGAAGGAGGCATCGGGGGTCGCGCGCAGACGCTTCAGGTGCGTCACGGCGCGCTCGCCGTCGAGCGTCTCGGTGAGCGTGCTGGCCTGGCGCTCGACGTCGCCCGCGACGATGGCGGCGTACTGCTTGAGCACGCGGTGGGTCTTGAAGAGCGCGATGGCCGCCTCCAACGCCTCCGCCGTCTTGGCGAAGAGCAGCACGCCGGAGGTCTCGCGGTCCAGGCGGTGCACCGCGGCGATGGCGGGGTTGCCCTCCTGCGCGCGCAGCAACTCCTCGGCGGAGTCGCGCCCCTGGGTCAGCACGCCGGCGGGCTTGTCGGCGGCCAGGTAATGGTCGTCCTGCCACAGGATGCGGATGTGCGGGCGGCGCTCGGCCGTCTTGTCCTGGCGCGCGCCCGTGCCCGGGCGCACCACGAAGGCCACCTTGTCGCCGGGGCGCAGGGCGTGGCGGGCGATCCAGACCAACCGGCGGTTCACCCACACCACACGCGCGTCAAGCATCGCCTTGGCGGCGCGCTTGGTCACGCGCAGGCGGTTCGCCAGGAAGTCCTGAAGCGAAAGCCCCTCCTCCTCGCGCGCGACGACGGCGATTTTGGGCTTGGCGTTCGGCGTCGGCTGCGTCGGCCTCATGGTCACTCCTCTCACAACGTCTTGACGAAGCGGGCGATTCGGGCCGCCGCCTCCTTCAGCTGCTCCATGCCCGTGGCGTAGGAGCAGCGCACGAAGCCCTCGCCGCACGCGCCGAAGGCCGTGCCCGGCACCACCGCCACGTTCTCGGCGTCCAGCAACCGCACGGCGAACTCCCGCGCGCTCAGCCCGAAGCGGGCGATCTGCGGGAAGGCATAGAAGGCCCCCGCCGGGTTGTGCATCGGGATGCCCGCCTCCGCGAAGGCCGCCCGCAGGAAGTTCCGCCGCATCTCATAGGCCCGGAGCATCGGCGCCATGTCCTCCGCCGGCTGGCGCATCGCCTCCAACGCCGCATACTGCGAGGGCGTGCTCGCGCACATGATCGCATACTGATGGATCTTGAGGATCGTGTCCATCAGCCACGCCGGCGCGCAGACGTAGGCCATGCGGAAGCCCGTCATCGCCCACGCCTTCGAGTAGCCGTGCAGCAGCACCAGCCGATCCCGCAGCGCCGGCACCGAGGCGAACGACACGTGCCGCCGCCCGCCCCACGTCAGCTCCGCGTAAATCTCGTCCGAGATCAGGATCAGGTCGTGGCGGATGGCGAAGTCCGCGATCGCCTCCACGTCCTCCCGCCCCAGCACCGCCCCCGTCGGGTTGTTCGGGAAGTTCACCACCAGCGCCTTCGTGCGCGGCGACACCTTGGCCTCCAGCGCCTCCACCGACAGGCGGAAATTGTCCTCCGCGTGCGTCTCCACCGCCACCGGCACGCCGTGCGCCATCGCGATCTCCGGGCCGTAGCTCACGAAGCAGGGCTCGTGGTAAAGCACCTCGTCGCCGGGGTTCAGCAGCGCCCGCAGCGTCACGTCCAGCCCCTCCGAGGCCCCCACCGTCACCAACACCTCGTGCGCCGGGTCATACGCCCCCCCGAAGCGCTCCCGCACATAGGCCGCGATGGCCTGGCGCAGCGCCGGCAGCCCCGCGTTGCCCGTGTAGTGCGAGCACCCCTCCTCCAGCGACGCGATGGAAGCCTCGCGGATGTGCCAGGGCGTGTCGAAGTCCGGCTCGCCGATCGCCAGCGAGATCACCCCCCGGCGCGTGCTCACGATGTCGAAGAACTCCCGGATCCCGCTCTTGGGCAGGTCCACGATGTGCCGGGCCAACCGTCCGCGCGCGTCCGTCACGGCGTCACCGCCAATCGTTTGTCCTCGCCCGGCCGGGCCATCAGCACCCCGTTCTGCTTGTAGGTCTTCAGGCGGAAATGGGTCGCCGTCGAGAGCACCCCATGGATCGTCGCCAGCTTCTCGCTCACGAAGCGCGCCACCGCCAGCAGGCTCTCCCCCCGCACGAACAGCAGCAGGTCGTAGCCCCCGCTCATCAGATAGGTCGCCTCCACCTCCTCGAAGCGGCTCACCTGCTCCGCGATCCGGTTGAAGCCCCCCTCGCGCTCCGGCGTCACCCGCACCTCGATCGCCGCCGAGACGGGCGCGCGCGGCGCCAGATCCTCGTTCACGATCGCCTGCCACCCGCGGATCACCCCCTCGCGCTCCAGCCGCGCGATCGCCGCCTCCACCTCGCCCGCCGGCACGCCAAGCATCATCGCCATCGTCTCAGGCGACTCCTTCGCGTTCTTCCGCAAAATCTCCAAGAGGCTCTCTTCCATCCGTGCCGCTCCTTCCGGGATACAAAAAAAGACTGCGGGGCGCGCCCCACAATCCCAAGTTGGTTGCCTCACAAGGATTCGAACCTTGACAAACTGATCCAGAGTCAGTTGTGCTACCGTTACACCATGAGGCAAAATCGGACGTAAAACACGCACATGATAGCAAACCCTCCGCGCCCCATGCAACACTTTTTTTCGCGCAAACCGCGCACGCCCCCCCCGGCGCGGCCCGGCCCAAACAAAAACCAAACCGACATCAAACAGTATAAGGCTTGCCCCCCCCCGAAAGTTATGCTACCATCCCTACCATCCTTTCTTCCTCATAAGGAGCACAGACAACCATGCGAATGATCATCCTCACGGCCGCCGCCTTCCTCCTCTCGCTCGGCACGGCCTCCGCCGCCTCCGTGGACTGGGATATCAGCGACGTAACTCCCGCCTCCGCCAATAACGGCAAATGCTATTCGATCGGAGACACGGTCGACGGCGACTCCTACCGGCTGACGCTGACCCTCGTCCTTCAGTCCAGTGTTGACTTGAACGAAGTGAACATCCTCGCCCTCGGCGACAAAACCAACTTCCCCGTTAACTGGGGCGGTGACTCCCAATACGGCAACCGCGACAGCATCCTCTCCTTCCGCTTCTATGACCGAGAGGGCGGGGCCAAACTCTCGGTCGGCACCGGCAACTACACCATGCTCTCCAGCGAACTCGGCCCCGTCAGCGCCGGCGACACCATAACGATCGGCTTGGCCTACGACAGCGCGAGCGCCCAATTCTCGCTGACGCTGGGCGAGCAGTCCTCCACCTTCGCCGCCCCCGAGGGAATCGACCTCTCGCCCGACGCCCTCTTCGTCCACAACGACGTCGTCAGCATCACCGGCGGCATCGAGGTGATCCCCCAGGCCGTCCCCGAGCCGACGGCCCTGGCGCTGCTCGCCCTCGGCGCGGCAGGCCTGGCGCTCCGCCGCCGCGCGTGACCCCTCCCCCCACCCCACACCCCGCCCGCCGCGCCGCGCACGACGGCGCGGCGGCAATGTGCTATCATAGGCGCAATTCAGGAAATCGAGGCAATCATGCTGGACATCAAACGGATTCGTGAGCGGCCCGACGAGGTCCGCGAGGGCCTGAGGCGCCGGTGGATGGACACCGGGCTGGTGGACGCCGTGCTGGAATTGGACGCGCGGCGCCGGGCGTTGGTGACGGAGGCGGACGCGCTGAAGGCCAGGCGCAACGAGGTCTCCAAATCCATCGGCGCGCGCATCAAGGCCGGAGAGGACGCCTCCGCCGCCAAGGAGGAGACGCGCGCGCTGGGCGACGCCATCGCCGCGAAGGACATTGAGATCCGCGAGGCGGAGGCCGCCTTCCGCGAGGCCATGCTCCGAATCCCCAACGTGCCGAACAAGGACATCGCCACCGGCCCGGACAGCTCCGCCAACCGCGACGTCCGCCACGTGGGTACGGAGCCGACCTTCGCCTTCGAGCCCCTCGACCACATCGCCCTGGGCGAGCGGCTGGGGATCTTCGACTTCCCGCGCGGCGTGAAGCTCACGGGCACGGGCTTCCCCATCCTGCTGGGCCAAGGCGCCAAACTCCAGCGCGCGCTCATCCAATACATGCTCGACCTGCACACCCAGCGCCAGGGCTACACCGAGATGCTCCCGCCCTTCGTGGTGAACACCGCCTCGATGGTCGGCACCGGCCAGCTGCCCAAGATGCGCGACGACATGTACCACTGCGAGGTGGACGACTTCTGGCTGATCCCCACCGCCGAGGTGCCGGTGACCAACTTCTACCGCGACGACATCCTCGACGCCCGCCAGCTCCCCGTCAAACTCACCGCCTACACCCCCTGCTTCCGCCGCGAGGCCGGCAGTGCGGGCAAGGACACCCGCGGCATCCTCCGCGTCCACCAGTTCGACAAGGTCGAGATGGTCAAGTTCGTCGCCCCCGAGACCTCCTACGACGAGCTGGAGAAGCTGGTGAAGGACGCCGAGGACGTGCTGACCGGGCTGGGCCTCTACTTCCGCGTCCTCGAGCTCTGCTCCGGCGACATCTCCTTCTCCGCCGCCAAATGCTACGACCTGGAGCTCTGGGCGCCCGGGCAGAAAGGGTGGCTCGAGGTCTCCAGCTGCTCCAACTTCGAGAGCTTCCAGGCCCGCCGCGCGAACATCCGCTACCGTAGGGCCGACGGCAAGCCCGACTTCGTCCACACCCTCAACGGCTCCGGCGTCGCCCTCCCCCGCCTGATGATCGCCATCCTCGAGCAATGCCAGCAGGCCGACGGCTCCGTGCTCCTGCCCGAGGCCATCCGCCCCTACTTCGGCGGCGACCGCCTGCTGCCCGTGAGGTGACGCGATGGCCAAACGCAAAGCCGGACCGCTCGCCATGCGCCTCTGGGGCGACCCCGCCCTGCGGACGCCCTGCGCCCCCGTCGCCGCCGTGACGGACGACCTCCGCCGCCTGGCCGTGGAGATGCTCGAGACGATGTACAACGCCAACGGCGTCGGCCTCGCCGCGCCCCAGGTGGGCCGCACCGAGCGCCTCTGCGTCATCGACGTGCCGCAGGACGCCGAGAAGGAGGCGTTCGTCGAGGCCAACGCCGCCATCCCCATGCCGCTCGTCCTCTTCAACCCCGAGATCCTCGCCCGCGACGGCGAGCAGACCGACGAGGAGGGCTGCCTCTCCTTCCCCTCCATCCACCTGCCCGTCACCCGCGCCAACCGCGTCAGCTTCACCTTCGTGGACACCGAGGGCAACCGCCAGACCCACACCGCCTACGGCCTCCTGGCCCGCGCCGTCCAGCACGAGCTGGAGCACCTCGACGGCGGCGTCTTCATCGACAACGTCGCCGACAAGACCCCCATCGCCGACAAACTCGGCAAGCTGGAGGCCAAGACCCGGCGCCGCCTGGGGCTGGGATAAGGCCCATGCGCGCGCCCCCCGCCCTCTGCCTCGCCCTCTGCCTCGGCGCCCTGACCGCCCGGGCCGGGATGCGCCTGCCCCTGCTCGGCGAAGGCCAAGGGGCCGAGGCCGTCGCCGCCGCCTTCGTCGCCGAGGCCGACGCCCTCTCCCATGAGGCCCCCCTCGTCGGCACCCTCGAGGTCGAGACCCCCGCCGCCCTCACCGCCGAACTCCCCGACCTGCGCGACCGCCTCCGCGGCTTCGCCGTGGTCGAGGCCTTCCCCGCCGGGCGCACCGAGGCCGACGGGCGCGCCCGCGCCGCCTGGCGCCTCCGCCTCACCCCCGGCCCCGAGGGCCCGTGGCGCCTGATGCCCTTCGTCATCACCCTGCGCGACGCGCGCACGGGCGCCACCCGCCAGGCCCTCACCCACGCGACCCTTTTCCCCGAGCCCCCTCCGCTGCCCGAGGCCGAGGGCTCGCCCGAGTGCGACCCCGCCCCGCAGTGGGTCGCGCCCGGTTGGCGCACCTTCGGGCTTTGGGCGCTCTGGGCGCTGCTGGCCGCCGCGGCCCTCGCCGCGCTGTGGCCCCTCCTCCGCCGCGCCAGGCGCGCCCTGCGCGAACGCACGCTCTCCCCGGAGGAACGCGCCCGCCTGGAACTGGGGCGACTCCTCGCCGAGGGTCTCCTGGCGCAGGGGCGCGTCAAACGCTTCTACTACGGCCTCACCGGCGTCGTCCGCCGCTACTTCGAGCGCGCCCACGCCCTCCGCGCCACCCGCCAGACCACGCAGGAGTTCCTGGCCGGCCTGGCCGCCGAGCCCTCCGTGGGCCAGGATTCGCGCGACGCGCTGGCCGCCTTCCTCGCCGCCGCCGACCGCGTCAAGTTCGCCGGCGTCGCGGGCTCCGCCGCCGAGGCCGAGGCCGCCGCCGGGGCCGCCCGCGCCCTCATCGAAGCCGACGCCGAGCGGCTGCGCGGCTTGGCCCCCGACGCGCCCGCGCAGGGCGGCGCGTGAGATTTCGCTTTCGGCAGCGTCTCCTGCACCCGCGTCGAGTTCGAGGAGACCATCGACCTCATCGCCAAGGGGATGATCGACCCCACCCGCTACGTCACCGAGGTCCTCCCCCTCGAAGGGCTCCAGCGCGCCTTCGAGCGCCAATGCGACCCCGACGACCCCGCCCTCAAGTTCGTCGTCAAACCCTGACGGAGACAAAAAAGCCCCCGACCCTTCCCGGGTCGGGGGCTTTTTCGTCGTCATCGCCCTCAGGGCGCGTCGTCCGCCACCAAGCGGCCGATGTAGGGGCGCACGCCCCAAAAGTCGCACAGCGCCCGATACTCGGCCACCGCCTCGCCCAGGCCCGGCCGGAGCCCGCGTTCGGCGCGGATGAGCAGGTTGCGGCCCGTGGCCTCGGGGGAGACGAACTCCATCACGCGGGCGCGGTAGCCGCAGACGCGCAGCGCCTGCGCGCGGAAGGTGTCCGTCAGCAAATCGGCCAGCCGCTCGCGCAGGATGCCGTGGCGCAGCACGGCGCGCATGGGCCCGCCGCCCGTCAGGGCGTGGTGGAGCTCGTGCTGGCAGCAGGGCAAGCAGAGGATGCGCGCGGCGCCGGAGCGGACGGCCGCGATGAGCGCGTCGTCCGTCGCCGTGTCGCAGGCGTGGAGGCTCATCACCAGATCCGGGGCCTTCGGCCAGTCGGCGGCGGCGATCTCGGCGGCCTGGAAGGAGACGGCCCCCTCCACCCCCAGGGCCTGCGCCTGGGCGCGGGCGGCGGCCACCACGTCGGGGTTGCGGTCGATGCCGAGCACGCGGACGTCGGGCCAGCCTTTGGCGAGGGTCAGGAAGCGTTGGAGCGCCAAGGTCAGGTAGGCCTTGCCGCACCCGCAGTCCACCACCGTGAAGGAGGGGGGCGGGGCCTCGGGGAGGAGCGGCTCGACGGCGCGGAGCAGGGCGTTCACCTGGTCGTACTTGCCGCGCATGGAGGCGCGGATCGTGCCGTCGTCCGCGGCGATGCCCAGCACGCGCAGGAGCGGCGCGGCGTCGAAGTCGGTCAGCGGCTGGCGCTTGACGCGGTCGTGCGCCGCGGGGGGCGGCGGCGCGCCGGCGGCCTTCGGGCGGCCGCGGGAGACGAGCGGCCGGCCGCGCTTCGTCACGCGGACGTGCAGGTCGCCCTCGGCCGTCACCAGATGCAGCTCGCGTTTGCCGCGCTGGGCGAGGATTTCCTCGAGGCCCTTGCGCGCGGCGGGCTCGGAGAGGTTGCGCGTCTGCGACTGCGCCCCGTCGCGCATCTCGGCCTGCGTGAGCGCCTCGCCTTTGACGCGCACGGGCCGCAGGGAGATGCGGAAGGGGCGCCCCTCGCGCGTCAGCGTCTGCGTCAGGCGGATGAAGCCCAGCCCGAAGACCCGCGCGCGGATTTCCTCGGCCAACGCCTCGGGAAGAGTGTCGGTGTCGTCCATGATGTGTCGTGATCCCAATCTCGGCGGCGACGCCGCCGCGCGATGGCGATAGGATAACAAAGGCGGGGAAGGCGCGTCAAAGGCGGGGAAGGCGCGGGCGAAAAACGCCCCCCGGCGGGGGCCGGGGGGCGTTTTCGGTGGGCTTTCCGCCGGGGCGCCTTAGTAGACGTTGAGGGCGGCGAGGGCCTGAAGGTACTCGTACTTGCGCGAGTAGAAGGCGTCGGCCTCGTCGAAGAGGAGCTTGGCTTCCGCGGGGTCCATCTTGGCGAGCTGCTTGAAGCGGTTCTCGGTGGGGGCTTGGACCTCGGAGAACTTCTTGGAGGGGGCCTTGGAATCCAGCGTGAGCGGGTTCTTGCCCTGCTTGGCGAGCTCGGGGTTGTAGCGGAAGAGCGGGAAGTGGCCGGTTTCGACGGCCATCTTCTGGTGCTCCAGGCCGGTGGCGAGGTTGATGCCGTGCGCGATGCAGTGGGCGTAGGCGATGATGAGGGCGGGGCCGTCGTACTCCTCGGCCTCCTTGAACGCCTTGACGGCGGCCTCGGGGTTCATGCCCATCGAGATCTGCGCGACATAGATGTTCTTGTAGGTCATGGAGATGGCGGCGAGGTCCTTCTTCATCTGCGGCTTGCCCGCGGCGGCGAACTTGGCGACGGCGCCGATGGGGGTGGACTTGGAGGCCTGCCCGCCGGTGTTGGAGTAGACCTCGGTGTCAAGGACGAGGATCTTGACGTTGCGCCCGGTGGCGAGGACGTGGTCGAGGCCGCCGTAGCCGATGTCGTAGGCCCAGCCGTCGCCGCCGAGGATCCAGACGGAGCGGCGGACGAGGAAGTCCGCGACGGTGG
Source organism: uncultured Kiritimatiellota bacterium (assembly GCA_944391055.1). Taxonomy (GTDB): domain Bacteria; phylum Verrucomicrobiota; class Kiritimatiellia; order RFP12; family DVOR01; genus Spyradenecus. Next base: position 24,811 of record CALXSF010000002.1, on the reverse strand, counting down.
CGAGCTTCTTGCAGGTGGGGCAGTCGCAGCCCTCGGCGATGGCCTTGATCTTGGCGACGCGCTCGCGCTGGGCCTTGATGTCGGCGTCGGTCTTCTGGGCGTCGGCGGCGTCGGCGGCCTCCTGGAGGAGGGCCTTGACGTCGGCGGGCGCCTCGGGCGCGGCGACGATCTTGGCGATCAGCTCCTTGGCGAAGGCTTTCTGCTTGTCGCGGGAGATGACCATGCCCAGGCCGAACTCGGCGTTGTCCTCGAAGAGGGAGTTGGACCACGCGGGGCCCTTGCCCTCGGCGGTCTGGCAGTAGGGCGTGGTGGGGAGGTTGCCGCCGTAGATCGAGGAGCAGCCCGTGGCGTTGGCGATGCAGAGGTGGTCGCCGCAGATTTGGGTGAGCATCTTGATGTACGGGGTCTCGCCGCAGCCCGCGCAGGCGCCGGAGAACTCGAAGAGCGGGCGCTTGAGCTGGGAGGTCTTGGCGCTGAGGGGGACGCCGGTCAGGTCGGTCTCGGGGAGGCCGAGGAAGAACTTCCAGTTGGCCTCGCCGGGCTTGCGGAGCTTGTCCTGGTCGTAGTGGACCATGGTGAGGGTCTTGCCGGTCTTGGGGAGCTCGGGGCAGACCTTGGAGCAGAGGCCGCAGCCGGTGCAGTCCTCGACGGCGATCTGGATGGTGAACTTCTTGCCCTTGAAGGGGGGCTTGGCGTCGGCGGTCTTGAAGCCCTCGGGGGCGCCGGCCAGCGCGGGCTCGTCGACGACCTTGGCGCGGATGGCCGCGTGGGGGCAGACGGTGGAGCACTTGAGGCACTGGATGCAGGTGGCGTTGTTCCAGTTGGGGATGCTGACGGCGATGTTGCGCTTCTCGTACTGGGTGGTGGCGGTGGGCCACGTGCCGTCGTCGGGGATGGCGGAGACGGGGAGGCTGTCGCCTTCCTGGCGCATCATGACGGCGGTGACGTCCTTGACGAACTGCGGGGCGTCGGCCGCGACGGTGGCGGGCTTGCGGAGCTTGCCGGAGGGGGCGGCCGGGACGGCCACTTCCTCGATGGCGGCCTGGGCGGCGTCGATGGCGTCCCAGTTCTGCTTGACGACGTCGTCGCCCTTCTTGCCGTAGGCCTTCTTGGCGGCGGCCTTGAGGAGCTCGATGGCCTTGTCGACGGGCTTGATGATGCCGGAGATGCAGAAGAAGGCCGTCTGCATGATGGTGTTGGTGCGGCTGCCGAGGCCGAGGGCCTGGGCGACCTTGACGGCGTTGACGACGTAAAACTTCAGCTTCTTGTCGATGATGACCTGCGCGACCTCGTCGGGGATGTGGTCCCAGACGGTCTTGGCGTCGTACTCCGACTGGAGGAGGAAGGTGGCGCCGACCTTGGCCGCGGAGAGCATGTCATACTTCTCAAGGAAGGAGAAGTTGTGGCAGGCGATGAAGTCGGCCTTGGTGCAGAGGTAGGGGCTGTGGATCGGGTTGGGCCCGAAGCGCAGGTGGGAGACGGTCAGGCCGCCGGCCTTCTTGGAGTCGTAGACGAAGTAGCCCTGCGCGAAGTTGTCGGTGTTGGAGCCGATGACCTTGATGCTGTTCTTGTTGGCGCCGACGGTGCCGTCGGAGCCCAGGCCGTAGAACATGCACTCGGTGCAGCCGGAATCCTTGAGCAGGAAGGCGGGGACGGCGATGGAGGCGCCGGTGACGTCGTCGACGATGCCGACGGCGAAGTGGTTCTTGGGCTCGGCGGCCTTCATGTTGTCGAAGACGCCCTTGGCCATGGCGGGGGTGAACTCCTTGGAGCCCAGGCCGTAACGGCCGCCGTAGGTCTTGGGATAGGCGATGTCCAGCCAGCCGTTCTGCATGGCGTCGCCGATGGCGGTGCGGACGTCGGTGTAAAGGGGCTCGCCGACGGAGCCGGGCTCCTTGGAGCGGTCGAGGACCGTGATCTTCTTGACGGTCTTGGGGAGCGCCTCGGCGAAGGCCTTGACGGCGAAGGGGCGGTAGAGGCGCACCTTGATGACACCCACCTTCTCGCCCTCGGCGTTGAGCTCCTCGACGACCTCCTGGACGGTCTCGGCGCCGGAGCCCATGATGACGACGACGTTCTCGGCGTCGGGGGCGCCCACGTAGTCGAAGAGGTGATAGGCGCGGCCGGTCAGCTTGGCGAGCTTGTCCATGTTCTTCTGGACGATCTCGGGGACGGCCTCGTAGTACTTGTTGACGGTCTCGCGGCCCTGGAAGTAGACGTCAGGGTTCTGGGCGGTGCCGCGCATGGTGGGCTTCTCGGGGTTGAGGCCGCGGGCGCGGAAGGCGTTGACGGCGTCCTCGTCGATCATCTCGCGGATGACCTCCTGCGGGATCGCCTCGATCTTCTGGACCTCGTGGGAGGTGCGGAAGCCGTCGAAGAAGTGGACGAAGGGGACCTTGGCCTCGAGGGTGGAGGCGTGAGCCACCAGGGCCATGTCGGAGCACTCCTGCACGCTGTCGGCGCCGAGGAACGCAAAGCCGGTCTGGCGGCAGGCCATGATGTCGCCATGGTCGCCGAAGATCGAGAGGCCCTGCATGGCGAGGGCGCGGGCGGACACGTGGAAGACGGTCGGCGTCAGCTCGCCGGCGATCTTGTACATGTTCGGGATCATCAGCAGCAGCCCCTGGGAGGCCGTGAAGGTGGTGGTCAGCGAGCCGGTGGTCAGCGCGCCGTGCACCGCGCCGGCGGCGCCGCCCTCGGACTGGAGCTCGACGATCTGCGGGACGGTGCCCCAGAGGTTCGTCTGCTTGTGGGCGGCCCACTCGTCGGCGAACTCCGCCATCGGCGAGGAGGGGGTGATGGGGTAGATGGCGGCGACCTCGGAGCACGCGAACGCGACGCGCGCGGTGGCCTCGTTGCCGTCACACATGATGTACTTGGGCATGATTCTCTCCTTTTGGAAAAACGGTTCGGGGGCGCCCGTTCGGTCAGGCGCCCCCGTCGGGGTCAGGCATTGGCCTTGCAGAACGCGCGCACGTCGTCGAGCTGGCCGGCGGAGCCGAGCTTGACGTTCTTGGCGGCGATGAACTTGGCGTACTCCTCCATGAAGATCTTGCCGATGGGGCGGAGGTCGAAGTTCTCGGGGTGGTCGCGGAAGTACTCGCGGTGGACGCGGCACCACACCAGGCGGCCGTCGGTGTCGATGTTGATCTTGGTGACGCCCAGCTCGGCGGCGCGGCGGAACTGGTTGTCGTCGACGCCCTTGGCGCCGTCGAGTTTGCCGCCGGCGGCGTTGATGCGCGCCACCTCGTCCTGCGGCACGGAGGAGGAGCCGTGCATCACCAGCGGGAAGCCGGGCACCTTCTTCTGGATGTCGGCGAGGACGTCGAAGCGCAGCCCCTGGGTGCCGGTGAACTTGAAGGCGCCGTGCGAGGTGCCGATGGCGCAGGCCAGCGAATCGCAGCCGGTGGCCTCGACGAAGCGCTTGACGTCCTCCGGGTTCGTCAGGCAAGCGTCCTTCTCGTCCACGGCCACGTGCTCCTCCACGCCGCCGAGCTTGCCGAGCTCGGCCTCGACCACGAGGCCCTTGGCGTGCGCCAGATCCACGATCTTCTTGGTGATGGCCACGTTCTCCTCGAAAGGCTTGGAGGAGGCGTCGATCATCACCGAGCTGTAGAAGCCGGACTCGATGCAGTCGATGCAGGAAGCCTCGTCGCCGTGATCCAGGTGCACCGCGAAGACGGCCTCGGGGAAGATTTTGTCGGCGGCGCGGATGACGTTCTCGAGCATCAGCTTGTCGGTGTAGGCGCGCGCGCCCTTGGAGATCTGGATGATGAAGGGGGCCTTGCTCTCAATGCACCCGCGGAACAGACCCATGCACTGCTCCATGTTGTTGATGTTGTAGGCGCCGACGGCATACTTGCCATACGCGTGCTTGAAGAGTTCCTTCGTCGTAACGATCATCGTTGAGACTCCTGTTCGGGTTGATGAATGAGTGCAAGTATACCACGTGGCCCAAAAATGGGCAAACGTCAGCCCGCGCCGCCGGCCAGGGAGGCGACCCCCTCGGCGATGGCGGCGGCCAAGGCGCGCCGCCCGGCGGGGGAGGTCAGGCGCGCGGCGTCCCCCGCGTTGGTCAGGAAGCCCGTCTCGACCAATATGGCGGGGGCCGGGACGTCGCGCAGCACCAGGAAGTGCGCATGGCGCACGCCGCGGTCCGCCGGGCCGCCCGGGAGCGCCGTGAGCGCCCGCTGGACGGCCAGCGCCAGGCGCGTGGCCTGCGCCAGATGCGCCTGCCCGGCCAAGGGCGCGGGCCAGGCCCGCGCGTCGGCCGCCGTGCCGTCGCACCCCGGCGCGGGCAGCGTGTAGACCTCCGCGCCGTTGGCCTCGGGGTTGGCGGCGGAATTGACATGGATGCTCACGAAGGCGTCGATCGGCGCGCCCGCCGCGCGGGCCACGCGCTCGGGCAGGGCCAGGGTCTGCCCCTCCTCCGTGCGCGTCATCAGCACGCGGTGGCCCCGCGCCTCCAGCAGGCGACGCACCTCGCGCGCGACGTCCAGCGTGATGGCGCTCTCCCAGGCGCCCCCCGCCGCGCACCCGCGGTCGCGCCCGCCGTGCCCGGCGTCCACCATCACCGTCAGGCGCGGCTTGGCGGGCGGCGGCGCGACGACGGCCTGGCGCAGCAGCGCGACGTCCGCCGCGTCCAGCCCCTCCCGCCCCGCCGCGCGGTTCAGGTGGTAGAGCGTGCCGTCCACCCGCGCCGGGCGCTTGCCGGGGGCGAAGGCGAAGACGTGGCCGCCGCCCACCACGCGCACCTCCGCGGGGCCCGCCGAGACCGCCGCGCCCGGCAGGCCCAGCGCCTCCGCCGTCCGTTCGTAAGGGCCGGGCGCGCAGCCCGCCAGCGTCAGCGCGGCCAGCGCCGCGACAAGGGGAAACCGTCTCATGCTCGTTCGCCTCACAGGGTTTTGGGTTGGAAGGGGAGGAGGCCCGTCGTGCGGTTCAGGTGCGCGAGGGCGATGGCCAGCGCGTCGGCGGCGTCGTTCTGGATGGGCGGGGGCAGCCCCAGGATGCGCGCCACCATGGCCTGGACCTGCGCCTTCTCGGCCGAGCCGACGCCCGTCACCGCGCGCTTCACCTCGGCGGGCGAATACTCGCAGACGGGGATGCCGCGCCGGGCGCAGGCCGCCACCACCACCCCGCGCGCGTGGCAGAGGATCATCGCCGTGCGGGCGTTCTTGGCGTAGAAGACGCCCTCGAGCGCCGCCTCCGTGGGCGCGAAGGCCTCCAGCACGCGCTCCACCTCCGCCTGCAGCGCCGCGAGCGCGGCGGACATGGGGCGGCTGGCGGGCACGCGCACGGGGGCGTAATAGAGGGCGCGGCGGGCGTTCCCCTCCGCCGCCACCACGCCGACGCCCGTCGAGCGCAGCGACGTGTCGAACCCGATGGCCACGTGCCGCGGCGTCATCGCGCACCCCCCCCGAGCAGCGGCAGCGTCGGCCAGAAACGGCTCGCCTCGCGCGTCTCCAGCGCCTCCTGCGCGGCCTTCGGCAGATCCGGGAAGAAATCCAGCCCCGTCAGCCGCTCCAGCTCCCGCACCGAGCGGAAGCAATAGCGCGGGCGCTTCGTCTCCTTCGTCTCCTGCGGCATATAGAGGGCGATGGCCCGCAGCGCGCCCCCCCGCACCGCGGCCAAAACCATCCCGAAGCCCTTGGGCACCTGCACCCCGCCCTTGCGCAACACGTCGCCGGGCGCGCCTGGGGCCAGGCAGACGATCACCCACACCGTCCCCCCGCCCGCGGCGGGCAGCTCCTCCGCCACGATCTGCTCCAACGCCCGCCACGGCCCGCGGTTCAGTTCCGGGGCCTGGGGGGCGATGTTGGTCATCAGGAAGGTCTCCGCCTGGGCGGCCTTGCCGTAGCGCGTGGCGATGGCGTGGTTGGGCGCCAGGTGGCCGCGGTCGTAGCCGCTGCCCGTGTAATCCCCCGGCTCGGGCGAGCCCGGCGCCTCCGCGTCCTTGGCGAAGGGCGGGCGCGGCGGCGCGCTCTCCAGCAGCCGACGCTCCGGCACCGCGTAGGCCGCCCAGACGGGACGGTGCAGCGAGGGCGAGAAGCCCACCCAATAACCCTGCCGGCGCAAGACCCGCACGTCGCCGGGCGCCACCGAGGGATCCGCCACGCGCGGCAGCCCGAAGGGCGCGGGGCCGGGCGCGGGCGTCTTCGCATACGGCACCGCCACGTCGCGGCCGGTCAGCCCCAGCGCGTCCGTCAGATCCGCCGTGATGGCCCCCAGCGCCTCCAGGGTCAGCTCGGCGGGGCCGAAGGCCGCGCGCTCGGCCGTGGGCAGATGGGCGAACCAATTGCCGAAGGCCAGCGCCGCGGCGGCGGCCAGGCACAGGAGCGTCTTCCCCGGGCCCGGCCGCCATCGCCGCGCCGGGCGCCTTGCCTTACGCGCCATGGGCCAACCTCCGCAGCGCGCCCTCCGCGATGTCGCAGCACCGGTCGACCGTCTCCCCGTGGCCCGGCAGCAGGGCCTTCAGGTACTCCCGGCGCACGCCCACCTCGCGCCGCGCCAGCGCCAGGCGCGCGCTCTCCGCGAAACGAAGCCCGCCGTTGCACCACGCCAGCTGGATGAAGACGAAGTCCGCGAAGCCCGCGATGTCCGCGTAGTCCACGCTCTCCCCGCGCTCGATGGCCGCCACCACCTTCGGCGAGGGCGGCGCGCGGAAGGGCAGCCCCCAGTAGACCTCCGGGTGCGAGGGCAGGTAGTCCGTCTCAATCGCCCGATCCAGCACCGTCAGGATGTCCAGCTTGTCCGCGTCGCGCACCAGATGGGCCAGCGCCAGCTCGTCCCCCGGCAGGCCCGGCGGCAGATCCCTGAGGTTGTGGCATTCGATGGCGCGCAGGACGGCGTTGCGCGCCCACGGCTCCCAATCGTCCAGCCAGCCCAGGCGCAGCGCCTCGGCGCAGCTCAGCAGGGCGTGGTTCACGCTCACCCGGTCGCTGAAGGTCCGGTACCGCTCGAATTGCTTGAAGCGCCCGAGGTCGTGCAGCCAGGCCGCCGCCATCCCCGGCCCCCGCAGGCGCGCCGGGAAGCGCTCCCCCTCCAGGATGCGCGCCGCGTTCGCCGCCACCCGCCGCGTGTGCTCGATCTTCAGTGTGTTCATGTCCTCGCGCGGGAACGCCGCGCCGTAGGCCATGAAGGCCGCCTCTGTCTCTTCCGCTTTCATGCGCCCCATTCTACCACAACCCCCCGCGCCCGCCGCGTGCGCGGAGTGCGCCGGTTGTGTATAATAAGGGGTCGTCAAACAATCGTACGGAGAATCGATGAACGTCGCAAAATACACGCGGGTGCCTTGGGCTTGCCTGGTCTTTGTGGGGTGCCTGGCCTATTTCCTCCTCTCCGGCGCGTGGGTGCCCTATCCCGGGGCCTCCGCCGACTTCCTGGCGGCCATCTGCTTCCCCGGGCAGCTGGAGGGGGACGTCCTGGAGCCCCTCGGCACCGCGCTGACATGGCTGGCGCACACGCTCGGGGGCTGGGCGGGCGTCACGTTCCTGAGCGCGGCCCTGGGCGCCTGGACCGTGACCATGCTCTTCGTGGCGGCCGTCAACGGCGTGCGCCACGCCTGCGCGGACTTCGACGAACTGCGCGACGACGAGCGCCCGCGCGCCTGGCTCGACGGCGCGGCGACCGCCCTCCTGGTCGGCTTCGGCGTCGTGGCCGCGGCGGTGACGTCCCTGCCGCTCTGGGCGCTCGGCACACGCCCCCTGCCGGCCGCCGCCGCGGTGGCCGTCGGCGCCACGGCCATCGCCTTGGCGATGAGCCTGCGGCGGCGCTGCGCGGAGGACTACGCCGAGGGGCTGCCGCCCTCGCTCCGCAGACGCTGCGCGATGGGCGCCCTCTTCGCGCTGGCGGCCTTTCTCTTCGCCGACAGCCCCGCGGCCCTGCCCGTCTCCGTGGCGGCGGTCGTCCTCGGCGGCGGCATCCTGGTTCGGATGGGCGTGGAGGGCCGCCTCTCCTACCTGCCGTGGATCGTCCTGGGCCTGGCGGCGGGGCTGGCCGCCGCGGTGGCGGTGACGCCGCTCTGGTGCCTGGCGCTGGGCGTGCCGCTCGAGGGGAACGCCTTCCTCTTCTGGGCGAACCGGGTCTCGGCGCTCACGGCGCCGGCGCTGATGGGGCTGGTGATGGGCTTCGAGGGGTCGGCGCCGCTGGCGCTCTTCGCCCTGGCCTTCGTCCTCCTGCTGGGCTGCTTCCCCAGGGCCTTCTTCCGGTTCGCCTCGCCGCTCATCGGCCAGCTCGCCATCCTGGCCCTGGCGGGCTGCTGCCTGGCGCGCTGGCCCGCGGCGCTGTGGGAGACGATGGCCGAGCCGACGCCCCTGGCGGCGCTGGGCGTGGCCTTGGTGACGCTCGACGTGGGGCTCCTCGTGGGCTCCTGGATCCGCAACTGGCTGGACGCGCACGTCGGCTGGCCCGCCCCCGCCGCGCACGCGGCGGCCAATGTCGGCGCGGCGCTCCTCCTCGGCGGCCTCGCCTGCGCCCAGCTCGTCCTGAACTACGCCGACGGCGCGGGCCGCCCCGCGCGCGCCGCGCTGGACAAAGCCTGGGCGCCGCTGGAGGCCCGCCTGCCGCTGACCCTCACCGCGTGGCTCGACCCGGAGCCCGGCCTCGCCCCCCTCTTCCTGGAGCGCCTGGCGCAGGGCACGCCCCTTTGGCCGGTCTCCGACTTCGCCGCCGCCGTGCCCCACCTCCGCGTGGGCGGCAAGCCGTTGGCGGAGGCCCGCCGCACCGACCCCGGGCTCGACGCCGCCGCCGCGCTCGGCCCCGCCCCGCTCCGCCGCTGGCTGTTGGCGACCGACGCCGACGGCGCCTTCCGCGTGGGCCCCCTGCCCCCCGCCGCCGCGGCCGACGCGGCAGGCATCGCCGAGCGCCTGGGCAAGACGCGCTACGGCCGCACGCCCGCCGGGCAGCGGACCGTCCGCTCGCTCCGCGCCCTGGCCGCGCGCCTCCTCGCCGCCCGCGCCCTTGGCGCGCCCGCCGCCGAGGCCGCCGACCTCCTGCGCCAGGCCATCGCCCTCGACCCGGCGAACGACGGCCTCCGCCTGAGCCTGGGCGCGCTCGAGGGCGCGCCGGGGGTGGCGCTGACGCAGGCGGAGCACTGGGCCGCCGTCTCCGTGGCCGAGGGCCGCCCCTGGCTGCGCCACCCCACGGCCGCCCAGGCGCAGGCGTTCGAGCGGGCCTTCGGCCCCGTGCGCACCGAGGCCTTCGCCTCCGCCCGCCGCCTGGCCGACCTCCGCACCGACGCCCGCGCCGCCGCGCTCCGCGCCATCCTGCGGCGTTACCGCGACGACCCCGCGCCCCTGAACGAGCAGGAGCGCCTCATCGCCCTCACCCTCTTGGACAAGGACGAGGCCGCCGCCCTGCTGAGCGCCCGCGAGGCACCCTCCGAGGCCGAGCTGGAGTTCTTCCTCTGCGCCTGGCCGTGGAGCCCGGAGGCCGAGGCCCTGTACGCCAAGCACGCCGCGCGCCTCGCCGACAACCCCTGCCTCGCCGCGCTCTACGGCAAACGCGCGCAGGACGTCCGCCAATGGCAGGCCGGCCAGGTCTCCGCCTTCTTCATGCGCGACGGCCGCTACGCCTACGCGCTCTTCCACCTCAAGCGGCTGCTGGCCGAGGGCCGGACCCGACAGGCGCTCGACTTCGTCGGCGGCTTCAACGCCGAGCAGGCCCTCGCCGAGGCGCCCCTCCTCTTGGAGACGCTCCGCCTGCGCGCCCTCTCCCATCTGGCCCAGGGCGACCCCGAGGCCGCCCGCCGCCAGGCCCACGTCTGGCTCATCGCCGACCCCGACCAACCCGACCTCTGGGCCTTCCTCCTCGGTCTCACCCGCGACCCCGAGGCCCTCGACGCCGCCACCCGCGACTGCCTCGCCCGTTTCCCCGGCCATCCTTTGGCCCTCCGGCTCCACGCCAACGCCCTCCGCCCCGCCCTCGGCGACGAGGCCGCGCGCCGGTGGCTGACCACCCTGCTCCCCGAAGAGAAGCCCCATGCTGACCGCTGACTTCGATTATCCCCTCCCCCCCGAACTCATCGCACAGACCCCGCCCCCCGTCCGCGGCACCTCCCGCATGCTGGTGCTCGACCGCGCGCGCCCCGGCCTCGAGCACCGCGCCATCGGCGACATCGGCGACTACCTCCGCCCCGGCGACCTGCTCGTCCTCAACGACACCCGCGTCTTCCCCGCGCGCGTCCTCGGCGCCTGGGAAGACACCGGCGGCGCCGCCGAGCTCCTCCTCACCGACCCCCTCGAACCCGAGCGCGCCGAGGGCGGCGCCCACGTCAGCCGCTGGCGCTGCCTCTGCCGCAGCGGCCGGCGCGCGCGCGCCGGCCACGCCATCGCCCTCGCCCACGGGCACCTCCGCGCCGAGGTCCTCGCCACCGACGGCCAGGGCCGCGCCGACTGCCGCCTCTCCGCCGACGCGCCGCTGATGGACGTCCTCGCCGAGCATGGCCTCACCCCCGTCCCCCCCTACATCCGCCGCGACCCCGACGACCCCGCGGCCGCCCGCCTCGACCGCGAGCGCTACCAGACCGTCTACGCCCGCGAGGTCGGCGCCGTCGCCGCGCCCACCGCCGGGCTCCACTTCACCGAGGCGCTCCTCGCCGCGCTCAAGGCCAAGGGCGTCCGCCGCGCCACCGTCACCCTCCACGTCGGGCCCGGCACCTTCCGCCCCGTCAAAGCCGAGCGCATCGAAGACCACCGCATGGACGCCGAGCGCTTCCACGTCCCCGCCGCCACCGCCGCCCTCGTGGCCAAGACCCGCGCCGAGGGGGGGCGCGTCGTCGCCGTCGGCTCCACCTCCGTCCGCACCCTCGAGACCGTCGCCCAGGCCAACGACGGCCGGATCGTCCCCTGCTCCGGCAGCTCCGACATCTTCATCCACCCGCCCTACCGCTTCCGCGCGGTGGACGCGATGCTCACCAACTTCCACCTCCCGCAGTCCACCCTCATCATGATGGTGGCCGCGCTGGCCGGGCGCGAACGCATCCTCGAGGCCTACCGCGAGGCCGTCCGCCTCCGCTACCGCTTCTTCTCCTACGGCGACTGCATGCTCATCCTTTAAGGAGCCACCATGGACCCCACGCACCTTCACGCCTTCATCCTCGCCGGCGGGCGGGGCGAGCGCTTCTGGCCGCTCTCCACCTTCGCCCGGCCCAAGCAGTTCACCACCCTCTTTGGCGGCACGCCCCTCATCGCCCAAGCCGTCGGGCGACTGGAGGGGCTGGTCCCCCCCGCCAACATCCGCGTCATCACCTCCGCCGACCTCGTCGCCGCCACGCGCGAGGCGCTCCCCGCCCTGCCCCCCGCCAACATCGTCGGCGAGCCCGTCGGGCGCGACACCGCCGCCGCCGTCGCCCTCGCCTGCGGGCTCCTGCGCCGCGACGACCCCGAAGGCGTCGCCCTCGTCCTCCCCGCCGACCCCCTCATCGGGGACGTGCCCGCCTTCCGCGCCGTCCTGGCCGACGTCGCCGACTGCGTCGCCCGCGAGCCCGCCATCGGCGTCGTGGGCATCGCCCCCACCTACCCCGCCACGGGCTACGGCTACATCGAGTGCGGCGAGCCGCTCCCCTCCCCCCGCACCCCCCTCCGCCGCGCCCGCCGCTTCGTCGAGAAGCCCGACCTCCCCACCGCCCGCGCCTACCTCCAGACCGGCGCCTACGTCTGGAACGCCGGCATCTTCGTCTGGCGCGCCGACGTCATGGAGGCCGCCTTCCGCGCCCACGCCCCCGAATGGCTCCCCCTCCTCGCGCGCCCCGACGCGCGCGACGCGCTCTACCCCACCCTCCCCAAGCGCTCCATCGACTACGCCGTCATGGAGCACTGCGGCGACCTCGTCGTCGCCGCCGGCGACTTCGGCTGGGACGACGTCGGCAGCCTCCCCGCCCTCGCCCGCCAATTCCCCGCCGACCCCGCGGGCAACGTCGCCATCGCCCCCACCTACGCCCTCGACGCCACCGGCAACATCGTCGCCGCCGAGGGCGACCCCCGCGCCACCGCCCTCCTTGGCGTCCGCGGCCTCATCGTCGTCCACACCCCCAAGGCCACCCTCGTCTGCGCGCAGGAGCACGCCCAAAACCTCAAGGCCCTCGTCGCCACCCTCCCCCCCGAGCTCCGCTGAAGCCGATGTGCTAGACTATCCCCGAACACGCGGGCATGGGCCCGCGCGAACGGAAAGGAGTCTGCGATGAAAGCGATGGCTTGGCTGGCGGCGTTGGCCGCGGGATTGCTGGCGGGGTGCGTCCCCGTGGCGCACGTGGAATTGGAGGATGGCTCGCTCGTGAGTTTCGTCATGCCCAAGGCGGTGCTCGAGGGGAAGGCGGCGCCCGGGCAGGAGCCCCCCTGCGACGCCACGCGCGACGTGGGGCTGCGGGGCGTCATGCACGTCGTCCCCGACCCGGAGGCGGCCGACCAAGTCCCGCCGAACGCCGGGCGGCTGGTCTTTGAGCTTCAAAACGTCTCGCAGCACCCCATCCGCCTCAAACGCCTCTTCGCCTACGGCTTCGCCGCCGCCGTGGAGGGCGCTGAGCCGCCGACCGTCTCCCCAGAAAGCGGCTTCGCGATCCCCTGCGCGACCAACAAACCGCCCGTCCTGCTGGCCGCGGAGACGGCCGGCGTGGAGCAACGGCTGGCGCCGCTCCCGCAGCGTTGGGCCCTGAACGGGGAGACGCTGACGCAGGCCTTCTTCCACGCGGGCGAGATGAAGCCGAGCGCGCTCGCGCTGACGCTCTCCCCGGAGGCCCTGCGCGCCGCCAAGCCCGGCGCGCGCGCCCAACTCCGCCTGCTGGGCGGCGACCGCGTCTTGGCCGAGTGCCCGGTCGCCCCCGACGCCGCCCTCCGCTTCGAGGGCGTGCCACCGTGGTGCGCGCTGGAGGTGTGCCTCCCCGTGGATCCCGCCCGGCTCCCGACCGCGCCGGGCAGGCTCTTCCTGGAGGACAAGGACGGCCCCTCCCATGCGCTCATGCTCGGCAAGACGCTCGACCGCGAGCTCCGCCCCGGCGAATGCCTTTCCTTCGCCGTTCGCTTCGCCAACCTCTCCTCGCTCTGAGCGGGCCCCCGAGACAAAAAAAGCCCCCCGTGCGGCAAAACGCACGGGGGGCTTTTTTGTCCCAAGGGTCAGAGGGCGCGCGCGTAGATGGCGCGGACTTCCTCGCGGGTGACGGGCGGGATGCTGGCAAGGCGGCCGTCGGGGCCGAAGGAGACGTCGACGACGCCTTGGGTGAGGGCGTCGAGATCCTTCTCCGAGCAGCCGAAGGCGCTGATCCGGGTGGGGACGCCCTGGCGGGCGATGTAGTCCTCGAAGCGGTCGGCGGCGGCCGTCAGGTCGTCGGTGCCCCAGATCTCCCGGGCGAGGCGCCGGAAGCGGGCGTTCCGGGGGTCGTCGGCGAAGAAGCGCATCCAGGCCAGCATCATGCAGGCGAGCGTGGCGCCGTGGGTGGCGCGGAAGTGGGAGGAAAGGACGTGGCCCATCTGGTGCATCGGGGTCCAGCCTTGGACGCCGCACGTGAGCCAGCCGTTGAGGCCGACGGTCGCGCCGAACTGCATGAGGCCCCGGAGCTGGACGTCGCCGGGGTCGGCGAGGACCTTGGGGAGGTTGGCGAGGAGGGCGCGGATGACGCCCAGCTGCAGCTGATCCTGGAGGTCGGTGTTGCCGTAGGTGGCAGCGTCGCTGAAGACGAAGGGCTCGACGACGTGGCTGATGGCGTCGATGGCGCCGCAGGCCGTCTGGAAGGGCGGCAGCGAAAGGGTCAGGGTGGGGTCGAGGATGGCGACGCGCGGGTAGAGGCAGTCGGGGGCCCAGACGTAGCTTTTGCGGAGGGTGGCGTCGTCGGTGACGACGGCGGTGGGGTTCATCTCGCTGGCGGTGGCCGGGAGGGTGGGCACCATGAGGGTGGGCAGCGCCTCGGTGGGCGGGATCTGCGCGTCGTCCGCATGGCTGAAGCGGATCATCCGCGCGAGGGGATGGGGATAGCGGAGCCCGGCGGCGACGAGCTTCGCCAGATCCATCGCCGAGCCGCCGCCCACACCGATGACCAGATCCGCGCCGAACGCGCGCCCGCGGGCCACGCCGGCCTCGGCCTGGGAGAGGAGCGGGTTGGGCGTGGCGGCGAAATGGTCGGCGTAGGCCAGGCCGGCGGCGGCGAGCGCGGCGTGGATGCGGTCGATCAGGCCGCCGAGGCAAGAGACGTCGGCGTAGGAGACGATGAGGGCGCGCGTGCCCTCCTTGGCGGCGAGCGCGCCGACGCGGGCGACCTCGCCGGGGCCGAAGACGATGCGGACGGGATTGTGGAACTCAAAAGGGTTCATGGGGTTTCCTTGTGTGGGGGGAGGGTCGGGGTCAGAGCGCGGCGAGGGCGTCGCCAAGGACGGCCTGCGCCCGCGCGGATTGGGCGAACAGCGGAAGGAGGCGGCGGTAGAGCGCCGCGTCGTCCGGGTCGGGATGGGCCACGGCGCGCGTCCGATGGAGCGCGCGCAGGGGCGCGAAGTCGCGCCACAGCCCCGCCCCGACGGCGGCGAGGGCGGCGGCGCCGAGGCTGCCGGCGTCCTGCCCGACGTTGGTCTCCACGATGTCCTTCTCGAAGACGGAGGCGAAGATGCGCCGCCAGAGGGGGCTTTTGCCGCCGCCGCCGACAAGCAACATGGCGTCGCCCAGCGGCGTCTGCCGCGCCAGGACGTCAAGCGCCAGGCGGAGGTTGAGGCAGACGCCCTCGAGCGTGGCGCGGAGGAGGTCGGCGCGGGTGTGCCGCAGATCCAACCCCAGGAAGGCGCCCCGGAGGTTGGGGCTGGGCTCCAAGGCACTGCCGCCGGCGAGGCTGGGGTTGAAGAGCAGGCGGTTGGCGCCGGCGGGGCTTTGGGCCGCCAGCGCGTCCATCGCGCGGTAGGCGTCGGGGCCGCCAGCGCGCTCGGCGGCGACCAAGTCCTGGCAGAGCGTGTCGCGCACCCAGCGCAGGCTGTTTCCGGCGGAGAAGATGGCGGTGGCCGAGACGTACATCCCCGGCACGCAGTGCGCGAAGACGTAGGGCCGGGCCGTCGCCTCCACCACGGGCCGCGGCCCCGCCACGGCGACCCAGGCGGAGGTGCCGAGGCTGACGTAGGCCTCGCCCTCCCCCAGGCAGGCGGCGCCGAGCGCCATGCAGGCGTTGTCCACGCCGCCCGCGCAGACCTTCACGCCCGGGCGGAGGCCCAGCTCGCGCGCGGGCCCGGGCAGCAGCTCGCCCACCACGGCGGCGGAGGGGACCACGCGCGGGAACTTCGCGGGGTCAAGCCCCGCCGCGTCGATCCAATCCTCACGGTACCGTTCGCCGGCGAGCGACCACGCGCCGCAGCCGGAGGCGTAGGAGCGGTCGGTGAGGCGGACGCCGGTCATGCGGAGGTTGACGTAGTCCTTGGTGCCCAGGAAGGCGGCGGCGCGGGCGTACAGCGCGGGCGCGTTGTCGCGGAACCACATGATCTTGAACAATGAATAGAGCGGCGGGGGGAAGCCCGCGCCCGTCTCCAGATACCACGCCGCCTCATCCGTCCGACGGAAGAAGTCGGCGGCTTGGGTGCCGGCCCGCGCGTCGCTCCAGATCGGCGTGCTGTCGGCCAAGAGGCGCCCCTCGGCGTCGACGGGGACGACGCCGAGGCTGTGGCCCGAGACGGCGAGGGCCGCGACGTCCGCCCCGCCCCCCGGCGCCCGCGCGAGCGCCGCGCGGGTGGAACGGACGATGGCGCGCCACCAATCCTCCGGCCGCTGCTCGCGGAAGCCGGGGCGCGGGTAAAGCGTGTCGTAGGGCTCGAAGGCCGAGGCGAGCGGGCACCCCTCCGCGTCGAAGAGGCTCGTCTTCACCCCGCCCGTGCCCAGGTCGTAGGCGATGAGGGTCTGCATGGCGGCCCCCGCTCAGGCTTCCGGCGGGAGGGGGCGGCCCGCGCGGGCGTAGGCCTCCGCCACGATGCCCAGCGCGCTCCTCAGGCCGATGCCGAAGCGGTCGCACCCGGCGTCCATCATCTCTAGGGCCGTGTCCAGCGTGCGCACGCCGCCGGCGGCCTTGATCTTCGCCGCGCCGCCGATGGTCTGGCGGATGAGGCGGATGTGTTCGACGGTGGTGGGTTTGCCGGCCCAGCCGGTGCCGGTCTTGACGTAGGCCACGCCGGCCTCGACGGCCAGGAGGCTCCCGCGCCGGATCTCGTCGTCCGTCAGATAGGCGACCTCGAGGATGCACTTCACGGGGGTGCCGCAGGCGGCGTCGACGACGGCGCGGATGTCGTCGCGCACCATGGCGTCGAGGCCGCTTTTCAGGGCGCCGACGTTGATGACCATGTCAAGCTCGTCGACGCCGAGGCTCAGCAGCTCCTTGGCCGTCGCCGCCTTCGCGAAGGTGGTGTCCGCCCCGGAGGGGAAGCCGACCACGCCGCCGACCATCACGTCCGGCGCGTCCGCCAACAGCCGCACCAGCCGCCGCGTGAAGCAGGGCATCGCGAAGGCGCAGACAAAACGGAAGCGCTTGGCCGCCGCCGCGATGGCCTCCACCTCCCCCAACGTCACGTCCGTGCGCACGCCGCTGATGTCGATCACGCGCGCGATCTCTGTGAGTTCCATAGTCGCTCATTTCCTTTCAGATGGCCAAGGGCGGGCACCAAGCCCACCATGGCAAGCATACCACCTCCGCGCACGCACGGCAAGCGCGCGGAAGGCGCAGGGCGGCGGCGCGTCCTCCCGTAGGCAGCGGGGCGGCGGCGGGGCGGGTGTGGTATAATGCGGGCCATGCATTCGGAATTGTTCACGCTGTTCGGCTTCCACCTTCAGATGTATGGGCTGATGCTGGCCCTGGGCTTTGTGTCGTGCTACTTCCTGGCGCGGCGGCTGGCGCGGCTGACGGGGCGGGACCCGGGCGAGGTGGACACGCTGATCATGGTGGCGGCGATCGGCGGGGTGGTGGGCGCGCGCGCGGTGTACGTGGCGCAGAACTGGGGGGATCTCTTCGCGAACGACCCGCTGGCGGCGTTCATGCTGTGGCGGGGCGGGCTGGTCTTTTACGGGGGGTTCGCCGTCGCGGCGCTGGGGATCGTGGCGTATGGGCTGCTGCGGCGGGAGCCGTTGCGGCGGCTGTTGGATTTCTGCGTGGTCTTCGTGCCGCTGGGGCACGCCTTCGGGCGGCTGGGGTGCTTCTTCCACGGCTGCTGCTTCGGGGGCGTCGGCGGGGGCGCGCTGGGGGTGTGCTTCCCGCATGGGTCGCCGGCGTGGCAGCACCAGGTCTCGAAAGGGCTGATCGGGCCCTACGCGCCGCAGGCGCTGCCGGTGTGGCCGACGCAGCTGATCGAGGCGGCGGGGTGCGCGCTGCTCTTCGTGGCGCTCTGGTGGCTTTACCGCACGCGGCGGCGCGTGGCGGGGCTTTGCTGCGGGGTGTACGCGGTGGCCTACGCGGCGCTGCGCTTCGCGGGGGAGTGTCTGCGGGACGACCCGCGCGGGGATTTCCATTTCGGGCTGAGTTTCAGCCAATGCGTGTCCGTGGCCCTGCTGTTGGCGGGGCTCGGCTTCCTGGTCATGGCATTCCTGGAGAGAGGGCATGGAACAGAAGACGGTCGATGAGATGTTGGCCTGGCAGTCGGGCGTCCGGCTGGAGGCCGTGGCGGAGAAACTGCGCGCTCGCGGCTTCGAGGCCGAGGTCTGCGCGACGCGCGAGGCCGCGCGGGAACGCGTGATCGCCTTGGCGGCGGACGCCGCGAGCGTCGGCTTCGGCGGGTCGCTCTCGGTGGCGTGCCTGAACCTGACGCGCGAGTTGCGCGAGGCCGGCAAGGAGATCCTCAACCACGGCTTCCCCAACCTCTCCCCCGAGGAGAAGCTCGAGATCATGCGCCGCCAGCAGGTCTGCGACCTCTTCCTCTCCTCCGCCAACGCGCTGACGGACGAGGGCGTGATTGTGAACGTGGACGGCAACGGCAACCGCGTGGCCGCCACGCTCTTCGGGCCGCGGCGCGTGGTCTATGTCATCGGCCGCAACAAGGTGGTGACGGGCGGGGTCCATGCCGCGCTGGCGCGCGTGGCGGCGGTGGCCGGGCCCGTGAACGCCCATCGCCTGGGCAAGCGGACGCCCTGCGCCGCCACCGGGAAATGCGCCGACTGCGCGGGCGCCTGCCCGGAAAGCATCTGCCGCATCGCCACGATCGTCCGCCAACGCCCCTCCTGCACGCCCACCACCGTCCTCCTCGTGAACGAGGATCTCGGGCTGTGAGGCGCGTCGGCATCATCTCATTGGGCTGCTCAAAGAACCTCGCCGACGGCGAGGTGATGGCCGGTTGCCTCCTCAAGGCCGGCTACCGGTTGGCGCCGAGCCCCGACCGCGCGGACGTCATCCTCGTGAACACCTGCGCCTTCATCGCGCCGGCGCGGGAGGAGGCCGCCGAGAACATCCTCGCCGCCTGCGCCCACAAGGCCGCGGGGCGCTGCCGGTTCGTCGTCGTCACCGGCTGCATGCCACAGCGTTACCGCGCGCGCCTGGCCGAGGCCTTCCCCGAGGTGGACGCCTTCCTGGGCGTGGACGAGCTGGATCGGCTGCCCGCCGCCCTCGACGCGCTCTTCCGCCGCAAGGCCGTGCCGCTGGCCATCGCGCCGGGCCTGCCCACGCGCACCTTCGACAAACCCATCCCCGCGCTCCGCCTCACCGGCCCCGTCTTCGCCTACGTCAAGATCGCCGAGGGCTGCAACCACGCCTGCGCCTTCTGCGCCATCCCCCAATTCCGCGGGCGCCTCCGCAGCCGCCCCGCCGAGGCCATCGTGGACGAGGCGCGCGCGCTCATCGCGACCGGCGCCCGCGAGCTCAACCTCGTCGCCCAAGACGTCACCGCCTACGGCAAGGACCGCCGCGACGGCTCCACCCTCGCCTCCCTCCTCCGCGCCCTCGACGCCTTGGAGGGCGACTTCTGGATCCGCTGGCTCTACGGCTTCCACAACCACGTCACCGACGACCTGCTCGCGGCCATGGCCGGCGCCCGCCACGTCGTCCCCTACTTCGACCTCCCCATCCAGCACAGCGCCCCCGACATCCTCCGCGCCATGCGCCGCGCCGACACCGTCAAGGCCATCGCCGACTTCCCCGCGCGCCTCCGCGCCGCCGTCCCCGGGGCCACCCTCCGCACCACCTGCATGGTCGGCTTCCCCGGCGAGACCGAGGATCACTTCCGCGCCCTTCTCGACTACATCCGCGCCGTCCGCTTCGACCACCTCGGCGCCTTCGTCTTCTCCCCCGAGGAAGGCACCGCCGCCGCCGGGCTCCCGGGCCTCCCCGACCCCGAGACCGCCGAGCGCCGCCGCCGCGAGCTCATGGAGGCCCAGCGCGCCATCACCCGCGAGATCGACCGCGCCCGCGTCGGCCAAGACGCCCGCGCGCTCATCCTCGATTACCGCGGCGACGACGGCGCCGTCGCCCGCCTCCCCCACCAGGCGCCCGACGTCGACGGCCTCACCCGCATCGCCCACCTCCCCGACGGCCTCGGCCCCGGCGACTTCGCGGATGTCCGCGTCACCGGCGTCCGCGGCTACGACCTCACCGCCCGCCTACGATGACACCCGACCTGCGCCCCGAACGCGACTTCTGGGCCGCCCATCCCGGCGCGACCCTCGCCGGCGTGGACGAGGCGGGGCGGGGCTGCCTCGCCGGCCCCGTCGTCGCCGCCGCCGTCCAAATCGCCCAAGTCGACATCGCGGCCTTGGCCGCCGGCCCCCTCGCCGCCGCCAACGACTCCAAACAACTCTCCCCCGCCCAACGCGACAGGCTCCACGCGATCCTCACCCACGAGCCGCGCGTCCGCTGGGCCATCGGCCAAGCCTCCGTCGAGGAAATCGACCGCCTCAACATCCTCCGCGCCACCCACCTGGCCATGCGCCGCGCGCTTGAGGCGCTCCCCGCCCTGCCCGACCACGCCCTTGTGGACGGTCTGCCCGTCAAGGGCCTGCCCATCCCCCACGACGCCCTCGTCAAGGGCGACGCCCGCAGCCTGCTGATCGCCTGCGCCTCCATCCTCGCCAAAGTGACCCGCGACCGGATCTGCCTGGAGCTGGACGCCCGCCACCCCGGCTACGGCCTCGCCCAACACAAAGGCTACGGCACCCGCGCCCACCTCGACGCCCTCCGACGCCTCGGCCCCGCGCCCTGCCACCGACGCTCCTTCGCGCCCGTCCGCGCCATCCAGGACGACCTCCCCTTCCCCGACTGACCGCCCCGCGGCCCCGGCCGCGCTCAGCGGAAAAGCAGCCACGCGCCGCCGCAGAGCCCGACGGCGAGGCAATAGAACCCAAAGCGCCAGAAGTGGTGCCGCCCCAACAGCCGCACCATCCACGCGACGCTGGCATAGCCCACGAGCGCGGAGACGGCGAACCCGGCGAGGCCCATCGGCCACGTGAGCCCGGCGAACGGGCTGTCGCCATCGGTGAACGCCTTGGCGAAGTAATACAGGTTGCCGCCGACGATCACGGGCACCACCATCAGGAAGGAGAACGCCGCGGCCTTCTCCGTGCCGATGCCCAGGAAGCGCGACATGGCGATGGTGCTCCCGCTCCGCGAGACGCCCGGGAGCATCGCCACCGCCTGCGCCAACCCCATGAGGAACCCCCGCCCGGCCGAGACCTCGCGCCCCAGCCCGTCGCGCCCGAAGACGCGTGTGGACAACAGCAGCAGGCCGGTGAAGACGAGCGCGCCGCAGACAAAGAGCGGACTCTCCGCCGCGGCCTCGAGCTGCTCCTCAAACAGCAGCCCCAACTCCACGGCGGGGATCATGGAGACCGCCACGGCCAAGGCGAAGCGCCACGCCTCGCCCTCGCGGCGAATCAGCCCGCGGACGATCCCGACGATGAACTTCCAGTAATACGCCAGCACCGCCACCACGGTGCCGCCGTGCAGGAGAACCTCCACCCCCAGCCCGTCCATCGCCTCGAACCCCAGGATACTCTTGGCCAACACCAGATGGCCGGAGGAGCTGACGGGGAGGAACTCGGTGAGCCCCTGCACCACGGCAAGGACGATCATCTGAAGCAAATCGCTCATGTTCGGGCTCCCTTCAATAATCCATGAGGCGCGCCCACGCCTCGGCGTCGTGGCGGGCCTTGTTCGGCGCGACCACGGCCATGGCCAGGCCCTCGGGGGACAAAAAGCGTTGGGCGAGCGCGCGCACGTCCTCCGCGGTAACGGCGCGCAGCGCCTCCAGCACGCTTTCCGGGTCGGTCGGCAGGCCGGCCAGGACGCGGCCGACGGCCCACCCGATCGGCGTGCCATCCATCCGCAGACGGAAACGGCCGCAGAGGTAATCGCGCGTGCGGCGCATCTCGGCGGCGGGGACGGGGCGGTCGGCAAGGCGGCGGATCTCGGCCAGGATGGCCTTGGCGCAGCGGAACGCCTTGTCGGGGTGGCACCCGGCGGCGACGAACAGCGCGCCGCAGTCGGCATAGGCCGTCGCGTCGCTGCTCACGCTGTAGCACAGCCCATGCCGTTCACGGATGCTCTGGAAGAGGCGCGACATCATCGATTCGCCGAGCAGGCCGGAGAGGAAGGCGAACGCCTGGCTCCGCGCGTCCAGCAGCCCCGGCGTCCGCCAGCCGAAGGCCAGCTGCGTCTGCTGGATGTCGCGCCGCGTCAGCGAAAAGGGATCCAGCGGGATGGCCCGCGTGTACGGCTCCGGCTCGCGCAGCCCCTCGGGGTCGCGCAGATGCCCGGCCAGCCGCTCCACCGCCTTCACGCACGCCTCGTGCTCCACCCGCCCGGCGAAGGAGAAGACCGTCCGCCGCGGGGCGTAGTTCGCCGCGCGGTAGGCCAAGATCGCCTCGCGCGGCATGGCGAGGACGCCCTCCACGCTCCCGGCGATGGGCCGGCCGAGGGGATGCCCCGACCAGAGCTGCATGGCCAGGCGGTCGAGCGCCACGCTGTCGGGCTGGTCGTCGTACATCCGGATTTCCTCGGCGACGACGCGCCGTTCGCGGTCGAGCTCCTTGGGGTCGAAGGTGGCGTTGTAGAACAGGTCGCCCAGCACGTCGAGGGCCACGCGGGCCTTGTCATACGGCACGCGCGCGTAGTAACAGGTGGTGTCGCGGTCGGTGTAGGCGTTGATGAGGCCGCCCTGGCCCTCGATGGCCTGCGAGATGGCCTTGGCCGAACGCCGCGCCGTGCCCTTGAAAAGCATGTGCTCGATGAGGTGGCTGGCACCGTTGAGCGCCTCGGGCTCGTTGCGGCTGCCGACCTGCGCGCGGATGGCCACCTGCACGCCCTCGGCCTCCGGCTTGGCCAAGGTGACGACGCGGATGCCGTTGGGGAGGGCGGATACGTGGAGCGTCTCTAGCATGGCGGCAGAGTATACCACAATCAGGCGTCCAGCAGACGCCGCGTCTCCTCCGGCCAAAGCGTCGCGTCGGGCGTCTCCAGGATGAGCGGCACGTCCTCCAAACGCGGGTCGCGCGCCAAGGCCAGGAAGGGCGCCCACCCCAAAAAGCCCTTGCCCAGCGATTCGTGCCGGTCCAGGTGCGACCCCAGCGCCCCCTTCGAGTCGTTCAGGTGCATCCCGCGCAGATAACGCAGCCCCACCGCCCGATCCACCCGCCCGAGGAAAGCCTCCAGCCCCGCCTCCGTGCGCAGGTCGAAGCCCGCCGCGAAGGCGTGGGCCGTGTCCAGGCAGATCCCCACGCGCGCCTTGTCCCCCACCCCCGCCACGATGCGCCCCAACTGCTCCGGCTCCGCCCCCAGATAGGCCCCCTGCCCAGCCGTGTTCTCGATGACGACGGTCACGCCGCGCGTCTCCTCCAGCACGCGGTTGATGCTCTCGGCCACCCGGTCGCACGCCGCCTCCGGCGACAGCTGGTTCAGGTGCGAGCCCGGGTGCAGGTTCAGCCGGTCCAGCCCCAGCGCCTCGCACCGCCGCAGCTCGTCGAGCAGCGACGCCACGCTCTTGGCGTGCTTCTCCCCGTCCGGGTTCGCCAGGTTGATGAGGTAGCCCGCGTGCGGCAGCACCTGCCCCGGCGCGTAAGGCGCCGCCGCCATCGCCGCGCGGAACGCCGCCGCGTCCTCCGCCGGCAACGGCTTGCCCACCCACTGCCGCTGGTTCTTCACGAAAAGCGCGAACCCCGTCGCCCCCACCGCCAACGCGTTCGCCACGGCGGCGGCCGGCGAGCCGGCGGCGGAGACGTGCGGGCCGATGACGCGCATGGTCACGCCTCCGCGGCGGCGAGCTTGCCTGCCACCGTCGCCTCGTCGATCTCGAGCGTGCGCCCCCGCGCCTCCGGGCTCCCCGGCAGGTCATACATGAAGTCGGCCATCACCTGCTCCATGATGGCGCGCAGGCCGCGCGCGCCCGTCTTGCGCCGCAACGCCTCGCGGGCGATGGCCCGCAGCGCGCCGTCCGCGAAGCGGAGCGTGACGCCCTCCATCGCCAGCAGCTTCTGGTACTGCCGCACCACCGCGTTCTTGGGCTCCGTCAGGATGCGCACCAGCTCATCCTCCGAGAGCTCGCCCATCTTCGCCACCACCGGCAGGCGCCCCACGAACTCCGGGATGAGGCCGAAGCTGACCAGATCCTCCGGCTGCACCTGCGCCAGCACGCGGTCCTGCGCCTCGCGCGCCTCGCGCTCCGCGTCCACGAAGCCGATGGCCTTCTTGCCCAGGCGCGCCTTGATCTTCTCGTCCAGCCCCACGAACGCCCCGCCGCAGATGAAGAGGATGTTCGAGGTGTCCACCGGGATGTACTCCGCCTGCGGGTGCTTGCGCCCGCCCTTCTCCGGCACGTGCGCCACCGTGCCCTCGATGATCTTCAGCAGGGCCTGCTGCACGCCCTCGCCGCTCACGTCGCGCGTGATGGAGGTGTTCTCGGTCTTGCGCGCGATCTTGTCGATCTCGTCGATGTAGACGATGCCGCGCTGGGCCTGGCGCACGTCCATCCCGCAGTTCTGGAGCAGGTAGAGGAGGATGTTCTCCACGTCCTCGCCCACGTAGCCGGCCTCCGTCACCGTCGTCGCGTCCGCGATGGCGAAGGGCACCTTCAGCATCCGCGCCAACGTCTTGGCGAAGAGGGTCTTGCCGCAGCCCGTCGGGCCGATCAGCAGCACGTTGCTCTTCTAGAACTCCACGTCCGCGAAGGCGTCGTCCTTCCCCGCGTCCCTCTGGTTCAGGCGGCGGTAATGGTTGTGGACCGCCACCGCGAGCAGGCGCTTCACCCGCTCGTGGCCCACGACGTACTGGTCCAGGAACGCCTTGATCTCCGGCGGCGGCGGCACCTCCACCGGCGGCAGCCCGCGCTGCGCGCCCCGGCGCCGCCCCGGCGCCGCCCCGGCGCCCTCCAGCTCCTGCATCCGCTCGGCCACCATCTCGCGCAGCGGCGCGAAGCGCTCGTTCGTCGCCAGCATGCTCTCGGCCACCTCCACCATGCACCGGTCGCACAACGCGGTCACGCCGTCGTGCCCCATCACGCAACGCTCCGCCTCCGCCTCGCGCCCGCAGAACGAACACGTCACCTTCTCTGGCTCTTTCCCGCGCTTCCTCATCGTCGCTCGACTCCAAAAACAAAGGGCCCCTCAGTGCCTGAGGCGCCCCGGTTGCTGCAAAAGTGGCGGAGAGGGAGGGATTCGGACCCCCGGTACCTTGCGGCACGCATGATTTCGAGTCATGTGCATTCAACCAGGCTCTGCCACCTCTCCGGATGGCACCCCCAAGCGGAGTCGGACCGCTCTTCCAAGGATGAGAACCTTGTGTCCTAGCCGATAGACGATGGGGGCGTGGACAAATCCCCTAAATGGCACCCCCAAGCGGAGTCGGACCGCTCTTCCAAGGATGAGAACCTTGTGTCCTAGCCGATAGACGATGGGGGCG
>CALXSF010000001.1 GCA_944391055.1 uncultured Kiritimatiellota bacterium | reverse complement strand
GATTGCTTTTTATAGGATACGCCAACAATCGCTTTTTGTCTTTTACCCCTTAAAACTTTTACCGGACACTATTGCCGGCGCGGAGAGGCGGGGGCACGGCGCGGCCTCCGGGAGGGCGTGGTTTGCAAACCCGCGCCCGGTGGTTATGCTAGACTATGCGGCCATTGCAACCCATAGGAAAGGCACGACCATGGCAGAACAGATTGTGGCGACGGTGAACGGGGAGCCAATCCCCCAACAGGCGGTGGATTTCGAGCTGCAGCGCCTCATCCATTTCTATCGTCAGCAGGGCATGGCGGACGACCAGATCCGCCTCCAGCTGGACACCCTCCGCGGCCGCGCCCTGGATCAGGCCATCGGCACCAAACTGCTGATCGAGGAGGCCAAGCGCCTCTCCATCCCCGTCTCGGGCGACGACCTGGACGCGCAGTTCGAAACCTACGTGCGGCAGTTCGGCGGCGACCACGCGGCGCTCGAGAAGGCCATCGCGGCCCAGGGGCTCACCGTCGAGGCCTTCAAGCAGGAACTCCGCCAAGGCGTAATGATCAACAAGCTCATCGACCAGGTCTGCGCCGCCGTCCCCCAGCCCACCGAGGAGGCCATCCGCGCCCACTACGAGGCCCACAAAGACGAGTACACCACCCAAGACCGCGTCCTGGCCCAGCACATCCTCGTCAAGCCCGCCAGCGACAGCCCGGCGGACAAGGCGGCCGCGCGCGACAAGCTGGAGGCCATCCGCACACGCATCGTCAAGGGCGAGAGCACCTTCGCCGACGAGGCCAAGGCCCACAGCGACTGCCCCAGCGGCCAGCGCAACGGCGGCTCCCTCGGCTGGTTCGGGCGCGGCATGATGGTCAAGCCCTTCGAGGAGGCCGCTTTCGCGCTCGCGCTCAACACCGTCTCCGAGATCTTGGAGACCCCATTCGGCTACCACATCATCGTCAAGACCGGCGAGGAGCAGGGCCGCACGCCGACCCTCGAGGAGATCCGCGACAAGGTCGCCGGCTTCCTCTTCCACGCGGCGCGCGGGCAGGCCGTCTCCGACCACGTGGCGGAGCTGCGCGCGAAGGCCGACGTGCGCCTGGCCTGACGGAGGCGACATGGACATCGCGCGTCTGCTGCCGGACCTCGCCTCCGAGCTGAACATCTCGCCGCGCCAGATCGCGGCGGTGGCCAAACTGCTGGAGGAAGGCTGCACCATCCCCTTCATCGCCCGCTATCGCAAAGAGGCGCACGGCAACCTCGACGAGGTGCAGATCGCCGCCATCCAGGAACGCCTGGCCTATCACCGGGAACTGGAGGCCCGCCGCGAGGCCATCCTCTCCTCCATCATCCAGCAGGGCAAGCTCACCGACGACCTCAAGGCCGCCATCCTGGCCTGCAAGACGCGCGCCGCGCTCGAGGATCTCTACCTCCCCTACCGCCCCAAGCGCCGCACCCGCGCCAGCATGGCCCGCGAACGCGGCCTGGAGCCGCTCGCCGAGCTCCTGCTGGCCCAAGGCCCCGAGGATCCCCAGGCCGCCGCCGCGCCCTTCGTGGCCCCCGACAAGGAGGTGCCCGACGCGGCCGCCGCCCTCCGGGGCGCCCGCGACATCGTGGCCGAGCGCATCGCCGAGGACGCCGAGCTCCGCGGCTTCGCCCGCGGCTGGTTCGCCAAGCACGGCGCCATCCGCGCCGAGGTCTCCGACCCGCCCCCCGCCCAGCCCACCAAGTACGAGCAGTATTACGACTTCGAGGAGCCCATCGCGGAGATCCCCTCCCACCGCTATTTCGCCATCAAGCGCGGCGAGGCGGAAGGTGTCCTGCACGTCTCCCTGCGGGTGGACACGGAGCCGATCCTCGCCAAGGCGCTGGAACGCTTCGCCCTGCGCGAGGCCAGCCCGTGGGCGGCCGAGCTGCGGACGGCCGCGCAGGACGGCCTCAAGCGCCTCCTCGCCCCCAGCATCGAGCTGGACATCGCGGTGGAGCTCAAGCAGCGCGCGGACGCCGAGGCCGTCGAGGTCTTCGCGGAGAACCTCCGCCACCTCCTGCTTCAGGCCCCCTTGGGCGAGCGCCCCGTCATCGGCGTCGACCCCGGCATCCGCACGGGCTGCAAATGCGTGGCCCTCGACGCCACCGGGAAGTTCCTCCAAAACACCACCATCTACCCCTCCCAGGGGCCGAGCGGCGAGGTCGCCGCCGCCGTCGAGTTCATGAAGCTCGTGGCCAAATGCCGCCCCTACGCCATCGCGGTGGGCAACGGCACCGCCGGCCGCGAGACCGAGCGCTTCGTGCGCCAGACCCTCCGCCGCATGGGCGACGAGGAGACCATCGTCGTCTCCGTCAGCGAATCCGGCGCCTCGGTCTACTCCGCCAGCGAGGTCGCCCGAGAGGAGTTCCCCGACCTTGACCTCACCGTGCGCGGCGCCATCTCCATCGGCCGCCGCCTTCAGGACCCCTTGGCCGAGCTGGTCAAGATCGACCCCAAGGCCATCGGCGTCGGGCAATACCAGCACGACGTCAGCCAAAGCCTCCTGGCCACCAAGCTCGACGAGGTCGTCGTCAGCTGCGTGAACCGCGTGGGCGTGGAGCTCAACACCGCCAGCGCCCCGCTCCTCACCCGCGTCTCCGGCATCGGCCCCACCCTTGCCAAGCGGATCGTCGACTATCGCAACGAGCACGGCGCCTTCGCCGAGCGCGGGGATCTCCTCCGCGTCCCCGGGCTGGGCGCCAAGACCTTCGAGCAGTGCGCCGGGTTCCTCCGCATCCGCGAGGGCAAGAACCCGCTCGACCGCTCCGCCGTCCACCCCGAGCGCTACGCCCTCGTCCGCCGCATGGCCGAGGACGCCGGGCTCCCCTTGGAGCGGCTTGTCGGCAACGACGCCGCCATCGCCAAGATCCAGCCCGCGCGTTACGAGAGCGACGAGGTCGGCGCCCTCACCCTCCGCGACATCCTCGACGAGCTCCGCAAGCCCGGCCGCGACCCCCGCGCCACCTTCGAGCCCCCCGCCTTCCGCGAGGACGTCTGCGCCATCGAGGACGTCCGCCCCGGCATGACCCTCGAGGGCGTCGTCACCAACGTCACCGCCTTCGGCGCCTTCGTCGACATCGGCGTCCACCAGGATGGCCTCGTCCACGTCTCCGAGCTCGCCAACCATTACGTCCGCGACCCCGCCGCCGTCGTCAAGGCCGGCGACCGCCTCACCGTGCGCGTGCTCGACGTCGACCTCGCCCGCCGCCGCATCTCCCTCTCCGCCCGGACCGATCGCAAGGGCGGCGACGGGGCCCGCCCCCCGCGCGGCGGCCGCCGGGGTCCCTCCACCCCGCGCCCCCAACGCGGCTCCGGCTTCTCCAACAACCCCTTCGCCGACCTCTGATGGAACTGATCCTGGCACCCTTGCGCGGCGTGACGGGGCTTCCCTTCCGCCAGGCGCTGTGCGCGCACATCGGCGGCGTGGATCGCGCGGTGGCCCCCTTCGTCGCCACCGTCCAGGGGGCGCGCGTCAAGCCGGAGATCCTGCGCGGGCTGGACCCCGCCGCGCAGCCGGCCGGCCTGCCGCTCGTCCCGCAGGTCATCGGCAAGGATCCCGGACAGTTCCGCGTCATGCTCCGCGCCATCCAGGCGCTCGGCTACGCGGACGTGGACCTCAACGCCGGCTGTCCTTGGCCCTTCGTGGCCAAGAAGGGGCGCGGCGCCGGGCTTCTGCGCGACGAGGCCGCCCTCGCCGCCATGCTGGAGGCCGGCTGCGAAACCCTCGGCCCCGGCCATCTCTCCCTCAAGGTCCGCCTTGGCCTTGACGACGCCACCCTCCTGCCCAAGCGCCTGCCCCTCATCCAATCCTTTCCCCTCCGCGAGCTCTGCGTCCACCCCCGCACCGCCCGGCAGATGTACGCCGGCACGGTGGATCTCGACGCCTTCGCCCGCGTGGCCGAGGGCTGCGCGCTCCCCCTCGTCTACAACGGCGACATCCGGACGCCCGCGGATCTCCGGCGCCTCGCCGAGCGTTTCCCCGCCGTCTCGCGCTGGATGATCGGCCGCGGGCTGGTGGCCAATCCCTTCCTGGCCGAGAGCGTCCAGGCCGGGAGGGACACCCGAGACCTCGACCGTTTCCACGCCTGGCACGAGACGTTCGTGGCCCGAACCGCCGCCGTCTCCCCCGGCGACCACGCGCTCCTGGGCCATCTCAAGGAGGCGTGGGGCTACCTCTCCGCCTCGTTCGCGGATGGCCGCCGCCTGTGGGACGCGCTCAAACTCACCCGCACGCGCGCCGAGTTCGAGCGCGTCCTCTCCCTCACCCGTCTTCGCTGGGCCTGAACGCCGCCCCCCGGCCCACGGCCGGGGGAACGTGTTTGCGCGGGCCGTTTCCCGGAACACGCCGTACCTCGATGCCAAAGACGCCGCGGTTCCCCCTCGATCGCGGGCTCTTCCTTCGTGGAGGCGCGGGAGGGGGGAAAGGCCATTCAGGGGATTCGGTTGGCGAGCAGATCGGCGCGTGTGATGCCGAGGTCGGCGAGGGGCTGGAGCACGAACGCGCGGAGGTGCGCGCGCGGATGGGGAAGCGTGAGGGAAGGGGTGGCGCGGGCCTCGCCCTCATAGAGAATCAGGTCGAGATCGATGGGGCGCGGACCGTTGCGGAGGATGCGGACACGGCCGGCCCCCGCCTCGATCCCAAGCAGCGCGGCAAGGAGCGCCTCGGGCGAAAGGGCGGTCTCGACGAGAAGGGCGGAGTTGAGGAAGGTGAGATGGGCGAATTGCGGGGGGACGTCCACGGGGGCGGTCTCATACCGGCGGGCGGCCTTGAGGACGCGCGTGCCGGGGAGGGCGGCGATGGCCTCCCGCGCATTGGAAAGGGCCTCCTCGCGGAGGCCCTGGTTGCTGCCGAGCGCGATGACGGCGCGCGGCATGGGCTCAATCCTTGAAGCCGAGGACGTCGCGCATGTCGTAAAGCCCGGGGGCGCGGCCTTGGAGCCACTGCGCGGCCTTGATGGCACCCTTGGCGAAGGCGGCGCGGGAGGAGGCTTTGTGGGTGATCTCCACGCGCTCCTCGTCGGCCGCGAAGATGACGGTGTGGTCGCCCACCACCGAGCCGCCGCGGAGGGCGTGGATGCCGATCTCGCCGCGGGGGCGCTCGCCGACGATGCCATGGCGGCCATAGACGGCCACCGCGTCCAACGCCGCGCCGCGGCCGGCGGCGAGGGCGTTGGCAAGGCCAAGCGCGGTGCCGCTGGGGGCGTCCTTCTTGTGGCGGTGGTGCATCTCGACGATCTCGGCGTCGTAGCCGTCGTCCAAGACGGAGGCGGCGCGGCGGACAAGCTCAAGGAGGAGGTTGACGCCAAGGGAGAAGTTGGGCGCGAAGCAGAGGGGGATGGAGGCGGCGGCCTCGTCCACCGCGGCGCGCTCCTCGGGCGTGAGGCCGGTGGTGCCGAGCACGTAGGCTTGGCGGTTGGCGACGGCGGCGCGGAGGTTGGGGATGACGCAGGCGTGGAAGGTGAAGTCGATGACCGTGTCGGCCTCGGCGGGCCAATCCTCCCGATAGACAAGGCCGGGCGCGGCGGTCTGGCCGATGTGGGGCGAGCCGGGGGCCTCGGTGACGGCGACGACCTCGGCGCCTTGCTCCTTGGCGCAGGCGAGGAGCATCTGCCCCATGCGGCCGGCGCCGCCCAGAATGGCGAGTTTCATGCGGGACTCCTTAGGCGGGGATGAGGCCGAGGGTGGCGAGCGTCGCGCGGAGGGCAGCGGCGCAGGCCTCGTCGGGCGGGCAGAGGGGCAGACGGTAGACGGGCCGGATCTTGCCCATCATGCCGAGGGCGGCCTTGACGGGGATGGGGTTGGTGTCGCGGAAGAGGTCGCGGAAAAGGGGGTAGTAACGCTCGTGGTACGCGCGGGCCTTCACGAAGTCGCCCCCCAGCGCCAGGCCCACCATCTCGGACATCGCACGCGGGATGACGTTGGAGGCGACGGAGATGACGCCCTGCGCGCCCACCGAGAGCATCGGGAGCGTGAGCGAATCGTCGCCGGAGAGCACGGTGAGACCGGGGCAGAGGTGGCGGATGGCCGAGACGCGCTCGACGCTGCCGGCGGCCTCCTTGATGGCGCAGACGTTCGGGTGCCGCGCCAGACGCTCCACGACGGCGAGCGGGATCTCCTTGGCGCTGCGGCCGGGCACGTTGTAAAGCACCACGGGCAGTCCCAGGTCGGCGACGGCGGCGAAATGGCGGTAGAGGCCCTCGGCGTTGGGCTTGTTGTAGTAAGGGGTCACCTGGAGCGTGGCGTCGACGCCCAGCCCGAGCACCTCCTTGGTCAGGTGGATGGCCTCCTCGGTGGAGTTGGCGCCGGTGCCGGCGATGATCCGCGCCTTGCCGCCGACGGCCTCGACGGTGGCCTCGATGACCTTGAGGTGGTCGGCCGGGCTGAGGGTGGGGCTTTCGCCGGTGGTGCCGACGGGGCTCACGCCCGCGACCCCCTCCGCGATCTGCCACTGGACAAGCGCGCGCAGGGCGCCGTAATCCACGGAGCCGTCCGTGTTGAAGGGCGTGACGAGCGCGCTGAAGACACCTTTGAGTTCGAGCATGGCGTGTTCCTTTTGGCGGCACAGTATAGCAAAGGCCGCTTACTTCTTGAAGGAATCCTTGAGGGTGACGGTTCGGTTGAAGACGGGCGCGCCGGGTTTGGAGGCGTGGCAGTCGGGCGTGAAGTAGCCCACGCGCTCGAACTGGTAATGCTCGCCGGGGACGGCCTCGGCGAGGGCGGGCTCGACATAGGCGGTGACGGTGCGCATGCTCTCGGGGTTCAGCGCGTCCAAGAAGTTGCCGCTCGGGCAGGCCATCGGGTCCTCCAACGCGAAAAGGCGGTCGTAGAGCCGCACCTCGGCGGTCTTGGCGTGCTTGGCGCTGACCCAGTGGATGGTGCCGCGCACCTTGCGGCCGTCGGCGGGGTTGCCGCCTTTGGCGTCGGGGTCGTAGGTGCCGTGAATCTCCGTCACGTTCCCGGCGGCGTCCTTCACCAGATGGGTGCAGGTGAAGAGGCAGGCGCCGCGCAGGCGCACCTCGTTGCCGACCGTCACGCGGAAGAACTTCCGGACGGGCACCTCCATGAAGTCGTCGCGCTCGATCCACAGCTCGCGCGTGCAGAGCAGGCGGCGCGTGCCGGCGGCGGGGTCTTCGGGGTTGTTGGGCACCTCGGCGGGGAGCTCGGCGTCCTCGGGCAGGTTGTCGATCACCAGCTTGACGGGGTTGAGCACGGCCATGCGGCGCGTGGCGATGCGGTTGAGGTCGTCGCGCACGCACCATTCCAACAGCGCCAGGTCGGTGAGGGACTTGTATTTGGAGATGCCCGTGCGCTCGCAGAGGTCGCGGATGGCGGCGGCGGTGTAGCCGCGGCGGCGCATCCCGGCCACGGTGGGCATGCGCGGGTCGTCCCACCCATCCACGCGCCCCTCCTCCACCAGCTGCCGGAGCAGCCGCTTGCTCATCACAGTGTAGGAAAGGTTGAGGCGGGCGAACTCGCGCTGCTGCGGGCGGATGGCCTTGCCCCCGCGCGTCACGAGGCGCCCCTGCTCGGCCAGCCGGTCGATGACCCAATCGTAGAGCGGGCGGTGGACCTCGAACTCCAGCGTGCACATCGAGTGCGTCACCCCCTCCAACGCGTCCTCGATGGGATGCGCGAAGTCGTACATCGGGTAACAATGCCACGCCGTGCCCGTCCGGTAATGCGGCAGATCCACGATGCGGTAGATGACGGGGTCGCGGAAATGGATGTTCGGCGAGGCCATGTCGATCTTCGCCCGCAGGCAGCGGCTCCCCTCGGGGAACTCGCCCGCGCGCATCCGCCGGAAGAGCTCCAGACTCTCCGCCGCGGGGCGGTCGCGCCACGGCGAGGGCTTGCCCGGCTGCGTCGGCACGCCGCGATAGGCCTTCCACGCCTCCTGCGACAGCTCGCAGACGTAGGCCTGGCCGCGGCGGATCAACTCCTCGGCGATGGCCCACATCGCCTCAAAGCGGTCGCACGCATAGAAAAAGGCGTCCCAGCGATACCCCAGCCACGCGATGTCGCGCTTCAGCTGCTCCACGAACGCCTCGGATTCCTTCGAAGGGTTCGTGTCGTCCATGCGCAGATGGCACTTGCCGCCGAAGAGCGCGGCCATCCCGAAATCCACCCAGACGGCCTTGGCGTGGCCGATGTGGATCCATCCGTTCGGCTCCGGCGGGAAGCGCGTCACCACCGTGCCGTCGTTCCTCCCCGCCGCCAAATCCTCCTCGATCCACTGCCGCAGGAAGTGCCGTGCGGTGTCCGATTCCTCGGCGGGTGCGTGCGCGTTTTCGTCCATGTCGCTGAAATCCTCGTTTTGACTGGCGGGGAATTATACCATAACCGCGCCGCCCCGGCCGCCGACGCGGGCCAGTCTCCCCTGCGCCGCGCGCCGGCAAGGAAAAACCCCCGCCCGATGACGGGCGGGGGTGGCTCACACAGACAGTCCCGGCCTCAGGCCGCGCGGCGCCGGAGCGCCGCGCCGGCCACGCCCAGCGCAAGCAGCGCCAAGGCGGTGGGCTCGGGGAGAAGTGAGACGGTATAGGAAACGTTGTCGATCGACCAATTGTCGGGGTCGAGGGGAAGGAGCGCGGAGTCGGCCCACGCGTCGTGCAGCGTCCCGTCGGCGTCCGCCCAGCCCGCCAGCGAGAGGGTGGTGATGGCGGCGAACTCGGGCAGCGCCTTCTCGTCCAGCGTGGCGATGAGCCTGCCGTTCTGGGTGATGGTCATCTCCCTGGCCTCCGGGTCGTAGGCGAAGACGAAGCGGTTCTCCGCGGCCATCTCCAACGTCGCGTCGATGGTTTGGTAGACGCCGCCCGCCCAGACGCCCATCGGCTGGTCGCGGTCTTGCGTGTGATAACGGTTGTCGATGGTCAGCTGCCGCCCGTCCGCGTTGCCCAGCGTCAGGAAGGCCCGGTTGGAATACCACGTTGAGTAATAGTTGAAGTCGGCGGGATTCGCGACATGGACCGTGAGCTGGATGGCGAAGGCGCTCCCGGCGGCGATGTCGAGATCGGCGGCGGTGTAGACGCCGCTCGCCGCGTCGCGCGTCAGGGAGACGTCGGCGGCTTGGCTCCAGTCGAAGGTGATGGCCTGTGCCATCCCGGCCAAGCCGAGCACGACACAAAACAGGGACAGACGTTTCATGGTTTCTCCTTTCGGGGTTGCGAAGGGCACAGCACCCTTCATTGGCCACTAATATACCACCCCCCCAATTTGGTCAAGGGGTATTCCGTAATTTTTGCGCCCCGCCCAATCCCCGTCCTCCGCGCCGCGCCCACCCCAAACGCGGCGGGGTCAGGCAGGCGCCGCGCCGTCCCCGAGGGTGACTTGCGG
Source organism: uncultured Kiritimatiellota bacterium (assembly GCA_944391055.1). GTDB lineage: Bacteria > Verrucomicrobiota > Kiritimatiellia > RFP12 > DVOR01 > Spyradenecus. Next base: position 198,748 of record CALXSF010000001.1, on the reverse strand, counting down.
CGCGATCCGGGAAACGAGGCCCGCAATCTCGTTCCCGACGCCCCGCCGCGAACGGTCGGCCGCACGCGCGCCGCCCCCGAAAACGAAAGGGGCCGCCCGCCTCTATTGGCGGACGGCCCAGTTTTCCCAAAAGGCGGGGCATCAAGCGATGGCGACGGTGCGGCCGCGGATGGAGAGGCGGCCGGCGGCAAGCAGGCGGAGGGCCTCGGGATAGGCCAAATGCTCCTGCGCCTGAATGCGGGCGTGGAGGGTCTCGGGGGTGTCGCCCTCAAGGACGGGGACGGTCCGCTGCACGATGATGGGGCCGCTGTCGGTGCCGGCGTCGACGAAGTGGACGGTGCACCCGGCGACCTTGCAGCCGTAGTCCAAGGCCTGCTTCCACGAGTGAAGGCCGGGGAAGGCGGGGAGCAGGGCGGGGTGGATGTTGAGGACGCGCCCGGGGAAGGCGGCGAGAAGGCCAGGCTTGACGATGCGCATGAAGCCGGCGAGCACGACGGTGTCGGCGCCGACCTCGCGGATGGCCTGGATGTAGGCCTCCTCGGCGGGGCCCTCGAGCTTGGTCTTGTAGGGGGCGGCGGAGAGGAAGCGCGCGGGGATGTTGTGGCGGCGGGCGCGCTCGAGGATGGGCGCGTCCGCGACGTCGGAGATCACGCAGACGACCTCGGCGTCGAGGGTGCCGCCGGCGATGGCGTCGAGGATGGACTGCATGTTGGTGCCGGCGCCGGAGCCGAGCACGGCAAGGCGGAGTTTAGGCATGGGCGGACTCCTCGGGTTTGGGCTCGGCGGCGGGGCGCCAGTCGGGCGGCAGGGCGTCGAGGACGGCCTGGATGACTTGGTCGAGGCCGAGGTGGGTGGAGTCGATGACGGTGACGCCATCGGCCTTGCGGAGGGGGGCGCAGGCGCGGGAGGAATCGATCTTGTCGCGGGCCAGCAGCGAGGCTTGGACGGCCTCGACGGTCTGGTTGGCGACGCCCTTCTGGACTTCCTCGGCCTGGCGGCGCTGGGCCCGGACGGCGGGGTCGGCCTCGAGGTAGAAGCGCGCGGGGGTCTCGGGGAAGACGGCGGTGGTGATGTCGCGCCCCTCCACGATGAGGTCGCCGAAGCGGGTGAGGGAACGGAGCAGCTCGGTGACCTTCGCGCGGACCGCGGGGACGGTGGCGACGGGGGAGGCGTGGGCGTTGATGCGGGGCTCGCGGAGCTCCTTGTCGGGGCGGACGCCGTCGATCTCGAAGACGACGCGGCCGTCCTCGGGCTTGCAGTCGATCCGGAGCGTCTCGGCGAGCGCGGCGACGGCGGCGGGGTCGGCGGTGTCGACGCCCCGCTCAAGGCATTGCCAGGTGACGATGCGGTAGAGCGCGCCGCTGTCGACATGGAGGAAGCCGAGACGCCGCCCCACGGCGCGGGAGACGGAGGATTTGCCGGCGCCGCTGGGCCCGTCGACGGCGATGACGCGGGGCGCCGGCGCGGGGATGGCCTTGGGTTTGGGCGCGGGGCGCTCGCCGGTCTTGACCAGGCGCTCGACGTCGCGGCCGTCGGCGGTCTCGACCTCAAGCAGATAGTCGACGAGCTGGGCGAGGCGCTCCTTGTTCTCGGAGATGAGCCGCTCGCCGCGGATGTAGGCCTCGCGCAGCAGACGGGAGACCTCGGCGTCGATGGTCTGGGCGGTGGCCTCGGAGTGATCCTGCTTGCGGCCCAGCTCGCGCCCGAGGTAGACCTGCTCCTCATTGTCGCCGAAGGCCTGGAAGCCGAACGCCTCGCTCATGCCATAGGCGCAGACCATCTGGCGGGCAAGGCGGGTGGCCATCTTGATGTCCTGGGAGGCGCCGGTGGAAAGGTCGCCGGTGAAGAGTCGCTCGGCGATCCTGCCCGCGGTGAGCACCACGAGCATATCCTTCATCTCGGCCTCCGTGCGGTTGAGGACGTCGCGCTCGGGGAGGGTCATGGTCGCGCCCAAGGCCCGACCACGGGGGATGATGGTGACTTTGTGGAGGGGCTCGGTGTGGTCGAGAAGGACTTGGGCGAGGGCGTGGCCGCCTTCGTGCCAGGCCGTGATGCGGCGGTCGCGGTCGGCCATCGCGTGGGAACGGCGCTCGCGGCCCCAGAGGATCTTGTCGCGCGCCTCCTCGAGGTCGGCGTGGCAGACGTCGGTCCGGCGCTCGCGGGCGGCGAGCAGCGCCGCCTCGTTGAGCAGATTGGCGAGGTCTGCGCCGGAGAAGCCCGGGGTGCCGCGGGCGATGCGCTGGAGGTCGACGTCGGGGCCGAGCCGCACCTTGGCGGCATGGACCTTGAGGATGGCGAGGCGGCCCTCGACGGTGGGGAGGTCGACGACAATCTGGCGGTCGAAACGGCCGGGGCGGGTGAGGGCGGGGTCAAGGACGTCCACGCGGTTGGTGGCGGCCATGACGATGACGCCGGTGTTGCCCTCGAAGCCATCCATCTCCACGAGCATGGCGTTGAGGGTCTGCTCGCGTTCGTCGTGGCCGCCGCCGATGCCGGTGAAGCGCGTGCGGCCGATGGCGTCGATCTCGTCGATGAAGAGGATGCAGGGCGCGTTCTTCTTGGCCTGGGCGAACATGTCACGCACGCGGCTGGCGCCGACGCCCACGAACATCTCCACGAAGTCCGAGCCGCTGATGCTGAAGAAGGGCACCTTGGCCTCGCCGGCGATGGCCTTTGCCAGCAAGGTCTTTCCGGTGCCGGGGGGGCCCATGAGGAGGACGCCCTTGGGGACGCGCCCGCCGAGGGCCTCGAAGCGCTTGGGGTCGCGCAGGAACTCAACGATCTCCTGCACCTCCTCCTTCGCCTCGTCCACGCCGGCCACGTCCTTGAAGCGCACCTTGGCGTCCTCTTTGCTGAGCAGGCGCGCACGGGACTTGCCGAAGGCGAAGGGCCCGCCGTCGCCGCCCATCCCCTTCATCTGGCGCGCGATGAGGAAATAGAAAAGCAGGCAGATGAGCAGCAGCGGCAGGATGGAGACCAAGACCGCGCCCAACAGGTTGCGGCGGTTCTCCTGGACGATCTTGACCCCCGCCTCGGCGAGGCGATCCTCCAGCCCGGAGACGTCCAGGACGTTCAGGCGGAAGGGCCGCCCCTGCGCCTTCGGCGCGCCGTCCTGCGCGGCCTCCACCCAACGGCCCTCCAGGAAGGTCGCGCCATTGTCCTCGCGCACCAGCAGCGCCTGCGGCAGGGAGGCGTTGCCCGCGGGGCGCCCGTCGTTCCCGAGGACGCGCCCGGCCTCCACCCGCTTCCAGAAGTCAAACTGGCTCAGCGGCGCGGCGGCCCCGCCCCCCAGCGGCTGCGTCAGCCCCTCGTTCCCGCCCCGGAAGACGCCGACGAGCGAGAGGATGAAGACCCCCAGCAGGATCCAGACGATGAGCGGGCGGCGCCACTTCGGCCCGTTGTCGTCGGGCTCCCGGGGCGCACCCTTGGGGGTCTTTTTGGGGTTGGGCGGCGGGGGCGCCTGAACGTTGTCGGAGGCGGGCTCCTTGGGTTGCTCGGCCATCTCAGCTCCTCTGCACCTCACGGCCCTTTTCCTGCGCCGTGAGAATCTCGAACAATTGGTCGGACTGCTTCTTGCACGCGCCCAAAATCAGCCCCACGCCGAAGGAGAGCAGCCCGGCGATCGCCAGGAAGCCCGAGAAGATCTGCGTGGGCACGCGCGGCACCAGCCCCGTCCGGAAATACTCCGCCAGCACCGGCACGAAGAGCCCCGCCGCGACAATCAGCAGCGCGCCCCCCACCGCGCCGAAGAAGAGCTCGGGGCGGTAAAAGCGGAAGAGGTTGAAGATCGTCAGCAGCACGCGCATCCCGTCGCGCACCGTGTTGAGCTTCGAGAACGAGCCCGCCGGGCGGTCGCGGTACTGCACGGGCACCTCCACCAGGCTCATGCGCTTGTCCAGCGTGTGCAGCGTCATCTCCGTCTCGATCTCGAAGCCCTGGGCCAACACCGGGCAGCTCTTCACGAACAGGCGCGAGAAGGCCCGATAGCCCGTCATCACGTCATGCACCCGCTGCCCCCAGAGCAGGCGGATCAGCGTGCACACCAGCGTGTTGCCGAAGTTGTGCCCCGGGCGCTTGTTCTCCGTCATGTACGTGGAGGAGAGGCGGTCGCCGTTCACCATGTCCGCCTCGCCGGAGAGCACCGGCGCGATCAGCTTGCCCACCTCGTCGGCGGGATAGGTGTCGTCCGCGTCCACCATCACGTAGACGTCGGCCTCGATCTCCTGGAACATCCGGCGCACCACGTGCCCCTTGCCCTGCTGGCGCACATGGCGCACCTTCGCCCCGGCGGCCTCCGCCAACGCGCCCGAGCCGTCCGTGCTGTTGTTGTCGTAGACCCAGATCTCCGCGTCGGGCAGCTGGGCGCGGAAGTCCCGCACCACCTTCGCGATGGTGAGCGACTCGTTGTAGCACGGCACAAGCACGGCGATTCGTTGGCTCTTCTGCATTTCGGCACTCCTCGGAGAATGTCGGCATAGTGTAGCACATCCGCCCCCGCCGCGCAGAGGGCCGCCCCCGGACGGCGGCGCGTTCGGGGCCGGGGTGCGGCGTGTCTCGGGGGACGGCCCGCGCAAACACGTTCTTGGGCGGGCGCGGGGCGCTCAGTCCTTGGGCGGCTGCGGCCAGCCGGGGAAGGCGGCCTGCTCCTCGGCGGCGGGGTCGTAATGGCGGCGGCCCTCGCGGATGGCCCGGCGGTTCTCGGCCTCGAGGGCGGCGCGGCGGGCGGTCTTCCCCAGGCGCCACGCGTCGAGGGGGCAGGGCCGCCAGGGCCGGACGTCGAGCGCGGGGTTGCCGGGGACGGCGTCGAGGCCCCGCCAGTCGACGTCGGGGTCGGCGCGCAGACGGTCGAGCCCCTTGCGGATGAGGGCGACGGCGGCGGGGCGCTTGGCCTCCGGGAGGGCGCGTAGGCCGGGGGAGCGCTCCGGGTTGTCGAAGTAGATGGGCGCGGGCTCGCGGACGCCGTGCCAGAGGCCCCACGGGATGCCGAGCGCGGCGTGCTCCTGCCATGTGAGGGGCGAGCGCCCGCCGGGGTTGGCGCCGTAGTTGGTGGCGTAGTCGCCGTAGTAAGGGGCGTTGAGATCCACCCACTCCTGAAGGCGGCGGCGCTCGGCGGGGGTCAGGCGCGCGGCGTGGGCGGGGTCGTCGCGCAGTTTGCGGATGAGGGGGCTGGCGTGGGAGCCCCAGCTCTTGGCGGGGGCGAACTCGGTGCCGCCGGCGCCGATGGCGCCCAGCAGGTTGCCGTGGCGGACGCCCTTGCGCCCGCGGTTGCGCCAGAGGTCGACGTAGGAGGCGTTGAAGACGGTGTTTTTGTCGGGGACGAGGGTGAGGCCGGCGGCGGGGGCGTCGTAGCCATGGCAGGAAACGCAGCGGGCGGTGAGGATGGGCTGGGCGTCGGTGACGAAGTTGAAGGTGGGCCGCGGGGCGTCGGCCTCGAGGCGATCCGTGCGGGCGGCGAAGTCCAAGACACGTTTGAGGGGTTTGGCGGGCGCGCCCTGGCGGAGGGCGAGGGGCGGGGCCTTGGCGGGGGGCGGCGCGGCGAGGCGGTTCTCATGGCAGCCGACGCAGCTTTGCGTCTCGCCGCTCTGCACCTGGGTGCCGGTGCGCATGGATTGGAGCATCCGCCCCTCGGCGTCGAGGACCTGGAAGTAGACGAAGGCGTCCTGCGGCGCCTCGAACCACGCGGAGCCGTCCTCGTGGATGGGCACCTCGCCGAGGACGCGCTTGACCTCGAAGGAGTGCCAGTTGGCGGCGGGGTTCTGCTGCCCCTCCCCGCCCCACTGCTCGCGGCGGCAGATGAAGCGCTTGGGGACGGATTCGACGATGCGGAGGGTCTTGGCCTCGCCGGGGCGGACGCCCCCCATGTGGGTGCCCTCGTAGACGTTCTGGACGAGGAAGACGCCGGGGCCGTCCTTGTAGTCGCGGGCCTCGGCGGGGACGGGTTCCTTGGCGCGGGGGCGGAGGAGGGTGGGATCGAAGACCCCGAGGGGGCCGGGCTCGGCATAGAGCAACGTCTCGTTGCCGAAGGTGTCAAGGAGGAAGAGACCGGTCTTCTCGCCCTGCCCGGGGAGTTGGCGGACGGCGAGGAGATAGTTGGAGGAAAGGGGCCGGGGATCCTCGTATTTGAGCGGGAGGGATTTGTAGGCGTCGATGCGGTTGGGCTCGCCGGGCTCGCCGATCCGGTCGCGCAGGTCGGCGGGCCAGGTGCGGAGGATGGCGGCTCGGCCGTCAACGCCCTTGGAGCGGTCGATGAGGGCCAGGCCGCCCCACGGGCGGTCGTGCGTGGAGGTGAGGGTGGCGGCGACGAGCGGGGAGCCCGGGACGACGCGGCCGTCGACGACGGCCCCGGTGGGGGAGTTGTTGCCGTAATAGATCTGCGCGCGCGTGCCGTCGGGCGAGACGGTCCAAAGCCCCTGCGCGGAGCCGAAGTCGCGGTCGTTGTACTCCCAGCGGTCGTAGAGGATGCGGCCGTCGGGGGTGAGGTCGGTGGGCCGCTCGAAGAGCGTGCTGTTGGCGATCTTGACGATGTTGGCGCCGTCGGCCTCCATGCGGTAAAGGTTGGCGGCGATGTGGCGGTTGCACATCACGTACTTGGGGTCGCGGGTGGAGGCGAAGACGATCTGCCCGGAGGGCAGGTAGAGCGGATCCATGTCGTCGGCGCCGGGGAGGCGGGTGAGGCGGCGGGGCGGGCCGCCGGCGAGTGGACGCTCGTAGATGGAGCTGTTGCCCTGGGCGTCGGGACGGTAGGCGTAAAGGAGCCGCGTGGCGTCGTGGGAGCATTCCAGGTCGCGGAAGAGGCCGTCGGGGTCCTCCTCCAACGTCTCCGTCTTGCCGGTGGCAAGGTCAAGGACGCGGATCGCGCCGCCGGGACGGTAGGCGCCGTCGTTGATCTCCCCCGGGGCGGAGGGGAACATGGTGTGCGTGTTGTGATGATCCTGCGCGTACTGCCGTCGCGCGACGAAGGCGATGCGCCCGGGCCGGAGCCACGGGTTCGCCCGCGCGGCCTCCAGACGGAGCGCCTCGAGCGCCGCCGCGTCCGGAGCGTCGCCGAGGGCCTCGGCCTTCGCCAGCAGCGCCGGCCCCTGCGGGAAGCCCGCCGCGCCGAAGGTGGCGGTGAGGTCGCGGAGCATGGCCTTCAGCGAGGCCGCGTCGCCCTCCGCCCGCGCCGCGAAGGCCACCGCACAAACGAGAAGTGCCGCCAAAACCGTCTTCATGCGTCAATCCTTTCGCCACAAGGATAACCCAAAACGGGCGCGCCCGCCAAGCCCCCAGCGCGCCGCGCGCCGCCTGCGTCCTCCCGTACGCACCTCAGCGGAGGCGGGCAAAGACGCCCCGCCCCAGGGCGTAGACCGCCAGCAGCGCGGGGACGGTGAGGAGAAAGGCGGGGAAGAACCACCCCAGCGGCGCGTGCCCCAGCAGGAATCCCCCGGCGAGCGGCCCCAACGCCATCCCCAGGTCGATGCCGACGTAGTAGGTGCCGTTGGCCAGCCCCCGCCCGCCGGGCCGCGCCAGCAGGATGGCGGTGGATTGGCACACCGTGCACATCATCCCATAACCCCCGGCCATGAAGACCGCCGCCGCCGTCATCAGCCAAAACCCGCGCATGGCCGCCAGCGACAGCAGACCGCAGGCCGCGCAGACCGCCGAGACCGCCAAAAAGCACCCGAACGGCACGCGGTCGAGGATCCGCCGCAGCGCCAAGCGCAGCACCAGCACCACCCCCGCGTAAATCGGGAAGAAGAGCCCGACCGGCGCCGCCAGCCCCTCCAATTCCGTCAGCGTCACCAAAAAGGCCTGCGTGGCGGTGAACGGCAGCGTGAACAGCATCATGATGAGCGCCACCGGCACCACCCGCCCCTCCACCAGCCGCAGACACCCCGCGCCCGCCTCCGGCGCGACCCGGAAGACGCGCGGCGCGTCGGCGTTGCGCACGCGGGCGGCCAGGAAGACGACCGCCGCCGTGAGCGCCGCCCCCACCGCGAACGCCACGCGGTAGCCGAACCACTGATAACAATAAACCCCGATTGCCGGCCCAACGGCCATCCCCAGCGCCGTCATCATCCCATACAGCCCCATCCCCGAGGCCGTCCGGTTCCGCGGCAGCAAATCCGCCAGCCAGGTCGAAAGGCAGACCGAGCAGCAGGCGTAGCCCAACCCATGGGCGACGCGCGCGGCCACCACCATCCACGGCGCGCGCGCCGCGACGCACGCCAGCGCCGCCGCCGTCATCACCAACCCGCCCCACACCGTCAGCCGCCGCTTGTCCACGCGGTCGGCCAGGTTCCCCACGAAAGGCCGGCTGAGCAGCGAGACGCCGTTCATGACACCGCCCGCCACCCCCATCAGCACCTCGCTGCCCCCCAGCTCCCCCGCGAAGCCGGCCACCAACGGCGCCAACGCCATCGGCCCGGCCAGATAAAAAAGGCTCGCCGCCAAGATCAGCCGGAAATCCCGCCGCCGATCCCCCCTCATCGCCGCGCCCCCCGAAAACAAACCGTCGCCATAAGCCTATCCCTCTCCTTTCGGGAGGCAACACTCTAGCACCGCCCCCCACCCCTGTCAAGCCCCGCCCGGCGAAGCGGAAGACGGCGCGTCTCGGGGCGACCTGCGGCGTGGTTCGGGTCGGGATGCGGCGCGATCCGAGAAACGAGGCCCGTAATCTCGTCGGCGAAGCCACCGCCCCAGCGTCAAAGAAAAACCGCGAAAAGGAAGCCCAAACGCGTTTTGCACTTGCGGAGCCAAGAGCGGATGCGCTATACTATAAGGCAGACGGATACGGAAGATGCAGGACACGTTGCGGCAATTATTGAGGGCCTTCTTAATCGTCGGGCTGTTGCTCGGCGCGGGGGTCGCCGTCTCCAAGGCGGTGCCGCGCTGGAAGGCCTATCAGGTCTGCGACGCGGAGCGCGCGCGCCTGCAGGGCGAGGTGGACGCCCTCCGCCAGCAAATCACGGACACCAAGCGGAAGATCGACCGCTTCAACCGTTCGCCCTTCTATGTGGAGTATCTGGCGCGGACGAACCACCGCGTGGCGGACAACGAGATCGTGCTGATCTTCGAGGACTGACGGAGACCGGGGCGGATGGTGCCGGAGGCGTTGGTCGTTTTCTCTGGGAAGGGCGATTACCCCCTGTGCGCGCTGGAAGGCGCGCGCGCGGCGGGCGTGCGGCGCATCCTGGTGGCGGGCGTGCGGGGGATGGTGGGGCGGAACGTGCTGCGTGCGGCGGATGAGTACGCGGTCTTCGGCGTGGGGGAATTGGAGCGCTCGCTGGATTGGCTGGAGACCTGCGGGGCCAAGCACATGATTTTGACGGGGCAGATCACCCCCCTGGCGCTCTTCCGGACGCGCTTCGACGCGCTCACGCGCCGCATCCTCGCGGAACTCCCGGTGAAGAACGCGCACACCATCTTTGGGCGGATGATCCGCGAGGTGGAGGCGCGCGGCGTGCGCGTCATCCCCTCCTCCTGCTTCATGGGGGCGCACATCCCCGGCGAGGGGACGCTCACGCGGCGCGGGCCGGACGAGCGGGAGGCGCGGGACATCGCCTTCGGCCACCGCGCGGCGATGGGCGTCTGCGGGCTGGACATCGGGCAGACGATCCTCGTCAAGGACGGGATGGTGCTGGCGGTGGAGGCCTTTGAGGGGACGAACGCCACGGTGAAACGCGGCGCCCGGCTGGGTGGCAAAGGCGCCGTGATGGTCAAGGTGGCCAAGGCCGGCCATGACATGCGCTTCGACATCCCCGTCTTCGGGGAGCACACCGTGCGGCTCTGCCGCCGCTTCGGCGTCTCGGCCGTGGCCTTCCAGGCGCACCGGCTGGTGATGCTGGGCCGCGAACGCGTGGTCGCCCTGGCCGACCGCTACGGCATCGCCCTCGTCGGCCTCCCCACCGACCTCCCCCCCGCGCCCTTGGAGCCCTAAAGGCGGCGGCTTGGCCGTTGTCCTAAATAAGGCTTGCCCCTCCCCGTTACTTATGTTATCATTCGGGATGTCTTTGGGATTCCCCCGGATGGAACAAGGAACACGGACATGAAGAAAGCCTTTCTCGCGGCCGCCGTCGCCGCATTCGCCCTCGGCGCTGCCCAGGCCGTCACCGTCAGTTGGACGCCGGCCTCCGGCAACCAAACCAACAACATCGGAGCCTTCGACCCAACCGAAACGATCACCCTCTCGGTGACCTACAACATTTCCGCCACCCCTGATACGACCGGCTCCGGCGGCAACCTCTTTTCCGTGGCGTGGGGGGCTAACGCGGCCAGCGACATCACCAACAACTCGATGGTCTTGCGCAACATCGACGGCAACCAAGGCGCCAATCTCGTCATCAACGCCGCCAATGCCACTGGCGAGACCTCCGGCTATGTGCGCAACCCCGTGAGCGGGGCCTTCGCGACGGGCGAGCATACGCTGACCATCGTGCTGGATCTCGAGGGCAAGACCGCGACCGTGACGCTCGACGGCGCGGAAACTTCCTCTTCGCTGACCTTCCCCACAAACGCTCTCTCCTTTGGGGACGACCTCGTCCTGCGCACGCACAATCAGACGTGGGGTTCCGTCACGAACGTGGAAGTCGCTTACTCCGTCCCCGAGCCGACGGCGTTGGCGCTGCTGGCCCTTGGCGTGGTCGGCCTGGCCCTCCGCCGCCGCGCAGCGTGAGCGCCCCGCCCAACGGCAACCTTTCCCCGACCTCGCCGAGGCCGGGGTTTCTTTTCCCGTGCCGACCCCGTCGTCGGGCGTGGGCGGGCGCGGGTGCGTAGCGCCGTATGCAGTCCGCCCAAAGGCCGGAGGGGGATTTGCGCGCGGGGCGCGTTGTGGTATTATGGGAATATGAGAACGTTTGCTCTGTTGCTGGCCGCCTGCGCGCTGGGCGGGTCAATCGGGGCGGCGCCCGCGCGCCACCCTTCCTATGAGCCTGCGGCCCCCGGGGCCAGCGGCCCGGAGAACCTCTTCCGCGGCGCGAAGGCGACGGCGAAAGATCAGTGGAGCGACCGCGCGCCGGGGCTGGCGGTGAACGGCAAGCGTGACCGCGGCGACCATTGGGCGAGCGATTCGCTGCCGGCGTGGCACCAGATCGACCTGGGCGCGCCCAAGACCTTCGCCTCGGTGCGGGTGGTGCCGTATTGGGGCGACGGGCGCGTCTATGGCTTCAAGGTGGAAGGGTCGCTGGATGGTCAGGCGTGGACGTTGATCGGCGACAGGACGGCCAACTCGATCGAGGGCGGGCCGGAGGGGTTCGTGTTGGATTTGGAGAGCCCGATGACGGCGCGTTACGTGCGGACGACCTTCACGCGGAACTCGGCGAACGCCGCCGGGCACTTGGTGGAGATCGAGGGCTACGCGGCGGCGCAGGGGGGCGAGCCACGGCTCATCCCCGTCTCGATGCGCCAGCGCTTCGGGCGCGACGTGCCCAGCGGCCTACCGGCGCCGAAGGCGCCCGCGGTTGGGCTGCGCGGTTGGCGCGGCGAGCGGGTGGCGGCGCAGGTGCTGGTGGAGTCGCCGAGGGGCTTCCGGGAGCTGCGCGCGGAGCCGTGCACACTGAAGGCCCCGGACGGGCGCGAGATCCCGGTGCGCGTGGACGTGGTGCGGTACACGCTGGGGAACGGGAAGTTGGTGGCGGACATTTTGGACGGGACGGCGCAGACGCGGTTCGAGGGGGTGACGCGGCCGTTCGTGCTGACGGTGGACATCCCGGCGGACGCGCCGGAGACGGCGGAGGGGACTTTCGCGGTGCGGGTGAACGGCAAGCGCCTGACCTGCGCGGTGCGTCTGCGCGCCGACGCGATGACCTTGCCGCCGCCCTCGGAGTGGGCGTGCCACGTGGATCTGTGGCAGCATCCCGACGCGGTGGCGCGCTGGCACGACGTGCCGGTATGGTCGGACGAGCATTTCCGCCTGATGCGGCCCTACATGGAGCGCTTGGCCACGATGGGGCAGAAGACGATCACCGCCACGCTCATCGACGAGGCGTGGAACGAGCAGACTTACGACCGCTTCCGCTCGATGGTGGGCATCACGAAGCGGGCCGACGGTTCGTGGGCCTATGACTACACGGTCTTTGACCGTTGGGTGACGTTCATGCGCGAGGAGATCGGGCTGACCAACGCCACCATCTCGTGCTACAGCATGTTGCCGTGGTCGCTGACCTTCCCGTACTACGACGAGGCGTCGGGGCGGACGGTGGCGCCGCGGCTGAACCCGGGAAGCCCCGAGTATGAGGCCTTTTGGGGCAGCCTGCTGGAGGATTTCGTGCGGCACGTGCGCGAAAAGGGTTGGGAGGGCATCACCCGCATCGCGATGGACGAACGGCCCGACCACCTTTTCAAGCCCGCGTTGGCGGTGGCGCGCAAGCACGCGCCTTCGCTGAAGATCGTCGCGGCCTGCAACGCGCCCTCGGCCATCACGGCCGACTTCGACGACTGTTCCTACGGCTACCACATCTGCGAGCGGCTGGTCAAACTCGCCGCCGAGCGCCGGGCGCAAGGCAAACTGACCACCTTCTACGTCTGCTGCGGGCCTGCGCGGCCGAACACCTTCATGGCCAGCACGTTGGCGGAGAGCGAGTGGCTGTTGCCGATGGCCGCGCATTACGGGCTGGACGGGATGCTGCGCTGGACCTTCCAGTCGTGGGTGGAGGATCCGCTCGTCTGCCAGGATTATGTGACATGGCCCAGCGGCGACACCTCGATGATCTATCCCGGCAACCGCCCCAGCCTGCGTTGGGAGGGGCTGCGCAACGGCATCGAGACCTTCGAGAAGGTGCGCCTCCTGCGCGCGGCGGCCAAGGCCAAGGGCAAGCCCGAGGCCATCGCCCCCGTGGAGCGGGCGCTCCAGGCCTTCACCGTCGCCCGGGGCGCCAAGGCGGGGAACCCCTACGAGGCCGACCTGGCCGCGCTGGACCGGGCGCTGGAGCAGGCCACCGAGGCCCTGCGCTGAACGATTTGCAAGGAAAGGACTTCCATTATGGCGATTATCGACGTGAAGCCGGCGGCCTCCTGCCGTTGGGACATTGTTTCGTTGGGCGAGGTGATGCTGCGCCTGGATCCCGGCGAGGGGCGCATCCACACCACGCGGCAGTTCACCGTCTGGGAGGGCGGCGGCGAGTACAACGTGGCGCGCGGCCTGCGCCGTTGCTTCGGCATGCGCGCCTCGGTGGTGACGGCGCTGGCCGACAACCCCGTGGGGCGGTTGGTCGAGGACTTCATCCTCCAAGGCGGGGTCGACGCCTCGCATATCCGCTGGATGCCCTATGACGGCGTGGGCTGGAACGTCCGCAACGGGCTGAACTTCACCGAGCGCGGCTTTGGCGTGCGCGGCGCGCGGGGCTGCTCCGACCGCGGCCACACCGCCGTCGCCGCCCTGCGCACCGGCGACGTGGACTGGGACGCGCTCTTCGGCGGCGAGGGCGTGCGCTGGTTCCACACCGGCGGCATCTTCGCCGGGCTCTCGGGCACCACGCCCGAGGTGGCCATCGAGGCCCTCAAGGCCGCCAAGTGCAACGGTGTCGTCACCTCCTATGACCTGAATTACCGCCCCTCGCTCTGGAAAGGCAACGGCGGCCAGGAGCACGCCCGCGAGGTAAACCGCGAGCTGGCGCAGTACGTCGACGTCATGATCGGCAACGAGGAGGACTTCACCGCCGCCCTCGGCCTGGAGGTGCCGGGCGTGGACAAAAACCTCACGGCACTGCCCATCGACGGCTTCAAACGCATGATCGGCGAGGCCGTCAAGGCCTACCCCAACTTCAAGGTCGTCGCCACCACCCTCCGCGCGGTGAAGACCGCCACCGTGAACGACTGGGGCGCCATTTGCTGGGCCGACGGCCGGTTCCACGAGGCCACCCAACGCCCCGGGCTGGAAATCCTGGACCGCGTGGGCGGCGGCGACAGCTTCGCCTCCGGCCTCATCTACGGGCTCCTGACGAAAGGCGACCCCGCGGCGGCGGTGGAGTACGGCGCGGCGCATGGGGCGTTGGCCATGACCACGCCGGGCGACACCTCGATGGCCACGTTGGCCGAGGTCGAGAAACTGGTGGGCGGCGGTTCCGCCCGCGTGGACCGTTGAGCAAGGCAAGGAGCGGCACGTCATGAAGCAAGGCTGGCGTTGGTTCGGCACACAAGACCCCATCTCACTGAAGGAAATCCGCCAAGCGGGCGTCACCGACGTGGTGGCCGCCCTCTACGAGCGCCGGTGCGGCGAGGTCTGGCCCATCGAGGAGATCCGTGCGCGGCAGGAGGCCGTCCGCGCCGCCGGCATGGCGTGGACGGTCGTCGAAAGCGTCCCCGTCCATGAAAGCATCAAGACGCGCACCGGCGACTTCCAGGCGTACATCGACAACTACAAGCAGACGCTCCGCAACCTGGCCGCCTGCGGCATCAAGGTCGTCTGCTACAACTTCATGCCGATCCTCGACTGGACGCGCAGCCAGCTCGACTATCCGCTCCCCGACGGTTCCAGCGTGCTGAACTTCGACGAGGTGGCCGTTGCGGCCTTCGACCTCTTCGTCCTCAAACGCCCCGGCGCCGAGGGCGACTACGCCCCCGAGCTCCGGGCCAAGGCCAAAGCCTGGTTCGACGCCGCCGACCCCGCCCTTCTCGAAAAGACCTCCAAAGGCATCCTTCTCGGCCTTCCCGGCACGGTGGACGACCTCACGGTCGAAGGCTTCCGCGACCTCCTCAAGACCTACGAGGGCGTCGGCGACGCCCAGCTCCGCGCCAACCTCTACGCCTTCCTCAACGAACTGGCCCCCCTCTGCGAGGAGCTCGGCGTGCGCATGGCCATCCACCCCGACGACCCCCCGCGCCCGCTCTTCGGCCTCCCCCGCATCCTCTCCGACGCCGACGACATCCGCGAGCTGTGCGCCAAGGTGCCCAGCGAGAACATGGGCCTGACCCTCTGCACCGGCTCCCTCGGCGGCGGCCGTGCCAACGACGAGGTCGCCATCTTCCGCGAATTCGCCCGCCGCGTCCATTTCGTCCACTTCCGCAACGTCGTCTACGCCGAGGGCGGCACCTTCCACGAATCCGGCTGCCACCTCTGCGGCAAGGTCGACATGCCCCGCCTCATGCGCCTCCTCCTCGACGAAGAGGCCCGCCGCGGCGAGCAGATCGTCGTCCGCCCCGACCACGGCCGGCTCATGGAGATCGACAAGGGCCGCACCTGCTACAGCGGCTACTCCTACGGCGGGCGCCTCGTCGGCCTCGCCGAGCTCCGCGGCCTCGAATATGGCCTTGTCCACGGCACCGACCTCGACGGCAAGATCGTCGTCGTCACCGGCGCGGCCGGCGTCCTCTGTTCCGTGATGACCGAAGACTTCCTCCGCCACGGCGCCAAGGTCGCCCTCCTCGACCTCCACGGCGAGAAGGCCCAGGCCTTCGCCCAAGCCCTCGCCGCCAAGGGCCTCACCGAGACACTCCCCCTCGCCGCGAACGTCCTCGACCGCGCCTCCCTCGAGGCCGCGCGCGACGCCGTCCTCGCGAAGTGGGGCCGCGTCGACATCCTCATCAACGGCGCCGGCGGCAACCACCCCAAAGGCACCTGCGCCGCCGAGCAGATGACCCCAGAGGCCAAGCTCGAGGACACCTTCTTCGGCCTCGACATCGAAGGCTTCGAGTTCGTCAACCGCCTCAACTTCATCGGCACCCTCCTCCCCTCGCAGGTCTTCGCCAAAGAGATGCTCGGCCGCGGCGGCGCCATCGTCAACATCTCCTCGATGGCCGCCACGCAGCCCCTCACCAAGGTCGCCGCCTACGCCGCCGCCAAGGCCTCCATCGAGAACTTCACCCGCTGGCTCGCCACACACCTCGCCCCCATGGGCGTGCGCGTCAACGCCATCGCCCCCGGCTTCTTCATCACCAACCAAAACCGCTTCCTCATGCTCGAGCCCGACGGCAAGACCCTCACCGCCCGCGGCAACAAGGTCATCGCCAAGACCCCCATGCGCAAATTCGGCCAGCCCGGCGACCTCTGCGGCGCCGTGCGCTACCTCGTCTCCGACGACGCCTCCTTCGTCACCGGCATCGTCATCCCCGTCGACGGCGGCTTCCTGGCCTACTCCGGCGTCTGATCCCCCCACCCCACGCCGCCGCCTCCCCGGGCGGCGGCCACTTTCTTTTCCCGTCATGCGCCCCTTCATCCACCCCGATTTCCTCCTCGACACCCCCCAGGCCCGCGCGCTCTACCACGACTTCGCCGAGCCCTGCCCCATCGTCGACTACCACTGCCACCTCTCCCCCGCCGAGATCGCCGCCAACCGCCCCTTCGCCAACATCACCCAGGCCTGGCTCGGCGGCGACCACTACAAATGGCGCGCCATGCGCACCGTCGGCGTCCCCGAGGCCCTCATCACCGGCCCCGCCGACGACCACGCCAAGTTCCTCGCCTGGTGCGCCACCGTCCCCAAGCTCCTCCGCAACCCGCTCTACCACTGGACCCACCTCGAGCTCGCCCGTGTCTTCGGCATCGACGACCTCCTCCTCTCCCCCGACACCGCCGAGGAGGTCTGGGCCCGCGCCAACGCCCGCCTCGCCGCCCCCGGCAACGGCCCCCGCGACATCCTCCTGCGCCTCGGCGTCCGCCTCGTCTGCACCACCGACGACCCCGACGACGACCTCGCCGACCACCGCGCCCAGAACGCCCGCGCCGACGGCCTGGCCATGCGCCCCGCCTGGCGCCCCGGCCGCCACCTCGCCCTCAAGGCCGCCGACCTCCCCTTCGAGGCCATGCTCGCCCACCTCCGCGACCGCCACGCCTTCTTCCACGCCAACGGCTGCCGCCTCTCCGACTACTCCGTCGAATCCTTCGCCGCCCCCTGCCCCGACGCCGAGGCCGCCGCCACCTACGAGGCCGTCCGCGCGGGCCGCGACCCCGGCCAGCCGGCCCGCGACGCCTTCGCCGCCTGGATGCTCGCCTGGCTCGCCCGCCTCGACGCCGAGACCGGCTGGGTCCGCCAGCTCCACATCGGCGCCCTCCGCAACCCCAACGCCCCCATGTTCGCCGCCCTCGGCCCCGACACCGGCTTCGACGCCATCGCCGACTTCCCCTACGCCGAGCCCCTCGCCCGCCACCTCTCCGCCCTCGCCGCCGACGGCGCCCTCCCCCGCACCATCCTCTACAACCTCAACCCCAAGGACACCGCCATGCTCGCCGTCCTCTGCGGCTCCTTCCAGGACGGCACCCCCGGCGGCCGCGTCAACCTCGGCCCCGCCTGGTGGTTCCTCGACCAGATGGACGGCATCGAGGAGAACCTCCGCGCCATCTCCGCCCTCGGCTGCCTCGCCCAATTCCCCGGCATGCTCACCGACAGCCGCTCCGTCCTCTCCGTCCCCCGCCACGAATACTTCCGCCGCATCCTCTGCCGCCTCCTCGGCCGCGACATGCAGGGCGGCCTCCTCCCCGACGACCTCCCCGCCGTCGGCGCCATGGTCCGCGCCATCGCCTTCGGCAACGCCAACGCCCTCTTCGCCTGAAAGGAACGCACACCCATGCAAGACTTCATCCAACGCTTCCGCGCCGCCCGCGTCGTCCCCGTCATCGTCCTCGACGACCCCGCCCGCGCCGTCCCCCTCGCCAAGGCCCTCCTCGCCCAAGGCATCACCGCCGCCGAGGTCACCTTCCGCACCCCCGCCGCCGAGGAATCCATCCGCCGCATCGCCGCCGAGGTCCCCGACATCTTCGTCGGCGCCGGCACCGTCCTCACCGAGGACGAGCTCGCCCGCGCCCACGCCGCCGGCGCCCAATTCGCCGTCGCCCCCGGCCTCGACCCCGCCATCCTCGAGGCCGCCGCCGAACGCGGCCTCCCCTTCGTCCCCGGCGTCGCCACCGCCAGCGAATTCATGGCCGCCCTCCGCCTCGGCTGCGGCATGGTCAAGTTCTTCCCCGCCCGCGACGCCGGCGGCATCCCCCTCCTCAAGAGCATCCTCGCGGCCATCGGCCACACCGGCGTCCAGGTCATGCCCACCGGCGGCATTTCGCAGGCCACCGCCGAGGAATGGCTCGCCATCCCGCAGGTCGTCTGCGTCGGCGGCGCCTGGATGGTCAAGCCCATCCTCGCCTCCCTCTGAGCCCCCCAAAACGCGAAAACGCCCCCGCGCCGCAAGGCACGGGGGCGTTTTTCGTCGCCGCCTCGGCGGCTCACTCAAAATCCAGCGCGATGGTGCCGTTCACGATGGCGATGTCCCGCAGGCGCCCACCCAGCGTGATGCCGCGCAGATCCGCCAGCGTCTTCAGCTCCGCCGTCAGCGTGTTCCCCGCCACCGACAGCCCCGGCTTGCCCGCCACCGCGCCCGCCAGCTGCCCCATCAGCTGCCCCGCGATCGCGTCCCCCCCCATCATCGCCAGCGACACCTTCGCCAACGTGATGTCCAGCGCCGCCCCCTCCTGCGCCGGCGTCAGGCGGATCTGCGCCTCCACCGGCACCGGCAGAAAGCCCATCGAGGCCTTGCACTTGAAGATCAGCTTGCCGTCCTTCAGCGACACCCGCGGATCCTTCACCTTCTTCAGCGCCTCGCCCTGCGGCCCCTCGCCCATCTTGGCGAACGCCGTCGCCAAGCCCGTGTTGATGTCCTGCTCCGTGAGCGTGAGCGCCAACTTGCTCAGAATCATGTCTGCATTCTCCGTTTTGGGTTGCGAATGGCCCGCATTATACCACAAGCGCCCCGCCGAAACGCAACGCCCACGGCCGGCGCCTGGTCAATGGGCGTGGCGGGCGGGGGCGGGCCGGAGCAGGACGAACCGGGGCAGCCAGGCGGGGAGATCCGCGAGGATGCGCCGGGCCTTGGGCGAGCCGGTGGCGGCGGCGTGGGCCTCCAGCAGCGCGCGCAGCTCGGCGGCGGCCTCGGCGCCGGGCTCCACGTTCTCCAGATCGGCGGCGGCCAGATTGCAGCGCAGATCGAAGTCCCCCGCCTCGTCAAGGACGTAGGCCAGGCCCCCGGTCATGCCCGCGGCGAAGTTGTCGCCCACGGGGCCCAGCACCAACGCCCGGCCGCCGGTCATGTACTCGCAGCCATGGTCGCCCGTGCCCTCGCACGTCAGGATCGCGCCGGAGTTGCGGACGGCGAAGCGCTCGCCGACGCGCCCCCCGACATGGACGCGGCCGGAGGTGGCGCCGTAGCCGACGACGTTGCCGGCCAGGACATCCTCCCCGCGCCCCTCGCCCGGGGCCGGGCGGACGACGACGACGCCCCCGGAGAGCCCCTTGCCCACGCCGTCGTTGGCGGCGCCCTCCAAGTCGAGCAGCACCCCGGGCGCGAGGAAGGCGCCGAGGCTCTGCCCCGCGACGCCGCGCAGGCGGACGGTGAGCGACCCCTCGGGAAGCCCCGCCGCGCCGAACCGGGCGACGATCTCGCCGGAAAGCCCGGCGCCGACGGAGCGGTCGACGTTGCACACCTCCAAGGCGAGCGCGCGGGGAAGCGGCCCGTCGAGGGCGGGGAGGAGCCATTCCCGGTCGAAGGCCCCCGCACGTTCGCGGGGGACGGCCGGCTCGGGGGCGTCGGGGACGGCGCGGCGCAGAAGGGCGGAAAGGTCGAGCGTCGCGGCCTTGCCCGAGAGGCCGGCGGCGGGACGGAGCAGATCGGCGCGCCCGCACGCCTCGTCAAGGGAACGCAGGCCAAGGGCGGCCAACCCCTCGCGCACCTCGCGGGCGACGAAGCGCAGGTAGCGGACGATGTGTTCGGCCTCCCCGGCGAAGCGCGCGCGGCAGGCGGGCGCCTGCGTGGCGATGCCGGCCGGGCAGTCGTTGCAATGGCAGCGGCGATCCATCACACAGCCGAGGCAGACAAGCAGCGCGGTGCCGAAGCCGAAGGTCTGCGCGCCGAGCAGGGCGGCGACCAGCACGTCGCGCCCCGTGCGGAGGCCGCCGTCGACCTGAAGGCGGACGCGGCCACGGAGGCGATTGAGCGTCAGGGTCTGATGCGCCTCGGCGAGGCCAAGCTCCCACGGCAGGCCGGCGTGGCGGACGGAGGTGAGCGGCGCGGCGCCGGTGCCGCCGTCGCCGCCGGAGATGAGGATCGCGTCGGCGTGGGCCTTGGCGACGCCCGCGGCGACGGCGCCGACGCCGGCCTCGGAGACCAGTTTGACGGAGACCTCGGCCGCCGGATTGACGGTACGCAGGTCGTGGATCAGCTGGGCGAGATCCTCGATGGAGTAAATATCGTGATGGGGCGGGGGCGAGATGAGGGTGAGGCCGGGGGCGGCATGGCGGACGCGGGCGACGAAGTCATCCACCTTGTGGCCGGGCAGCTGTCCGCCTTCGCCGGGTTTGGCGCCCTGTGCCATCTTGATCTGGATTTCCTTGGCGTCGCGGAGGTAGGCGGCGGTGACGCCGAAGCGGCCGGAGGCGACCTGCTTGACGGCGGAGTCGCAGTCGGTGCCGAAGCGCTCCGGGTTCTCGCCGCCTTCCCCGGAATTGCTCCGCGCGCCGACGGCGTTGAGCGCGCGGGCGATGGTCGCGTGGGCCTCGGGGCTAAGCGAGCCAAGGCTCATGGCGCCGGCGACGAAGCGGCGGAGGATGGCCGCCTCGCCCTCTACCTCGTCGAGCGGGATGGGCGTGGCGGGGGCGAAGTCCAGCAGCTGGCGGAGGGCGATGGGGCCGCCCTCGGGGTGGTCGGCGGCCCGCGCGAAGGCGCGGTAGCGCGCCTCGTCCCCCTCCCGGACGGCCTGGCGGAGCGCCGCCACCACGCGGGGTGCCCACGCATGGCGCTCCGGCGCGGGCGCGGCGGCGGAAGCGCGGCGGTTGGCCTCGTCGGCCAAGACGCCGAGCCCGACGCCGCCGATCCGGCTGACGGTCCCGGGCAGCCAACGCCCCACAAGCCCCTCGCCCAGGCCAAGCGCCTCGAAATGCTGGCCGGCGCGGTAGGAGCGCAGGGTGGAGACGCCCATCTTGGACATCACCTTGAGGAGCCCGGAGCAGAGGGCGCGGATGAGGTTGCCCGTGGCCGTCACGGGCGGGCAGGCAAGCGCCCCGCGCGCGGCGAGGTCGGCCACGGCGGCGAGGGCCAGCCAGGGGTGGACGGCGGTGGCGCCGTAGCCCAGCAGAAGCGCCAGGCCGTGGGAGTCGAAGACCTCCCCCGTCTGGACGACAAGGCCGGTCTCAGGGCGGAGGCCGCGCGCGACGAGGGCGCGGTTGGCGGCGGCAACGGCAAGCAGGGCGGGGATGGGCGTCTCGTCGGGGGCGAGGCCGCGGTCGGAAAGGATGAGGATGCGGCGGCCCCGCGCGGCGAGCTCGGCGGCCTCCCCGGCCAGCGCGTCGAGCGCCTTGGCGAGCGCGTCGCCGTCGCCGCCGCGCGGGAAGGCGAGGCGGAGGGTGGCGGGGCGGAATTCGTCGGCGCCGACGTGGCCGAGGTGCTCGAGCTCGGCGTCGGTGAGGACGGGGCGGGTCAGTTTGATGAGGCGGACATGGGCGGCGGTCTCGTCGAGGATGTTGGCGCGGTTGCCCATGTAGGTCATGAGGCTCATGACGGTGCGCTCGCGGATGGGGTCGATGGGCGGGTTCGTGACCTGGGCGAAGCGTTGGCGGAAATAATCGGCGAGGGGGCGGGGCGTCTCGGAAAGGGCGGCGAGGGGCGTGTCGTCGCCCATTGCGGCAAGCGGCTCGGCGCCCGTCTCGGCCATGGGGCGGAGCAGCGCGGCGACGTCGCGGCGGGCGCGGCCGAAGCAGGCGAGCTGGGCGGGGAGATCCCCGGGGACGGGCTCGGGGGCGGGTTCGCGGAAGAGGCCGTCGACCGTGACGCGGTTCTCCCCGATCCAACGGCGGTAGGGGCGGCGGCGGGCGATGAAGGCCTTGATCTCGGCGTCGCGGAGGAGACGGTGGGCGGGGAGGTCGAGCCAGAGCATCTCGCCGGGGCGGAGGCGGCCGCGCTCGGCGACGGCCTCGGGCGGAAGGTCGAGGACGCCGTCCTCGGAGGCGAGGACGAAGGTGCCGTCCTTGCAGCGCGCATAGCGGGCGGGGCGCAGGCCGTTGCGGTCAAGGGCCGCGCCGACGCGGAGCCCGTCGGAGAAGACGACGGCGGCGGGGCCGTCCCAAGGCTCCATGAGGGCGGATTCGTATTCAAGGAAGCCGCGGACGTCGTTGCCCATGCGGTGGGTGGGGCCCCAGGCCGGCGGCATAAGCATCAGCATGGCGTGCGGGAGGTCGCGCCCGGCGCGGACGAGCAGCTCCAGGAGGTTGTCGAGGCAGGCGGAGTCGGATTGCCCGGGCGGGATGAGGGGGAGCGCCTTGGGGAGGTCGGGGAGGAGGGGGCTGGCGAGGGAGGGCTCGCGGGCGCGGAGGGCGTTGAGGTTGCCGCGCAGCGTGTTGATCTCGCCGTTGTGGGCCAGGAGACGGAAGGGCTGGGCGAGGGACCAGGTGGGGAAGGTGTTGGTGCTGTAGCGCTGATGGGCGAGGACAAGGGCGGAGGCGAAGTCGGGCGCGCGGAGGTCGGCGTAGAAGTCGGCGAGGCGGTGCGCGAGGAGCAGGCCTTTGTAGACGACGCTGCGGGAGGAAAACGAGCAGACGTAAAGGCGGTCGCCCAACGTCTTCTCGACGCGGCGGCGGAGGATGAAGAGGCGGCGCTCCAACGCCTCGTCCGCGAGGGCGTCTTGCCGGACGACGAAGAGTTGGCGGATGCGCGGGCAGCTTTCGCGGGCGGAACGGCCCAGGGCCGAGGGGGCGACGGGCACGTCGCGCCACGCCAGCGGCCCGAAGCCCTCCTCGCGGAGCAGCGCCTCGAGCTCGCCCTCCGCGCCCTCGCCGCCGAAAAGCATGGCCACGGCATAGCGGCCCGGCGCGGGAAGGTCTGGCAGGCGCACGCGGAAGAAGGTGTCGGGCATGGCCACCAAGACGCCCGCGCCGTCGCCCGTCTCGGGGTCCCAGCCCGCCGCGCCGCGGTGGGTGAGGCGGCGGAGGACGGCGAGCCCCTGCTCGACGATCCGATGGCTGGGGCGGTTGCCAAGGTCGGCCACAAGGCCCACGCCGCAGGCGTCATGTTCGTTTTGGGGATCGTAGAGGCCCTGTCGCGGGGGGAGGCCGGGAGTCTGTTCCATGGTGCGTCGTTCCTTTGTTGGCATCGCCGACTTGTTGCAAATCCCATGCCAGCGGCTCGGCGCGGGGCGTCTGCGCGCAAAGAAATGGTCCCCCGGACGATAAGAGCGGGGAGGAAGGGGGGCAAAGGCAGACACAGGCCATTACAAGGTTGTAAAAGGCCGCCCGACGCTTACAGATTTGTATAGAGCCACATCGAAGACGCTGGGCGATAGTCGGTTAGTTTGGATGGCGCGTGCCCAGGGCGTGGCCCCGAAGGAAAGAAATGTAACGTGACTTGGCGGCGTCGGCGGGCACGACGGCCGCTTTTCCGCCAAAGAAAGACATTTGGCACGGCGGTTGCAACAAAGGGGCGGATGGCGCCCGGACGGTTTGCGCGGGGGCCACAACCCGGAGAAAGCATGGACAACACGGACATCGAATACGGCACGGACGTCTTCAACGAGGGCGTCATGCGTGAGTATCTGGCCAAGGACACGGCGGAGGCGTTGCTGCACACGATGCGCGACCACGCGCCGTTGGATCCCGCGATCGCCAACGAGGTGGCCCACGCGCTCAAGCAATGGGCGATGGCGCGCGGGGCGACGCACTTCACCCACTGGTTCCAGCCGCTCACGGGCAGCACGGCGGAGAAGCACGACGCCTTCTTCGAGCCCATGGGCGTGGGGCAGACCTTGGCGCGCTTCTCGGGCAAGAACCTGATCATGGGCGAGCCGGACGCCTCGAGCTTCCCCAGCGGCGGCCTGCGGCGGACCTTCGAGGCGCGCGGCTACACGGCCTGGGACGTCACGAGCCCGGCCTTCATCAAACGCCACGCCAACGGCGCCACGCTCTGCATCCCGACGGTCTTCTGCTCGTACACCGGCGAGGTGCTGGACAAGAAGACGCCGCTCCTGCGCTCGATGCAGGCGATGGAAAAGGCCGTTCGGCGGCTGATGGCGTGCTTCGGCGAACCCGCGGACGGCCGCGTCGTCTGCACGCTCGGCCCGGAGCAGGAATATTTCCTCATCGACAAGGCCTTCTATCTCAAGCGCCCCGACCTGATCCAGTGCGGCCGGACGCTCTTCGGCGCGCCGCCCGCGCGGCACCAGCAGCTGGAAGACCACTATTTCGGCTCCATCAAGCCACGCGTCATCGCCTTCATGGAGGAGGTGGAGCGGGAGCTTTGGCGCCTGGGCATCCCCGCGAAGACGCGCCACAACGAGGTGGCCCCGGCGCAGTTCGAGCTGGCGCCGATGTTCGAGGAGCTCAACCTGGCCGTCGACCACAACATGCTCATCATGGAGACGCTCCGCAACGTGGCCGACCGCCACGGCTTCGTCTGCCTGCTCCACGAGAAGCCCTTCGCCGGGGTGAACGGCAGCGGCAAGCACAACAACTGGTCCGTGGCCTACAACGGCAAGAACCTCCTCGACCCCGGCAAGAACCCGCAGGACAACGCCATCTTCCTCGCCGTGCTGGCAAGCGTCATCCGCGCGGTGGATCTGCACGCCGACATCCTGCGCGCCGCCACCGCCGGCGCGGGCAACGACCACCGCCTCGGCGCGAACGAGGCCCCGCCCTCCATCCTCTCCATCTTCCTGGGCGACGAGCTGACCGGCGTGATCGACCGCATCGAGAAAGGTTCCCGCGCCGCCGGCGGCCAGACCCCCACCCTGCGCGTGGGCGTGGACACCCTGCCGCCCCTGCCGCGCGACGCGACCGACCGCAACCGCACCTCGCCCTTCGCCTTCACGGGCAACAAGTTCGAGTTCCGCGCCCCCGGCTCCAGCCAGAACTGCGCGGGCGTCTGCATGGTGCTCAACACCATCGTCGCCGAAAGCATGGACGTCCTGGCCGACGCCATCGGCAAGCTCCCGAAGGAAAAGTTCAACGACGGCCTCCAGAAAATCCTCCAGGCCGTCATCAAAGACCACCGCCGCGTCATCTTCAACGGCGACGGCTACTCCGACGAATGGGTCGCCGAGGCCGCGCGCCGCGGGCTGCCCAACCTCCGCACGACGCCCGAGGCCCTCGCCCCGATGCTCGCGCAGAAGAACCTCGACCTCTTCGCCAAGGAGGGCGTCCTCCTGCCCACCGAGATGGAAAGCCGCCACGACGTCTTCATGGAGGAGTACGAGCGCAAGGTGACCATTGAGGGGAAGGCGGCGCTGGAGATGGCCCGGAGCATGATCGAACCCGCGGCGACCGCCGAGTTCGGGGCCGTCTGCAAGGCCGTCGAGGCCGCGCGGGCGATCGGCGTCGAGCCCGGCGTCGCGAGCGTGCGCGACGTGGCCGAGACCCTGGGCCGCGGCCTCGACGCCCTCCACGCGCAATGCGCCGCGCTGGAACGCGCGCTGGGCGATTCGCCGGCGGCCATCCTCGACGCCTTGGCGGCCCTGCGCGCGACGGTGGACAAACTGGAGGAAGACGTGGACGACGCGCGCTGGCCGCTCCCGAAATACCGCGACATGCTCTTCGTCTACTGAGGCCCCCGGGAATGTCCGACGCGGTCAAACACGAATGCGGCGTGGCGCTCCTCCGCCTGAGGAGGCCCGCCGCCCATTACGAGCAGGCGCACGGCGCGCGGGCCTACGGCTTCCAGAAAACCGCGCTCATGCTGGAGAAACAGCACAACCGCGGCCAGGACGGCGCGGGGCTCGCCTGCCTCCACCTCCGGCCCAGTCAGGGGCGCCCCTGCTATGACCTGGAGAAATCCGTCGCCCCCCTCCCCTTGGCCGACCTCGTGTCGCGCTGCGGGCGGCGCTTGGCGGAGGACCCCGCGGCCTTCCGCGGCGAGCTCTTCCTCGGCCATTTGCGCTACGCCACCTTCGGCCGACACGACCTCGCCGCCTGCCACCCCTTCGTGCGCGACAGCGCCTTCCTCGACCGGCTCCTGCTGCTGGCGGGGAACTTCAACCTCACCGACACGCGCGACCTGGCCGACGCGCTCGCCGCCTCCGGGCATCATCTGCCCAGCCTCGCCGACGGCGCCGTCATCCTCCAATGCCTCACGCACGCATTGGAGCGGGAGCACGCCCGCCCCGAAGGGTTCCGCGGCCTCGCGCACGTCCTGCGCGAGGCCGCCTCGCGTTTCGACGGCGCGTTCGTCCTCTGCGGGGCGCTCGGCGACGGCACGGCCTTCGCCCTGCGCGACGCGCACGGCATCCGCCCGGCCTTTTGGTGGGAGGGCGACGAGGCGGTGGCCGTCGCCTCCGAGCGCCCCGCCATCCAGGCGGCCTTCGACGTGCCGACCGGCGCGGTGCGCGAACTGCCGCCCGGCAAGGCACTCATCATCCGCCCCGACGGCACGGCGGCGCTCGAGGACTGCCTGGACCCCGCGCCGCGCCGGGCGTGCGTCTTCGAGCGCATCTACTTCTCCCGGGCCAACGACGCGGAAATCCACGCCGAGCGCAAACGCTTGGGGCACGCCCTCGCGCCGCAGATCGTCCGCGCCCTGGGCGGCGACCTTGACCGCCTCTTCCTCAGCTACATCCCCAATTCCGCCCAGGTCTGCTTCCACGGCCTGCTCGAGACGCTGCTGGGCATCGCCGCCACGAAGGGGCGGACGGTGCGCTTCGGGCAGGTGGCGGTGAAGGACGCCAAGTTCCGCACCTTCATCGCCGACGAGGCCGCCCGCAACGACCTGGCCATGCACGTCTACGACGTCACCTACGGCCTGGTCCGCGCGGACGACACGCTCGTGGTGCTCGACGACTCCATCGTGCGCGGCAACACCATGCGCAACGCCATCCTCCCCATCCTTGACCGCCTGGGCCCCCGCCGCATCATCGTCGCCAGCAGCGCCCCGCCGATCCGCTACCCCGACTGTTACGGCATCGACATGGCCACGCTTGACGAGCTGGTCGCCTTCAACGCCTTGGAGGACGTGCTGCGGGAGGAGAAGGCGGAGGGCCTCCTGCTCGCCGCCTACGACGAGGCCCGCCGGCAGCTGACGCTGCCCCCGGGGCGCCAGGCGAACGTCCTGCGCACGCTTTACGACCGCGTGCCGACGGATCGGCTGGTCGGGGCCATCGCGCGGCGCCTCCGCCCGCAGTCCCTCCGCGCCGAGCTGCGGGTGATTTTCCAATCCGTCGCCGACCTGCGCCGCTGCTGCCCCAACCACGCGGGCGACTGGTACTTCACCGGCGACTATCCCACGCCCGGCGGCAACCGGGTGGCCAACCGCGCCCTCGTCAACCACATGGAGCACCGCCATGAACGCGCTTACTGAACGCTTCCGCCGCAAATGGGCCGCCGAACGCGCCCAGGCCGCCTTCCTTGCCCTCGCCGACGGCGCCGTCTTCCGCGGCGTCGCCTTCGGGGCGCGCAAGGACGCGCTCGGCGAGGCCGTCTTCAACACCGGCATGACCGGCTACCAGGAGATCCTCACCGACCCCTCCTACGCCGGGCAGTTCGTCGTCCTCACCGCGCCGGAGATCGGCAACTACGGCTGCAACCCGGAGGACGCCGAAAGCCGCGCGCTCTTCCTGAGCGGCCTCGTGGTGCGCAACGTCAATCCGCCCAGCAATTTCCGGGCCGCGGAGAGCCTTGGCGAGACGCTCCTCCGCGGCGGGCGCCCGGGGATCTACGGCGTGGACACCCGCGCCCTCACCCTCCATCTGCGCGACCATGGCGCCCAACGCGCCTACCTCCACGTGGAGGACGCCCCGCTCGACGAGGCCGAGGCCATCCGGCGCGCCCGCGAGTGGCCGGGGCTCGACGGGCAGGACTACGCCGCGCGGGTCTCCGCGCCGGAGCCGTATGTCTGGAACGCGGAGGGGCGTTTCCGGGTGACGGTCTATGATTTCGGCGTGAAGCGCAACATCCTCCGCCGCCTGGCCGCGGAAGGGTGCCGCGTGGAGGTGACGCCCGCGGCCACGCCCGCGGCGGAGGTGCTGGCGCGGCGGCCCGACGGAGTCTTCCTTTCCAACGGCCCCGCCGACCCCGCCGCCGTCACCTACGCGCAGGAGGCGGTGCGCGAGCTGCTCGCCGCCCGCGTCCCGCTCATGGGCATCTGCCTGGGCCACCAGCTGCTGGGCCTCGCCTGCGGGGCGCGGTGCGAGCGCCTGCCCTTCGGCCACCACGGCTGCAACCACCCCGTCAAGAACCTTCTGGACGGCACGGTCGCCATCACCAGCCAGAACCACAACTACGCCCTCGGCGCCCTGCCCGACTGCCTGGAGCAGACCCACGTGAACCTGAACGACGGCACCTGCGAGGGCATCCGCCACCGCGCGCTCCCCGCCTTCGCCGTCCAGTTCCACCCCGAGGCCGCCCCCGGCCCGCGCGAGGCGCAGTCCCTTTTCCGTTCCTTCACAGCCCTGATGGAGGCCCGCCAATGAGCGTCAAGCACATCTTCGTCACCGGAGGCGTCGTCAGCAGCCTGGGCAAAGGCGTCACGGCCGCCGCCCTCGCCTTCCTCCTGCGCCAGCGCGGCTACCGCGTGGCCATGCAGAAGCTCGACCCCTACCTCAACGTCGACCCCGGCACGATGAGTCCCTACCAACACGGCGAGGTCTTCGTCACCGACGACGGCGCGGAGACCGACCTTGACCTCGGCCACTACGAGCGCATCGCCGGCGTCACCTGCTCCAAGGCCTCCAACTACACCAGCGGCAAGATCTACGGCGCCGTCATCGCCCGCGAGCGCAAGGGCGAATACCTCGGCGCGACCGTCCAGGTCATCCCGCACGTCACCGACGAGATCCAGCGCGCCATGCGCGCCCTCCACGCCCCCGACGTCGACATCGCCATCACCGAGATCGGCGGCACGGCCGGCGACATCGAAAGCCTCCCCTTCCTCGAGGCCGCGCGGCAGTTCCACCTCTCCTGCCCCCCCGGCGACTGCCTCTTCATCCACCTCACCTACGTCCCCTACCTCAAGGCCGCCAAGGAGCTCAAGACAAAGCCCTCGCAGCAATCCGTCGGGACGCTCCGCAACATCGGCATCCAGCCCGACATCCTCGTCTGCCGCGCCGAGCGCCGCCTCGAGCCCGAGCATCTGCGCAAGCTTGCCGTCTTCTGCAACGTCCCCGAGGCCTGCGTCATCGAGGAGCTCGACGTCCGCCACTCCATCCACGAGGTGCCCATCAAGCTCGCCCAGCGCCGCCTCGACGAGCAGACCCTCCGCTGCCTCCGCCTCGACCCGCGCCCCCTCGACCTGCGCGACTACCGCGCCTGGCTCGCCCGCGCCCTCCGCCCCACGCGCCCCGTCACCATCGCCGTCGTCGGCAAATACATCCGCCACCAAGACGCCTACAAGAGCATCTACGAGGCCCTCGCCCACGCCGCCATGGCCCACCACGCCAAGCTGGAGATCCTGCGCGTCGAATCCGAGGCGCTCGAGGGCGACGACCCCGCCCGCGTCCTTGCCCGCGCCGACGGCATCCTCGTGCCGGGCGGCTTCGGCCGGCGCGGCCTCCTCGGCATGTTCCGCGCCGTCACCCATGCCCGCGAGGCCGCCATCCCCTTCCTTGGCATCTGCCTGGGCATGCAATGCGCCGTCATCGCCTTCGCCCGCGACGTCCTCGGCTGGGCCGACGCCGACAGCGCCGAGTTCGCGCCCGACACCACCCACCCCGTCATCGCCCTCATGGAAGGCCAAAAGGCCATCCGCGGCCTCGGCGGCACCATGCGCCTGGGCGCCTACGCCTGCGACCTCGCGCCCGGCTCCCGCGCCGCCGCGCTCTACGGCGCCGCGCGCGTCTCCGAACGCCACCGCCACCGCTACGAGTTCAACCCCGCCTTCCGCGAGGCCCTCGAGCAGGCCGGGCTCCGCGTCGCCGGGGCCAATCCCGAGACCGGGCTCGTCGAGGTCGTCGAGCTCCCCGCGCACCCCTTCTTCGTCGGCTGCCAGTTCCACCCCGAGTTCAAGTCCCGCCCCCGCGCGCCCCACCCCCTCTTCGCCGGCTTCCTCGCCGCCGCGCTCGCCCACCGCGAAGCCCAGGAGCACACGCACCATGCCTAAGCGCACAGACATCCGCAAGATCCTCCTCATCGGCTCCGGCCCCATCGTCATCGGCCAGGGGTGCGAGTTCGACTACTCCGGCACGCAGGCCTGCAAAGCCCTCCGCGCCGACGGCTACGAGGTCGTCCTCGTGAACTCCAACCCGGCCACCATCATGACCGACCCGGCCACCGCCGACCGCACCTACGTCGAGCCCCTCACCCCCGAAAGCCTCGAGGCCATCATCGCCCGCGAACGCCCCGACGCCCTCCTCCCGACCCTCGGCGGGCAGACCGCCCTCAACCTGGCGATGGCGCTCTTCCGCGGCGGCGTCCTGGGCCGTTACGGCGTGGAGATGATCGGCGCCAACGCCGCCTCCATCGACCGCGCGGAGGATCGGCAGAAGTTCAAGGAGGCCATGCTCGCCATCGGCCTCGACGTCCCCAAATCCGGCTCCGCCCACACCCTCGCGGAGGCCCGCGCCGTCGCCGCGCAGATCGCCTCCTGGCCCCTCATCGTCCGCCCCGGCTTCACGCTCGGCGGGACCGGCGGCGGCATCGCGCAGGGGCCCGACGACTTCGACCGCGTCGCCCAGGCCGGCCTCGACGCCTCCCCCACCTCCGAGATCCTCATCGAGGAATCCCTCCTCGGCTGGAAGGAGTTCGAGATGGAGGTCGTCTGCGACCGCAAGGGCAACGCCGTCATCGTCTGCTCCATCGAGAACCTCGACCCGATGGGCGTCCACACCGGCGACTCCGTCACCGTCGCCCCCATCCAGACCCTTTCCGACGCCGAATACCAAGCCATGCGCGACGACTCCTTCGCCGTCATGCGCGCCATCGGCATCGCCACCGGCGGCTCCAACGTCCAATGGGCCGTCGACCCCAAGACCGGCCGCCGCGTCATCATCGAGATGAACCCCCGCGTCTCCCGCTCCTCCGCCCTCGCCTCCAAGGCCACCGGTTTCCCCATCGCCAAGATCGCCGCCCGCCTCGCCGTCGGCCACACCCTCGACGAACTCCGCAACGACATCACCGGCACCACCCCAGCCTCCTTCGAGCCGGCCCTTGACTACGTCGTCGTCAAGGCCCCCCGCTTCACCTTCGAGAAGTTCCACGGCGCCGACGACACCCTCGGCACCCAGATGAAGTCCGTCGGCGAGGCCATGGCCATCGGCCGCACCTTCCAGGAAGCCCTCCAAAAGGCCCTCCGCTCCCTCGAGACCGGCCGCGCCGGCTTCGGCGCCGACGGCCGCGACGCCTTCGCCGAACTCCCCGACGACGCCCTCGCCGCCGCGCTCGCCCGCCCCACCGCCGAGCGCCTCTTCCAGATCCACGAGGCCCTCCGCCGCGGCTGGGCCGTCGAACGCCTCCACGCCCTCACCGCCATCGACCCCTACTTCCTCCGCCACCTCCAGGAACTCGCCCTCTATGAGGACGAGATCGCCGCCGCCCGCACCCCCGAGGCGCTCGCCGCCGACCCCGCCCGCCTCCGCCAAGCCAAGGCCTTCGGCTTCTCCGACCGTCAAATCGCCCACCTCCTCGGCGCCGACGAGGCCGCCGTCGCCGCCGCGCGCCGCGCCGCGGGCGTCCTCCCCGGCTACGGCCTCGTGGACACCTGCGCCGGCGAGTTCGCCGCCCGGACGCCCTACTACTACGCCTCCTACACCCTCCCCCAAAGCCCCCTCCCGCCCTCGGGGAAACCCGCCATCCTCATCATCGGCGGCGGCCCCAACCGCATCGGCCAAGGCATCGAGTTCGACTACTGCTGCTGCCAGGCCGCCTACGCCCTCCGCGGCCTCGGCTATCGCGTCGTCATGGCCAATTCCAACCCCGAGACCGTCTCCACCGACTACGACACCTCCGACGCCCTCTACTTCGAGCCCCTCACCCTTGAGGACATCGTCGCCCTCTACGAACGCGAGCGCTGCGTCGGCGCCATCGTCCAATTCGGCGGACAGACGCCCCTCAACCTCGCCCAAAGCCTCAAGGCCGCCGGGCTCACCATCCTCGGCACCAGCCCCGACGACATCGACCTCGCCGAGGATCGCGACCGCTTCAAGCGCCTCGCCGACGCGATTGGCATCCTTCAGCCGCCCAGCGGCATCGCCCACTCCGCCGAGGACGCCCTCGCCATCGCCGACGCGATCGGCTATCCCGTCCTCGTCCGGCCCTCCTTCGTCCTCGGCGGCCGCGGCATGGTCATCGTCCATCGCCGCGAGGATCTCGACGCCCTCGCCCGCCAGGCCGTCGCCATCGCCGAAGGCAAACCCATCCTCATCGACCGCTTCCTGGAGAACGCCATCGAGCTTGACGTCGATTCCGTCACCGACGGCGAGGGCCGCACCGTCGTCGGCGCCATCCTCGAGCACGTCGAGCCCGCCGGCGTCCACTCCGGCGACGCCGCCTGCGTCACCCCGCCCCTCTCCCTCGACCCCGAGACGCTCGCCCGTATCCGCGCCTACGCCGAGGCCTTCGCCCGCGCCCTCCGCGTCCGTGGCCTCATGAACCTCCAGTTGGCCGTCCGCGGACGCGACATCTTCATGATTGAGGTCAACCCCCGCGCCTCCCGCACCGTCCCCTTCGTCTCCAAGGCCATCGGCGTCTCCCTCGCCGCGGTCGCCGCCCGCGTCATGGTCGGCCAGACGCTCGCCGAGGCCGGCCTCCCCGCCGAACGCGTCCCCCGCCACTTCGCCGCCAAGGAGGCCGTCTTCCCCTTCGCCCGTTTCCCTGGCGCGGACGTCGCCCTCACCCCCGAGATGAAATCCACCGGCGAGGTCATGGGCCACGCCCCCACCGTCGGCCTCGCCTACCTCAAAAGCCAGCTTGCCGCCGGCGCCAACCTCCCCTTCCCCTCCCCCGAGCGCCCCCACCCCACGCTTCTCCTGGCCCTTGCCGACGCCGACAAGGCCGCCGGCGTCGCCGCCGCCAAACGGCTCGCCGCGCTTGGCTACCGTTTCGTCGCCACCCGCGGCACCGCCACCGCGCTCTGGCGCGCCGGGCTCCGCCCCGCCGCCTGCTTCCGCCTCGCCGAAGGCAGTCCCAACGCCCTCGACCTCTTGCGCGAAGGCGCCCTCCACTGGGTCGTCAACACCGCCGGGACAGGCGCCGACCCGAACGAGGATGCCCTGCGCATCCGCTCCGCCGCGCTTCTTCGCGGCCTCCCCGTCACCACCGTCCTCCAAGGCTTCCTCGCCGCCGTCGAGGGCATCGAGGAAAACCTCCGCCAGGCCCCGCCCCCGCCCGTGCCCCTCCAAGAGTTGCACACTTAAGCACACTTTTCACACGCAAACCACCCCAAGCCCTGCGGCGGGTGCCGCAGGGCTTCTTCGTCCTCACGGGATTGTCGTCAGCGCAACTTCGCCAAGACGGCGCGCTCGGCGGCGAAGGCCGCCTCCACCAACGCCTCCGGCGACTCCGCCGCGCGGGCCTCCCCTAGGAAGTCCGTCTCGCGGATCATCATGCAGAGCCGCGCCAGCACGTGCAGGTGGCGCATATTCTCCCCACAGCAAATCAGGCAGAAAAGGTCGGTCGGCGCGTCGTCGTCCGCGCCGAACCAAATCGGCTTGCGGGCGCGCGCCACCAACATGAACGGCTCCATGATGAGGTAAGGGTCGGGATGGTGCGGGTGCGGCAGGGCGATGCCCCCCGGAAGCGCCGTGGACGAGACGGCCTCGCGCTCCTCCAGCTGGCGCAGCAGATCCGCCGGGTCGCACAGCAGCTCCAGGCCATCGGCCATCTCCACCAAGTCGCGGATGACGCTCTTGCGCGTCTTCGCGCGGAAATCCAGCTCCACGTAGGCGGGCTTCAGCAATTGCGGCAGAAGCGTGTCCTCCGCCGGCGTGCGCGCCTCCAGGCGCGTCGAGGCCGCGTGCTCCGGGAGCAGGTCGCGATGGCGCAACGCCAAAATGCGCCGCGACCCCCACGCCGCCAGCGCCTCCGCGTCAAAGACCACCTCGTCGCCCTGCCTGCGGCACGGGACCTCGCCATATTTCACCGCGTCGCGCAACGTCTGCTCCGGGATACGGAGCCGCTCGCACGCCTGCCGGAAGGAGAGCTGACGATGCATCAAGGCCCCTCCGGGACGGGGATCACCAAGCTCTCGGCCGGATCCTCCGCCCCTTCCACCAGCACCGCCGTCACCCCCGGGCGCCCCGGCTTGTTACGCAGCAGCTCCACCAACCCCACGTTCACCTTCGGCTCCGGCACGGACAACCCCTGCAAACGGCGGATCTCCCGCATCTTCGGGTCGCCGCCGATGGTCAGCTTCCAATTCGTCCGCTCCACGATGGGGTTGGCGATGCCCTCCCACACATTCAGGCCGCGGATGAAGACGCGGTTGTAATACTCCGGGTCATAGACGAAAAGCACCGCGAAGTTCTCAAAATCGATGGAGGGCGGCAGCGCCGTCGCCTCCGTCGTGTAGGCCGACCAGAAACGCAGGAAGGTCTCCTGGTCGTTGATGATGCCGATGCCCTTGTGCTGGAAACGCGCCGGCAACTCCTCGTCGAAGAAGCGTTTGGGGACGTCCAGCGACTGCGCGTTCGCCACCGGGCTTTGCAGCGTCAGCGCCTCCGGATCCGCATACCGCTCCATCGTCGCCGCGCAGCCGCAGAGCAGCCACGTCGCCATCAACCCCAACGCCGCCGCGCGCCGCATCGCCATCCCCTCAGTGGCGGAAACTCCGTTGGCCCGTGAAGACCATCGTCACGCCATGCTCGTTGCAGCAATCGATGATGTCCCAGTCGCGGATGGCGCCGCCGGGCTGGACCACCGCCGTGACCCCCTCGCGGATGCCCACCTCAACGCCGTCGCGGAAGGGGAAGAAGGCGTCCGAGACCATCGCCGCGCCCTTCAGCCCGCCGTTCGCCTCCTTGGCGAAAGCGTCGCACGCGGCCTGCTTCGCCGCGTCGCCAAGCTCGTTGTAAGGCGTGCCATAGGTCTCCCGGGCGTAGCGGTCGGCCAGTTTGCGATAAGCCTTGTCCCGCGCGATCTCCGCGACCCCCACGCGATCCTGCTCGCCCGTGCCGATGCCGACCGTCACCCCGTCCTTCACGAACAGCACCGAGTTCGACGTCACCCCGCTCTCGACCAACCAGCCGAAGAGCAGGTCGTCCAACTCCTTCGCCGTCGGCTTCCGGGCGATGGCATGGGTCACGCCCTGCTTGTCCGTCACCTCCGGCACGATGAAAGCGTCCGTCGTCCGCGCCTCCGGCAGGTAACTCAGTTGGGCGATGATCCCCCCGTCCATCAGGCTCTTGAAATCCACGAAACGCTCCGCGGCGTAGGTCTCCAGCCGCGCCATCGCCCCGATCCGCATCACGCGCAGGTTTTTCTTCGCCGCGAAGAGCGCCAACGCCCCCTCGTCGAAATCCGGCGCCACCACCACCTCCGCGTAATTGCGCGTGATCAGCTCCGCCGTCTCCCGGTCGCACGTCCGGTTCAGGGCGATGCAGCCGCCGAAGGCCGCGAGGATGTCCGCCTTGTTCGCCCGGTCATACGCCTCCGCGATGGTGGCGCCCTTGGCCACGCCGCACGGGTTGTTGTGCTTCACGATCACCGCGCACGGCGTCGCCGAAAGGAAACGAAGGATGTTCAGCGCGTTGTCCGCGTCCGTCAGATTAATCTTCCCCGGATGCTTGCCGAACTGCAACAGCTCCGCGTCCGTCACCAACGCCCGCCCCGGCAGGATCGTCTCCACCTCGCCGATGGCCAGGTTGCCGTTCGTCAGACGGTACATCGCCGCCTCCTGCCCCGGGTTCTCCCCGTAGCGCAACCCCTTGCGCACACCGTCGATCGTCCACGCCACCTTCTCATAGACAAGCGTCTGGCGGCGGTCCCCGTCCACGAACGAAATCTCCAGCCGCGGCGCGAAATGGTCGTCCATCACCGTCTTGTATGCCGACTTGAAATCCACTGCCATGACGCGCGCTCCCGGGAAAAAGATGGTGCGAAAGGCGGGAATCGAACCCGCAACCTTTGGCTTCGGAGGCCAACGCTCTATCCAATTGAGCTACTATCGCACAAAAGAATGAACGCAGTGTACCAAATCCGCCGCCATCCCACAAGCCCTTTGATTCGTCCCTCAAGATGCGTCATTGCATTTTGCGACATTTTGCATTTTGCACTATGCGCTTGCATTTTGCGCAAGGATTGTAGTATATTGAGGGCTTTACGGAAGGGAAGCGGCCGGAACGGACGCCCCAAAACAGTTTTCAGAAAAGCAAGGACACACCCATGCCGAACATCAAGAGCGCCGCCAAACGCGTGAAGACCGCCGCCAAGGCCAACCTGCGCAACCGCTCGGTGAAGAGCGAGCTGCTGACTTATCGCAAGAAGATGGAAGCCGCCTTCGTCGCCGGCGACAAGGACGCCGCCAAGGAAGCCGTCCGCGTTTACGCCTCCAAGCTGGACAAGGCCGCCAAGAAGGGCGTCATCAAGCGCAACACCGCCGACCGCAAGAAGTCGCGCTCCGCGCTCGCCTTCGCCAAGATGGCCTAAGGCCGAACACCCAAAAACGACAAACCGCTGGGCACAATCCGTGCGCCCAGTGGTTTTCTTTTGTCGGCGTGCCGAATCAAGGTCGGCCCGCTTGCCCGCGTCGACGCCGCCCCCTCCTTCGCCGGCGACGCCAAACACACCACGCCCCGCGCGAGGCCGCCTAAGGCAAGCGGGGGCGGCGTGCGTTGCGCCGGACGCAGGGGCCGCGGAAACGCGGGAACGGCGTGCCGGAAGGACGGCGGATGGGCTATGCTGATGGCGAAAGGATCACGCATCATGAAGCAACCCTTCCTTGCCTTGCTTGCCCTGTCCCTCCCGCTCGCGCTCCGCGCGGACGCCTCGGCCACCCCGGGGGCGGAGGATTACAACCTGCCGGAGGCGCAGAGCGTCGGCGCGGCCGACGCCGACTTGGCGCCGACGGTAATGGAGCGCGCAGCCTCGCCCGAGGCTTGGGCGGCCTTCGCGAAGGCGCACCCGGCGGACTTTTGGCTTTTCGGCGAGCGGCGCGACCGCGCGGTGCGGCCCGGCATCCTGCCGGCGGTGTGGCTGACGGAGGCCGGGAAGGGCGCGCTCGGGGGATTCCGCGGGGAGGCGCGGCCGGGGGAGTTTTACGTCTTCCAGGTGGCGATCGTGGGCGGGGCCAAGGCGCCGCAGGCGACGGTCTCCTATGAGGCGCGGCCGGTGGGCAACGCCCTCACGCGCCTCTTCCGCGACGCGCCGGAGGTGACCTGCCTCTCGATCGAGGGCACGGATCGCCTGGGGGCGCCGCTCTTGAAACAGCTGCCGTGGCCGAAGGAGGGGGAGGTGCGGCCGCTTTGGTTCGGCGTGCAGGTGCCGGAGACGGCGAAGGGTGCGCTGGATTTCGAGCTGCTGCTCGGCGGGTGTCCCTTCCCCGTGAGCCTGACGGTGGCGGGGGAGCCGGTGGCGGAGGGCGGCGTCCACGAGGGGTGGCGCCTGGCGCGCCTGCGGTGGCTCAACTCCACCATCGGCCAGGAGGAGACCGTCACCGCCCCCTTCACGCCCGTGGAGGCGGACGCGGCGACGCGCACGCTGCGCATCTTGGGCCGGGAGATTGTCCTAGGGGAGAACGGCCTGCCGAAGGCCTACCGCTCCTTCTTCAACGGCTCGAACACCCGCACCGACGCGCCGGCGCAGGAAGGCTTCGCCGAGGCGCCCGCCTTCACGTTGGAGGGGGTAACGTGGGAGGCGAAGTCCTTCGCCTTCACCGAGCGTGGGCCGGTGGGCGTCTCGTGGACGGCGGAGTCGGAGTCCGCCGACGGCATGCTGACGCTCACCGTCCAAGGGCGTCTGGAGTACGACGGTTTTCTCTCCACGCGCCTGACCGTCCGCCCGCGCGGGGGCCAAGCGGCGCGTCACGGCGCGGCGACCTTCTCGCTGGCGCTCACCCCCGCTGCCTCGCGCTACGCGATGGGCCTGGGGCTTGAGGGCGGCCTCGCGCCCAAGGACTTCGCGTGGAAGTGGGACGTCCGCAAACATCAGGACGCCCTCTGGGTCGGCGGCGTGAACCAAGGCCTCATGCTCCGCCTCAAAGGCCCCGGCTACGTCCGCCCCCTCATCAACGCCTACTACGCCTTCCGCCCCCTCGCCCTCCCCGAAGGCTGGGGCGACGGCGGCGTGACGCTCCGCCGCGAGGCCGACGGCTCCGCCCGGCTGACCCTCACCGGAGGCCCGCGCGACCTCGCCGCCGGCGCGGAGACGGTCTATGACCTCGACTGGTACCTCACGCCCTTCAAGCCCATCGACCCGCACTTCCAGCTGGCCGAGAACCGCATCTTCCACGCCGGCGCCGGCTTCAAGGGCGAGGACTGGCCCGCCCTCCGCGCCGAGGGCTTCACCGTCGCCAACATCCACCAAGGCCGCGCCATCAACCCCTTCATCAACTATCCCTACAACGACCTCTTCCTCCCCCGCCTCGCCGCCGAGGCCGAGGCCGCCCACCGCGCCGGCATGAAGCTCAAGGTCTACTACACCACCCGCGAGCTCACCCAGAACATGCCCGAGTTCTTCGCCCTCAACGCCCTCGACGGCGAGATCATCATGCCCCGCCGCCCCGGCGTCCCCTGGCCCGTCACCAACCGCAACGGCCCGCACCCCTGGCTCAAGGCCCACCTCGGCGACGACTTCGTCCCCGCCTGGCGCGAGACCCTCCGCCACCCCGGGCTTGAGGGCAAGCTCGACCTCGCCGTCCTCACCACCCCCTCCACCCGCTGGGACAACTTCTACCTCGAGGGCCTCGCCTACCTCCTCCGCAACGCCCACGTCGACGGCCTCTACATCGACGACACCGCCCTCGACCGCGTGGCCATGCGCCGCGCCCGCCGCATCCTTGACCGCGACGCCCCCACCCGCCGCCTCATCGACATGCACTCCTGGAACCACCACAACCCCCTCGCCGCCTGGGCCAACTCCGCCATCTGCTTCATGGAGCTCTATCCCTACATCGACTCCCTCTGGCACGGCGAGGGCGCCTTCACCATGAACCGCCGCCCCGACTTCATCCTCGTCGAGATGTCCGGCATTCCCTTCGGCCTCATGAGCGAGCAGCTCACCGGCCCGCAGAACCCCTGGCGCGGCCTGGCCTTCGGGATGCTCCCGCGGCGTCCTTGGTCCGGCGACCCCCGCCCCGCCCGGAGCCTCCTCGACGCCTTCGGGATCGTCCCCGGCACCGCGCTCATCGGCTGGTGGGACCCCGCCAACCCCGTGCGCCCCTCCACCGACCAGGCCCTCGCCACCCTCTACCGCCGCCCCGACGGCAAGACCCTCCTGGCCCTCGCCAACCTCACCGACAAGCCCCTCTCCCTCACCTTGGACGCCGACTGGCAGGCCCTCGGCCGCGACCCCGCCAAGGCCCTCGGCCGCGACCCCGCCAAGGCCCGCTGGCGCGCCCGCCCCGCCAAAGGCTTCCAGGAGGCCGCCGACTTCCCCGCCGCCGGCCCCATCACCCTCCCGCCCACACGCGGGCTCCTCCTCGAGCTGGAGTGAGGCCCCGCCCCTCGATCGTCCCGCGCCGCCCGACGCGCCAAAGGGCACGCGGCGCGCGGGGCGTTCTGTTATAATAAGATATGTTTGACACTTCTCAGAGAGGTTTGGCATGAAACAAGCTGTTGCAGGATTGATGGCGCTGTTGGCGGCGGGCGCGTTCGCGGTCACGCCGGGCAAGGTGCTGAAGATGGTGCCCCAGAGCGGCATGTCGAAGAGTTTCGATCTCATCACGGAGAACGGCCTCACCGTGCGCGTGCAGTTCTACTCGCCGCAGGTCTTCCGGATCCTGGCCGCCCCGCAGAAGCTGGAGCCTGTGCGCGACCGCGCCGGCAACCCCGTCAAGGACAAGGAAGGCAACGTCAAGACCTTCGTCTCCGCCGACTTCTCCGACCCGCGGAACGATCCCGAAAAGGCCCAGATCCTCGTGGGCGTGCCGGAGGACAAGACGCGTGTGGTCTTCGCCGACGACCGCGAGGCCGGCGCCTACACCTTCTCCACCACCGCCCTCACGCTGACCGTGGACAAGGCCGACTGCCGCTTCACCCTGACCGACCGCCTCACCGGCCTGACCGTCTGGACCGAGGCCAAGCCGCTCGACCTCGACCCCGAGAAGGGCACCACGCAGACCCTGGCCACGAACCCCGACGAGCGCTTCTACGGCGGCGGCCAGCAGAACGGTGAGTTCGCCCACAAGGGAAGGAAAATCGCCATCCTGGCCGACGGCAACTGGAACGAGGGCGGCCACCCCAACCCCTCCCCCTTCTATCAGACCAACACGGGCTACGGCGTGCTCCGCCACACCTTCGCCACGGGTGAATACGACTTCACGGGCGAGACGGAGATCCGCACCACCCACGCCGAGAACCGCTTCGACGCCTTCTACTTCGTGGGCGGCGATTTCGCCGGGAACCTCAACCTTTACACCAAGTACACCGGCCGTCCGAACCTCATTCCCCGCTGGGGCCTGCAACTCGGCGACGCCGACGCCTACATCACCCGCGACAAGGAGACCCGCGAGCCCGCCCAGAACGAGGACGGCACCTTCAAGGAGGTCACCCCCGTCGACGCCGTGCGCGTGGCCAAGGCTTACCGCGAGCACGGCATGCCCGGCGGTTGGCTCCTGGTGAACGACGGCTATGGCTGCGACCATATGCAGCTGGGCTACGTCGTCTCCGCGCTCGCCGACCTCGGCTTCCACACCGGTCTGTGGACCGAGGGTGCGCTTGACCGCATCAACTGGGAGGTCGGCCAGGCCGGTTCCCGCGTCCAGAAGATCGACGTCGCCTGGTCCAGCCCCGCCTACCAGCATGCCCTGGAGTGCTGCAGGACCGCGGCCGAGGGCATCGAGAGCAACGCCGACGCCCGCGCCTTCGTGTGGGGCGTCCAGGGCTGGGCCGGCACCCAGCGCTACTGCATCGCCTGGACGGGCGATCAGTCCGGCTCCTGGGACCTCATCCGCTGGAACATCCCCACCTACGC
The DNA here is from genome assembly GCA_944391055.1 of uncultured Kiritimatiellota bacterium. Lineage (GTDB taxonomy): Bacteria > Verrucomicrobiota > Kiritimatiellia > RFP12 > DVOR01 > Spyradenecus. The sequence goes on along the minus strand of CALXSF010000001.1, from coordinate 157,826 downwards.
CGGCTCGGCCATGAGCGGCCAGGCCTATGCCTCCACCGACATCGACGGCATCTTCGGCGGCTCCAACGAGACCTACCTGCGCGACCTTCAGTGGAAGTGCTGGACCACCGCGCTCTACGTCATGAACGGCTGGAGCCACATCAACAAGAGCCCGTGGAGCTACCCCGAGCCTTACCGCAGCCTCAACCGCGACGCGCTCCTCCACAAGAACCGCCTCGTCCCCTTCGTCTACTCCTACATGGCGCAGGCCTGGGTCACCGGCGCGCCCATCGTCCGCCCCCTCGTCTACAACTTCCCCGAGGATCGGCACACCTGGGGCGAGGAGACGAAGTACCAGTTCATGCTCGGCGAGGAGGTGCTCGTCGCCCCCGTCTACACCTCGATGAAGCTCAACCGCGGCTGGCGCAAGGACGTTTACCTGCCCGAGGGCACGTGGTATGACTACAACGACGGCCGCCGCGTCGAGGGCCCCACCACGATCGCCGCCTATCCCATCACCCTCGCCACGCTCCCCGTCTTCGTGCGCGCCGGCTCCATCATCCCGATGTACCCCGAGATGCTCGTCCTCGGCGACAAGCCCTACGACCCCATCACCTTCGACGTCTACCCCGACTTCTCCGGCGAACGCGCCGCCTTCTTCCGCCTCTATGAGGACGACGGCGAGACCCAGGCCTTCCGGAAGGCCGATGCCTACACCACCCAGGACATCTGCGTCCGCGCCTTCGACCGCGGCACCCACGGACTCATCCAGGTCGAGCTCGGCGCCGCGGAGGGCAATGGCTACGACGGGATGCCCGAGGCCCGCGCCTACGAGTTCGTCATCCACTGCCCCGTGAAGCCCACCTCCGTCACCCTCCTCAACGGCGACCTCACCCTCGGCCAGGAGATCCTCCGCCTCGACGGCGAGCAGGCCTCCGCCGCCTACGCCAACGGCCGCCAATGCTGGTTCTATGACCCCGACGACAAGCACGGCACCCTCCGCGTGAAGCTCGCCCGCACCCCGCTCAGCGAGGCCGTCGCCTTCCTCGTCCGCACCGCGCCCTTCTCCGGCATCCAGCCCACCGCGCCCTACCCCGTCCCCGAGGTCACGAACGAGATCGACAAATCCGAGTTCACCCTGTCGGTCAACTCCCAGGCCGGCGACGCCCACGTCAACGCCGCCTTCGACGGTACCGAGGAGACCATGTGGCACTCCTACTACGGCAAGGACGGCAAGCAGCCCACCGCCTTCCCCTACGTCATCGACGTGGACATGAACGGCCTCTACGCCGTCAACGCCCTCTCCTACCTCCCCCGCGCCAACCTCGGCAACGGCGTCATCAAGGGCTACAAGATCGAGCTCGCCCGCTTCCCCGGCCGCTACGCCACCGTCGCCGAGGGCGAGTTCGCCAAGTTCGGGAAGGTCGAGCCCCGCGTCGTCTCCTTCGACACCACCTGGGCCCGTTACGTCCGCATCACCTTCACCTCCGCGCAGAACGGCCAGAACTTCGGCTCCGCCGCCGAGATCGACATCCTGCAGGATCTCAAGGCCGCGCCCCTCCCCGACGAGACCAAGCCCATCGGCGACGAGACCCTCAAGGTCGACGGCTCCGACTTCCCGGCCTGCCGCAAGGACACCGTCGGCGCCGATTGGACGCTCGACCTCGACGGCACCTGGGACAAGGTCAGGGGCCACGCCGGCATGTTCACCGGGAACGCCAACGCCGGTGCCGTCACCTTCCGCATCACCGCCGACGGCAAGGAAATCTTCTCCCGCGTCGGCATGAAGCCCCAGGACGTCCGCCAGCTCATCGACGTCGACATCCCCGCCGGCGCCAAGCAGCTCCGCTTCACCCTCACCGGCGAAAGCGGCGCCGCCCCCACCGACACCGGCGTCTGGACCGACCTGCGGCTCTTCCGCTCCGGCTCCGCCAAGTGAGCGCCGCCCCATCACCCAAGCCCCCGGCCTTGCGCAAGGCCGGGGGCTTTTTCATGCGCGCGCCCTTGGCAAGGCCGACCGCACGGTCGGCCGCCGGCAAGCCAAGGCGCGCCCAAGCGCCCCACCCCGCGCAGCCCCTCCCCCGCCCATCCGCGCGAAGCCAGGCGGGGCGCCCCGCGGTGCCGCGCCGATGACGGCGGGCGGGCACAAAAAAAGCCCCCGCGCAGGCGGGGGCTTTCGCAGGCGACAAACCTTCACTCGTCTTTCTTCTTGGGGGTCCCCAAAAGGCCCTCAAGGAGGTTGCCGACGGCCTTGGCGCCATCGTCAAGGGCGTCTTTCGCGCCCGTGCCGACCTCTTTTGCGCCGTCACCGAGAAGGCCGCCCAGCGCGCCGACGCCCTCGGCGGCGCCTTGGACGGCCTTGACGGCGGGCTCGACGACGGCGTCGATCCGGCGCTGGAGGTCGTCGCTGCTGACGTCCTTGAGCGTGAGGGCGGGGAGGGCGATGGGGACGGTGACGAACTTGCGGAAGGAGACGGAGTTGTCCTCGAGGCGGACATAGGCAAGGCGGAACTTGAGGGGCTCCTTGGCGGGCGTGTCGGGCGTCTCGGCCTGCGGCTGCCCCTCCGCGGGCTGGGCGGGCGCCGGCGCGGGCTCAGCCTCGGCGGGGGCGGCGGGCTGGATGCCCATCTGGGCAAGCAGGGCGTCGACGTTGGTGGTGTCGAGGTCGTAGGCGTAAAGGGCGCGCAGCCCGGTAAGCTGGAGGGTGTCGACGGCGATCTCCCGGGAAAGCAGGGAGCGCATGGCGACGTCGCATTCAAGAAGGCCGACCTTGGCGAGCGGCTCCTTGCTGTAGACGTCGGGATTGGCCGAGACGAAGGCGTCGGGGTTGGCGATGGTCAGGTTCTCGACGCGGACATAGCCGCCCAGCGGGAGGATGACGCATTTCCCGACCGTCAGGGGGACGCCGAAGGCTTTGACGATCGGCGCGCCGGCATGGGTGATCAGCGGGCCGAGGCCGCCGACAAGCACAAAGACCAGCAGCCAAAAGACCACAAGCACAAGACCGAAGACAAGGCGGCGCAGAATGCGGAGAAGGCGGGAGTGATGGAGCCGGTCAAGCGGCTTGGAGATGGCAAGCGGCCAGACAAGGATGTTGCCGAAGAGACGCAGGGCTTTCATGGGACTCCTTTCAGAGCGTGGTGAGGAGGAGGCGCGTGGGCGCCAAGGGTTGGAGATAGACGGTCTGCCGCGGGGGCAGAAGGACGGAATCGCCGGGGAGCAGCGTGAGGGGATGGGGCCCCTCATGCTCCAGCGTGGCCTTGCCGAGGGCGCAGAAGAGCAGTATGAGGCTCTGTTCGGTGGTGTGGAGGGTGCGCTCGCGGAGAAGGTGAAGGGTGGCGAAGGAGAAATCCGGGGTTTGCAGCCGGGGGCGGAGGTCGCGCTTGGAGGCAACCGGCGGGAACTGCCGGGCGCAAAGCCCGGGACGCGCCACGCGCCGCGCCTGTTCGGGCTGGATGGGGCGGCCACGCCCCCAATCATGGATGCGGAAGGTGGCGTCGCTGGGTTGCTGGACCTCATAGATGAGGTTGCCGGGGCCGATGGCGTGGATCAGCCCGGGCGGGATGTCGAAGACGTCCCCCTCGGCGGTGGGATACGCCACGAGATCCTCCTCCGCGAGACGGGCAAGATCGGCGCCGGGACGGACGCCGGCCCACAGGGCGGCACCAGGCTCGGAGGCGAGGACGTACCACATCTCATGCTTGGGGGCACACCCCAACGCCTTGGCGTCCTCGGCCCCGGGATGGACTTGGACGGAAAGGCGGTCGTGCACGTCAAGGATTTTGATGAGGAATGGGAAGGTGGCCGGATCGGGCGCCTTGGTGCCAAGGAGCTCGCGCCCGAAGACCTCGGTGAGCTGCCCAAGGCCAATCCCCTCAAACGGGCCGTTGGCGACGACGCTTTCGGCGCCGGGAAGGGCGGAGACCTCCCAGCTTTCGGCACAGGGGCGCGGGGTGTTGGCGCGGTTGTAGCGGGTGGCGATGGCGTCGCCACCCCAAAGGCAATCGCGGTACTGCGGGTGAAAAGTGAGGGGATAGAGCGGATGGGTCTTCATGGCGTTGGGAATCGGGCGACGGTCTCCTCGGCCCGACGGACGATGGTCTCGAAAGGCGCGGGCCCGGCGGCCAGCCCTTCCTCGATGACGGCCGCGATGCGGTCGGCCGAAAGGCGGCCATCGAGGAAAGCCCGGACGGCGACCTCGTTGGCCAGAGTCAGGATGGGGTGCGTCCACGCGCCCCGCGGCAGGGCCTCAAAGACAAGCCGCAGGCACGGGAAGCGGGAAAGGTCGGGCTCCTCGAACTCCAAGCCCCGCATTTGCGCAAGGGTAAGGGGCGCGACAGGCGCATGGCCGGCGCGGTCAGGCCAAGTGAGGGCATACTGGATGGGCAAGGCCATGTCCGCCACGCCCAGCTGCGCAAGCAGCGCGCCGTCACGGAAACGAACAAGGGAATGGACAACGCTTTGGGGATGGACCCAGACGCGAAGCTGCTCGGGGCGAAGGGCAAAAAGGTGAAGGGCCTCGATCAGCTCGAGGCCTTTGTTCATCATGGTGGCGGAGTCGACGGTGACTTTCGGGCCCATGTTCCAACGCGGGTGGTCGAGGGCCTCGGCGACGGTGACCCGGCGCCAATCAAGGTCGCGGCGGCGAAGGAATGGGCCGCCGCTGGCGGTGAGGATGGCCTCCCCCACGCGTTCCTCCGCACGGGGGGCGGCAGGGTCCGCCCGAACGCAGGCGGGCTGATAGACGCCGCTTTGGAGCGCCTGGAAGAGCGCGGAGTGCTCGGAATCCAAGGGCAGAAGGCGGACGCCTTTGGCCGCGCGCCGCCGCATGACCTCCTCGCCGGCCATGACAAGAACTTCCTTGGTGGCGAGGGCGACGTCATGCCCGGCCTCGATGGCCGCGAGGGTCGGCGCGTAGCCGGCCATGCCGGCGATGGCCATGACGACGAGGTCGGCCTCGGGAAGGGCCGCCAAGTCCTGCAGCGCGCGCACGCCGTGCGGGATCCCCGCCGCATTGGGTGAGGCAAGCGCCAAACGGCGGACGCCGAAGCGTTCGGCCAAGGCCCTCAGCTTGGCGGCGTCGCGCCCGGCGGCCAACCCCACGACCTCAAACAGGTCGGGGTGCGCGGCGACCACGCGGAGCGTGCTCGCGCCGATCGACCCCGTGGCCCCAAGGATGACCAACCGCCTGCGCATAAATCAGCCAAGCAGGGATTCGCCCACCATCGCCATGAAGAGAAACGTGGCCGGGACAAAGATGATGCTGTCAAAGGTGTCGAAGAACCCGCCCATCGCGGGGAAGAGCGCGGAGGAATCTTTCACGCCGCACTGCCGCTTGAAGAGCGACTCCAGCAAATCGCCGCAGATCCCGACGGTCACGATCACCGCCACCGTGAGGAACGCCCAGGCCACCGCCGCCGGCGAGTCCGTCAGCGCGCGCACCGCCCCCAGGCAGACCGCGTCCGGCCAAAGGCGGGCGGCGCCGATGACCAGCCCCGCGCCGACGAACGAGAACGCATAGCCGCCGACGGTGCCCTCCCAGCTCTTCCCGGGGGAGAGGCGCGGGCACATCTTGTGCCTGCCGAGGGCCGTGCCGACGAAATACCCGCCCGTGTCCGAGAGCTTGGTGACAAGGATCAGCGCGAAGGCCAGGAAAATCCCCGGGGAATGGGAATGCGTGAGCGTGCCGTCAAGCTCCCGCGCGCCACCCATCGCGATGGGCAGCAGGAAGGAAAGCATGAAGGGGATGTAGACGAAGGCGGCCGCCGTCAACGCCGCCGTCTCCATCGGCTTTTGGACGCGGCCATCCAAAAGCACGCGGAAGAAGAGCGCCATGACGAAGATCGGGAACGCCGCCGCCAAGGGCAGCAGCCCCTCCACGCCCTGCCGAAGAATGAGCCAATAGGCCAGCCCGAACCAACCCGCCGTGGCCACCGCCAACGCGCCGAAGGGGAGCGCGTAGCCAGCCTTCCGCAGCATCGCGCAGAGCTCGTACAGGCAAACGCCCGCGGAGACGGCGATCAGCCCGGCCAAGGCCCAGATCGGCAACAGGAAGATGGCGACCAGCCAAACCGCCGCCACGCAAAGGCCGCAAACCACGCGCTTCTTCTTGGATCCCTTCTTCGGTTGCTCGTCGCTCATTGGGTTCTCCCGTCAAGGTTTGCTTTAGTATAGCAGAACCCCGCACCCAAAGCAAAGCGCCGCAGGCGCCGCCGCGCCCCGGGACGGCTCATTCGTGGCGGAGCGCGTCGATCGGGTTGAGGCGGCTGGCGCGCCAAGCGGGATAGAATCCGAACACGACGCCGATGGCCGCGGAGACGCCCGCCGAGATGACGATGGCGCCAATGGAGACGCTGACGGGCCAGCCGAGCACGCGCGCGATGATCATGCTGGCGCAGCGGCCGACCGCGATGCCGACAAGCCCGCCAAGCAGGCAGAGCAGGACGGACTCGGTGAGGAATTGCGCGAGGATGCGGCTGCCGCGCGCGCCGACGGCCATGCGCAGCCCAATCTCGCGCGTGCGCTCGGTGACGCTCACGAGCATGATGTTCATGATCCCGACGCCGCCGACGACGAGGGAGAGCAACGCGACGATGAGCAGGAGCATGGACATGAGCCCGCTGGTGGCGGTCATCGTCTTGAGCATCTCGGACATGTCGCGGATGACGAAGTCGTCCTCCTCGCCGGGCTGGATGCCGTGGCGGCGGCGAAGCACCTGCGTGATCTGCTCGATGGCGTCGGGCACCTGCTCGGGCGTCTTGGCCGAGACGGTGATCTGATTGACGTTGCGGAAGCGGACGGGGAGCGGGTAGTTCTGCGCCTGGACGGAATCGCGCGCGGGGTAGATGGAGGCGGAGGTGGAGGGGTAGACGTCGCTCGTGTCGGAGGTGGTCTCGGAGGAGTTCGAGGAGGAGCCGGACGAGCCGGTGGCCGAGCCGCCGGAGTTGGAGAGGCGCTGGCGCATGGTGGTCCACGGGACGATGACGGTGTCGTCCTGATCCATGCCCATCATGTTGGCGCCCTTGACGGGGAGCACGCCGATGACGCGGAAGAGGACGCCGCGCAGCTGGATGTCCCTGCCAACGGGGTCCACGTCGGGGAAAAGCTCGCGCTTGACGGTCTGGCCGATGACGCAGACGCAGGCGGCGACGTCGACCTCGCGCTTGGTGAAGTAGCGCCCGCTGGCGGGGGTCTTCCACGATTGGACGGTGAAGTACTTCTCGTTGCCGGAGTAGACCGTGAACGGCGTCCAGTTCCGGTTGCCGGCGACGGCCTGGATACCGCGGCGGGAGAGGGAAGGGGTGACGGCCTCGACGGAAAGGCATTCGGCCTCGATGGCGGCGCAGTCCTGCTCGGTGAGGCGCACGGAGCCGCCCGACCCGGAGCTGATGCCGGCCGTCTTGACGGCCCACGGCCAAATCATCATCACGTTGGTGCCCATGTTGGAGATGGAGTCCTTGATGGACTTCGAGGCCCCGGCGCCGATCTCCATCATGGTGATGACGACGGCCACGCCGATGACGATGCCCAGCATGGTGAGGAGCGAGCGCAGGACGTTGCGCCGCAGGGAGACGAAGGCGGAGGCGATCTGGGAAAGCAGGAACATGGCGCGGCCCTCACTTCTCGTCGTACGTCCCGCCCACGATGAGGCCGTCCTTGATATGGTAGGCCTCCTTGGCGAAGGCGCCCACCTCGGGCGAGTGCGTCACCAGCACGATGGTGATGCCCTCCTGCTCGTTCAGCTCCTGGAACATCCGGAGCACCTCCTCCGAGGTCTTCGAGTCCAGGTTGCCCGTCGGCTCGTCCGCGAACAGGATCTTCGGGCGGTTCACCAGCGCGCGGGCGATGGCCACGCGCTGCTGCTGCCCGCCGGACATCTGCGAGGGCTGGTGCTCCATGCGGTCGCCCAGCCCCACGCGCCGCAACAGGCTCTCGGCCCAGGCGCGCTCCTCGCGCGCGCCGCGCCGATGCTTGGCATACTCCAAGGGCATGAGCACGTTCTTCAGCGCGGAGGTGCGCGCCAGAAGGTTGAAGTTCTGGAAGACGAAGCCGATGCGCGCGTTGCGCAGATCCGCGCGCGCGTTCGCCGAAAGGGTCGTGACGTCCCGGCCGTCCAGCAGATACTGCCCGCCCGACGAGGTGTCCAGGAAGCCGAGGATGTTCATGAGGGTGGATTTCCCGCCGCCCGAAGGCCCCATCAGGGCCAGGAGCGTCCCCTCGCGGATCTTCATCGAGATACCCTTGAGCACGGGCACGTCCACGTCGCCCAGCTTGTAGGACTTCGTGAGCTCCTTCAGCTCGATCAGGCAGTCGCTCATGCGCGGGCCTCCCCTCAGCGACGGCGGCGTTTCGGCGGCTGCGGCAGGAAGGGGTTCTTCCCGGCGGTGGAGGCCTGCTGCACCTCGATGGGCGTGAGCGTGCCGGTGATCACCACGTCGCCCGGCTGCAGGGCGTCGGTCTCAATGGCCACGTTCACGTCGTCGGAGACGCCGACCTTCACCGGCACCGGGCGGGGCCGCCCCGAGGCGTCCTGCACGAAGACCAAATCCTTGCCCACCAACGCCTCGGGCGTCTCCCACCCCTCCGGCCGCCAGCTCATCGCCGCCACCGGCGCCAGCAGCGCGTCCGCCGGGGATTCGTCGAGGATGAAGCTCACGATCGCCGTCAGGTACGGCAGGAGCAGGCCGTCCGGGTTGTCCGTCACCACCTCCACCGTGTACGTCACCACGTTCGAGGTCATCGTCGCGTTCAGGCGGATGCGCCCCACCTTCCCCTTGAACTCCCGGTTCGCGAAGGCGTCCACCGTGAAGCGCACCTCCTGCCCCACGCGGATCGACCCGATGTCCGCCTCGTTCACCGGCACCCAGATTTCGATCTTTTTGAGGTCCTTCGCCACTAGGAAGAGCGACGGCGTGCTCATCGAGGCCGTCACCGTCTGGCCGATGTTCACGCGCCGGTCGATGATCACCCCGTCCACCGTCGACAGGATGTCGCAATACGACAGGTTCCGCTCGGCCTTCTCCAGCTGCGCCTGCGCCTGCGCGATGGCCGCCTCCGCCTGCTCCACCTGCGCCTTGCTCACGTCCAGGTTCGCCGCCGCCACCTCGTAGGCGCTCTGATAGGCGTCGTAATCCTTCTGCGAGAGCGCGTCGCCGACGCCCAGCTTCTGGGCGCGGGCCCAATCGCGCTCCGCCTGGCGCAGGCTGGCCGTCGACTGCGTCACATCGGCCTTCGCGCTGGAGAGCTGCGCCTCCGCGCTCGTGAGCGTCGCCTTGGCGATGGTCACCTCCGCCTTGTACGTCACGTCGTCGATGCGCGCCAGCAGCTGCCCCTTCTTCACCACCGAGCAATAATCCACCTCGTTCCCGTCCACGTCCTTGCCGAAGGCCATGATCTGGCCCGTGATCTGCGCGCCGATGTCGATCAGGTCCTCCGGCTCGATGGTGCCCGTCGCGCGGATGGTCTGCGTCGCCTGGCCGGTCTTCAGCGGCACCGTCTTGTAGGCCACGGGCGCGGCCTCCGCCTTCGGGCGCGCCAGCCACCACCAAACCCCGCCCCCGGCGAGGGCCAACACCGCCACGATCGCTGCGATTTTCTTCATCTGTCTCACTCCGCAAGTCATCGAAATGGTCGCCCAGACAGGAATCGAACCTGCGACACGCGGTTTAGGAAACCGCTGCTCTATCCACTGAGCTACAGGGCGCTCAAAGACAGTATCCCACACTTCCGCCCCTTCCGCAAAGCCCCTTTTCGGGCGAAAGTGGGGTGCATTATACAATGCGCACGCCCGCCGCGCAACCCTTTTTCCGCCCCGCCCCCGACGCCGCGCGCGCCCGGGCCCGCGGCGACGGGACGAAAAAGCCCCGACGGGAGGTTGTCCCATCGGGGCGATCGCCGAGGCTGTAAGCCGAGTTCTGTTCCCTTGCGGGCGCCAATCATCACACTAAGCACCCAACCCGCGGATGCGGCCTTGCGGCCGTTGGCGGCGCGAGCAGCGCCTCTCCGCCTATTTGGGCTTGCTCCGGAAGGGGTTTGCCTTGACACGCCGGCTTTCGCCGAGCGCCGGTGGGCTCTTGCCCCACCTTTTCACCCTTGCCGCCCGAGGGCGGCGGTCTGTTTCTGTGGCACTTTCCGTCGCGCGGGTTCGCCCCGCGCCCGCCGACCATTACAGCCGGCCTTCCCGCTCTGTGGAGTCCGGACTTTCCTCCCGGGACGGGCCCGGGCGATTGGCCGCCTCGGCGAAAGGGGTCAGATCAGGATACGGCCGCAGGCCGGGCAGGTCACCATGGCCGAGCCGGCGGGGTCTTTGTCGGCGTGGGCGACGGCCTGGGCGACGGAGGGGGGCTGGACGAGGTTGCAGCCGGTGCAGACGCCCTCCGCGCGGTTGAAGACGGAGAGGCAGGGCCAGCGGGTGAGGCGGAGGCGCTCGTAATAGCGGAGCTGCCCGGCGGGGACGGCCTGGGCCAGCTCGTCGCGGCGGGCCTTGACCTTCTCCTCCTCGGCCTCGACCTGCTGCTTGCGCGCGTCGAGCATGGCGAAGATCTCGCGGACGGCGTCCTCTTCCTCAAGCTCGAACTTGCGGGCGGCGTCCAGCTTGCGCTCGGTGGGGGAGCGGGCGGCGTCGGCCTCGGCGGCGCCGGCCAGGGCGGCCTGCGAGGCCTCGGCGGCGTCGCGGTGCTCCTTGTCGGCGGCGAAGAGGGCGCGCGCGCTGGTCTGGCCGCTGGCGTTGCGCTCGGCGCGGGCCATGCGCTCGCGCTGGCGGTCGTAGTCACGGGCGTAGCGGCGGTACTCGCGTTCGGCCGCCAGGTTTTCCTGGACGGCCGCCTCCACGGCGTCCTGCGCGGCCTGAAGGCGCGCCTTGGCCTCGGCGCGGCGCTTGGGGAGCAGGATCTTGAGTTCGCGCTGCAGGTCGCGCAGGCGGCCGTCTTCCTCTTGGAGTGCCTGTAGGGCTTGGGTGTCCATGTGTGGGTCCTTGGATGGTTGGAGGTTAAAAGTAAAGGTCGCGCTCGCCGGCGTGGATGCGCGCGAGGCGGCGCCCGACCTCCTCACGGAGTTTGGGGTCAAGCCTCGCGGCCTCGCGCTCGATGACGGCCAGGCCCTTGGCCTTGGTCTCGGGGGAGGCGTAGTCCTCGAGGTACTCGGCCAGGGTCATGATGGCGTTCGGCGTGCAGAACTTGCCGATGAAGCCGGGGATGGCGTATTCCATGAAATGCTCGCCGGTGCGCCCCAGCCGATAGCAACTGGTGCAGAAGCTGGGGATGTAGCCGCCCTCGAGGATTTCGCCGATGACCGCGTCGAGGCTGCGCGTGTCGCCCACCTGGAACTGCTCGCGGTTGAGCGTCTGCTCGCCCTCCCGGCTGCGCTTCTGGTTGTAGCCGCCGATTTCGAGCTTCGTGCCCGCGTCGATCTGCGAGACGCCGAAGGCCAGCACCTCGCGACGGAGCGCCGCGGGCTCGCGGGCCGTCATGATCAGCCCGGTGTACGGGACGGCCAGCCGAAGGATGGCGACGAGGCGTTTGTACTGCGCGTCGGTCACCTGATACTCCAGATTCAGCGCCAACCCCTCGGCGGGCTTGATGCGCGGGAAGCTGAGGGTGTGCGGCCCCACGCCGAACTTGGCCTGAAGGTAACGCGCGTGCGTCACCATCGCCAACACCTCGAAGCGCCAGTCATAGAGGCCGAAGAGCACGCCGAGCCCCATGTCGTCGATGCCGGCGCGGAAGGCGCGGTCGAAGGCATTGAGGCGCCACATGTAGTCGGCCTTTTGGGTCCCGGCGGGGTGCCACTGGGCGTAAGTCCGCTTGTGGTAAGTCTCCTGGAAGATCTGATAGGTGCCGATGCCGGCGGCCTTGACGGTGCGGAAGCCGGCCTCGTCGAGCGGGGCGGCGTTGATGTTCACGCGGCGGATCTCCCCGCGTCCCTTCTTGGTGGCGTAGACCAGGCGCGTGGTGTGCGCGATGAAGTCGGGGTCGTATTTCGGGCTCTCGCCATAGACCAGGATCAGGCGCTTGTGCCCCAGATCCTCCAGCGCCTCCACCTCCCGCGTCAGCTCCTCGTCCGAGAGCGTGTGGCGCACCGCGCTGGTCAGCGACCGGCGGAACCCGCAGTACTTGCAGTCGTTCGTGCAGAAGTTCCCCACATAGAGCGGCGCGAAGAAGACGATGCGGTTGCCGTAGACCTCGCGCTTGAGCGTGCGCGCGGCCTCGAAAATCTCCTCCACCAACTCCGGGCTCTCCGCGCCCAGCAGCGTCGCCGTCTCCTCGACGGTCAGCGCCTCCTTGCGCAGGCTCTTGGCGATGACGCGCCGCACCGCCTCGGGATCCTCCCGAAGCCCGGCGACCATCGCCTCCAATTTGGCGTCGTCGATGAAGTCCGTCGCGTCGGCGGGCAACCTTGTGTCCATCTGATACATGCTTCTCTCACTCCTTTGCCTGGGCGCGCCTTTTCCTGCTTTGCGCGGACGTGCCGCGCGCCACCATGGGGCAAAAACCGCAATAGGATACAACACCCGCCGCGCCCGCGCAACCCACCCGCGCGCCGCCCCTCACTCCTTCGCCCGCCGGCGCCCCGAAAGCCGCTCCACGTACTCGCCGCGCCCCAGCCCCGCCAACTCCCTGAGCAGTTCGGAGGGCTGCCCGATGGCCACGCAGGAGAAGACGACGTCGCGCGGGGGCGGCGGCAGGCGCAGCGCCTCCCTAAAGGCCGGGGCCCCGCGCGCGGCGCGCCGCCGCTGCCCCCACGGCTTCCACCACGCCACCTTCGTCTCCCACAGCGCCCGCTGGTCGGGGGCGGGGTCCTTGCGCGGCAGCGCGTACCACGCCGACACGGCCTTGCGGGCGGGCTCCGCGCCATAACGGCCGATGTCGTCGTCGCCCAGATAAAAGATATGCGTGATGTGCTGACGCGCCACCAACGGCCAAAGCGTCTCCCCGAAGGTATGGTCGAAGCTCCCGCCGGAGACGAAGCCCCGCCCCCGCAGCTCCCCCAACAGCCGCTCCGCCTCGCCGGGCCGTGCCAGATCGAACGGCTCCGTCCCCCCGTGCCGCTCATCGCCCCCCTCGTAAAGCACCGAGACGGTGTAGCAGACCCGCCCGCCCTCGGAGAGCCGCCCCATGGTCTCGGCCATCTGGGCCACCTCGTCGATCAGCGTGTCCCACCGCCGCCCGCCGTCCTTGCGCGAACCGTCCCGCAGCGCCATCGACTTGGAGACGTCCGCCACCAACAGCACCCGCGCGCCGGTCCGCGGCAGCTCCACGCCATAGAACAACGGCCCGTAGCGCTTCTCGAAGGCGGCCCGCTGCGCCGCGTCCATCCGCGGCGGCCCCGCATCCTCCCCCCACCCCACGGCGGCGGCCAGCGCCGCCAGCAGCGCCAACGCCGCCGGCCTCATCGCGCGCCCCCCGCCCGCAGCGCGGCCAGCGCGTTGCCCATGCGCTCGATGGCGGCGCGGAGCGTGGCGGTCTGGGTGGCGAGGTTCACGCGCACCCACCCCGGCGCGCCGAAGATGGCGCCGTCGTGCAAGGCCACCTTGGCCGCGCGCAGGAAGAAGTCGCGCGGGCTCTCACCCCCCAGCCGCGCCGCCAGCGACGTGCAGTCCAGAAAGCCCAGATACGTCGCCTCCAGCCTGCACAGCGGCAGCCCCCACGCCGCGGCGGCCTCCTCCAGCAACGCCCGGTTGCGGCGGAGGTAGGCCAGCATCCCCAGCCGCCACGGCTCGCCGAAGCGATAGGCCGCCTCGGCCCCCACCCACCCGAAGAGGTTAATGCCGGGGATGAGGTTGTCGTAGTCGCGCGTGAAGTGGGCGCGGAGCGCCGGGTCCGGCACGATGGCGAAGGCGCACCCCAGCCCCGGCACGTTCCACGTCTTGCTCGGCGCCACGAAGGCCATCAGGCGGCGGCGCTCCGCGTCGTCCCGCGCCAACGCCAGCAGCGGCAGATAAGCGTACGGCGCGTCGAGCGCCAGCCCCCCGTGGATCTCGTCGGAGGCCACCAGCAGGTCGTTCGCCGCCGCGAAGTCGAGGATCCGCCGCAGTTCGCCCTCCCGCCACAGATGGCCCAGCGGGTTCTGCGGGTTGCACAGCATCCATCCCCCCGCGCCCGCCGCGCCGGGCAGCGCCTCCGGCAACGGCTCGCCGAAGGGCCGCAGCGCCACGCGCCGCTCGCGGATGCCCTGCAAAACGGCCGCGGACATGAAGTGATGGTAGACCGGCTCGTTGATGAAGACGTCCGAACGCCCCGGGCGCGTCTCGCGCAACAGCCGGCAGAACAGGTTGAGCGCCGTGACCACCCCCGGCTGCGGCACCACCCACTCCGGGTCAATCTCCCAGCCATACCGCGCGCGATGGTAATCGATCATCGCCCGGACGGCCGCCTGGGAGTCGCGCGCGTAGCCGTAGCACCCCTCCTGCGCGCGCCGCGTCAGCGCCGAGACGATCTCCTCGCAGGCCCGGAAATCCATGTCCGCGATCCAGAGCGGGATCACGTCCGGCCCGAACTGCGTCCACTTCACGCTGTCCCCCCGCTCGCGATGGAGCGGGACGTCGAAAAACCCAAAATCGTATTCCATGGCGGGATTAGTGTAGCACAACCGCGCCCCGGCGCCTCAGCGCGCGGAGGGTCGGCGCCGTCAGCGGGATGGTCAGCAGCGCGGCAAGGACGTCGGCCGCCGCCTGGCTGGCCTCGACGCCCGTCAGCCCGAAAACGCGCGGCAGGAGCACGACGGCCGGGATGAAGAAGAGCCCCTGGCGCGAGGCGGCGAGCAGCGAGGCGCGCACCGGCTTGCGGATGGCCTGCATCATCATGTTGCAAGGGATGATCCAGGCCGAAAGCACCAGCGTGGCCATCTGCCAGCGCAGCGCCGCCACGCCCACCGCCTGCACCGCGGGATCCTCCCCCCGGAAAAGCCCCACGACCTCCGGCGCCCACACCCAGCAGACCGCCGCCACCGCCGCCAAAAACACCGCGCCCGAGCGCGCCAGGAACACAAAGCCCTCGTAGACCCGGCGCCACTGACGCGCCCCGTAGGCAAAGGCGCAGACAGGCTGGAAGCCCTGCCCGAACCCGACCAACGCCGAGCCGACGAACAGCGCGATGCGCGTGACGATGCTCATGCCCGCGATGGCCGCGTCGCCATACGGCCCGGCGGCGTGGTTCAGCGCCGCCGTGGCCAGGCACCCCAGCCCCTGACGGAAGAGGGAGGGCGCGCCCCCGCGCACCACCTCGCCCAACGCCGCGCGCGTCGGCGCGAAGGCGCGCAGCCGCACCGGCACCACGCCATGCCGGCGGTTCATCCGCCACAGCACGCAGAGGCTGACGGCCTGGCTGGCCGCCGTGGCAGCGGCCGCGCCGGCCACGCCCCAACCGAAGACGAAGATGAAAAGGGGATCCAGCAGACAGTTCAGTACGGCGCCCGAGACGATGCCCGCCATCGCCAGCGCGGCCTTGCCCTGAAAGCGGAGCTGATTGTTCAGCGTCAGGGCGGCGCACATCGCCGGGGCGCCCAAGAGCGTCACGGCGAGATAAGCCTCCGCGTACGGCAAAATCGTCGGCGTCGACCCCATGGCCAGCGCCAGCGGCCGCAGGAAAAGCAGCCCCAGCCCCGCCAGAAGCCCGCCCGCCGCCGCGGAGCAGACCACGCCCACCGCCGCCATGCGCCGCGCGCCGTGGCGGTCGCCCGCCCCAAGCATCCGCGCCAAGGTGTTGCCCGAGCCGTGGCCGAAAAAGAAGCCGACCGCCTGAATCACCGCCATCGCGGGGAACGCCACGCCCACCGCCGCCATGCTCTGCGTGTCCAAGAGGCCCACGAACCACGCATCCACGATGTTGTAAAAGGCGGTGACCAACATGCTGGCGACCGTCGGCGCCGCCAGGCGCAGAATCAGCCCGCGCACAGGGGCCTCCCGCAGCAGCCGCAAATGCTCCGCCGTCCGGTTCATGGGGCCCTCCGCGCCCGCCCTTCCCGAAGGCCGGGCATGGCTTCGGCCTGCGCCCCCGCGACCTGCTTTTCCCGCAACATGACGTGAGTATACCGCTTTCCCGCGCCCCAACGCAACGCGAAAGGGTGCGCGACACGCCGCGTCTCGGGGCGGGACACGGCGCGATCCGAAAAACGAGGCCCGCAAACACGTTGGCCGGCGCCTCGCCGCCCTCCCCCGCTCCCGGCCCGGACCAAGGTTCCTCCCGTCGGCGCCGACGGCGGTGCGGCAGGGGCGGCGGTGTGCTACAATGGGCATATGAAAACCGAGACACCCAAAGCCGTTTACATCCCCGACGCGCGCCTGTTGGACCCCTCGTGCGGGCGCGACGAGCGGGGGGCGCTCTTCGTGGACGCCTCGGGGCGCATCGCCCCCGTGCCGGCGAAACTGCCCCCCGCCGCGCGGCTGACCGTGATCGACCGGCCCGGCCTGGTGGTGACGCCCGGCCTCTGCGACGTCCACGTCCATTTCCGCGACCCGGGGGCGACCGAGGCCGAGGATTTGGTCTCGGGCTGCGCGGCGGCCGCCAACGGCGGCTTCACCCGCGTGGTGACGATGCCCAACACCAACCCGCCCACCGACACGCCCGATCTGGTGCGCCGCGCGCGCAACGCCCAGGGCGCCGCGGCCGTCTTCCCCTGCGCCTGCGCCACTGTCGGCCGCGCGGGCAAGGCCTGCGCCCCGCTCGAGGCGTTGGAGGAGGCCGGGGCCGTCGCCTTCTCGGACGACGGCGCGATGGTCGCCGACCCCGAGGTCATGCGCGTGGTGATGCTCCGCGCCAAGAAACTGGGCCGCCCCGTGATGGACCACGCCGTGCTGCCGGGCCTCCAGCAAGGCGGCATCGTGCGCGACTGCCCCGCCGCGCGGGAGTTCGGCCTGCCGCTCTTCCCGCCCGAGGCGGAGGTGGAGGCCGTGCGCGCGGACATCGCCCTCTGCCGCGCCACGGGCTGCGCGCTCCACCTGCAACACCTTTCCTGCGCCGAGAGCGTGGCGCTGGTGCGCGCGGCGCGCGCCGAGGGCCTGCCGGTCACCGCCGAGGCCACGCCCCACCACCTGGCGCTCGCCGCCGAGGACATCCCCGGCAACGACGGCGATTGGCGGATGAACCCACCCCTCGGCACGCGGGCCGACGTCGAGGCCCTCCGCCAGGGCGTGCTCGACGGCACGCTGACGCTCTTCGCCACCGACCACGCCCCGCACGCCCCGGCCACCAAGGCCAAGGGCTTCAAGGCCGCGCCCTTCGGGGTCATCGGCCTGGAGACGGCGGTGGGGGTGACGTGGGAGACGATGGTGCGCCGCCGCGGCATGGCGCCCTTGGCCTGGGCCGCGGCGTGGGTGACGGCGCCGAACCGGCTGCTCGGGCTGCCGCCGCCGACCTTGGAGCTTGGCGCGCCGGCCGAGCTGGCCATCCTGGCGCCGGACGAGGAGTGGACGGTGACGCCGGAGGCGCTGGCCAGCAAGTCGCGCAACTCCCCGTGGCTGGGGCGGACGCTGCGCGGGCGGGCCGTGGCCACCTACCGCCGCGGCAGGCTGCGCGCGCCGGTGCTGCGCTGAGCGCCGCCTGCGTAGGCTTGTGCGCAGCAGGGCCGCGCGGCCGTGCGCGCAGGCGGGCGGCGGCCCTTGGTTTGTGCTATCGTAAAAAGCGAAAGTCGTTTCCTCTTTTGGAGTATCGGACATGACGAAACAATTCCTGCCCGTGTTGGCGGCGACGTGTTTGCTTGGCGGCCCGGCCCTCGGCGCGGGCTTCCCGGAGCCCAACCCCTTCCCTTATCCCTTCGAGAAGCGCCCGGAGATCTACCGGGACGGCTGGATCGACCTGAACAAGAACGGTGAGAAGGACGTCTACGAGGACCCCTCGGCGGACATGGACGCGCGTATCGACGACCTGTTGGGCCGGATGACGCGCGAGGAGAAGGCCATGCAGCTGCTGACGCTCTACGCCTATCCCAGCGCCTGCCGGGACAAGCACCCGACGGAGAAGTGGCTGAAACGCGCGTGGAAGGACGGCATCGCCAACGTGGACCAGGCCGCCGACGCCTTCGCCAACGGCCGCAGCGACATCAACCGTACCCCGGAGATGAACGCGCGCTACATCAACAACCTCCAGCGCTTCTTCGTGGAGCAGACGCGCCTGGGCATCCCGGCGGACATGACCAACGAGGGCATCCGCGGCGCGTGCGTCCGCCACGGCACCAGCTTCCCCAGCCCCCATTCGCAGGGCATGACGTGGGATCCGGCCCTGGCCTACGAGATCGGGCGCGTGATGGGCAGCGAGGCCAAGGCCGTCGGCTACACCAACCTCTACGGCCCCATCCTCGACGTGGCGCGCGACCAGCGCTGGGGCCGCTGGGAGGGCACCCTCGCCGAGGATCCCTTCCTCGTCGCCGAGATGGGCAAACGCATCGCCCAGGGCATCCAGGACGCCGGCGTGGCCTCCAGCCCCAAGCATTTCGTGGCCTACGGCGAGAACAAGGGCGCGCGCGGCTGGGATTCGCGCACCGACCCGCACATCTCGGCGCAGACCTTCGAGGCCATCCACCTCTATCCCTTCCGGCGGGTCTTCTCGGAGGTCGGGCCGCTGGGCGTGATGTGCGCCTACAACGACGTCAACGGCGTGCCGGTCGGCTCCAGCGCGGAGCTGCTCCGCCACCGCCTGCGCGACGAGTTCGGCTTCAAGGGCTACGTGGTCTCCGACAGCGGCACCGTCGAACGCCTGGCCGGCTCCATGCGCATCGCCAAGGACAACAAGGAGGCCCACGCCATCCGCATCAAGGCCGGGCTCAACGTCTGGACCAACTTCGCCCAGCCCGACGACCACGCCAAGTGGATCGTCCAGTCGATGGAAGACGGCACGCTGAGCGAGGCGGACGTGGACGCGGCGGTGCGCGACGTGCTGCGCGTGAAGTTCCTCCTCGGCCTCTTCGACAACCCCTACGTGGCCAGCCCCGCCGCCGCCGACCGCGTGGTCGGCAACGAGGCCTTCCAGAAGATCGCCCTCCAGGCCTCGCGCGAGTGCCTGGTGCTGCTGAAGAACGAGGGCGGGCTCCTCCCCCTCGACGCCAAGCGGCTCAAGCGCGTCGCGGTCATCGGCCCCAACGCCGACACCACCGGCTGGATGCCCGTCCACTACGGCCCGCGCGACTTCCCGCAGGTGAAGGTGCTCGACGGCATCCGCAGGCAGCTCGAGGGCACCGGCGTGGAGGTGGTCTACGCCAAGGGCTGCGACACCGTCAACCCCGGCTGGCCCGACACCGAGCTCATCCCCGAGCCCCTCAGCGACGCCGAGCGCGCCGGCATCGACGAGGCCGTCCGGGCCGCGCACTCCAGCGACGTGGCCATCGTGGTGCTGGGCGACACGGGGCGGACCTCCGGCGAAAGCCGCACCCGCAACAGCCTCAACCTCCCCGGGAGGCAGGACGACCTGCTCCGCGCCGTCCACGCCACCGGCAAACCCGTCGTCCTCGTGCTCCTGCACGGCCGCCCCCCGGCGGTGAACTTCGCGGAGAAGTACGTCCCCGCCATCCTCGCGGCCGGCTTCCCCGGCGGCTACGGCGGCACGGCCGTGGCCGAGGCGCTCTTCGGCGCCTACAACCCCGGCGGCAAGACCAACGGCACCTGGCTGCGCAGCGCCGGGCAGATCCCCTACAACTTCCCCGCCAAGCCGCGCTCCAACGAGGAGCCCAACGCCAAGGGCCGCACCCACTACAACGGCCCGCTCTGGCCCTTCGGCCACGGCCTCAGCTACACCACCTTCAGCCTCGGCAAGCCGACCGCCGAGCCCATCGTCGAGCGCGTCGAGCGGCCCGCCGAGGGGTTCTGGGCCGGGCTCTTCGGCGAGACCGAGACCGTGGAAAGGCCCGCCGGCTGGCGCGTCCGCCTCCCCGTCACCAACACCGGCAAGGTCGCCGGCGACGAGGTGGTGCAGCTCTACGTGGCCTACGCGCAGACCCCGCGCGTGAGCTGGTTCGACCAAATGCTCCGCGGCTTCCGCCGCGTCCACCTCCGCCCCGGCGAGACCCGCGAGGTCGTCTTCGACGTGAACGAGGACGCCCTCAGGATCGCCCTCGACGACCAAACCTGGGTGCTCCCCGACACGCCCTTCGAACTTCGCCTCGGCGTCTCCTCCCAGCGCATCCTCCACCGCATCCTCATCCAAGACGGCCGGGTGGCGAAGGTCGAGGCCGTCGACCCCAAGGCCAAGCCCCGCGAAAACCTCAACCCCCTCCGCGCCGACTGACGGCGAAGCCGTTCCCCCGACCATGGACACCGACGCCTACGAAAAGATGATCGGGGGCCAGTGGTACAACCCCGCGCCCCTCGCCCCCGAACGCCTCCGCGCGCAGATCATCTGCGCCGACTACAACGCCCTGCGCCCCAACGACGACAAGCGCCGCGCGCGCCTCCTGCGCGACCTCTTCGGCGCCGTCGCCGAGGACGCCTGGGTGGAGCAGCCCTTCCACTGCGACTACGGGCGGAACATCCGCCTGGGCCCGCGCACCTTCCTCAACTACGGCTGCGTGATGCTCGACTGCGCCCCCATCACCCTCGGCGAGCACGTGCTGGTCGGCCCAGGCTGCCACTTCTACACCGCCATCCACCCCATCGACCCCGTCCAGCGGCTCACCGACAACGAGCGCGCCGAGCCCATCGTCATCGAGGACAACGTCTGGCTCGGCGGCCACGTCACCGTCCTCCCCGGCGTCACCATCGGCGCGAACACCGTCGTCGGCGCCGGGAGCGTCGTCGCCAAAAGCCTCCCGCCCAACGTCGTCGCCGCCGGCAATCCCGCCCGCGTCATCCGGGCCATCGGCCCCGAGGGCTGACTGTCTACCGCGGGACGCAGCCGCGCGCGCCCCCGCCAAAACGCTTGGCGGGGGCGCGTGCGTGTCGTACGATGAGGACATGAAAGCGAAACTTCATCGTTTCCTGTTGGCGGCCACACTGTTGGCCAGCGCGTCCCTCCCCGCCGCGGACGTGACGGACGAGGCCATCGTCCACCACGCCGGCGCCACCCTGACGGTCGGCCCCACGCAGGCGCTCTTCCTGCCCGCCCAGCTCTCCCTGGCCGATTGGACGCCCAGCCCGCTGTGGGAGGCCCCGCCCAAGGCGCAAGCCGAGGGTCTCCCGTCCGGCTGGAAGGGCCTCAAGGTCCGCTTCGGCGACGACGGCGCGCGCCCCTCCGCCACCATCGACGTGCCCAAGGGCACCGACCTCTACGGCACCGGCGAGGCCGTCGGCCCCCTGCGCCGCAACGGCCGCACCATCACCCTCTACAACACCGACAACTACGGCTACGCCACCTACGACCCGCGCCGCCTCTACCAGTCCCACCCCTGGGTGCTCGGCGTCCGCCCCGACGGCACGGCCTTCGGCGTCATCGCCGACAGCACCTACCGCGGCACGCTCGAGCTGGGCGAGGCGCACATCCGCTTCGTCTTCGAGGGCCCCACCTTCCCCGTGCTCATCCTCGAGGCCCCCACCCCGCAGGATGCCCTCCGCCAGCTCGCCGCGCTCACCGGCAAGACCCCGATGCCGCCCCTCTGGGCCCTCGGCTACCAGCAGAGCCGCTGGGGCTACAAGGACGCCGCCGAGTGCCTCGCCGTGGCCAAGCGCATGCGCGAGGAGCGCATCCCCTGCGACGTCATGTGGATGGACATCGACTACATGCGCGGCCACCGCACCCTCACCTTCGACCCCAAGGGCCACCCCGACCCCAAGGGCTACATGGCCGACCTCCACGCGCTGGGCTTCAAGGGCGTCTGGATGATCGACCCCGCCCTCAAGAACGACCCCAACGCCGGGTACGCCGCCTTCGACGAGGGCGAGAAGCGCGGCGTCTGGGTCAAGCGCGCCGACGGCAAGACCGACTACGTCGGCCGCGTCTGGCCCGGCGACTGCAAGTTCCCCGACTTCCTCCGCGCCGACGTCCGCGACTGGTGGGCCGACGCCAACCGCCGCTTCGTCGCCGAAAACGACCTCGACGGCCTCTGGAACGACATGAACGAGCCCGCCGTCTTCGGCGGCTTCGGCCACACCATGCCCCCCGACAACGTCCACGGCGGCGACAAGCCCGGCGACTTCCCCCGCGGCCCCCACGTCCGCTACCACAACATCTACGGCATGCAGATGATCCGCGCCACCCGCGACGGCCTCCTCCGCGCCCACCCCGACCGCCGCCCCTTCGTCCTCACCCGCGCCAACTTCCTCGGCGGCCAGCGCTACGGCTACACCTGGACCGGCGACAACCTCTCCACCGACGCCCACATGCGCCTCGCCGTCCCCATGAGCCTCAACCTCGCCCTCTCCGGCCAGCCCTTCAACGGCCCCGACCTCGGCGGCTTCGGCAACCGCTGCACCCCCGAGCTCCTGCGCCAGTGGGTCGGCGCCGGCGCCTTCTTCCCCTTCTGCCGCAACCACTCCGCCCACCAGCCCCAGGAGCCGTGGATCTTCGGCACGGAGACCACCGCAGCCTTCCGCACCGCCATCGCGCGCCGCTACGCCCTCATGCCCTATCTCTACGCCCTCTTCGGCGCCGCCGCCAAGGACGGCTCCCCCGTCATGGCCCCCGTCTTCTTCGCCGACCCCAAGGACCCCGCCCTCCGCCGCGAGGAACAGGCCTTCATGCTCGGCGCGGACCTCGTCGTCGTCCCCGCCTGGGCCAAGGCCCCCGCCCTCCCCAAAGGCGACTGGAAGGCCGTCAGGGTGCTTGACGACCCCGCCGAGGCCGGCCCCGACCAAGCCACCCTGCTCCTCCGCCCCGGCGCCGCGCTCCCCGTCCTCAAACCGGCCCAGCACACCGGCGCGCTCGACTGGGCCAGCCTCACCCTCGTGGCCAACCCCGGCCCCGACGGCGTCGCCACCGCGCTGCTCTACGAGGACGCCGGCGACGGCTACGCCTTCGAGAAGGGCGACTTCCGCCTCACCCGCTACACCGTCACCCTCAAGGACGGCAAGCCCGAGGTCTCCGCCGAGCGACTCGCCGGCGACCGCCCCACCGCCGTCCGCAATGTCTCCGTCCGCCTCGCCGGCACCCACTGACCTCAACGAAAGGAACGCTCCCATGCTGCCCGAAGCCGCGCTCGCCGCGCTCATGACCGTCACCTCCCCCGACGGCGCCAACACCATCACCGTCTCGCGGAAGGGCGACCAGATCGTCTACGCCGTCTCCCGCAAGGGCCGCCCCCTCCTTGAGGCCGCCCCCATCGGCCTTGACGTCCGCGGGCTCACCCCCGCGGCCGGCGCCCCCAAGGTCGAGACCTTCGCCCGCGACCTCTCCGCCGACCTTCCCTTCTACACCAAGCGCGCCCGCATCGACCTCAAGGCCAACGGCGCCACCGCGGACTTCGGCGGCCTCACCCTCACCCTCCTCGCCACCGACCAAGGCGTCGCCTACCGCTGGGGCGTCGCCAAGGAAGGCCCCGCCGAGGTTCTTTCCGAGACCTTCGGCCTCGACCCCGCCGGCGAGCCCGAGCTCCTCTACGCCTACAACAACTCCCCCTACCGCGGCGACCTCCTCCAGAACAGCTTCGAGTCCCCCCACAACCGCGGCCCCATCGCCCAGATCGACCCCAAGCGCCTCGTCTACCTCCCCCTGACCCTGCTCTACAAGGACGCCGCCCTCGCCCTCACCGAGGCCGAGCTGCGCGCCTTCCCCGGCCTCAACCTCCGCCGCCCCGAGGACGACCCCGGCCGCCTCGTCGCCCTCATGGCCAAGCTCCCCACCAAGGAGGACGGCTCCAACCGCCGCCAGAGCCGCGTCACCGCCCGTGCCGACCTCCTCGCCCACGCCCAAGGCCCGCGGCAGTTCCCCTGGCGTGTCTTCATGATGGCCGACAACCCCGCCGGCCTCTACGACAACGACCTCGTCGAGGCCCTCTCCGAGCCCGCCCAAGGCGACTTCTCCTGGGTCAGGCCCGGCCAGGTCGCCTGGGAATGGTGGAACCACTGGGGCCTCGACGACGTCCCCTTCGCCCCCGGCGTCAACACCGCCACCTACTGCGCCTACATCGACTTCGCCGCGCGCTTCGGCCTCCCCTACGTCATTATGGACGAAGGCTGGGCCCAGAACCTCGACGTCATGAAGATCATCCCCCAGATCGACCTCCCCGCCATCCTCGCCCACGCCAAGGCCAAAGGCGTCGCCATCGTCCTCTGGTGCACCTGGCAGCAGCTCATCGGCCGCCAAGAGGAGATCCTCGGCCACTACGCCAAGATGGGCGTCGCCGGCTTCAAGATCGACTTCTTCGACCGCGACGACGCCCTCGTCGCCGACTTCCTCTACAAGACCGCCGAGGTCGCCGCCAAGCACCGCCTCGTCCTCGCCTACCACGGCATCCACAAGCCCACCGGCCTCTCCCGCACCTTCCCCAACGTCCTCGCCTACGAAGGCGTCTTCGGCCTTGAGCAGACCAAGTGGACCGGCAACGGCACGGACTTCGTCACCAACGACATCCGCCTCGCCTTCGGCCGCCTCCTCGCCGGCCCCACCGACTACACCCCCGGCGCCATGCGCAACGCCGCCCGGCCCAACTTCCGCGCCAACGGCCGCCGCCCCATGAGCATGGGCACGCGCACCCGCCAGGCCGCGCTCTTCATGCTCTACGACACCAACTTCCGGATGCTCTGCGACTCCCCCTCCGCCTACGAGCGCGAGCCCGACTTCACCCGCTTCCTCGCCTCCGTCCCCCTCACGTGGGACGACACCCGCTGCGACCCCACCTCCGAGCCCGACAGCCGCCTCCTCGTCCACCGCCGCAAAGGCGCCGACCACTGGTACGCCGCCATCGTCGGCGCCAAGCCCCAGACCATCAAGCTCCCGCTCGACGGCCTCGGCCCCGGCGCCTACGTCGCCACGATCCTCCGCGACAGCCCCATCACCGAATCCGTCCCCACCGACTACATCCTCCAGCACCGCGAGGTCACCGCCAAGGACACCCTCACCCTCCCCTGCGCCACCGGCGGCGGCTTCCTCATCAAAATCGCCCCCAAGCCCTGACCCGCCCCGCCCGGCGCACACAGGCCCCCGGCCCCCGGGGGCCTTTTTCGTCGGCGCCGCGGCGGGCAATGTTTGCCGCCGCGGCGAAGGTTTGCTAGAATGCGGGAGTTACGAACGGATGCCGGGGCCTGCCCGGCACGTCTCGCACTGGCCCACAGGAAGGAGTGTCACCATGAAAAAGACACCGACACAACCCCCGGCCGCCGCCAAGGCCGCCAAACCCGCCCCCGCCCAAAAAACGACGAGGCGCGCCGACGCCGCGCAGGCCTCCAAGCCCCCCCGCAGACCCATGCCCAAGGCCGCCCCCAAGCCGCCGACCCCGGCCCCCCAACCCATCGCCGAGCCCCGCCCCGCCCCCCGCGCCCCCTTGCCGAAATACGAGGTGGTCCGCCCCTCCGGCGAAAAACCGCAGGCCGTGCGCGCCAAGCGCCAGCACACCGGCACGCAACATTTCAGCGACGAGACCCTTGAGGAGTTCCGCAAAAAACTCCTCGCCGACCGCGAAACCATCCTCGCGCGCATCAACGCCACGCGCTCCAACGCCCTTCAGACCGCCGACGAGGAAAACGTCGAGGAAGACGGCTCCAACGTCTTCTCCCGCGACAGCGACCTCACCCGCGCGGCCGACCAGCACAACCGCCTGCGCGCCATCGACGACGCCCTCCGCGCCATCAAGAACAAAACCTACGGCATCTGCTCCATGTGCGGTTGCCTCATCCCGCGCGAACGCCTCCGCGCCGCCCCCTTCGCCATCCGCTGCGTGAAGTGCAAGGCAAAGTACGAGGAAAGCATGGCCGCCGCCAAACGCAGCCAAAACTGACCGCCCTCGGACAAAGACGGGCCCCGCGCGCAAGCGTCGGGGCCCGCCTCTTTTTCGTCCTCCGCCCTCACCGCTCCGGGAAGACGCGCAGCCACAGCGCGTCCAGCCGGGCGAGCAGGGGCGACCACAGCCCGCGCGTCCCCCACACC
Organism: uncultured Kiritimatiellota bacterium; assembly: GCA_944391055.1. GTDB lineage: Bacteria > Verrucomicrobiota > Kiritimatiellia > RFP12 > DVOR01 > Spyradenecus. The sequence goes on along the minus strand of CALXSF010000001.1, from coordinate 131,910 downwards.
ACCAGCCGCCGCGGCCACGGCACGCGCGCAAAGATCAGGAAACACGTCCCCGCCAACGCCACCGCGAAGGGCGAGGCATACTCGCCCAAGCCGATTCCCGTGCAGAACCACAGCGCCGCCAACGCCGTCAGCGCCCGGCGCCACGGCCAGACGCGAAACGGTTGCGCGAACGGGAAGGGTTGTGGTATCCTATGCCGCGTTTTCGGCCTCTAGCTCAGTTGGTAGAGCACGGCACTTTTAATGCTGGGGTCGTGGGTCCGAGCCCCACGAGGCCGACCATCCTCAAAGCCTCGCAAGCCCTGTGGCTTGCGGGGCTCTTCGTTTTGGCCGACGCGCGGCGTTCTGTGGTATACTGTGGCCCAGCGATTTCGGAGGATGTATGCCGATCTACGATTATCAGGCGAAAGACCCCGCCAAGGGGTGCGCGCGGTGCCGCACGCCGTTCGAGGCGATGCGCCGGCTTGACGACCCGCCGCTGACCCATTGCCCGGACTGCGGGGCGGAGGTGGCCAAACTGATCGCGGCCCCGGCGCTTGGGCGAAGCAAGTCCGGGCTGGACGACCGCGCGAAGGCGGCGGGTTTCCATAAGCTGAAGCGCGTGGACAAGGGCGCCTTCGAGAAGCTTTACTGAAGGGGTGGGCATGGCTTATCCGACGATCGGGGAACTGAACGGGCGTTTCGGCGCGGCGGGCCGCGTGGCCTTCCGCGAGGGGCCGGGGGGCGCGCCGTTGGCGGTGCTGGCGGGGCCCTATGGGTCGTGCGAGGTCTCCCTGCACGGCGGGCAGGTGCTCAGCTACAGGGCGCTCGGCTTCCAGGACGCGCTGTGGCTGAGCCCGTTGGCGGCGTTCGGCGAGGGGGAGGCCATCCGCGGGGGCATCCCGGTTTGCTGGCCGTGGTTCGGCAAGGCGCCGGAGGGCGCGCCGGAGGGGACGCCGTCGCACGGCTTCGCGCGGCGCGCGGCCTGGCACGTGGAAGGCTGCGAGTACGACGCGCGGGAGACGCGGCTGACCTTGGGGCTTTCGGAGGCGGAGGCGACGGCCCCGGCCTTCCCCTTCGCTTATCGGCTGACGTTGGAAATCGCCTTGGGGGAGTGCCTGAGGCTGGATTTGCAGACGCGTAACCTGGGGGACAGACCCTTCACGTACAGCGAGGCGCTGCACGCCTATCTGCGGGTGGCGGACGCGCGGCAGGCGCGCTTGGTGGGCGTCGGCGGCAAGACGTTCGATTTCGGCGACGCGGCGACGGTGGACGAGGTGATCGCCCAGGCGGACGTGGTGGCCATCCTGCGCGACCCCGTGGCGGGACGTGGGCTGGCGATGAGCGCGGACGACGCCGCGGGGGTGGTGGTGTGGCACCCGGCCTTGGAGCATGGTTTGGCGGATATGCCGCTGGAGGGCCCGCGCAAGTTCGTCTGCGTGGAGCCCGCCAACCCGCGCCAGACGGACGGGGAGATCACGCTCGGCCCCGGGCAGGCGCACACGCTGACCCTGCGCCTCCAGCCTTTGACCCTCCAAGAGGACGCATGACATGGAAACGGAAGCCTTTCTGAAGACCCTCGACTACGCCATCCTGAAGCCCGAGGCGACGATGATGACGGTGCTGCGCGCCACGGAGTTGTGCCGCGCGGCGGGCGTCGGCTGCCTCTGCGTGAAAAGCTGCGACGTGCGCTTCGCGGCGGAGCGGCTGGCGGGGAGCGCGACCGCCGTGGCCGCGGTGGTGGGGTTCCCGCACGGCAACACCGTCGGCGCGCTGAAGGCCTTGGAGGCGCGTTTGGCCGTGGCCGACGGCGCCGCGGAGATCGACATGGTCATCAACGTCTCCGCGCTGAAGGACGGCGACGACGAGGGCGTGGAGGACGAGATCCGCGCGGTGGTCACCGCCGCCCACCCCGCGCCCGTCAAGGTCATCCTGGAGACGGCCTTGCTGACGGAGGCGGAGATGCGCCGCGGCGTGGAATGCGCGGCGCGCGCCGGTGCGGCCTTCGTCAAGACCTCCACGGGCTTCGCCCCGCAGGGCGGCGCCACCCCGGAGGCCGCGCGGATCCTCCTCGACGCCGCGGGCGGCCGCCTGCAGGTGAAGGCGTCGGGCGGCATCCGCACGCGCGCGGCGGCGGAGGCCTACCTGGCGATGGGCTGCGCCCGACTGGGCGTGGGCGACGTCCTCGGCCTGCTGACGGACGAGGAACGCGCCCGCCTGGAGGTTTGACGGCCGGCGCGGGCGCAGGTTACAATAGGCGTCATGTTCACCGGCTTGGTCCAATGCATGGGGGAGACGCTCGGCCTGAGGCCGCGCGGCACGGGCGCCACGCTCGCCATGCGCGCGCCGCGGCTGGCCGCGCCGGGCGACCCGCTCCGCTTGGGCGAGAGCGTGGCGGTGAACGGCGCGTGCCTGACGGTGACGGCGATCGCGCCCGACGGCTTCGAGGCGGAGGTGCTGGAAGAGACGCTCCGCTGCACGATGCTCGGCGATCTGCGCGCGGGCGACGGCCTGAACCTGGAGCGGGCGCTGCGGCTGGGCGACCGGCTGGGCGGGCACATCGTCTCGGGGCACGTGGACGAGGTGGGGCGGCTGGCGGCGAGGCGGCCGGAGGGAAAGGACTTCCGGCTGCGCTTCGCCTGCTCGCCGGCCTTCGCGCGGGGCACGGTGCGCAAGGGCTCCGTGGCGGTGGCGGGCGTGAGCCTGACGGTGGCCGCGGTGGGCGGCGAGTGGTTTGAGGTCGCGGCCATCCCCACCACCCTGCGCGAGACCACGCTGGGGGCGCTCGCCGTCGGCGGGCGCGTCAATCTGGAGGCGGACATCCTCGGCGCCTACGTGCGCCGGGCGTTGGGCCGGGACGAACTTTCTTTGGAGCAACTCATCGCCGCGGGTTTCGCGGATTAGCAGAAGGACACACAGCATGGACATCGACACCGCCGAGCAACTGGAAGGCCAGATCGAAAGCAAGGCCCTCTCCCTCAAGGAACTCTTCGCCGCCGACCCCAAGCGCGCCGAGAAGATGACCGTCTCCGCCGCCGGCTGGACACTCGACTACTCGAAGAACCTCCTCGACGAGCCCACCCTCAAGCTCCTCCTCAAGCTCGCCGAGAAGGCCAACCTCCGCGCCGAGATCGAGCGGATGTTCACCGGCGAGCACATCAACGAGACCGAGGACCGCGCCGTCCTCCACACCGCCCTGCGCAGCGGCAAGACCGCCGGGCTCGTCGTCGACGGGCAAGACGTCTACGCCGACGTCCACGCCACGCTGGGCCGCATGGCCGACTTCGCCACCCGCATCCGGACCGGCAAGTGGCGCGGCGCCACCGGCAAGACCATCCGCCACGTCGTCAACATCGGCATCGGCGGCTCCGACCTCGGCCCCGCCATGGCCTACCAGGCGCTGCTCCCCTTCTCCAAGCGCACCATCACCTGCCACTACGTCTCCAACGTCGACGCCACCCACCTGGCCGAGACCCTCCGCCAGGTCAGGGCCGACCAGACCCTTTTCATCGTGGCCTCCAAGACCTTCACCACCCAGGAGACCATGACCAACGCCCACACCGCCCGCGCCTGGCTCGTCGGCAAGCTGGGCGAGGGGGCCGTCCCCGCGCACTTCGTCGCCGTCAGCACCAACGCCGCCAAAGTCCGGGAGTTCGGGATCGACGAGGCCAACATGTTCGGCTTCTGGGACTGGGTCGGCGGCCGCTACTCCCTTCCCTCCGCCATCGGCCTCTCCCTCATGATCGCCATCGGCCCCGCCAACTTCCGCCGCATGCTCGCCGGCTACGAGGCCATGGACAAACACTTCCGCACCGCCCCCTTCCGCCGCAACCTCCCCATCCTCCTCGCCCTCATCGGCATCCTCTACTCCAACGGCTACGGCGCCGACTCCTACGCCGTCCTCCCCTACGACCAATACCTCGCCCGCCTCCCCGCCTACCTCCAGCAGCTCGACATGGAGAGCAACGGCAAGAGCGTCGACCGCCACGGCAACCCCGTCGACTACATGACCGGCCCCATCGTCTGGGGCGAGCCCGGCACCAACGGCCAGCACGCCTTCTACCAGCTCATCCACCAAGGCACCCGCCTCATCCCCGCCGACTTCATCGGCTTCTGCCGCAGCCACAACCCGCTCGGCGACCATCACGACAAACTGATGGCCAACTTCTTCGCCCAGACCGAGGCGCTCGCCTTCGGCAAAACCGCCGAGCAATGCCGCGCCGAGGGCGTCCCCGAGCGCCTCATCCCCTTCAAGACCTTCGAGGGAAACCACCCCACCAACACCCTCCTCGCCGACGAACTCACCCCCCGCACCTTCGGCGCCCTCATCGCCCTCTACGAGCACAAGGTCTTCACCCAAGGCGTCATCTGGGACATCTTCTCCTTCGACCAATGGGGCGTCGAGCTCGGCAAGGTCCTCGCCGGGAAAATCCTCAAGGAGCTCGCCGACCCGGCCCTCCCCCTCGCCCACGACTCCTCCACCAACGCCCTCATCGCCCGCTACCGCGCCGCCAAGGCGTGAGGCGCCGGATGGGCAGACCCAGGTGCGCCCGCCGTGTGACGCTCAAGCCACCCGACGGGCCACCTCCCTCCCCCTGTTCGTCCAATCGACAATTCGGCCATTGCGCCACCGATTGAGCCGCTTGGGAAAGGAATGACAAGCAGCCATGGCGGAAATCATCCCCTTCGACGAGACGGGCATCGCGCGGGCGGCAGGGCTGCTGGCGCGCGGGGGCGTGGTCATCGTGCCGACGGAAACGGTCTACGGCGTGGCGTGCCACCCAGCCTTCCCCGACGCCTTGGAGCGCATCCGCGCGATGAAACGCCGCGACCGGGCCAAACCCTTCCAACTGCTCGCGGCCGACGCCGCGGCGGTGTGGGCGGACGGCGCCCTGCGCTCGCCCGAGGCCGAACGGCTGGCCGCCCATTGGCCCGGCGCGCTGACGTTGGTGCTGCAGGCCGGCCAGGGAGGCCGAACGGAAGGTTATCGCGTGCCCGACCTGGCGCCCCTGCGCACGCTCCTCGCCCGCTGCGGGGGGCTGCTGCGCTGCACAAGCGTGAACCTCAGCGGCGAGCCGCCGGCCAAGGACGCGCGAGAGGCCGCCGAGGCCTTGGGCGGCGCGGTGGATCTGGTGCTCGACGGCGGCCCGGCGCGCCTGGGCGTGGCCTCGACCGTCGCGGCGCTCTCGCCCGAAGGCAAGCCCCGCATCCTTCGCCAGGGGGCCCTGCGCCTCTGAGCGCCCCGGCGCGAAGGCTTTCTTGACAGGGTGGCGCGTTGTTTCCTATACTTTCCCCGTAGCCTATTTAAGGAGCGCATATGCCAAACATCACCATTCTCAACGGCGAGGAAATCGGGAAGACCTATTCGTGGACGGCGGATCAGATCCGCATCGGCCGCAACAGCGCCAACGACTTCGTCATCGCCAACGCCTCCGTCTCCGGGGAGCATTGCATCATCGAACGGTGCGAGGGCGGCTGGCGCGTGAAGGATCTGGACTCCACAAACGGCACGCGGGTGAACGACCAGCGCATCTCCATGACCACCGTGCGCCGCAACGACGTCATCACGCTGGGCGACATCGCGCTCTCAATCCGCGGGGACGACGTGCCCGAGGCCGAGCCCGGCAAGGTGGAGAGCGTGGATTCCATCCCGCGCACCACCATCGTCATGCGCCCGGCGGTGACGCCGACCAAGCCCGTCGAGGGCTTCGGCAGGAAATCGGAGAGCAAAAAGGCGCTGAACCTCATCATCATCGCCTCCATCGTGGCGATCGTGGTGCTGGCGGTGGTGCTGCTGCTGAAGCTGACGGGCGTCATGGGCGCATGAGGATGCGCGGCGGCTTCACGCTGATCGAGCTGCTGATCGTCCTGGCGATTCTGGCGGCGATGGCGTTCGTCGCCGTGCCGTCCTTCGACTCCTTGGCCTCCACCCAAGTCTCCATGGCCGCCAAGGACACCCTGCGCCTGATGCGTTACGCCCGCAACATGGCCCTCCAGACACAACAGCCCGTCCTCCTCGACTTCGCCCCCGGCGAGATCCGCGTGCGCTCGGCCTTCGACTCGCCCGACCAGGCGGCCGCCCCCGCGCAGACGGGCAAGGGTGCGTCGCAGGAGGGCGAGACCCAAGGCCCCGGACGCGACGCCGTCGTGGCCGGGGACGTGGAGAGCGTGGGCCTCACCCGCCGCTACGCCAACGTCGCCTTCGCCCTCGTGGGCTACGACGACTCCATCCTCCAAGGCCGCTCGGCGGGCGACCGCGACCGGGCGGACTTCAACCGCCGCCGCCCCGGCCAGGACGCCGAGGAGGAGGAGGCGCGCGGCGACTGGCGCACGCGCGGCAGGGCGGCCGAGGAGGAGCGCTTCACCATCACCGTCCGCGCCAACGGCACCACGCGCCCCTTCACCCTGCGCGTCCACGAGCGGGAGACGGAATCGGCGGGCGACACCATCGCCTTCGACTTCCTCTGCTCCGGCGTCATCGGCGACGAGTGAGGCGCGCATGGGCAAACGGAACTTCGCGCCGCGTCTGGCAAAAACCGTCCGGGGCGGGCTTCGCCCCCAGGGCGGCCGGCGCGACGCTTGGTGGCGCCGCCGCCTCATGGAATGGTTGGAGGGGCTGCGCATGGGCCCGCGCCTCGGGCGCGGCCGCAACTACGCGCAGCAAGGCCAGATCCGCGCGCTGACCGTCCGCCCCGGCCTCATCGAGGCCGAGGTCCAGGGCGCCGAGGCCGCGCCCTACCACGTCGCCCTTCGGATGCCCCCCCTGGAGGCCGTGCGCGTCTGGCCCCTGCTGCGCGCCCGCCCGATGACGATGGCCCGCCTGGCGGCGCGCGGGCTGCCGATGGCCTTGGAGGAGGCGTTGGGCGGGGCGGGGATGAGCCTCTTCCCCTACGCCCGCGCGGATCTGGCGATGGCGTGCGACTGCAAGGACTGGGCACGCCCCTGCAAGCACGTGGCCGCCGTCTTCTGCCTCTTCGCCGACGCGGCCGCCGCCGATCCCTCGCTGCTCCTGCGCTTCCGCGGCATCGCCTTCCCCGAGACGCCGCCCGGCCTCGCCCCGCGCACGGCGCCGGAGGCCGAGATCCTGCGCCTGCACCCCTCCTCCGACGCCGGGCTGGTGCCGCGCCGCCTAGGCCCCCTGCCCTACTGGCGCGGCGAGGAACCCTTCGCGCAAACCCTGGAGGGCGCCTACCGCCGCGCGCAGGGCAAAGCCCTCGCCGCCCTGGAAGGCGCCGCCGACTTCCGCTTCCCGGAGGACGCGCCATGAACGCCGCGCGCCGAAGCGACGGAGCGCGCGCGGGAAGTATGCTAGACTAGAGAGCCATGGAGAGCCATCCGGACATTGAGGGATTGGTCTTCCGGCAGCGGTTGGCGCGGCCGGGGCGCGGCGAGTTGTGGCGCGCCGAGCAGACGGCGCTGGAGCGCGACGTGCTGGTGGCCGTCTTCGGGGCGGAGATGGGCGAGAACCCGGAGGGCGACCGCCGCTTCGCCGTCATCCGCGCGCTGGCGCAAATCAAGAGTGTCTTGGTGCCCGAGGTGATCGACGTGCTGCGCACGCCCGAGGCCGCCTGCGTGGTGTTGGAGGATCCGCACGCGCAGGGCATCGTGGAGTTGCTGGCGGGGCGGCGGCTCGACGCCGGGCAGATCGTCCGCCTGGCCATGCGCCTGGCGGAGGGGTTGGCGGAACTGCACGGGGCGGGGATGTTCTACGCGGGGCTTTGCCCGCGCGCGCTTTATGTGTCGGAGGATTCCGAGCCTGTCCTCCCCGACGTCTCCTTGGCGCGTTTCGAGCCGGGGCGCGGGGCAAACCCGCCCGACTGGGCCCTCCCGCCCGCGGCGCGCCCCTACGCCGCGCCCGAGCTGGCCTCCGCGCCCGAGACCGCCGACACCCGCGCGGACATGTTCGCCTTGGGGCTGACGCTCTACGCGCTCGGCACGGGGCAGGTGCCCTTCGGCGCCATCGCCCCGGAGGCGCTCGACGAGGCCAAGCTGAGCCGCGCCGTGCCCTCGCCCTGCGACATCAGCCCCAACTTCCCCGCCGCCTTGGCGGCCGTGCTGGCGCGCCTGACGATGCGTGACCCCGCCGCCCGCTACGCGGATTGGGACGAGGCGCTTTTCGACCTCCACCAGCTCGCGGCCGGCGTCTCGCCCGATCTGCCGGACCCCGAAGGTTCCGTCATCGCGCCGCCCGACCCCGAGGCCCGCGCCCGCGCCGGGCGCACCATCCGCCTTTCCACCGCCGACCTGCGCGCCTTCCGCCGCGAGCTCGCCGCCCGCCACCGCCGCCCTTCCTGTCTGCTGGCGGCCTTGGCGACGCTGGCGCTGCTGGCCACGCTGGCGCTGGCGGTCTATGTCTTCCTGCTGCTGCTCCCATGACCGACGCCGAACGCCTCCAAGCCCTCCGCGCGGAGATCCTCCGCCACGACCGCCTCTACTACGTCGAGGCCCGCCCCGAGATCTCCGACCGCGACTATGACGCGCTGTGGGACGAGCTCGTGGCCCTCGAACGCGCCCACCCCGAGCTCGTCACCCCCGACTCCCCCACCCAGCGCGTCGGCGGGCAGCCCCTCGAGGGCTTTGCCAAGGTCCGTCACGACCCGCCCATGCGGAGCCTTGACAAGACCTACGCCAAAGGCGACCTGCTCCAGTTCGACGCCTTCCTCCGCCAGCAGCTTCCCGATGCCGCCTGGGATTATGTGGTGGAGCCCAAGATCGACGGCGTCTCCCTCTCGCTGCTCTATCGCCGCGGACGCCTGGTCCGCGCCGCCACCCGCGGCAACGGCGAGGTCGGCGACGACGTCACGGCCAACGTCCGCACCATCCGTTCCATCCCCCTGAGCATCCCCTGCGAAGCGCCCCTCGTCGAGGTCCGCGGCGAGGTCTACATGCCGCGCGACGGCTTCGCCGCGCTCAACCGCGCCGAGGAGGAGGCCGGCCACGAGCCGTTCGCCAACCCCCGCAACGCCGCCGCCGGCTCCCTCAAGCTCCTCGACCCCCGCGAGGTCGCCAAACGCCCCCTTGACGCCGTGCTTTACGCCGCCGGCGCGCTGGACGGCGTCGCCTTTGCCACCCACACCGAGCTCATGCGCGCCTTCGCCCAATGGGGGCTGCGCACGCCCCCTTGGCGGCGCCTCTGCCTGGACATCGGGCAGGTGCTGGAGGCCGTCGACGAACTGGAGGCGCTCCGCCACACGTTCCCCTTCGAGATCGACGGCGCGGTCGTCAAGGTCAACCAGCGCGGCCTTTACGCCCGGCTTGGCAGCACCGCCCACGCCCCGCGCTCCGCCCGCGCCTACAAATACGCCCCCGAGTGCGCCCAGACGCGCCTGCGCGCCATCACCGTCCAGGTCGGGCGGACCGGCGTCCTCACCCCCGTGGCCGAGCTCGACCCCGTGCCGCTCGCCGGCTCGGTCATCGCCCGCGCCACCCTCCACAACGCCGACTACGTCCGCGACAAGGACATCCGCGTCGGCGACACCGTCGAGATCTCCAAGCACGGCGACGTCATCCCCGCCGTCGACCGCGTGATCCCCGAGCGCCGCCCCGCCGGCGCCGAGCCCTTCGCGCTCCCCGCGCGCTGCCCCGTCTGCGGCGGCGAGACCGAGCGGCTGGAAGGCGAGGTCGCCACACGCTGCGTCAACCCCGAATGCCCCGCCCAGCGCGTCGGGCACCTTCAGCTCTTCGTCTCCCGCAACGCCCTCGACATCGCCGCCATCGGCGGGCGCATGGCCGAGGCGCTCGTCCAGGCCGGGCTCGTCAGCCACCCCCTCGACCTTTGGTCCCTCGACCCCGCCGCGCTCGCCGACTTCCGCTTGGTGGGCGACGACGGCGCGGAGCGGCGCTTCGGCAAGAACGCCCAGGAGGTCGCCGCCGCCCTCGCGCGCGCCCGCGGCCTGCCGCTCCATCGCTGGCTCTACGCCCTCGGCCTCCCCGGCATCGGGCTGGCCGCCGCCCGGATCGTGGCCGCGCCCTTCCCCTCTTTCTCCGCCCTTCTCGGCGACGGCGCGCTCTTCCGGGACGTGCTCGACTTCTACGCCGCCACGGAACGCAAGACCGACGACCGCGACCTCCTGACCGGCGAGATCGCCGCCCGCGCCGAGGCGCTCGCCAAACATGGGCTGATCCTCCGCGACGACCCCGCCAAATCCTTCCGTAAGCGCTTCCTCCTCACCATCAAGCCCGAGATGGCGCGCGTCATGGCCCGCTTCGTCGCCTCCGACTACGCCCGCCGCCTCGCCGAACGCCTCGCCGCGCTGGGCATCGACCCCAAGCCCGCCGAGGCCGAGGCCCCGACCGGCGGCGCGCTCGCCGGCAAGGCCTTCGTGATCACCGGCACCCTCTCCCAGCCCCGCGAGGCCTTCGAACGGCTCATCCGCCAGAACGGCGGCACCGTCCAAGGCGCCGTCTCCAAGAAGACCACCCACCTCCTCGCCGGTGCGAACCCCGGCGGCTCCAAGTGGGACAAGGCCCAGGCCCTCGGGACCCCGGTACTCGACGAAGCCGCCTTCCTCGCCCTCCTCGGCGCCCCGCCGCCCGCGAAACCCGCCGCCCCCGCCTATGTGCAGGACGACCTTCTCGGAGACCTCGCATGAAGCGCGCGCTCATCCTCTTCGCCCTGCTCGAGGCGGCGATCATCGCCGGGCTTGTCCTTTTCCTGCTCACCGACCTCGCCCGCTGGGCGCTTTGGGCGCTGGGCGCCGCGATGGCCGCCGAGCTGCTTCTGGGGATCGGGCTCCTCATCGGCCTGCGCCGCACGAAAGGAAACTGAGATGAAAGGCTTCTACCGCGTCGCCGCCGCGTCGCCCGCCGTTTCCGTCGCCTCGCCCGCCGCCAACGCCGAGGCCATCCTGGCCCAGGCCCGCGCGGCCAGCGCCCAAGGCGCCGCCCTGCTCCTCACCCCCGAACTCTCCCTCACGGGCTACACCTGCGGCGACCTCTTCGGCTGCCAGGCGCTGACCGAGCAGACCGAGGCCGCGCTCCGCCGCCTGACCGCCGAGCTCCCCGAGGGGTTCCTCCTCGCGGTGGGGCTCCCCGTGGCGGTGGACGACCGGCTCTACAACTGCGCCGCCATCCTCCGCCGTAGCGCGATCCTCGGCTACGTCCCCAAAACCCACCTGCCCACCTACCGCGAGTTCTACGAGAAACGCCACTTCGTCCCCGCCGCGCTCCTACCCCCCGGCGCGACGGTCGGCGGCGTGCCGATCGGCGCGGATCTGCTCTTCGACGCGGGGCCCTTCCGTTTCGGCGCCGAGCTCTGCGAGGATCTGTGGGCCGTCGACGCCCCCTCGCACCGCCTGGCCGCCGCGCGCGCGCACCTGATCCTCAACCTCTCGGCCTCCACCGAGGCCGTCGGCAAAGCCGCCTACCGGCGCGACCTCGTCCGCCTGCAATCCGCCCGCCTGGCCTGCGCCTACGCCTACGCCTCCGCCGGCCCCGGCGAATCCACCACCGACGTCGTCTACGGCGCCCACCGCCTCCTCGCCAACAACGGCCGCCTCCTCGCCGAAAGCCGCTGGGAGGAGGGCCTCTCCCTCATGGACTTCCGCCCCGCGTGGGTCGACGCCGTGCGCCGCCGCGAGACCTCCTTCCCCGAGCTCCCCATCCCGCCCCACCGCCTCGTCCCCTGCGGCACGCCCCTTCCCGAGAGCGACGGCACGCTGGCGGGGCTCGACCCCGCCCCCTTCGTCCCCGCAGACGACGCCGGCCGCCGCGAACGCTGCCAAGAGATCCTCCGCATCCAGACCGCCGGCCTGGCCAAACGCTTCGCCCACACCCGCTCCAAGCGGCTGGTCCTCGGCCTCTCCGGCGGGCTCGACTCCACCCTGGCCCTGCTCGTCTGCGCCCGACTCTGCCGCGCGCGCGGCCTCCCGCCCGAGACCGTCCTGGCCGTGACGATGCCCGGCTTCGGCACCGGCGCGCGCACCCACGCCAACGCCGCCGCACTCGCCCACGCGCTCGGCGCCGAACTCCGCGAGATCCCCATCGGCCCGCTCGTCACCCAGCACTTCGGCGACATCGGCCACGACCCCGCCGTGCGCGACGTCACCTACGAGAACGCCCAGGCCCGCGCGCGCACCTACATCCTCATGGATCTGGCCAACCAAGAAGGCGGCCTCCTCGTCGGCACCGGCGACCTCTCCGAGATCGCCCTCGGCTGGTCCACCTACAACGGCGACCACATGAGCATGTACGCCGTCAACTGCGGCGTCCCCAAGACCCTGGTGCGCTATTGCGTCGAGACCGTCGCCGCCGACTCCCCCGCCCCCCTCGCCGCCATCCTCCGCGACATCTGCGCCACCCCCGTCTCCCCCGAGCTCCTCCCCGGCGAGCAGCACACCGAGGCCATCGTCGGCGCCTACGACCTCCACGACTTCTTCCTCTACTACTTCATGAAATACGGCTGCTCCCGCGCCGAGCTCCGCGACCTCGCCGGGCTTCTCCTCGCCGACCGTTTCGACGCCGAGGCCATCGACCGCGCGCTCGCCATCTTCTGCCGCCGCTTCGTCGCCCAGCAATTCAAGCGCTCCGCCATCCCCGACGGCCCCAAGGTCGGCACCGTCGCCCTCTCCCCCCGCGGCGACTGGCGGATGCCCTCCGACGCCGCCCTCACGCTCTGACCATTAAATCAAAGCGGGCGAGACGGGGAAACTGAGGCAAGGCGAAATCGTGGATTGGGCGGCTCGGAACGCCGCGACGGCCCCGCCGTCAGCGACCGCAGGCCACCGGCGAGCACGACGCGCGCAGCCCCCCAGCGCCATCTCCCGCACGCCCCCCGGAAGGACGCTCCGCCATGAAACGTTCCCCCCGTCTTTCCCGAACCTTCCGCTTGGTTTACAAAGAGCCCCACTTCTGTTACACTCTCCTCGTTTCCGGCAAACGCCGAACAGGGCAGGGCCCCAACGAAAGGAAACGCGGATGAGAACCATTTGGATCGGCTTTGCGGCGATGGCGCTGGCCCTTTGCGGGTGTTTGCAGAAGGCGCGGACGCCCTTCAACGAGGTCTCCCTCTTCAGGAATGGTTCCGCCGGGGAGTTGGAGGCGCCCTCCCCGGTGGTGAATTATTGGCCGCTCTATCTGAGCGACGGCCGCGCGAGTTATTGGCTGTGGCCCTTCGTCAAGGTCTCGCCCGGGTGTTTCGCCATCCAGCCGGTCTACAACCACGACCACGGCATCCACGACTTCTGCTGGTTCGTCACCCTCTCCCCCAAGAGCGGGGAATACCGCGTGTGGCCGGTCTTCTACCGTTGCCCCTCGTGGTGGATGTTCCTTCCGTTCGCCTACGCCTCCGAGGGGACGGATCATGAATCCGTAGGCTCGCCCCTCCTCTTCAATTGGGGCCGCGATTGGCACTGCACCGCTTCCCGCACCGGCGACACGACCCGTTTCGCCCCGCGCAGCGAACGGTGGAACCTCGGCTTGGTGCTGTGGGGCATGGAGAAGACCTATCCCCTGCCCCAAGGCGCCCTGCCGGCGGATTTGCTGAATGAGGTTCCCCGACACGGCGTCAAGTGGTCCGTGCTCTTGGGGGCGTTGGGCGCGGAGCGGTCGGTCAGTGTCCGGCACCCATGGGAATGGCAGTCTTGGCGAGAGCAGTCGTTCGGGTGGTTGCTCTGGCGGTGGAAGGAAAACTTCGATTATGACGCCGGCCCAAGCAAGCTCTCCCGTTCCTACTTCACCCCCCTCTACGCCTATAACTTCACCCAAGACCTCCGGACGGGCAAGACCGACTTCTCCAGACATGGCCTCGCGCTCCATGCCGTCTCTTGGAGGTTCAAGGACGATGCCTACGCTGGCTCCTCCCTCCTTTGGAGGATGCTCTTCGCGGACTCGATCAGCCGTTATCGTTACGGGAAAGACAACGACTCCTACCAGCGTTCCTCCAACGTCCTGCTCGGCGCGCTTTACGACCGCGACCGAACGATCGAAGACCGCGTCACCCAAAACTGCAAGAAGCCTTTCGACAAATCCCGCAGGGTCGTCGACAACGTCGACACCGACAGCCTCTTCGGCCTGCTCTACAGCCATGAGCGCACAGACGAGCGCCGTTGGGAATGGCCCGCCGACTCCCAGCGGCCCGAGGCGCCCGAATACGACTTCTACGAAGAGAAGCTCTCCGTCCTCACGCCGCTCGTTTATCGGTATGAAGGCCAAAGGGACGGTTCCTTCGGCAGCCGCAGCCTCTTCGGCCTGCTCTACGACCATTCCCTCAAGACCCGGAACGACACCGAGACGCTGGGCATCCTCGGCTACCTCTATCGCTACAACCGCTATGCCGACGGCACCGTCACCCGCGCCGCCTTCCCCTTCATCAATGTCACCACCCACAAAGACAGCGACGAGTGGTCCTTCTCCTTCCTCCACAAGCTCTTCCGGATCGAACGCACCAAGGAGGGGTTGGACTGGTGGCTCTTCTGGCTGTGACCGCACCCGCCGACAGGCCTTGTCCGCCTTGAGCGCGTGGCGCCCCCGGGGAAACCGGCGGGGATTTGTGCTAGAATGGGGCGCGTATCAGAAAAGGAGCGAGCGGAATGCGCGTACCGTTGAGTTGGTTGAATGAGTTTGTTGACCTGGGCGATCAGACGGCGCAGGGGGTGGCGGATCTGCTGACCTTCTCGGGCGTCGAGGTGGAGGCCGTCGAGCACGAGGGCGTGTCGCTGGACGGGCATTTCGTGGTGGGCGAGGTGACGGCGTGCGAGGCGCACCCGAACTCGGACCACCTGCACGTCTGCAAGGTCTTCGACGGCACGGAGACGCTCCAGATCGTCTGCGGCGCGCCGAACGTGCGCGTCGGGGTGAAGGCGCCGCTGGCGAGGATCGGCGCGGTGATGCCTGGGCCGGAAGGGTTTACCATCAAGAAGGGCAAGCTGCGCGGGGCGGAGAGCTTCGGCATGCTCTGCTCAAAGGACGAGCTGGGCCTGGGCGGCGCGCACGACGGCATCTGGGAGCTCCCGGCGGAGGCCAAGCCGGGCGAGCCCGTGCAAACGTACATGCCGCCGGCGGACACGGTCTATGACCTCGAGGTGACGTGGAACCGGCCGGACTGCCTCTCGGTGCGCGGCATCGCGCGGGAGCTGGGGGCGCTCCTGGGCCGCCCGCTCCGGGAGCCGCCGACGGACTTCCCGGAGGCCGGCCCCGACGTGAACACGCTGGCGAAGGTGCGCCTGGAGGCGCCGCGGGAGTGCCCGCGCTACACGGCGCGCGTGGTGACGGGGCTGGACCCGAAGGCGCCGACGCCCGACTGGATGGCGCGCCGCCTGGAGCAGTGCGGCCAGCGGAGCCTGGGCTTGGCGGTGGACGTGACGAATTATGTGATGTTGGAGGTGGGCCAGCCGCTCCACGCCTTTGACCACACCACGCTGCGCGACCACACCGTCATCGTGCGCCTGGCCAAGCCGGGCGAGACCATCCGCACGCTCGACGGCGCCGACCGCGCGCTCGACGAGACCATGCTCGTCATCGCCGACGCCGACAGGCCCACCGCCGTGGCCGGCGTGATGGGCGGCGAGGAGAGCGAGATCGCCAACGCCACCGGCACCGTGCTCCTGGAATCGGCGCTCTTCGACGCGGCCAGCGTCAAGTTCACCGCCACCAAGCTGGGCATGACCTCGGAGGCGACCTATCGCTACGCGCGCGGCGTGGATCGGGATCTGGCGGATTGGGCCAGCCGCCGCGCCATCCATCTGCTGGTGAAGTATGGCGGGGCGACGGCCTGCAAGGGCGTAATCGACGCGGACGCGCGGGACAAGACGCCCATCGACGTGCCGCTGCGCTATCGGCGCGTCTGCGAGGTGATCGGCGCGGAGGTGGAGCCGGGGAAGGTGGACGCCATCCTGACGGGGCTCGGCATCGCCAAGGTCTCCGGCGACGCCGAGGGCGCGGTCTTCCGCAGCCCCAGCTGGCGCTATGACCTGACGCGCGAGGCGGATCTCATCGAGGAGGTGACGCGCATGAACGGCCTGGACGCCGTGCCCGAGCGCCTGCCCACGCTCGCGGCGGTGTCGCAGCTCCCGGAGACCTCCTACCGCGCGAAGCAGGCGGCGCGCCACGCGCTCCTGGCGCTTGGCCTCACCGAGGCGATGCACTACTCCTTCCTTTCCAAGGCCGAGCTGGACGCCTTCGACCCGGGGGCGAAGGGGCGCCTGCCGCTGCCCAACCCCGTCTCGGCGGATTATGGCGTCATGCGCGATTCACTGCTGCCGCAACTGATCGGCTCGCTCGGGCGCAACGCGGCGCGGCAGGTGGAAAGTTGCGGGCTCTTCGAGGTCGGGCGCGTCTTCGCGGCGGATCCGAAGACCGGCGCGCCCGTCGAGGCCGAGCGCGTGGCGCTGGGCATGATGGGCCCCTTCGGGCGGGACGCGCTGAACGCCCGCGCCCCCGTGCGGGACGAGGAGGCGCTGCTGTGGCTGAAAGGCGCCGTGGAGGCCCTCTGCGAGCGCCTCCACGCCCCGCGCTTCGGCTTCTATGCCTGCAACCACCCGGCCTTCGCGCCGGGGCACGCGGTGGAGATCTGCCTGGGGCGCAAGCGCGTGGGCCTGATGGGCGCCGTGAGCGCGGCCCTGCGCCACCGCTACCGCCTCAACACGCCGCTCGTGGTGGCGGAGCTCGACCTGGCCCAGGTGACCAAGGGCCTGGACGCGCTGCCGAGGCTGAAGCCCGTGCCGCAGTTCCCGGCGAGCCGCAAGGACATCGCCTTCATCGCGCCCGACGGGCTCACCCACGAGGCCGTGGTGCGGGCCATCCGCAAGGCCGCGCCGCCGGAATTGACCGACGTGCGCCTCTTTGATATATTCACGTCAAAGGCCATCGGTGCCGGGAAGCGCTCCATGGGCTATTCCCTGGAGTTCCGCTCCGCCGAGCGGACGCTCCGCGACGCCGAGGTCAATGCCGCCTTCGCCAAGATCGCCGACGCGCTCCGCGGTGAGCTGGGCGTCGAGATCCGCGAGGGCTGACACAGGAGGATTTGCCGCTTCGGCGGCTCAAGGAAGTGGGCCCTGTCCTAAACGCGAATTGGCTGATGTTTCTCTGGCCTACACGTTTTTGGGATGGATCGGAGCCCCCGGCGGAGCGGCGCGCGCAGGCGCACCCGAAACCGGGGGGATGAACCGTCACTTGGAATGCCCAGGGCTTCCAGAGAAGGAAGCGTTACGTCTGGACGGGGCTTTTGTTTCGGAACGCGGGGCGCCCGGCGCCTCGCCACAAAAGGAACGGCGATGGTAGGGAAGTTGCTGATGTGCGTGGCGATGCTGGGCGCCGGCGTGGCCGCCGCCGCCACGGAGGGCGTCGCGGAGATGGCCGTCCAGCTCTTTGGCCAGGAGCGCGCGGGGAAGCGCGTGGCCACGGGCGCGGTCTTCATCGACGGGTTGTACGTCAAGGGCCCCTACGCCATCACCCGCGAGGGCAACGTCATCCTCATCAACGGCCGCGTCGCCAGCCGCTTCAAGGTGGAGTCCGAGGCCGCGCGCATGGCCGCCGAGAAGGCCGCCGACGACGCCGCGGCCGCCAAGGAGGACCCCGCCGCGGCCGGCGGCGACGAGGTGGTCTCCGACGAGGGCGGCGCCAGCGTCGGCAGCGACCCCACGCCGACGTTGGGCGACGCGCCGCGCGCCGACGCCGGGTCCGGCGGGCCGCGCCCCTCGGCCATCGAGGAGCGCTTGGCCAAACGCGGGCAGGGCGGCGGCATCGCCGGCCGCCTCGCCAATCAGCGCCGCGCCCAAAACCTCAGCGAGCAATCCGCCAAGGGGTCTTTCAACACGGAGCCGACCGGCGACCCGGAGGCGCTCTTCGAGGAGGCGGACTACACTTACACCCCGCCCTCGCGCCCCGAGCCGAAGGCCGTCCCCTACGTCCGCCCCGGCGCGCAGAAGGACATGTCCCAGCGTCTGGCCGACGCGAAGAAGGCCGACGCCGCGCAGGAGGCCAAGCGCACGGCCAAGGCCGAGCCGGCCCCCGCCGGGGACGACGACGAGATCGCCACCGAATCCTTCGACGACCTCACCGAGGCGGAGATCGCGGCCTACACGAAGCGTTTCGCCAAGCGCCGCGCGGATTTGGAAAAAATCCTCGAGAACGACTGCCTGCTGCTTCTTTCCTCGCAGACCTCCGGCGCGCAATACAAGAACCGTTCGACGATGTGGCGGTTCGTCCTGCAGCTTGACACGCTCTGCGCCGCGCCCACCGCCTCCAAGCTCATCGCCCAGTGGCGCGCCACCCTCCCGGCCTCCTACCTGCAACGGATCTTCGACAACCGCGCGGCGAACGGCGAGGCGATGAAGACGCTCATCCTGCGCGTCCGGCGCGAGGCCAAGGCGCTCCAGGAGCGTTCCAAGAACCGAATCTAAGGCTTGCGGCCCATGGCAGGAGAAGCCGTCGTCGCCCTCCCCGAAACGCTCGACCGGAACGTGGTGGGGGCGGTCTGCGCCCAAGGGAGGCTCCCCGCGCGCGCCGACGTCTCCGCCGTGCGCCACGCCGATGGCGCGGGGCTGGCGTTCCTTTGGCTTTTGCGCCGCCGCGGGGTCTTGTCGGGCGCATTGGACGGCGCCCTCGCCAAGCGCCTGGACGCCTTTGAGGCCGCCCAGGCCGCCGTGCCCGCGCCGGCCGGGGAGGCCGCCGAGGGGGCCGTGACGCGGCTGGGGCGCGAGGTGTGCGCGCGTTTCGGGCGTTGGGGGGAGGCGCTGGCCTATCTAGGCGAGACGCTTTGCGCGCTGCCCCACCTCTTCTCCGGGCGTTTCAGGTGGGGCGATTGTCGGCTGACGTTCGTTCGCTGCGGCGTCCAGGCCGTGCCCGTGATGCTGTTGATCGGGTTCCTGCTGGGCCTCATCCTGGCCTTCCAGTCGGCCATCCCGCTCAAGCTTTTCGGCGGGGAGGGATTCGTGGGCGGGTTGGTCGGCATCGCACTGATACGCGAGTTGGGCGTCCTCGTGGGCGCCATCCTGATGGCCGGCCGCAGCGGCTCGGCCTTCGCCGCGGAGCTTGGCGCCATGCGGGTGAACGAGGAGATCGACGCGTTGGAGACGATGGGGCTCCGGCCCGTGCGCTTCCTGGTGCTGCCGCGCGTGGTGGCCGGCACGTTGGCGTTGCCGCTGCTCTCGCTTTTCGTCTCCTTCGCCGGCCTTGTCGGCGGCGGGCTGGTGATGGGCGTGCTCGGTTTCTCGGAAAGTTACTACATCCGGCAGCTCCAGACCTTCGTCCACCTGAACGACATCCTGGGCAGTTTCTGCAAAGCCTTTGTCTTTGGGTTCGCCGTCTCCGCGGTGGGGTGTTGGTTCGGCCTGAAGGCGGGGCGCGACGCCGGGGCCGTCGGCACCGCCACGACCGCCGCCGTCGTCACCGGCATCGTCACGATCGCCGTGCTCGAGGGCATCTTCTCCGTGGTCTTTTACGCGATGGGTTGGTGAGCGATGGGCAAACCGATCATCGAATGCGAGCACGTCGCCTCCGGCTATCCCGGCAACATTCTGATGAGGGACGTCTCCTTCACCGTCGAGGAAGGCGAGATCGTCTTTGTCCTCGGCGGCTCGGGATGCGGCAAGACCACCCTCCTCAAGCACATCATCGGCCAGCTGCCCCTCCAAGGCGGGCGCATTCGCCTCTTGGGGCGCGACGTCGCCGCCGCCGAGGGGGCCGAACGCGACGCGCTTCTGCGCTCTTTCGGCATGATGTACCAAAGCGGCGCGCTTTTCGGCACGCTCTCCGTCCTGGGCAACGTCCTTCTCCCGATTGAGGAGTTCACCCCCTACCCGCCCGAGCTGCGCGAGGCCATCGCCCGCCTCAAGCTCTCCCAGGTCGGCCTGCTTGACCGCGCCGACGCCCTGCCCGCCGAGCTCTCCGGCGGCCAAGTCAAGCGTGCGGCCATCGCCCGCGCCATGGCCCTTGACCCGCGCCTCCTGTTCCTCGACGAGCCCAGCGCCGGCCTTGACCCCGTCACCTCCGCCTCGATCGACGCGCTCATCCGCACGCTTTCCCGCGAGCTCGGCATCACCGTCGTCATCATCTCGCACGAGCTCGCCAGCATCAACGCCATCGCCGACCGCGTGCTCTATCTCGACCGCGCCGCCGGCGGCGTCCTTGACCAAGGCCCCCCGGCAAAACTCCGCACGGACAGCCCCCACCCCGCCGTCCGCGCCTTCTTCAACCGCTCGCCCAACCCCACGCCATGAAAACCTCGAGACACTACTTCGCCATCGGCCTTTTCACCATCCTCGGCCTCCTTCTTCTCGCCGCGGGGTGCGTCCTCTTCGGCGGCTCCGACCTCTTCGCCAAGAAAGTCTACTTTGAGACCTACTTCGACTCCTCCGTGCAGGGGCTCGACATCGGCAGCGCCGTCAAGTTCCGCGGCGTGCGCCTCGGCTCGGTCGAATCCATCGGCTTCGCCGGCTCCACCTACGCCATCCCGGAGGGCACGGACGTCCGCCCCTACGCCTACATCCGCGTCGTCTGCTCCATCGACCTCAACGCCCACCCGGACTTCTCCGAGGAGTCCCTGCGCCGCATGATCCAGAACGGCGTCCACGCCAACCTCGCCCTCCAAGGCATCACCGGGCAGCTCTTCATCAACCTCGATTTCCTCCGCAAGCACAGCCACGCCCTCCCCAAACCCGAGCTTGCCTTCCCGTGGCAGCCCGCCAATCTCTACCTCCCCTCCACGCCCACCACGCTCCAGAACTTCCTCAACATCGCCCAGGACATCGCCTCCAACCTCGGCGCCATCGACTTCACCAAGGTCGTGGAATCCCTCCAGACGCTCACGTCCGACCTCAACGACATCGTCGTCAAATCCGACATCCCCACCCTCACCGCCACCTTCACCCGCCTCGGGCAGTCCCTCACCGACCAGGCCGACCGCCTTGGCCGGCTCATCGACCAGCTCAACGCCGCCCAACTCGGCAAGAACCTCCAGACCCTCGCCGACAACCTCGCCCAAACCTCCACCACCCTCCGCGCGGAGTTCCCCACCCTCGCCCAAGAGGTCAAGGCCACGCTCGCCGACGCCTCCGCCCTCCTCCGCCAAGCCAACGAGGCGCTTTCCAAGGCCCGCGCCGACCTTGACACCCGCGCCATCGGCAAAGACCTCGACGACGCGCTCTCCGCCCTCGCCCGCACCACCGCCGCCACCGAGGCGCTCGTCCAAGAACTCCGCCAGAAACCCTCCCGCCTTCTCTTCGACGCCCCCATCGAGGACTGACCATGACACACGCCGCCCCCCACGCCCCGACCCCGCGCCGCGCCTTCCCGCGCGGCCTCCCCGCCGCGCTCCTCGCCCTGGCGCTCACCGGGTGCTTCGGCGGCGCCGCCCCCCACCCGCGCTACACCGTGGCCGACCCCGAGCCGGCCGGCTACGCGCTCGCCCCCGAGCCCGCCCCCGCCATCGCCGTCCGCATGGCCCCCGACCTCCGGGCCGCCGTCTCCCCCACCCTTTACCGCGCGGACGGCACCGTCTCCTCCGTCCGCGGGCTCACCTACTACGCCTCGCTCGAGCTCGCCATCGCCCGGGCCCTCCGCGAGACCCGCCCCGCCGACCTCGGCCTCACCAGCCGCGAAGAGCTCGCCCTCACCATCCACGATTATTGCGTCGACGAACGCACCCAGGACGGCACGCCCGTCGCCCGCGTCGCCCTCACCGCCCGCTCCGGCCCCTCCGCCACCGCCACCGAGCCGCTCCCCCCCGCCGCCACCCCCGGGCAGATCCGCGCCGCCCTCGCCCGCTGCCTCCGCGCCGCCGTCCGCGAGGCCACGCTCAAATAAGCCGCCGCCGCCACGCGCCCCTCCCGACCGCCGCGCCCGACCGGGCGCGGCGGCCTTGCCGTAGGCGGCGGGCGAGGGCCGGGAGAAGGTCGCCCGGGTCCGGCGCTTGTGGTATAATACGCCCGTTTTTGAGAAAGGAACGCTGTCATGGCCAACCGCCCTGTTTGCTTAATCATCCGCGATGGCTGGGGGATGAACCCCCGGTTCGCGGGCAATTCCGTCTTCAACGCCAAGACGCCGGTCATCGACCGTCTGCGCGCGCGCTATCCGTGGTGCCGGATCGAATGCTCCGGGGAGGCAGTCGGGCTGCCGGACGGTTACCAAGGCTCGTCCGAGGTGGGGCACCTGAACATGGGCGCGGGGCGCATCGTGGAGCAGGAGCTGAAGCGCATCGACGACGGGCTGAAGAGCGGCGAGCTCTTCAAGAGCCCGAAGTGGGAGGCGCTGATCGCCAATTGGAAGGCGAACGGCTCCCAGCTGCACCTGATGGGGCTGTTGCAGGACGAGGGTGTCCACGCGCACCAGGAGCACCTCTTCAAGATCATGCGCCGCGCGCGGCAGGAGTTCCCGGAGGGGCGCATCGTCCTCCATCCCTTCCTGGACGGCCGCGACACGCCGCCGCGCTCGACGCTGGAATACCTGGCCAAGTTGCAGACGGTGATGGCCGAGGTGGGCGGCTGCGTCATCGGGACGGCGATGGGCCGCTACTACGCGATGGATCGCTCCAAGAACTGGGCGCTGACCTCGGAGGCCTTCGAGTGCCTGGTCAACGCCGCGGGGACGCGCTTCGCCACCGTGGAGGAGGCCGTCCAAAAGGCTTACGACACGGAGAAGACGCCCGACGGCGACCCAATGACCGATGAGTACGTCCCGTGCTCCGTCATCGGCGACTACGCCGGCATCCAGGACGGCGACAGCGTGATGCACACGAACTATCGCCAGGACCGCGCTATCCAGCTGACGCAGGCCTTCGTCTGCGACGACTACGCCGGCGCGCGCACCCGCCGCCCGAAAATCGTCTACCTCGGCTTCACCCGCTATTGGGACGAGTTCGGCGATTATCTCCTGGGCGCGATGGGCGGCGACGGCGCGATGGACATGCTGCTGGGCGAGGTGGTCTCCAAGGCCGGCCTGCGCCAGTTGCGCCTCGCCGAGACGCAGAAGTTCCGGCACGTCACCAGCTTCTTCAACGGCAAGAGCACCAAGCCCTATCCGGGCGAGGACCAAGTGGAGGTGCCCAGCCGCTTCGACCCGGCCACCTTCGCCTCCCATCCCGAGATGGAGGCCTACAATGTCACCGACGAGCTCCTGCGCCGGCTGGAGAACAATCCGTATGGCTTCATCGTGGTGAACTACGCCAACTGCGACATGGTCGGCCACACGGGGAACCTCGAGGCCGCCACCCGGGCCGTCGAGGTCGTCGACGAATGCGTCGGCACGCTTCTCAAACGGCTGATGGAGCTGGACGCGCACGTCCTCATCACCGCCGACCATGGCAATGCCGAGCAGATGATCGACTACGCCACCGGCATGCCCAAGACCTCGCACACCCTCAACAAGGTGGAGTGCATCTACGTGGCGAAGGATGCCGACCGGCGCGTCATGCGCCCCGACGGCAAGCTCTCCGACATCGCCGTCACCTGCCTGGACCTTCTCGGGATCGCGAAACCCGCGCAGATGACCGCCGACAACCTCTTCGTCAAGTAACCCTTATCAGCCGCGTGCGCATGGGCGGGGCAGGCGCCCCGCCCATGCGCACGGAGGAGGCCCGTCAATGGACAAAGAGTTTCTCGCGCGCATCGAACGCCTTCAGACGGCCATGACCGCCAAGGGCGTCGACGTCGTCTTCCTTTACACCCCCGTCAACCGCCTTTATTTCACCGGCCTGCCGACGAGCAACGGCCTTTTGCTCGTCGAGCGCCAAGGCGCGCCGATCTTCTACACGGACTTCCGCTACATCGAGGCCGCCCAGCGCACCCTCCGCGGCATGGACATCCGGAAGTTCAAGCCCGCCAAGGAACAGCTCGCCGACTATGCCGCGATGGGCAGGGCCTGGAAGACGATTGGCTACGAGGGGACCCTCACCGTGGCGCAGTTCCTGCCGCTGCAGGAAACCTTCGCCGCCGCCAAGATGGTCGGCGTCAGCGCGCTCATCTCCGAGATCCGCGGCGTCAAGTCGCCCGCCGAGATCGACGCCATCCGCCGTTCCGCCGCCGCCAACGACGCGCTCCTCGCCGAGCTCCTGGAGACCTTCCGCCCCGGCATGAGCGAACTCGAGATGCTCCGCCATTTCCGCATGGCCGAGGCCGCCCGCGGCCTCACGGAATCCTTCGACCCCATCATCTGCGCCGGGGCCAACGCCGTCGAGTGCCACCATCGCCCCGACGCCACCATCCTGCGGCCGAACGCCGAGCTGCTCATCGACATGGGGGTGATCGTCGACGGGTATTGCTCCGACATGACCAGGACGCTTTTCTACGGCACCCCGACCGAGCGCTTCAAGGAGATTTTCGCCATCGTCCTCGAGGCCAACCAAGCCGTCCGCGAGGCCATCAAGCCGGGCCTTCGGTGCTGCGACGTAGACAAGATCGCCCGCGACATCATCGAGCGGCACGGCTATGGCGAGTTCTTCGACCATTCGCTCGGCCACAGCGTCGGGCTGGAGATCCACGAGGCGCCGAACCTTTCCAAGGTCTGCGAAACGATCCTCCAGCCGGGCATGGTCGTCACGGACGAGCCGGGCATCTATATCCCCGGGGAGGTCGGCGTCCGCATCGAGGATCTCCTCGTCATCACCGAGAACGGCTGCGAGGTGCTCTCCCACACCCCCCACGAACTTGTCCTCCCATGCTGAGCCAACCCCCGAACCTTGGCCGCGTCGCCGCCCTCGTCCGTCAGCTTCTCGCCGAGCTTGGCGAGGATCCGGACCGCGAGGGCCTTCTCAAGACCCCCGAGCGCGTCGCCAAAGCCCTTGCCTATCTGACCCAAGGCTACCGGCAGACCCCCCGCGATGTCCTCAACGGCGCGGTCTTCGAATCCGCCGCCAACAACATGGTCATCGTGCGCGACATCGAGGTCTACTCCCTCTGCGAGCACCATCTGCTGCCCTTCTACGGCCGTTGCCACGTCGGCTACATCGCCGACGGGAAGGTCGTCGGCCTCAGCAAAATCGCCCGGATCGTCGATTGTTACGCCAGACGCCTCCAGATTCAGGAGCGGCTGACCGAGGAGATCGCCCACGCCATCCGGGAGATCACCGGGGCGGAAGGGGTGGGCGTCGTCATGTCCTGCGCGCACCTCTGCATGATGATGCGCGGCGTGGAGAAGCAAAACGCCCTCACCGTCACCTCGTCCGTCCTCGGCTCGTTCCGTGAAGACGCGGGCGTCCGCGCGGAGTTCATGTCCCTCGTCCGCTGACTTCTGCTATAATAACGCGTCATGCGAACGTGTTGGACGCTTTTCACGGTCTTCGGCATCCCGGTTCGGGCCCATCTCTCCGTGGGTCTCTTGGCGCTCTACCTCTTGTTCATGATGCTGCCGAATCTCGGCGTCGGGCTCTTCCTGGCCGCGGCGCTGCTGGTTTCGATCGTGCTGCACGAGTTGGCGCACAGCGTCGTGGCGATGGCCTTCGGCGGGCAGGTGCGGGACATCACGCTGCAGTTGCTGGGCGGGTGCGCGGCCATCACGCGCATGCCGCCCAAACCGATCCATGAATGCCTGATGGCGGCGGCGGGGCCGGCGTGCTCCCTCCTGCTCGCGGCGCTTTGCTGGGGCCTCTCGCGGACATTCCCGGCCATCTACCAGGACTACGACATTTACGGGCGCCTCGTCACGGTGGCGGCGCCCAACCTGTGGCTCTCGGTCGCGGCCGCGCTGAACCTGGGCCTGGCCTGCTTCAACCTGGTCCCGGCGTTCCCGATGGACGGCGGGCGGATTCTGCGCGCGGGCATCCAATGCCTGGGCAAAAGCAAGCTCGCCGCGACGGAGATCGCCGTCGAGGTGGGGCGCGCCTTCGCCATCCTGTGGGTGGCGCTCTGCGTGCTGAGTTTCGTCGGCATCCGGTTCCATGCGCCGGCGGATTGGCCCCAGGCGATCGCCTACCTGTGGGAGATTGTCTTTGGGGGCGGGGGCATCCTCCTGCTCTGCGTCGCTTACATGATTTGGGTCTCCGGCAAGCGCGAACTGGAGTACGTGCGCTACGAGGAAACCTACTACGGAGGCTGGAGATGAGTCTTGCCGTCGGCATCGTCGGTCTGCCCAACGTGGGCAAATCCACCCTGTTCAACGCCCTGACGCGCGCGCAAAACGCGGAGGCGGCGAACTATCCCTTCTGCACCATCGAGCCCAACAAAGCGACGGCGCCGGTGGCGGATCCGCGCGTCGAGCGCCTGGCCGAGATCTGCAAAAGCGGCCGCGTCATCCATGCCACGGTCGATTTCACCGACATCGCCGGCCTGGTCCGAGGCGCCAGCAAAGGCGAGGGACTCGGCAACCAATTCCTCGGCAACATCCGCGAATGCGACGCCATCCTCGAGGTCGTGCGCTGTTTCGACAACGACGACGTGGTCCACGTCGAAGGCTCCGTCGACCCCATCCGCGACATCGGCATCATCGAAACCGAGCTCATCCTGGCCGATCTGCAGAGCCTCGACAAGCGCCTCGACCGAATCGGCCGCCAGGCGCGCGCGGACAAGACCCTGGCCAAGGAGGTGGAGGCCATGCGCGCCCTCCATGCCCACCTTGACGCCGGCGAGCCCGCCCGCACCTTCGACGCCGACGACCCCGACGCCCTCGCCCCCACGCGCAAAGAACTCCGCCTCCTCACCGACAAGCCCATCATCTACGTGGCCAACGTCGCCGAGGCCGACCTCGGCGCCCCCGACAACCCCCACGTCCAGGCGCTCAAGGCCCATGCGCAGGCCCACCGCTGCGACACCATCGTCATCTGCGCGGCCATGGAGGCCGACCTCGCCGGGCTCTCCGACGACGAACGCCAAGACTTCCTCAACTCCTACGGCCTCGAGCAATCCGGGCTCGACGCCACCATCCAAAAAGCCTACCACACCCTCGGCCTCCAAAGCTTCTTCACCGCCGGCCCCATGGAGGCGCGCGCCTGGACCATCCGCCAAGGCTGGACGGCGCCGAAAGCCGCCGGCGTCATCCACAGCGATTTCGAGCGCGGCTTCATCCGCGCCGAGGTCGTCGCCTACGACGACTTCGTGGCCCTGGGCGGCGAGGCGCACGCCCGCGAGAAGGGCTTGCTTCGCGTGGAAGGCAAGGATTACGTGATGCGCGAGGGCGACGTGGTCCACTTCCTCTTCAACGTCTGAGGGTCTTCACATGGGCGAACGTTACGATCTTCCCGACGGCGTGGGCCGTCCCAACCCCTTCCTGCGCACGCTGCTGGTTTGGGGCCTCCCGCTCTTGGCCTGGATCCTGCTCATCATCGGCTGGCTAGCCTTCGCCGACGGCTGCGACGGGGGGGGTGCCGCCGAACCCGCCGCGACGCCGACGGCCCAAGCGCCCGCCCCCGACCCCGCGCCGACGGCCCCGACGCCGACCCCGCAGCCGGCCGCGCAAGCGGCCCAGCCCGGCGGGCAGCCCGCCCAACCCGCCGCCAAGCCCCTCCCGCAAGGACGCGACGGCGCCTATCCGAACCAGCCCTACGACTTCGCCGGCGCCGTCTCCCACATCGGCCTGCCGCAGGAAAACGGCTGCTCCACCGGCATCCTCGTCGACCCCGCGACGCGCAAGGTGCTCTGGGCCAAGAACGCCGACCAGGCCGTCCCCATCGCCTCCATGACCAAGATGATGACCCTCCTTTTGGCCGAGGAGGCCATCGCCGCCGGCAAAGTCACGCGCGACACCCCCATCAAAGTGACCGAGGCCGCCTACGCGATCGGCGGCGCGCAGGTCTGGCTCGACCCCCGCGAGACCTTCCCCCTCAAGGAGCTTCTCAAGACCATCGCCATCAAATCCGCCAACGACTCCGCCTACCTCGTGGGCGAATATCTTGGCGGCGGCAGCATGCCCGCCTTCGTCCAAGCGATGAACGACCGCGCCAAGGCCCTCGGCATGGCCCACACCACCTTCTACGACGCCCACGGCCTCGGCGACGGGGCCAAGCGCGACAACCGCTCCTCCGCCCACGACATGGCGATCCTCGCCGAGCGGCTCCTTGGCTATCCCGAGGTCATGCGCCTGGCCTCCACCCGCCTCGACACCTTCCGCGACGGCAAGCTGATGCTCAAGAACCACAACAACCTCATCACCAACCGCGTGCCCGGCGTCGACGGCCTGAAGACCGGCTACACCAGCCGCGCCGGCTTCTGCGTCACCTTCACCTGCAAACGCGGCGGCCGCCGCCTCATCGGCTGCGTCACCGGCTACAAGACCCATCGCGACCGCGACGCCTTCTGCAAGGCCCTCCTCGACTGGGGCTACGAACAATGACCCCGCGCCAAGCCCTCCTGCCCGCGCTGCTCGCCGCCGCCCTCCTGCTAATCGGCTGCGCCGACTCCGTCGCCGCCCGGATCGCCCAGCGCCAGGAACTCTTCGACGCCTACCCCGCCGAGGTCCAGGCCCGCATCGCCCGCGGGCAGATCCGCCTCGGCGACGACCGGGACGCCGTGTGGATGGTCTACGGCGACCCCGCCGAACGCCTCACCCGCACCGACGCCGCCGGCCTCTCCGAGGTTTGGATCTACAAGATCCTCGGTTTCTCCGACCGCCTCTACCCGGCCGTCCGCCCCGTCTACCACGATATCGGCGGGCATCTGCGCGGCGGGTACTACATCGACGACGCCCCCGAATACGAATGGAAGGAGGCGCTCCGCGTCGAGTTCCGGGACGGCCGCGTCTCCGCCGTCCAGATGCGCGAGTGAGCCATGCACCGCCACCAAGTCGCCCCCGACGAGCTGGAACAAGAGACCCTGACGCTTCGCGGCGCCGCCGCCCACCATCTCCTCCACGTCCTCCGCCTGCGCGAGGGCGCGGAGGTCGGCGCGTTCGACGGCGCCGGGCGCACCCGCCTCTACCACGTGGTCGCCCATGGCGAGGACGCCCTCACCCTCGAGGCCAAGCAGCCCATCTTCCAAAACGCCGAGCCGGCCGTCCGCACCATCCTCTTCGCCTGCGTCCCCAAAGGCGAGCGCATGGATTGGCTGCTGGAAAAGGCCACGGAGCTCGGTGTCTCCGAGATCGTCCCCGTCATCAGCGCGCGCACCGTCGTGCGGCTGGAGGGCCGCCAGGCCGAGGCCAAGCGCGCCCGTTGGCAGCGCATCGTCGAGGCCGCGGCCCGGCAGTGCGGCGCCGTGACCGTGCCGGCCGTGCGCGCCCCCACCCCCTTTTCGGAGACGCCGCCGCTCATGCGCGCCTGCTCCACCCTCATCGTCGCCGCGCTCACCCCCGAGGCCAAGCCCCTCAAGCCGGTGCTCGACGCGCTCGACCCCACCCGCCGCGGCCAAACCTGGGGGTGGTGGTGCGGGCCCGAGGGGGACTTCACCGCCGAGGAGCTCCGCGCCATCCTGGCGTGCGGCGCCATCCCCGTCACCCTCGGCCCGCTCATCCTCCGCGTCGAGACCGCCGCCATCTACGGCCTCGCCAACCTGGGCTGCGCCCGCGACAACCATCCATGAACGACCTTCCCTTCCCCACCGTCGGCATCGCCGGCATCGGCCTCATCGGCGGCTCGCTGGCCAAAGACCTCCGCGCCTTTGGCCTCGCCGGGCGCATCCTGGGCTGGAACCGCACCGCGGCCCACGCCGAGCGCGCCGTCGAGCTCGGGCTCGTGGACGCCGCCCTCCCCACCCTCGGGGAGCTCGCCGCGCAAAGCGACCTGCTCGTCCTCGCCATGCCCGTCGACGTCTTGGCCGAGCGCCTCCCCGCCCTGCTCGACGCCGCCCGCCCCGACCAGACGCTCATCGACGTCGGCTCCACCAAGCGCGCCCTCGCCGAGGCCGTCGCCGGCCACCCCAACCGCGCCCGTTACGTCGCCTGCCACCCCATGGCCGGCACCGAGCGCTCCGGCCCCGACGCCGCGGTCGACAATCTCTTCCGCAATCGCTTCACCCTCATCATCGACCCTTGGCTCAGCGCCCCCGACGCCCTCTCCCGCGTCCGCGCCCTTTGGGAGCGCATCGGGGCCGTCCTCGCCGAGATGTCCGCCGAGGAGCACGACCGCACCGCGGCCCTCCTTTCGCACATGCCGCACGTCTTGGCCTACGCCCTCGCCCGCACCATCAAGGAGGCCGAGCGCAACCAGGCGCTCAACGCCCGCTTCGCCGGCGGCGGCCTGGCCTCCATGACCCGCATCGCCCACAGCCCCATCTCCATGTGGCAGCCCATCTTCCGCCAAAACAAGGGGCCGCTCCTCGAGGCCGTGGACGCCTTCGCCGACCACCTCGCCGCCTTCCGAAGGGCCATCGCCGAGGACGACGGCGACGCCCTCGCCGAGCTCATGCGCTGACGCGCTGGCGGCGCCCCCAAAAAAAGCCGGCGGACGGGATCGCTCCCGTCCGCCGGCCTTTTTTGTGCCCCTTGGCTCACTCGATGATGGAGATTTCGGCCATGGAGGCGAATTCCTGCCCACGCTGCTCGGAGAGCCCGGTGAAGCGGAGGTATCTGACGCCCTGCGCGGACTTGGCGAAGCGCACCTCCTGCGGCGCGGCGCTGTCCTGGAGGCGGCCCTCGGCGGCGACGGCCCAGGTCTTGTTGTCCGGGGAGACCTCGACGCGGTAATCCCGGATGCGGCCATTGACGCCCTCCTGGCGGCCGACGCAGACGATGCCTTTCAGCGTGCGGGCCTTGTTGAGGTCGAGGGTGACGGCGTGGGGATACTTGCCGAGGGTGACGCCATACTGGGAGTGCCAGAAGGTGCCCAGGTCGCCGTCGC
This sequence comes from uncultured Kiritimatiellota bacterium, assembly GCA_944391055.1. GTDB lineage: Bacteria > Verrucomicrobiota > Kiritimatiellia > RFP12 > DVOR01 > Spyradenecus. The sequence continues at coordinate 101,300 of CALXSF010000001.1, read as the reverse complement.
AGACTTTGCCGCCCTCGTTGCCGGGTTCCTGCGAGGTGCAGTCCACGGCCTTGAAGGTCTCGGGCGGCGGCGGCATGGTCTCGTCGATCGCCGCGGCCTTCTCGCGGACGGGCAGGAGCGGCGCGCCGGCGGGGCGGAAGGCGAGGTCCAGGCGGTAGGGCTTGTCGGCGCGGGGGATGTCGCGCGCGAGCGGGCCGGGGCCGCAGCTGGCGCCGCCGAGGCCGCGGTTGACGGCCAGGAGGGTCAGCACCGTCTTGTCGCTCTCGGGGAGCTCGGCGACGTGGCGGGTCTCGGTGAGTTCCGTGGCGGTGTGGGGGAGCGCGGAGAAGGCGAAGCGGCCGCCGTTGAGGGCGCAGACGGCGAGGCCAAGGCCGTCTTTGGCGACGGAGAGGGCGTAGGTGTCCTCGCGGTTGCCCATGTCGTTGGGGCGCGGGTAGGCCACGACCATGTCCTTGACGGCGGCGCTGTGCCGGGCGACGAACGAGGCGGTCTTGCGGTCAGGGTAGTTCTCCCAGGGGCCGCGGCCGTAGTAATCGACCGTCTGATCCACGCCATTGAGAACCAGCCCATAGCCCAGACGCCCCAGCTCGATGGCGCGGCCGCGCGGCAGGAGGGCGGATTGGAGGGTGACGGTGCCGTCGGGGTAGACCTTCCAGGCGGCGTTCACCACGAAGTGGGTGTTGCGCTCGGTGACGGGCTGGGGCAGCTTCTCGAAGAAGGTGCGGTCGGTCATGCCGTTGTCGAAGTCGCGCAGGCGCTCCAGTTGGCGGCCGCGGTAGGTGGCGGTGGAGCGGAGGGTGACGGTGCCGTCGGCCTCGGCCTTGACGTCGGTGACGGCGGCGGAGACGGGCGCCAGGTCGCGCAGGCCCTGCATGGCCCATTCGCCGCCCTTGCCGACCTCGTTGGAGGAGGGGCAGCGGTAGGCGTCGACCGTCATCGGGGCGCGGAGCAGGTCTTTGCCCTTGAGGGTGTATTGCGTGAGGAGGCCGGTCTCCTTGCCGAAGGCGACGGCGAAGTCCTTGCCTTTGACCACGACGGCCTTGGCGCCGTCCTCGACGGTCAGCGCGCCGCCTTCCGGCGCGGCGGCGGGGATGGGCGCGGGCGCCTGGAGGGAAAGGCTCTCGGAGGCGACGGCGAAGCCCTTGGCGAGCGGGCCCTCGGCGGATTTGAGCGTGAAGGCGACGCGCAGGTCGTAGCCATCCAGCGTGCGGGGGACGCGGATGGGCAGGTCGAAGGCCTTGCTCTGCTGCGGGCCGACGCCGGCGACGTCGAAGACGCCGGTCTGCTCGGTGGGCGCGCCGTTCTTGTAGAGCGTCCAGCGGGCCTCGACGTAGTCCAGCGGGCGGAAGTAGTTCTTGTTGCGGATGACCACCTTGCCGCCGTCGCGCGTCACGGCGACGTTCTGGTAGACGTGGGCGACCTCGTGGTAGCTGGGCTCGGGGACGTGCCCGGGGAGGAGGCACCCGTTGCAGACGAACTGCCCGGAGTTGGGGCGGTCGCCCCAGTCGCCGCCGGTGGCGAGGATGCGCTTGCCGCTCTTGGGCGAATCGTACCAGAGGGCCTGGTCCACCCAGTCCCAGATGGCCCCGCCGAGGATGACGTCGCTGCTTTCGATGGCCTGCTGGTAGTCGGCGAAGTTGCCGAGGGCGTTCATCATGTTGTGGGCGTATTCGGAGATGTAGAAGGGCTTGGCGTCCTTGGTCTGCTTGGCCTTCCATTCCACCCAGCCCACGGAGGGATATTGGTTGGAGCCCATGTCCACGATGGCGTTGTTGCGTTCGTAGTGCGTGGGACGGGAGACGTCGCGGGCCTTGATGGTGCGCTCGGCGATGGCGAAGTTGCGCCCGGGGCCGGCCTCGTTGCCGAGGGACCAGATGACGACGCAGGGGAAGTTCTTGTCGCGCTCGACCATGTTCATGATGCGGTCGACGTGCGCGTCCAGCCACTCCACGGGGTGCGAAAGGGATTCCTTGCCGTAGTAGTAGCCGTGGCTCTCGATGTTCGCCTCGTCTTGGACGTAGATGCCCCACTTGTCGCAGAGGTAGAGGAAATAGGCGGCGGGCGGATAGTGCGAGCAGCGGACGTGGTTGATGTTGGCCTCCTTCATGAGGCGCACCTCTTTCTCCATGACCGCGTTGGAGGTGTAGTGGCCCATCCACGGATCGGCCTCGTGGCGGTTCACGCCTTTCAGCTTCACCTTCTGGCCATTGACCCAGAAGCGTTTCTCGGCCTGGCCCTTGCGGGCGGCCACCTCGACCTTGCGGAACCCGATCTGCGCGGGGACGGCCTCGATGAGCGTGCCGTCCTTCGCGCGGAGCTCGAGGACGAGCGTGTAGAGGTTGGGCGTCTCGGCGCTCCACAGGCGCGGCGCGTCGAAGCGGAGCCTCAGGCCGGTCTTCCAATGGGTCTGGCCGGTGAGGTCCACCTGCTTGCCCGCGACGCCGTCATAGGGCGGGTCGGCGGGTTTGACGGGCGCGACCTCCCTGCCCTGCGCGTCATAGACCTTGGCCACGAGCGTCGCGGCGGCGGGCGTGTCGGGCGCGTTGAGGTTCCGCAGCTCCACGTCCACGGTCAGATCCCAGCGGCCGCCCTGCATCTTGTTCCAGTCGAGCGGCTCGGTGAGGGCGAAGAAGTCCCGGATGTGCAGTTTGGGCACGGCATAGAGCTGCACCGTGCGGAAGATGCCCGAGAGGCGCGTCATGTCCTGGCACTCCAGGTAGGAGGCGTCGCTGTAGCGGTAGACCTCCGCGGCCAGGACGTTCTCGCCGCCCGCCTTCAGGTAGGGCGTGATGCGGAAGGCCGCCGGCGTGCGCGAATCCTTCGAGAAGCCGACGTAGCGGCCGTTGACCCAGAGGTAGAAGAAGGAGTCCACGCCGTCGAACTGGACGTAGACCTCCTCGCCCTTCCACGCCTCCGGCACCGTGAAGGTGCGCCGATAGCTGCCCACCGGGTTGCGCGCGGCATAGGAGGTGTAGTCCTTGGGAGGCTCGCCCATCACGAACGGCCAATCGCGCTTGAAGAGATAAGGCTGGTTCGCGTAGACCGCCGTGCCCCACCCTTTTTTGCGCGCCGGGTCGGCCCCCATCGCCTGCCAGGACGAAGGCACCACGATCGTCTCCCAGCCGGAGACGTCGTAATCCGGGTTCTGGAAGCCGACGGGGCGCGAGGCGGGGTCCTTGCTCCACTTGAACTTCCAGGCCGTGTCGCTGTCAAGGCTCTTCCAGCGCTTGCTGAACCACGGCAGCACCTGCTTGGCCGCCTCCGCGTCCGTGAAGCTGAAGGCCCACGCCCGCGCGGGCTCCTTGTTGTAGGAAAGGTTCTGCTCCTGTTCCCACTCGCGGCCGGTGGGCGCCGCCGCCTGGCCGAACCCATGCGCGGCCAGCGCCGCGGAGGCCAGGCAGCAGAAGCCGCCGCAAAGCATCGCTTGTCTCATGTCCATACGTTCGTTCCTCATCGCTGGGGGGTTGCAAAGTCGCGTCCATAGTGTCCCATCTTTCGCTCCGCGAAGTCAAACCCCAAAACCCGCCCGGGCCGCCCCCGCGTCCGACCGGACGCACCGCGCCCCGGCGGCTTGCGGGCGGCGTCAGGATTGGGGTATACTAAGGCACATTCGCACGTTCACCGAAACAGCCGTCGGAGAGAGGACAATGGACGAACGCATCACCGTGGAAATCTGCATGGGAACCACTTGCTACGTCATGGGCGGGGCGCAGTTGGCGGGAATCGCCGACCGCCTCCCCGAGGAATGGAAAGACCGCATCGCCGTCAAGGGGATGCGCTGCTCGGGCGCCTGCCAGCAGGGCGACCGCGTGGGCCGCGCGCCCTTTGTGCGCGTGGGCGGCAAACTGATCGCGGAGGCCGACGAGGGCAAGGTGCTGGCGGCGATCCGCGAGGCCCTTGCGCACTGAGGAGGAGACAGCCATGGCAATCCCGATGATCAGCGAAGCCGACCGCCTGCGCCGCGAGGTGCTGGCCTACGTCATCAAGGCCGTCAAATCCGGCGCCTATGAGGACATCGACCGCATCCCCATCAAAATCCGCCCGAAGGGCCAGCCCTTCAGCCGCTGCTGCATCTACAAAGACCGCGCCGCGCTCCGCTACCGGTGCATGTCCGCGCTCGGCTTCCGCGTGGAAGACGAGGTCGACGAGCTCAAGACGCTCAAGAGCTACGCCGAGGACATCGAGGCCAACCCGCCGGCCTCCGACCCCTTCCTGACCATCTTCCCCGACGCCTGCTCGGCCTGCATGGAATCGCAGATCATGGTCACCAACATGTGCCGCGGCTGCCTCGCGCGCCCCTGCACCAACATCTGCCCCCGGCACGCCATCCAGGTCCGCAACGGCCGCGCCACGATCGCGCACGACCTCTGCGTCAATTGCGGCAAATGTGCCGAGGTCTGCCGCTACCACGCCATCATCCAGGTCCCCCTCGCCTGCGCCGACGCCTGCCCCGTGGGCGCCATCGGCAAGACCGAGGACGGCCGCGTCACCGTCGACCACGAGAAATGCATCCGCTGCGGCAAGTGCATCAAGGCCTGCCCCTTCGCCGCCATCATGCAAAGCAACCAGGTGGCCCACGTCGTCCGCGCCATCGCCAAGGGCAAAAAGGTCATCGCCCTCGTCGCCCCCGCCATCAACGGCTTCTTCCCCACCGAGCCGGGCAAGCTCTACGCCGCGCTCCGCCAGATCGGCTTCGCCCATGTCTACGAGGTGGCCCGTGGCGGCGACGACACCGCCGCCGCCGAGGCCGCCGAATGGGCCGAGCGCAAGGCCCACGGCGCGCCGTTCATGACCACCAGCTGCTGCCCGGCCTGGATCGAGTGCGTCGAGCGCCACCTCCCCGAGATGAAGCCCTACGTCTCCGACACGCCCACGCCGATGGGCTTCGCCGAGCGGCGCGCCAAGGCCGACCACCCCGACGCCCTCACCGTCTTCATCGGCCCCTGCATGGCCAAGCGCACCGAGGCCCACAAACACGGCGGCCCCGACTACGTCATCACCGCCGAGGAGCTCGGCGCCTGGCTCATCGCCGAGAACATCCAGCTCGCCGACCTCGAACCCTCCGAGCCCGAGGTGGCCGGCACCCAATACGGCGCCGAGTTCGCCGTCAGCGGCGGCGTGGCGAACGCCGTCGCCCACTACCTCCCGGAAGGCACGCCCAAGCCGACCGTCTTCAAGATCAACGGCCTCAACAAAAAGAACGTCGCCCTCCTCCGCGTCTTCGCCAAGACCAAGAAGGCCCCCGCCGACATCATCGAGGTCATGGTCTGCCCCGGCGGCTGCGTGGGCGGCCCCTGCGCCATCACCTCCGCCGAGGACGCCGCCAAAACCATCCAGAAGCGCCGGCCGACGGATTTCCAGGCATGACGCCCCCCACCCCGGAGGAAGCCGGCGCGCGCGCCGCGGAACGCTTCGCGCAAGGCTGCACCTGCGCGCAGTCCGTCCTCGCCGTCTGTGCCCCGGCCCTCGGCATCGGGGAGGCCGAGGCCATGCGCCTGGCCTCCGGCCTCGGCGCGGGCCTCGGCGGCCTGCGCGAAACCTGCGGCGCCGTCACCGCGATGGCCGCCGTCATCGGCCTGCGCAAAGGCCCCGAGGCCCCCATGGACCCCAAGACGAAGGCCGCCCTCTACAAGGACGTCCAAGCCGCGGTCGGCGACTTCGACGCCGCATTCGGCACCCACGGCTGCCTGGAGCTCCTCCGCAAGGCCTCCATCCACAAGCAGCGCGGCGAGGCGCCCGAGGCCCGCACGGCGGATTATTACGCCAAACGCCCCTGCGCGGCGTTCGTCCGCTTCTGCGCGGAACGCGCCCTCCGCTGAAAACGCCATCGCGAAAAGCCCCCGTCTCCCAAAAGAGACGGGGGCTTTTTTGTCTCAACAAAAACCCGGACGCGGGGAGAGAAGGCCGCGTCCGGGGTGCACCTATATCTTGGGTTGTCCGAAAGAATCCTCAAGGAGGTCTCAAAACGGCGCTATATTAGCATAGCCTAATATGTGGGCGCAAGCAAAATCCGCGCCCCCTCCAAAAAAAGAGAGCCGCCCCTCCTCGTTTGGCATGGGCGGGACGGGGGCCGCCGCCCGCCCCGCCCCCACCCCGCGGCGCGGCGGGCCACTCCCGCAGAACGCGCGGAGGAGAACGAGATCACGGGCCTCTTTTTTCGGACCAGCCCGCACCTCGGGGTCGACCACGCCGCAAGTCGGCCCCGACCGCGCCGCGAACCATCCCGTCCCCGCGCGCCCCTTCCACCGCGTCGCGCGCCCGCGCCTCCCCCATCCCCCGAGGGGCGGCAGACGGGGGCGCGCCGCCCGTGGGCGGGCGGGAGGCTTTGCGTTGGCTAATGATTGGGGGCCGCCGACGGGGAGGGCGTGCCGGGCGCTCAGAGAAGCAGCAGGGAAAGCGCCATGATGGCCATCCCGGCGACAAGGCCGTAAAGGGAGTCGTGCCCCTTGCCGTAGGCGCGGGAGGCCGGCAGCAGCTCGTCAAGGCTGATGAAGACCATGATGCCGGCGACGGCGCCGGAGACGACCCCCAAGAGAAGCGGCGGCGGCTCGAAGAAGACGGCGCCGTTGGCGACGGCCAGGACGGCCCAAAGCGCAAGCGCGCCGACAGGCTCGGCGAAGCCGGCCAGGCAGCTCCAGACGAACGCGCGGCGGCGGTCGCCGGTGGCGTAATAGATGGGGATGGAGACGGAGATGCCCTCGGGGATGTTGTGGAGGGCGATGGCGAAGGCGATGACGGTGCCGAGATGCGGATCCACAAGCGCGGAAAGGAAGGTGGAAAGGCCCTCGGGGAAGTTGTGGATGGTGATGGCCAGCGCGGTGAAGACGCCCATGCGCAGCAGGGTGCGCCGGGTCTGGCGCGTCTCGCGGCGGAAGGCCCGGCGCTCGGCGGGGGTGGCGTCGGCCGCCGGGGCCCGGAGCGCGGCGTAGGCCTGCTTGGGGTGCGTCTCGTGGGGGTTCTCCGCGTCGGGGACCAGGCGGTCGATGAGGAAGATGAGCGCGATGCCGGCGAAGAAGCCGAGCGTGCCCAACGCGGTGGCCGGCTTCTCCGCGAAGCCGGCCTCGGCGATCTGCCGGAAGGCCTCCGGCAGCATCTCCATGAAGGAGACGTAGAGCATGACGCCGGCGGAAAGCCCGGTGCAGACGGAAAGGAAGCGGGTGTTGGCCCGCGGCGCGAAGAAGGCGATGGCGGCGCCGAGCCCGGTGGAAAGTCCTGCGAGGAGGGTGAGCGTGAAGGCGATCAGGAATGGTTGCATGGGCACGGGATGGGATGAGGGCAAACCAATGGCCGATAAGAAACGATGGCGCAACGATAACGCAAGGGCAAAGGCTTCGTCAAGGCTAAAACGAAGCGGCCCCCTCGCGCGGTTGCGCGCGAGGGGGCCGCTTTGGGCGCGAGGCGCGCGCTCAACCGTTCACGGCGGCGTCGACCTTGGCGATGAGGTCGTCCACGGAGATGCGCTCCTGCCGCATGGTGTCGCGGTCGCGGAGGGTGACGGTGCCGTCCTTCTCGAGGGTGTCGAAGTCGACGGTGACGCAGAAGGGCGTCCCGATCTCGTCTTGGCGGCGATAGCGGCGGCCGATGGCGCCGGTCTCGTCCCAGAAGCAGTTCCAGCGCCTCTGAAGCCGCCCGAAGATGTCGCGGGCGAGCGCCCGGAGCTCCGGCCGGTTCTTGACGAGGGGGAAGACGGCGACCTTGACGGGGGCGATGGAGGGGGCGAGGTGGAGGACGGTGCGGACGTCGGCCTTGCCCTTGTCGTCCACGAGCGCCTGCTCCTCGTAGGCGTTGCAGAGCATGGCCAGGGCCATGCGGTCGACGCCGGCGGAGGGCTCGATGACGTGCGGGATGTACTTGCCCTCGAAGAGGCGGTCCAGGAAGGCGTTGGCGGCCTCGGCGGTCTTGCCGCGGCCCTGCCACTCGGCCACGACCTTGGCGCGGAAGGCGGCCTTTTCCTCGTCGGAGAGTTTGCGGACGGCAAGCTTGAGCGGCTCGTCGAAGACCTCCATGCTTTTGCCGGAGTGCTCCTGGTGGCGGGAGAGGTCGAAGTCGGAGCGGGCGGCGATGCCCTCGAGCTCCTGGGTGCCAAAGGGGAAGCGATACTCGATGTCCACGCAGGCGCGGGCGTAGTGGGCCAACTCGTCCGGGCGCTGCCAATACTCCACGAAGGAGTCCTTGGGCAGGCCGTTGGCGACGAGCCATTGTTTGCGCTGCTCCACCCAATACTTGTGCCAACAGGCCCACCCCCAGTCGGGCCGCGGCTCGGAGAGGTCGGTCTCCGGCGTGAGCGGGGCCACATGGCCGCAGAGGAGCTCGACGGCCTCGTCGGGCTTGATGAAGAACTCCAGCTCCATCTGCTCGAACTCACGCGAGCGGAAGATGTAGTTGCGGGGCGTCACCTCGTTGCGGAAGGACTTGCCGATCTGGCCGATGCCGAAAGGCGGCGCCTGGCGGCTGGCGACCATGACGTTGGGGAACTCGGCGAAGATGGCCTGCGCCGTCTCGGGGCGCAGATAGGCCACGTTCTCCGGGTCGTCGATGGGGCCGACGACGGTCTTGAACATGAGGTTGAAGGGGCGCGGCTCGGTCATCACGCCGCCGCAGTTGGGGCAGGGAAGCACCTCCCCGGCCGCCTCCGGCGGGGTGGCCAGGAGCGTGAAGAGCGCCCGCGCGTCCCCCGCGGCGCCGAGCGCCGCGAAGATGGCCCCCAGATGCTCGGGGTGCTGGACGGCGTAAAGCCCGGGCGCGAGGGATTTGCCCTTGCCTTTGCACCAATTGGCCACCGCGCCCGCGTCCCCCACCAACGGCTCCAGCGCGGCCTTGATGGCGGAATCGTCGAAGAGCTCCCACACCTGGTCCGAGCGCATCAGTTTGCGGCAGCTGCCCTTGCACATGCTCATGGGGTCGGAGAAGGTCTCCAGGTGCCCGGACGCCTTCCAGATGGCCGGGTGCATGATGATGGAGGCGTCGAGCCCCTCGACGTCCTCGCGGTCGCGCACCATGAAGCGCCACCACCGCTCCTTGATGTTGCGCTTCAGTTCGCAGCCGAGCGGCCCGTAATCCCAAAACCCGGCGAACCCCCCGTAGACCTCCGAGCTCTGGAAGATGAAGCCACGCCGCTTGCACAGCGAGACCAAGGCATCCAACGAACTCTTCGGCGCTTCCTTCTTGTCCATGTCGCAATCCTTGTGAAAATCGAAACGCGCATAGTATAGCACAGCGCGCACGCAGGCGACGGGGCGCGCGGCTCAGTCGATGCCCAAGAGGCGCGCCGCCGGGCGCGGCAGCAGGGCGAGGGCCTCGGCGACCGCCCACGAGCACAGGAAGATGGCCGCGGTCAGCGCAGGCATCCCGAGCCACGCCGGCAGCCCAAGTCCCGCGAAGAGCCCCCACCCATAAACGGCGAAGAGCCAGTGCACCAGGAAGATGGCGAAGGAGCGCGAGGCCAGCCGACGGAAGAGCGCCGCGCCCGTCAGCGCCGCCCCCCGCGCCGACAGCCTGTCCGCACGGATGATGAAACAAGCCAGCAGCAGATAACCGATGTAGCCCGTGAGATAATAGCCCATGCCGATCCGGTTCCACGCGCAGACGCCATGCAGCTCCGAGATCCCGGCGTAGGCAAGGAAGGGATAGGCCAACGTCAGCCCCCACACCCCCACGAAGAAGCCCAGCTGCCGCAGGGAGGCCTGCCTCAGCCACGGCGAGACGATCGGCATCACAAGATACAGCCCCAGAATGATGTAGAGGAACCAATAAGGGCACGTCTCGCCCGTGAAGGTGACCGGGATGGCCAGCACCCCGTAGAGCGCCTCCTGTCACAGCGGCGCGCCGGCCGGCGGCGTCAGCCCCTCGTAAACGGGCGCGTAGCCGGTCAGATCCGCCGGCAGCGGGATGAACGCGAAGATCGCCGACCACACGGCGAACGGCGCCGCCACGCGCCAGAAGCGGCGTTTCAGGAAGTCGCCCGCGCCTTGGCGCAGCGGCAGCAGCAAGGCGCATGAGAGCATCACGAAGAGCGGCACGTCCGCCCGGGCCGCCACGATGAAAAAGGCCGCCCACGGATCCAGCGCCCCGTCCGCGCCATAAGTGTAAGGATTGCGGGCATGGATCACGATGACCATGAGGCAGGCCAGGACGCGCAGGACGTCCCACCCCGTCTCGTACTTGCGGGAATCCGGAGAATCGGCGATCGTTTTCATGTCCGCATGATAGCGCGCCCCGCCCGCCGCAAGGGAAAGCGCGCCCGCGCGCGCCGTGCGTCCTGCCGTGCGCGCCGCGCGCCTCACTCGACGGAGAGGATTTCGCCGTGGCGGAGGTGGTAGAGTTTTTGGTTGGAGGAGCCCCTGAACCGCATCTCGAGGGTGCGGCGGGCGATGATGAAGCGCCCGTCGACGAGGGCGTCAATCTCGTCGAGGAGGCACCGGCACTCCGGTTTGGCGCGGAGCTCGGCGAGCGTCCAGCCGGAGTAGGCCATGACGTGGAGGCCAAGGCGGTGGCACCACCGCGCCAGGAAGGCCAGCGGCTCGGGCTGGCAGAAGGGGTCGCCGCCGGAGAAGGTGACGCCGTCAAGGTTCATGCGGCTGTGCCAGATCTGCCGCATGAGGGTGAGGACGGAGACGACGCGGCCGCCCTTAGGATCGTGCGTCTGTGGATTGTGGCAGCCGGGGCAGCCGTGCGGGCACCCTTGCGTGAAGATGGCGAAGCGAAACCCCGGCCCATCGACGATGGACTCGGGGATCGTGCCTGCGATGCGAAGGGTGAGCATGGGGGCGCACGGCGGCGCGGAGGGGCCCGGAGGCCCCGCCCCGCCGCCGGCCGATCGGCCTCAGAGGTGTTTGACGCGGTCGCGCACCTCGGCGGCCTTGGCGTTGTTGAAGCGGTCGATGGTGCCGACGAGATAGCCGGTGATGCGGCGGATCCGCTCGAAGTGGGGGCCGCCGTCGTCCTCACGCCGGCCGCACTTAGGGCAGACGTCGTCGATGATGCCGCGATAGCCGCAGACCGGGTCGCGGTCGAGGGGGTGGTTCACCGAGCCGTAGCCGATGCCGCATTTGGCCATGTGGCGGATGACGCGCTCGAAGGCCTCGGGGTTGTCGGCCATCTTGCCGTTGAGCTCGACATAGGAGATGTGCCCGCCGTTGGTGAGGGCGTGGTAGGGCGCCTCAAGCTCGATCTTGCGGAAGGCGCTGATGGGGAAGTAGACGGGGATGTGGAAGGAGTTGGTGTAATACTCGCGGTCGGTGATCTCGGGGATGTTGCCGAAGCGCTTGCGGTCGATGCGCACGAAGCGGCCGGAGAGGCCCTCGGCGGGGGTGCCGATGAGGGTGAAGTTGAGGCCGGTCTCCTTGGAGCAGCGATCGGCGTAGTCGCGCATGTGCTGGACGATCTCAAGGCCGAGGCGCTGGGCTTCGTCGCTCTCGCCATGGTGCTTGCCGATGAGGCTCTTGAGGGTCTCGGCCAGGCCGATGAAGCCAAAGGTGAGGGAGCCGTGCTTGATGACCTCGCGCACCTCGTCATCGGGGCCGAGTTTCTCGGAGTCCAGCCAGATGCCCTCGCCCATGAGGAAGGGGAAGTTGCGCACGCGCTTGCGGGCCTGGACCTCGAAGCGCTCGAGGAGCTGGTCGCGCACGAGCTGGAGCATATCGTCGAGCTGGGCGTAGAAGGTCTTGACGTTGCCGTGGCTCTGGATGGCCAGGCGCGGGAGGTTGATGGAGGTGAAGGAGAGGTTGCCGCGCTTCCAGACCTGGGACTTGGAGGGATCGTAGACGTTGGTGGCCACGCGCGTGCGGCAGCCCATGTAGCTGATCTCGGTCTCGGGGTGGCCCTCCTTGTAGAGGGCGGCGTTGAAGGGCGCGTCCTGGAAGGCGAAGTTGGGGAAGAGGCGCTTGGCGCTGACCTCGCAGGCGAGCTGGAAGAGGTCGTAGTTGGGGTCGCCGGGGTCGAAGCTGACGCCCTTCTTGACGCGGAAGATCTGGATGGGGAAGATCGGCGTCTCCCCGTCGCCCAAGCCGGCCTGGGTGGCCAGCAGGACGTTCTTGATAACCATGCGCCCCTCGGGCGTGGTGTCCGTGCCGTAGTTGATGGAGGAGAAGGGCGTCTGCGCGCCCGCGCGCGAATGCATGGAGTTGAGGTTGTGGACCAGCGCCTCCATCGCCTGATAGGTCTCGCGGTCGGTCTCCTTGAGCGCGTGGGCGCGGGCGAAGTCCTGGATGTGCGGGACGTGCTGCGCGGGGATCCCGGCGGCCTGAAGCGCCTCGGCCTCCCGCGCGCGGAACGCGGGGTCGTCGGCCTGGGCCATCGTGGGCGGCGTGGGGAGGACGGTGTCGGCGGCCTTCTCGGGGCCGCAGAGCAGCTCGATGGCCTCGCGCATCGCCGCCTTGTAGCGACGCTCGTAGGTCATCCGCACGCCGATGGCCATCGCGAGGTCGAAGTTCGGGACGGATTGGCCGCCGTGCTGGTCGTTCTGGTTGGACTGGATGGCGATGCAGGCCAGCGCCGCGAAGGAGCGGATCTCCTTGGGCGGACGCAGGAAGCCGTGGCCCGTGCTGAAGCCGCGCGAAAGCAAATCGACCAAGTCGATCTGGCAGCAGGTCATCGTCAGGCTGTAGAAATCGAGGTCGTGGATGTGGATGTCGCCCTGCTCGTGGGCGCGGGCGATGTCCGGCCGCAGCATGTTGTCGATGTAGAAACGCTTGGAGCTCTCGGAACCGAACTTGAGCATCGAGCCCATCGCGGTGTCGCCGTCGATGTTCGCGTTCTCGCGCTTGACGTCGGAGTCCTTGGCCGAGGAGAAGACGATGTCGGCCAAGGTCTTCATCAGCTTGGTGTTGCGCTCGCGGGCGCGGGAGCGGTCGGCGCGGTAGAGGATGTAGCTCTTGGCGGTGTCGGGCAGGCCGGCGTCCATCAGCGCGCGCTCCACGGCGTCCTGGATGCGCTCGATGTCCGGGGCCTCCACGGAGACCTTGCGCGTGGCGTCCTCGGCCAACTTGTTGGCCAGGGCCTCCAGCTCGAAATCGTCCTTGTCGCGCAGTTGCTCGCAATCGCGCGTCTGCGCCAACGCCTTCAGGATGGCGGTGGCAATCTTCGCGAGGTTGAAAGGCACCTGCCTTCCGTCGCGCTTGATGACAGTCTTGATCATGGCCAGCTTTCCGTTGCTCGATGTCGGGGTGGCGCCGGCGGGCGCATCACGCGATGCGGCGGCCATCCGGCGAAACGTGCGTAAGATAGGAAACTTGGGGCGCCCCTGTCAACCTACATATCCTGCCTCCTCGCTGTCAATGCGCTAGATATAGTATGCCCACCGCACCGCGCCTTTCCCCTGGCGCGCCAAAACCCACCAATGGGAAACACTTGGGCCGCCCCGCCCCCCCTTTGGGCGCCCGTGCGATTGTATGCGCCCGCACCGCCCCCGGCAAGACCCTGCGCGCCGCCGAGGCCGCCCACACCGCGAGGCGATCGAGACCCTCATCAACGCGACTCTTCAACGACGCGAGGATGAACGAGGCCGTCCTCGGCTTCAAGCGCTATGAGGACGCCTCGCTGGCTTACGCGGGCATCGACCGGCACGCCGGGGAGACGCTCGGCGGCTGGTGAGGGCGCGGGTCAGGACTTGCGGAGGTGCTCGCGCTCCCAGACGGCGCAGCGTTCCTCATAGGTGGCGATCTTCGCGTCCAGGCGCTCCAGCACCTGCCGCAGGCTCTCCATCCGCGCGGCCAGAAGCGCCCGCTGCCGGACCAGGATCCGCTTGCGCTCGGCCAGCGAGGCGTCCCCCTTCCGGAAGAGCGCCACGTAGCGCGCCAACGCGCTGACCTGCAGCCCCGCCGCACGCATGTGCCGGATGAAGCGCACCCAGTTGACGCTCTCCTCCGAGTAGTCGCGGATCCCACCCTCCGTGCGCGGCACGGGCGGGATGAGCCCCACGCGCTCGTAGTAGCGAAGCGTGTCCGCGGTGACGTTGCACAGTTTGCAGACTTCGGCGATGGTCATGCTGGCAATCTCCTTTTGCGCCTCACTATAGCACCTTGTCCGCACTCCAGGTCAAGCCTTATTTGCGGGGGTGGGAACGCCGCCGGGGCGGGGCTCACTCGGGGCGCGCGGGGAGGTCGCGCTCGCGGACGATGAAGTCGAAGTAGACGGTGCCGGAGGGGGAGCGCGGGGTGAGCACTTTGGTCTGCGGGGCCGAGACGGCCTCCACCGAGACGTTGCGCGCGGCGGCGTAGGCCTCCAGCTGGCGGGGCTGCGGCGGGGCCACCGTGACCTCCAGGGGATAGTAGAACTGGCTCCAGAGCGTGTAGCGGCAGGGGGTGAAGCCCTCCTCGACGTTGTTCACCGAGACCCGGAGGCCCTGCGGGTTGCTGTCGATCAGATAGGTGGTGCAGCCGCACGCGGACATCCCCGCCGCGAGCGCGGCCGCCCAGACGAGACGGCCCGGCCTCATGCGTCCGCCCCCCTTTCCCCGCCCGGCACGCGGTGGCGGTGGTTCTGCCCGGCCAAGGTGGCCATGCGGTGCCGCAGGGCCACGCCCCGGATGGCGCATTGGACCAGCTGCTCCAGCTTGCCGCCCGCGGAGTAATCGGCCTCCATGACGTAATTCACGCGCCCGTCCTTCAGCAGCTGCGCGGCGGTCTGCCGTTTGCCGCGCCCCTTGGGGTGGACGGCGATGGCGACGCCGCCGAAGGACTTGACCAAGCGCATGCAGGGCACGTCCGTCAGGCCGTCCCCCAGATAGAGCATCCGCGCGAAGGGGATGCGGCGCTCCTCCTCGGGCACGAAGGCGTTGACGGCGGCGTTGTCGGCGTCGTCCTCGATGCCTTTGTTGATGCGGAAGAGGAATTGCGTCTTGGTGGTGTAGTTGACGACGTTGGCCGGCCAGACGGCGCAGTCGTTCTGGTCGTAGAGGAAGGAGCAGGCGTAGATCTTCCGGAAGGCGTCGCCGATGGCGGAGCCCTCGATCAGCTCGCGCAGGCCGGAGGAGACGATGTAGTGCTCGACGTCCACGCCCACTTCCTTCCCGAACTTGGAAATCCGGCCGAACCAATCCTCCACGCCGGGGAAGAAAGGCACGTCGCGGCCATAGCCGGTCAGCGCCGCGCGCGTCGTTTGGAGGCCCCCGACGTTGGCCTTCCGGATCATGAGCATCATATAGCAGAGGATGGGGTCGGCGTGGTCGCGCCGCGCGATCGCCTGGGCCTCGGCCCAGAACGTGCGCGCCGCCTTGCCGAGCCCCGAGAAGAAGCCGTATTCCTGCATGTTGCCCGGCGCCAAAGTGCCGTCGAAGTCATAGCACATCGCCACAATCGGCCGTTTCGCTCTCATGGCGCACAGTATAACAGATTCCGGGGTATGCGGCGGAGGCGCGCGCCACAGTCCGCGTTCTGGAGAAGACACCCCCTCGGCGAAGGCGAAAACCGGCGACGCCCGCCGGAGGTCTGTGGCACACTGACAGGCAGGGACTCACAGCGAAAGGAACCAAGGCAATGAAGTGGACGACAGCGGTCGCGGCCATCGGTTTGTGCGCGGCGGGCGCGGCGGCGACGCCGCCGACGGTGGATTTGGCGGGGGCGTGGCAGGTGCGCCTTGGCGAGGCCGCGCCCGCGGAGATCCGTCTGCCCGGCACGCTCGGGGACGCGGGGCTCGGCCCGGAGGCGACGCGGCCGCTCGACGGCGCCCTCACGCCGCGCCGCCTTTACGTCGGCCCGGCCACCTACACGCGCACCGTCACCGTCACGCCGGGGATGACGGGCGACTACGAACTCTTCCTCGAGCGCGTGATGTGGAAGAGCACGGCGGCGTGGGACGGCACGCCGCTGGGCGCGTGCGATTCCCTCAGCGCGCCGCACGTCCACCCCATCCCCGCCAAACTCCTCACGCCCGGCACGCACACCCTCACCCTGACCATCGACAATTCCCTCATCCACCCCATCGGCGAGAAGAGCCACAGCTACGGCGACCTGATGCAGACGCGCTGGAACGGGGCCATCGGCCGCCTGGAGCTGCGCCCGCGCAACCCGCTGCGCCAGGCGCGCGTCTTCGCGCCCTGCGGCGAGACCGTGACCGTCCGCCTGCCCAAAGGCGTCCCCGCGGAGGAGGTCGAGGCCGCCGTGGACGGCATGAAGACCGAACGGCTTTCCGCCGAGGGCGACGCGCTGACCCTGCGCGTGCCGGGGGCCAAGCCTTGGAGCGAGTTCGACCCGCGGCTCTACACCCTCACGCTGAACTGGCGGGGCCTGGGGCACGCCATCCGCTTCGGCTTCCGCACCGTCGAGCGCCGGGGCAACCGCCTGTTCGTCAACGGCCGCCCCTTCTTCGTCCGCGGCAACACCGACAACTGCCACTTCCCGCTCACCGGCTATCCCGCGATGGACAAGGCGTCGTGGCTGCGCATCTTCGGCATCCTCAAAGGGCAGGGCGTCAACCAGATCCGCTGCCACTCGTGGGTCGTGCCGCAGGCGGCCTTCGACGCGGCGGACGAGCTGGGGCTCTTCGTCTCCCCCGAGATCATTTGGTTCGACGGCTGGATGTCCGAGGTCTACCCCTATCTCAAAGGCTTGGGCCGGGGCAACGCGGACGCGGACGCCTTTGTCCGCGCCGAACTCTTCCGCGTGCTCGACGCCTACGGCAACGCCCCCTCCTTCTTCTCCCTCACCGTCGGCAACGAGCTGGGCAGCTCCGACTTCGGGCTGCTCGGCGAATGGATGGCGGCGTGCAAGGCCCATGACGGCCGCCACCTCTACGCCGCCAGCTCCGCCCGCGCCATCACCCCCGCCGACGACCTCACCGTCACCCACTTCTATCCCGGCGTCGGCTGGGTGCGCGAACGCCGCCGCGAGGGCACCGACTGGGACTACGAGGACGTCTACGCCAAGACGCAGGTGCCCACCGTCGCCCACGAGATCGGCCAATGGCCCGTCTTCCCCAACTTCGCCCGCGAGATCCCCAAGTATGCCGGGCTGCTGCGCCCTTGGAACTTCGAGCAATTCCGCGCGCGCAGCACCGAGGCGGGCGTCCTCCGCTTCAACGCGGCCTATGAGCGCGCCTCGCTCATGACCAACCGCCTCATGTACAAGGACGAGATCGAGAGCTTCCTGCGCACCCCCTCCTGCGCCGGGCTCCAGCTCCTCGGCATCCAGGACTACACCGGCCACGGCGAGGCCCTCATCGGGTGGTTCGACTCCTTCTACGACGAGAAGCCCGGCGCCGAGCGCGCCGTCCCCGTGCCCGCCTACTTCGCGCCCGTGGCCCATCTGGCCCGCTTCGCCAAGTACACATGGACCACCGACGAGACCTTCGCCGTCAAGCTCGTCATCCACAACTACGGCGAGAAGCCGCTCCGCGGCCCCGTCGTCTGGTCCTTTCTCGCGCTCAACCGCACGGGTGTCGTCCACGTCGACGTCCCCGTCGGCGCCGTGCGGGAGGTCGGCGAGCTCGCGCTTCCCCTGCGGGACGTCCCCGCGCCCGCCAAGGCGGAGTTCCGCTTCGGCGACAACCGCTGGCCGATCTGGATCTACCCGGCCGACGTCCCCGAGGCCGTCCCGGAGGGCGTCGTCCTTACCGAAGACCCCGCCGAGGCCAAGGCCGCCCTCGCCAAGGGCGCGCGCGTCCTCTTCGACGCCCACGCCTGCCCCGCCCCGTCCGCCGCCATCCACGCCTCGTTCATCCCCGTTTACTGGAGCGCCGCCTTCTTCTCCGGGCAGAGCCGGACGACACTCGGCATGGTCGTGCAGGACAAGCACCCCGCCTTCGCCCGGTTCCCCACCGAGGATTGGCAGGACTGGCAGTGGAAGCACCTCATCGACAACGCCGCCACCTTCCGCATCGCCGGCGCGGCGCCGGACTTCGTCCCGCTGGCCATGCCCGTGGTCGACTTCCACAAGCCCGCGCTGGCCGCCGCGCTCTTCGAGACCGCCGTCGGGCCGGGCCGCCTCCTGGTCTCCGGGTTCGACCTTTCCGACCGCCGCCCCGAGGCCCGGCAGCTTCGGCGCTCGCTCCTCGACTACGTCGCCTCCGAGGCCTTCGCGCCCAAGGCCGCCATCGGGGAAAAAGACCTTTGGGCGCTCTTCCACGACGCCCGCGCCGACCTCGCCCCCCGCCCCGACGCGTACAAGGCCGCCGTCGCCTACGTCGAATGCGCCGCCTTCCTCACCCGTCAGGGCGTCGAGACGGCCTGGTCGCCCAAGCGCGACCGCTCGGAATGCGTCGCCGGCAGCGTCACGCCCGACGGGCCGGGCGTCTTCACGTGGGCGGACAAGGACGGCCGTTATTGGGTGGGCCGCGACACGCTCACCATCACGCTCTCCGGCTGCCCCAACGTCCGCGGCAAACTGCTGGTCCGCTTCCGCGACGCCAACGCCAACGGCCGCACCTGCGAGGGCGTTTTCGACGGCGGGCGCGCCTTCGCCATCCCGCCCCACGCCAAGGGGAAGGACAACCCCGACGGCTCTTACTGGCTCGAACTGCCCGTGGACATGGAGGACTTCCTCGACGGGAAGCTCGAGCTCCGCCTCCGAAAGACCGGCGGCCCCAACATCACCGTCGACCGCGTCGTCCTCCTGCCCAACAACGCGTGACCGCGCGCGGGAAAGTTGCTATACTGCCGGCGAACACACCCCCGAAAGGAATGACGCGATGAAGTGGACAGCGATGATTGCGGCGGCCGGATGGTGCGCGGCAAGCGCCGTGGCGGCGCCGACGATGGATTTGGCGGGAACCTGGCAGGTGCGCCTCGGCGAGGCCGCGCCCGCGGAGATCCGCCTGCCCGGGACGTTGGGGGACGCGAAGCTTGGGCCGGCCGCGAAGAAGCCCGTCTACGGCGCGCTCACCCCCCGCCACCAGTATGTCGGCCCGGCCACCTACACGCGCACCATCACCGTCTCCCCGGACATGAAGGGCGACTATGAGCTCTTCCTTGAGCGCGTGATGTGGAAGAGCGCGGCGTCGTGGGACGGCACGCCGCTGGGCACGTGCGACTCCCTGGCCACGCCGCACGTCTACGTCATCCCCGAGCGCCTGCTCACGCCCGGCACGCACGCGCTCACGCTCACCATCGACAATTCCCTCATCCACCCCATCGGCGAGAAGAGCCACAGCTACGGCGACTCCATGCAGACGCGCTGGAACGGCGTCATCGGCACGGTGGCGCTGCGCCCGCGCAACCCCCTGCGCCAGGCGCGCGTCTTCGCGCCCTTCGGCGACACCGTGACCGTCCGCCTGCCCGAGGGCGTCCCCGCCGAGGAGGTCGCCGCCGCCGTCGCCGGGGAGAAGGCCGAGACGCTCTCCGCCGAGGGCGGCGCGCTGACCCTGCGCGTGCCGGGCGCCAAGCCCTGGAGCGAGTTCGACCCGCGGCTCTACACCCTCACGCTGAACTGGCGGGGCCTGGGGCACGCCATCCGCTTCGGCTTCCGCTCCTTCGAGGTCAGGGGCCGGCAGGTCTACATGAACGGCCGCCCCTTCTTCGTCCGCGGCAACACCGAGAACTGCCACTTCCCGCTCACCGGCTACCCCGCGATGGACAAGGCCAGCTGGCTGCGCATCTTCGGCATCCTCAAGGGCCAGGGCGTCAACCAGATCCGCTGCCACACGTGGGCCGTCCCCCAGGCGGCCTTCGACGCGGCGGACGAGCTGGGGCTCCTGATCTCCCCCGAGGTCGTCTGGATCGACGGCTGGATGGTGCGCGACCACAAGTACATCAAGGGCCTCGGGCGCGGGCCCAAGGAGGTCGACGACTTCGTCCGCGCCGAGCTCTTCCGGATCCTCGACGCCTACGGCAACGCCCCCTCCTTCTTCTCGCTCAGCATCGGCAACGAGCTGGGCAGCTCCGATTTCAGGCTGCTCGGCGAGTGGATGAAGGCGTGCAAGGCCCATGACGGCCGCCACCTCTACGCCGCCAGCTCCGCCCGGCAGATCTCCGCGGGCGACGACTTCCTCGTCACCCACAGCTACCCCGGCGTGGGCATGGTCCGCGAACGCCGCCGCGAGGGCACCGACTGGGACTACGAGGACGTCTATTCCAGGACCAAGCTCCCCACCGTCGCCCACGAGATCGGCCAATGGCCCGTCTTCCCCGACTTCGCCCGCGAACTCCCCAAGTACACGGGCCTCCTCCGCCCATGGAACCTCGAGGGTCTGCGCGACGCCAGCGCCAAGGCCGGCGTCCTCCGCTTCAATGCGGCCTTCGCCCGCGCCTCGCTCATGACCAACCGCCTCATGTACAAGGACGAGATCGAAAGTTTCCTGCGCACGCCCTCCTGCGCCGGGCTCCAGCTCCTCGGCGCGCAGGATTACTCCGGCCAGGGCGAGGCCCTCATCGGCTGGCTTGACTCCTTCTACGACGCCAAGCCCGGCGCCGAGCGCGCCGTCCCCGTCGCCGCCTACTTCGCGCCCGTGGCCCATCTCGCCCGGTTCGCCAAGTACACCTGGACCTCCGCCGAGACCTTCACCGCCAAGCTCGTCATCCACAACTACGGCGAAAAGCCGCTCGAAGGCCCCTTCGCGTGGTCCATCCCCGCCCTCGGGCAAAGCGGTGCCTTCACGAAAACCGTCCCGATGGGGAGCGTGACGGAGGTCGGCCAAATCAGCGTCCCCCTCGCGGACGTCAAGGCCCCCGCCAAGATCGAGCTCCGCTTCGGCGACAACCGCTGGCCGCTCTGGGTCTACCCCGCCGACATCCCCCAGGGCATCCCCCAGGGCGTCGTCCTCACCGACGACCCCGCCGAGGCCAAGGCCGCCCTCGCCAAGGGCGCCCGCGTCCTCTTCGACGCCCACGCCTGCCCCAACCCCAAGGCCACGGTCTTCTCCGCCTTCCGCCCCGTCTACTGGAGCACCACCTGGTTCCCCGGCCAGCGCAACGCCACCCTCGGCATGGTCGTGCAGGACAAGAGCCCCGCCTTCGCCCAATTCCCCACCGAGGATTGGCAGGACTGGCAATGGCAGCACCTCGTCAACGGCGCCGCCACCTTCCGCGTCGCCGGCGCGGCCCCGGACTTCACCCCGCTGGCCATGCCCATCGTCGACTTCCACAAACCCGCGCTCGCCGCGCTCCTCTTCGAGACCGCCGTCGGCCCCGGCCGCCTGCTCGTCTCCGGGATCGACCTCTCCTCAGGCCGCCCCGAGGCCCGGCAGCTCCGGCGTTCGCTCCTCGACTACGTCGCCTCCGACGCCTTCGCGCCCAAGGCCGCCGTCGCCGCGAAAGACCTCTGGGCGCTCTTCCACGACGCCCGCGCCGAACTCCCACCCCGCCCCGCGCGCTACAAGAACGCCGTCGCCTACATCGAGTGCGCCGCCCTTCTCGGGCGGGCCCATGCCGACGTGCCGTGGGACAAGAAACGCGACCGCGCCGAGCTCGTCTCCGGCGCCTACGCCCTCTCCGGCCAAGGCGTCCGCACCTGGGCCGACAAGGACGGCAAATACTGGGTCGGCGAGGACATGACGATCACCCTCACCGGCTGCGCCAACATCCGCGGCAAGCTCCTCGTCCGCTTCCGCGACCCCAACGGCAACGGCCGGACCGCCAAGGGCGTCTTCGACGGCAACCGCGCCTTCGCCATCCCGCCCCACGCCAAAGGCAAAGGCAACCCCGACGGCTCCTACTGGCTCGAGCTCCCCGTGGACATGGAGGATTTCCTCGACGGCAAGCTCGAGCTCCGCATCCAGAAGACCTCCGGCCCCAACTTCATGATCGACCGCCTCATCCTCCTCCCCAACGAGGCCTGATCCCCCACCCCGCCGCCCGTGGGGCAAACACAATGGGCCCGCCCTTCCCTGGGCGGGCCCATTGTCTTGGCGCGGCGCCCTCCCGGTCAGACGTATTCGCGGGCGACGCGGGTGCCGATGGAGCAGATGATGTCGTAGGCGTGCGTGCCTTTGAGGTTGGCCCAATCTTGGACGGGGATCTCAAGGCCGCCGTCGCGCCCAAGCAGGGTGACGGGGTCGCCGGGCACGGCCTCTGGCACGTCCTCGAGGCTGACGGTGAGGTAATCCATCGAAAGGCGCCCGAGGATGGGCGCCGCGACGCCGCGGATGAGGACCGTCCCGCGGTTGGAGAGCGCCAGCGGCAGGCCGTCGGCGTACCCCGCGGCGACGGTGCCGACCCGCAGAGGCCGGGGCGTCCGATAGGTGTGGCCGTAGCCCAAGGGCGTCCCGGCCGGGAGCGTGCGCACCTGCGCGAGCCGGGCGGTGAGGGTGAGCACCGGCCGGAGGGGGACGCGGAGCGCCCCGGCGGCGTCGAAGGCACCGTGCAGGTTGATGCCGCAGCGGACGAGGTTGAAGGGGGGCCGGCACGCCTCCGGCGCGTTGTTGATGGCGTCGGAATTGGCCGCGTGAACCCATCGGAAGCGAAGCCCAAGGGCCTCGGCGGCGGCAAGCACGCGGCGGAACCGGCGTAGCTGCTCCCGGGTGAAGGCGGAGCCTCCCTGGTAGGCGAGCGGGAAGTGCGTGAGGATGCCCTCGATGTCCAGCCCCGGGAGCGCGGCGGCGGCGCGCAGGAAATCCGGCGCCTCCTGCCAAAGGACGCCGGCGCGACCCATGCCGGTGTCGAGGGCGACGTGGCAGACGGCCGTGCGCCCCTGCCGAAGCGCCTCCCCGGAAATCAGGCGGGCCGTGGCGAGATCGGTGAGCGGCAGCGTGACGCCGGCCTCGACCATCGGCTCGATCTCGTCCGGAAGGATCGCGGAGAGGATTTGGACGGGGACGCCGAGCCCTTGGAGTCGGAGCGCCTCGAACGGCTCGGCGACGGCGATCCTTGGCGCGCCGGCGGCGACAAGCGCCCGGGCGATGGGCCCGACGCCCAGCCCATAGGCATTGGCTTTGAGCACCGGCATGACCGCGCAGGGCGCGGCCACGCCGCAGACGGCACGGTAATTGGCGGACAGGGTGGCGAGATCCACCCGAAGGACGACGCGATGGCGCATGGGCATTTCCCCGTCAGGCACCGACGGCCGCGCCGCCGACGCGCGGCACGGCGGCGATCAGGCGCTGCGTGTAGGGCTCCTGCGGATGGAGCAGCACCTGCTCGGCGGGGCCGCGCTCGACGATCTCGCCCTTGAACATGACGATGATGTTGTCGGCGATGTGCTCGACGACCCCGATGTCGTGGGTGATGAAGAGGTAGGCGAGGTGGTATTTGTCCTTGAGCTCCATGAGCAGGTTGAGCACCTGCGCACGAATGGAAAGGTCGAGGGCGGAGACCGCCTCGTCGCAGATGATCATCTTGGGGCGGAGGGCCAAGGCCCGCGCGATGCAAATGCGCTGGCGCTGCCCGCCGGAGAAGGCGTGCGGATAGCGGTGCATGGCGTCGGGCTGGAGCCCGACGTCGCGCAGCAGCTCGGCGGCGACCTCCTGCGTGTCCTTGGGCTTGATGAGGCCGTGGACGAGCATCCCCTCCGTGAGGATCTCAAGGACGGAGTGGCGGGGATTGAGCGTGGCGTGGGGGTCTTGG
The DNA here is from genome assembly GCA_944391055.1 of uncultured Kiritimatiellota bacterium. Classification (GTDB taxonomy): domain Bacteria; phylum Verrucomicrobiota; class Kiritimatiellia; order RFP12; family DVOR01; genus Spyradenecus. The sequence continues at coordinate 77,872 of CALXSF010000001.1, read as the reverse complement.
AAGACCACCTGCATGTCGCGCCGATATTGCTGGAGGTCTTTGCCGCGCAGGGCGAAGACGTCGCGCCCCCCGAAGCGGACTTTCCCGGCGTGGGGCTTTTCAAGGCGGAGGATGGTGCGGCTGAGCGTGCTCTTGCCGCAACCCGACTCGCCGACGACGCCGAGCGTCTCCCCGGCCTGCATGGCGAAGGAGACGCCGTTGACGGCCTTGACGTAGCCGACCGTCCGGGCGAAGATCCCCTTTTTGACGGGGAACCACGTGCAGAGCCCCTCCACCTCCAGGAGCGGCGGCGCGGCGGGCGCGGCGGCCTTCCCCGGCCCGCCCCCATCCGCGGGCGCGGCGGGGGGGACGGGCGGCTTGACCGTGATGATGCGCGGATCCTTCCGCCCAAAGGGATTGTTCTGCTCGACGGCCATCGGTGCCTCCCTGCGTTGGCTTAGGAGCGGTAGTTGGGCGCTTCCTTGGTGATGGTGACGTCGTGCGGGTGGGCCTCGCGGACGCCGTTGGCGGTGACGCGGTAGAACTTGCCGCGCGCCTGGAGCTCCGCGATGGTGCGGCACCCGCAGTAGCCCAGCGAGCTGCGCAGCCCGCCGCAGAACTGCGTCATGATGCGGTGGACGGGGCCGGAATACGGCACCATGCCCTCGATGCCCTGCGGCACGAGATCGTCCTCGGACTCGTTGTCCTGGAAGTAGCGGGCGCGGGAGCCCTTGCCGTTCTTGAGCGCGGCGAGGGAGCCCATGCCGCGGTAGACGACGTATTGGCGCCCGCCGTTGAGGATCTTCTCGCCGGGGGATTCCTCGCAGCCGGCCAGGACGGAGCCGAGCATGACGCTGTCGGCGCCGGCGGTGATGGCCTTGGGCACGTCGCCGGAGAGCTTGATGCCGCCGTCGCCGATGACGGGGATGGAGCCCTCGAGCGCCTTGCGGGCGTTGTAGATGGCGGTGAGCTGGGGGATGCCCACGCCGCAGACGACGCGCGTGGTGCAGATGGAGCCAGGGCCGATGCCGACCTTGACGGCGTGGGCGCCGGCGTCGCGCAGGGCGATGGCGGCCTCGCCGGTGGCGATGTTGCCGGCAATGATGTCGATGTCGGGATAATGCTTGGCGATCCAGCGCACCATGTCCATGATGCCCTTGGTGTGGCCGTGGGCGGAATCGACGACCACGACGTCCACCTCCTCCTGCGCCAGGCGCTCCATGCGCTGATAGTCGCCCGTGCCGCCGGAGACGGAGGCGGAGACGCGCAGACGGTGCTTGGCGTCGCGGTTGTAGGCAGGGTTCTGGTTCTCGATGAGCTGCTGCACGTCAGTGAAGGAGTAAAGCCCGGCCAGCCGCCCCTCCTTGTCCACCAAGGGCAGCTTGCCGATCTTGTGCGCGCGCATGATCTTGTAGGCCTCCTCCAGCGAGGTGCCGGGGGCGGCGGTGACGGTGGCCTTGGTCATGACGGCGGCGAGTTTCTCGCTGCCGCAGTCGGAATAGCGCAGATCCTTGCCCGAGATCATGCCCACCAGGCGATCGGCGTCGTCAAGGATGGGGAAGCCGCCGAACTTGAGCCCGCGGCGGCGCTTCTCGGCCAGCAGGTAGGCCACCTCGTCGTTGGCGTGGAAGCAGACGGGGCGCTCGATGAGTCCGTTGAGATAATGCTTGACGCGCGCCACCTGCGCGGCCTGCTCCTCCTCGGTCAGGTTCTTGTGGATGCAGCCGATGCCCCCGGCCAAGGCCATCGCGATCGCCATCGGCGCCTCCGTCACCGTGTCCATCGCCGCGGACATGAAGGGGATGTTCATCTCCTGGCGGCTGGTCAGGCGCGTCTTGAGGCTCGCGTCGTCCGGCAGAAAGTCCGCATACTGCGTCACCAACGTCACATCGTCATAGGTCAGCCCCTCAAAGGGGAACTGCGCCATGAACCGATCTAGATACTCGTTCTTCATCCGTGAAATCCTTTCTGCTTCGCTTTCCCCCTATTATATAGCAAACTTCGGCCCCCCACGCAAGGCGCGCCGCCGCCTGCCTTTCCCGGGCGCCCAAGACAAAAAGCCCCCGGCCCGATGGGCCGGGGGCGGGGAGGGCGGGCAGGTGCCCTCCCTTGGGCGATTGTCTTCCCTCAGGCCACGCGGCGGCGGAGCGCCAGGCCCGCCGCGCCGAGCGCCAGCAGCGCCAAGGCCGTCGGCTCGGGCAGCACGGTGGTCTGGTTCTCGGTCAGCCACGCGAGTTGCGCGGCGGAGAGCGCGGCGTCGTAGCCGGAGAGTTCCTCCAACGCGAAGAAGTTCGGCGCGCTGGTGCCTTCGCCGTAGGAGTGGATGTTGTTGACCGTGAAACTGGTCGGCGCCTCGGCCATATCGCCCGAGAAGGCGAAGATCGCATCGCCGTTCACGGAGCACGTCACGGTCATGGTCTGCGTCGCGGCGTCGTACGCGTAGACGACGGCCAGCAGATAGGTGCCGCCCGCGGTGGCGGCGACCTGCGAGGAGCCGGCCTCGAACGAGGTGTCGTTCCACTGCGTCGTGACGCCGAAGGACGTGCCGCGCGTCGTCCCGGTACCGCCCGCCATGCGGAAGGTGGTGCCGGTGCCCGTGCCCGCCAGCGCGTCCTGCACCGTGAAGATGGAGGATAGGTTGGCCGACAAGGAGGCCGGGGTGGAGACGAGCGCGACGACGGCGCCGCAACCGTTGGTGAGGTTGAGCGTGGCGTCGTTCGTGTCGGTCTGCGTCCAATCGTAGGAGGCCGGCGTCCAGTTGACCGTGACGGCCTGGGCGGCGCCGAGGGCCAATGCGGCGAAGGCCGCGGTGAGGATGTGTTTCATGTGTCTGGGATTTCTCCGTTTCCCGCCCCGTACGGTGAGACCGAAGAAGGCCCCGGGACGAGAAGTGCCCTCTCCGATGTCCCATAAGAGGCCTTAGGAAGCCGTTGCCAAAACACCAAAGAGGGCACGCGGAACCGCGTGCGCACATCTCGGACGTTGGCAGAAAGTTCCTAAGTTTCTTATGGCGTCCTGATTGTGCGGTCGCACAGTGCAGTGGCTCTCCCACTGCGTGCCTCTAAGATACCACCTTCGGGTGGTCGGGCGCAAGCTTTTTTCGCCTTCGCGGACGCGGGGGCGGACAACGAGATTACGGGCCTCGTTTCTCGGATCGCGCCGCAAGTCCCCCCGGATCCCGCCGCGATCGACCCTGAGGCACGCCGCGAGCCCACCCCGCCCAAGCCGCCGCCGGGTGCCCAAAAAATCGTCGTGTCAATTCGCCTTCCCCCCGCCGCCCGCGGCCCTCGAAAAAAACCTTTGACGGGGCGGGTCGGCTTTGCTATTATGAATGGCACTTTCTGCGGGCGTAATTCAATGGCAGAATAGGAGCTTCCCATGCTTCTTACGAGGGTTCGATTCCCTTCGCCCGCTCCATCCCGAGAGGGCTGTTAGCTCAGTTGGTTAGAGCACTACCTTCACACGGTAGGGGTCGCTGGTCCGAGTCCAGCACAGCCCACCATCCTTTGGCCGCGCCGGGTCTCGCCCGACGCGGTTTTTGTCGCGCCAGGATGGCGGATGGACGAAAAAAGGGCGGGCTTGGCCATGGAGCCGAGCCCGCCTTTTCGTGCCGTGCCTGGGATCAGCCGAGGACTTTGTCCTTGATGATCTTGGAGACGGTGAACTTGATGGCGTCCTTCGCGGGGATTTTGAGCTCCGCGCCGGTCTGGGGGTTCTTGCCGATGCGCGCGGCGCGGCGGACGACGGTGAACTTGCCGATACCGGGGAGGGAGAAGGCCTTGGTCGCCTTGGTCTGCGCGGCGATGAGCTCGATGAGGGCATCGTAGACCTCGCTGACGGAGGCCTTGGTGTAGCCGGTGGCCTCGGCGAGGGCCTCGCGGATCTCGTCCTTGGTCATGGGCTTGGCGGGGGCCTTCGCGGCTTTGGCCGGGGCCTTGGTGGTCTTCTTGGTGGCCATTTTGGGGTTTCACTCCTTGGTTGGTGGTTGTGTGTCACGCGGGGAGAAACCCGCTGAACGAGAGTATTATGGGGGTTCCGTTTGGAAATTGCAAGCGTTTTTCTGCGGGAACGGGTTTTTGTCGGGCGCGCGCGCCGGGATGGCCATGGGGATTTGCGGGAGCGGGTGGGGTTTTGGTAAACTGCGACCGTTATGGCGAACTTTGGCTATGTGGCGCTGAACGCGCAGAAGGCGAAGGTGTCGGGGGCCCTCGAGGCCGCCGACCGCCGGGGCGCGCTGTCGGCGCTGCGGGCGCAGGGGCTGACGCCGCTCTCGATCACGGAGCAGGCGGCGCCGAAGGCGGCGGCGCAGGGCAAGGGAGAGTCGTTCTGGAAGCTGTCGTCGGGGCCGGCGAAGCGGATGAAGCCGGCGGAGGTGCTGCTCTTCACGTCGGAGCTGGCGGATCTGATCGAGGCGGGGATGACGCTGGGGGCGGCGCTGAACTCGTTGGCGAACCAGGGGGATCCGAACAGCGGCATCTGCGTGGTGGCCGCGGATCTGCGCGACCGGATCATGCGCGGCGAGGCTTTCTCGGACGCGGTGGGGGCGCACCCGAAGACCTTCCCGGGGATTTACGGGAACATGGTGCGCGCGGGCGAGGCCTCGGGCGCGATGGTGGAGGTGCTGCACCGGCTGACGGAGCATTACGAGCGCAACCAGTCGATGAAGAGCAAGATCGTCTCGGCGATGACCTACCCGGCGATCGTGCTGGGCATGGGCGTGATCGCGGTGATCTTCGCGATGGTGAAGATCGTGCCGCAGTTCACGGAGCTTTTCGCGAGCATGGGGCGCGAGCTGCCGCTGCCGACGCGGATGCTGATGGCGATGAGCGACGGGCTGATCAAGTATGGCGTGCTGTACGCGGTGGGGGCGGTCGCGCTGATCGTGCTCTTCCGGAAGTGGTGCACGGGGAGCGGGCGAATGCGGTGGGACGGCCTCAAGCTGCGGATGCCGCTGGTGAAGGGGCTGATCGCCAGCGGGGCCTTCGCGTCGCTGGCCTACACGATGCAGACGCTGCTGGCCAACGGCGTGAACGTGCTCCAGGCCCTGCGGATCTCGGAGGAGACGTGCGGGAACGCGGTGATCGGCGCGGAGCTGCGCAAGGCGCGCGAGCGGGTGACCGACGGCACGACGATCTCCGGCCCCCTCGCGCAGAGCGGCGTCTTCCCCAGGATGATGACGGACATGATGGCGCTGGGCGAGCAGACGGGCAACCTGCCCAACGCGCTGGGGCACATCGGTAAGCGTTACGAGGCGGAGCTGAACCGCAACATCAAGGTCTTCACCACCGCGCTGGAGCCGCTGCTCATCATCCTGGTGGCGGTGGTGATCGGTTTCGTGGCCATCGCGATCCTGTCGGCCGTCTTCTCGGCGACGTCGGCGATGGGCGCACAGTAAGAAAGGAAGGACAGTCATGAAAAGGACACGGAACGCGCTGCGCCGGGCGGGCTTCACCTTGGTGGAGCTGCTGCTGGTGATCGCCATCCTGGGCATCTTGGGCACGGTGGTGGTGGTGAACTTCTCCGGGGCGGGCGACGACGCGCGCAAGGCCGCGACGCTCACCTCCATCAACAGCATCTCCCAGGCGGTCGAGATCTACCGCATGAAGACCGGGCGCATCCCGAAATCGCTCGACGACCTGACCGTGGGCATCAACGACGACGAGCCGCTGCTGAAGGCGGGCGCGCTGAAGGATGGCTGGGCGCAGGACTTCGACTACAAGGCCGAGGGCAAGAAGTTCACCATCACCTCGCCGGGGCCCGACGGGACGCTCGGCACGGACGACGACCTGACGAACTGAGGCCGCGCCATGGAACGGGCGGAGGGCGCGATCACGCTGGACGTCGCGGGGGTGGGCCTTGAGGCCCTGGCCCACGGCACGCCGCTCGCCGAGGCGCTGCCCAGGGAGATGGGCGGGCTGCCCGTCCTCGCCGCCTTGGTGAACAACGACGTGGCGCCGCTGGACAGCCCCGTCCTCCTCGACGCGGCGGTGCGCCCGCTGACGCTCGCCGACGACGAGGGGTGGCAGGTCTACCGCCGCACGCTCTGCTTCCTGCTGGCGAAGGTGCTGCACGAGGATTTCCCCGGGGTGGACTGCCGCGTGCGCCAGAGTTTCGGGCACAACGCGCTCTATTGGTCGTGGGACGTGCCGCACGCGGAGCGCGAGGCGAAGGTGGCGGCGCTGCGCGGGCATCTGGCGGCGCTCATCGCGCGCGACGTGCCCATCCGCCACCGCGTGGTGGGCTACGAGCAGATCCTGCGCCATTTCCGCGACGCGGGGCAGGAGGACAAGGCCAACCTGCTGCGCCACCGGAACCCGCCCTATCTGGGCATGGCCGTCTGCGAGGAGTTCTACGACCTGCCGCAGGGCGTGCTGGCGACGCGCACCGGCGCGCTCAGCCTCTTCGACCTGGTGCCGCTGCGCGACGGCTTCGTGCTGGAGTTCCCGGGAGCGCGGACGCCCACGGAGCTCGACCCGATGCCGCCCTATGACTTCCTCTTCGAGGTCTACGCCGAGCACCTGCGCTGGGGCGAGATCATCGGCATCCGGAACGCGGGCGAGCTGAACGCCGCCATCGCCGACGGCTCGGTGGCCGACGTGATCAATACCGTCGAGGCCCTGCACGAGAAACGGCTGGCGACCTTCGCCGACCGCATCGCCGCGCAGGTGCCGCGCCCGCACGTGGTGCTCGTGGCGGGGCCCAGCTCCGCCGGCAAGACGACCTTCGCCATGCGCCTGTGCACGCATCTGCGGGTGCTGGGGCTGCGCCCGGCCCTGCTTTCCACGGACAATTATTTCGTGGGGGACGCGCGCAACCCGCGCGACGCGCACGGCAACCTGGACTATGAGTGCCTCCAGGCGGTGGATTGCCCGCGCCTGAACGCGGACTTGCTCCGGCTTCTGGGCGGCGAGGCCATCCCGCTCCGGCTGTTCGACTTCCGCAAGCACGAGGGTTATGACTCGGAGGAGACGCTGACGCTCGACCCCACGCGCGGCGTCCTCGTCATCGAGGGCATCCACGCGCTCAACCCGGAGCTCACGCCGCAGATCCCGCGCGAGGAGAAGTTCCTCATCTACGTGAACGTCCTCACGCAGGTCGCCATCGACCGCCACAACCGCGTCTCGACCCTCGACAACCGCCTCCTGCGGCGCATGGTGCGCGACGGGCAGTTCCGCGGGCGGAGCCCGTTGGAGACGCTGCGGCTGTGGCCGAGCGTGCGGGCGGGGGAGGAGAAGTGGATCTTCCCCTTCCAGCATTACGCGGACGCCGTCTTCAACACCGCGCTGGACTATGAGATCCCCGTGCTCAAGACCCTCGCGGGGCCGCTGCTCAACCAAATCAAGCCGCATCACCCGGAGTTCGTGACGGCGCGGAGGCTGTCGTGCTTCCTGCAGAACTTCGCCTCGATGCCGATGGCCGACGTGCCGACGAACTCCATCCTGCGCGAGTATCTCGGCGCCTCGCGCCTGCACTACAAGTAAGGAGCCCCCATGCCAGAACCCATCATCGGCCGGTTGGTCGCCGGAGAGGAGGCGCAGGTGCGCCGCGCCTACGAACGTTTCGAGGCGCAGCCCGTCACCGACCGCCGCCAGACCGAGGACAGATGCCCCTACGGCGAGCGCGCCACCACCCTGGGCGGCACGGCCAGCGCCGAGGGCGTGGGCACCTTCGAGCGCAAGCGCCGCCCCGTCCTCACCTTCGGGCCCTCGGCCATCCCCGGCTGGTGGATCCACCGTTCCGACCTCAAGGAGCAGCTCGACGTCAAGGTCTCCATCCGCAATGTCTGGACCAGCGCCCGAAACATCGTCCTGCGCGCGGGCTCCCCGCACAACTACCTGCGCATGGTCGAGCACATCGTGGCCCTGCGCCTGGGGCTGGGCGTGGACGACGTGCGCCTCGCCATCGCCGGCGGCGACCCACCGCTCTTCGACCGTTCGAGCCTCGACCTCGTCGAGGCCATCCAAAAGGCCGGCATCGTCCAAACCGACCGCCCCGCGCGCTACGTCACCGTCCGCGAGCCCGTCACCATCGGCGGCGCGCGCGGCGATTTCGTGACGCTCCTGCCCGCCGCGCCCGGCGACCGCCGCCTGCGCATGGACGTCGCCATCGCCTGGGACACCGTCATCGGCCAGCAGCGCATCCAGGTGGACCTCACCCCCGAGACCTTCGCCTACGGGGCCGGCGCCCGCACCAACGCCACCCAGACGCAGTACCTCCTGGCCAAGACCGTCGGCAAGCTCTTCGCCGAGACCCGCAACATGGGCTACACCAAGGACAGCATCCTCATCCACGGCAAACGCGGGTTCATCACCGCGCCCAGGCCGGAGTTCGACCTTGGCGACGGCAAGAGCGCCGAGCCCGTCTGGCACCGGGCGATGCTCGATCTGCTGGCCGCCATCGCCCTGCTTGACCGCGGCCGCTTCGCCGGGACCGTCAAATCCTATCGCGCCGGGCACACCCTCGACGTCCGCCTCATGACCCTTCTCTACATGCTTGACCTGCTGGAGCCCATGCCATGATGAACAAGACCGTCCTTTGGTGGGGCCGCTTTGGGCCCGAATACTCCCGCAACCGCGTGTACATCTCCCTCTTCAAGGAGTTGGGCTGGGACGTGGAGCTCTTCATGGTCAAGTGGTGCTGCGCGCTTGGCGACGTGGAGTTCGCCCTGCGCGGGCCCAAGGCCTGCCGGCCCGACCTCGTGTGGGTGCCCGTCTGCCGACAGCGCGACGTGGCGGCGGCCTGCCGTTGGGCCCGCCGCCGCGGCGTCCCCGTGGTCTTCGACCCCATGATCTCCTATTGGGACAAGAAGGTGCTGGAGCAGCGCAAATGGCGGGCCGAGGAGCCGCGCGCCAAGCGTCTCCTGCGCTGGGAGGCCAAGCGCTTCAACGCCGTCGACCGCCTCCTCTGCGACACCTCCTGCCACGCGGACTTCTTCCACGCGCGCCTTGGCGTGCCGCGCGAGAGGCTCCGGGTCCTCTTCACGGGCACCGACGAACAGGTCTTCAAGCCCGCCGCGCCCGGCGAGGACCCGCCGCACGACCCCAAGGCGCCGCTGCGCATCCTCTACCACGGCGCCTTCCTGCCGCTCCACGGCACCGAGGTCATCGTCGAGGCCGCGCGCCGCACGCAAGGGCTCAACCTCCACTGGGACTTCCTCGGCTGGGGCGCCCGCAAGGCCGCCGCGATGGAGATGGCCAAAGGTCTCCCCAACGTCACCTTCCTCGACCGCGTCCCCTACGTCGAGGTCCCCCGCGTCATCCGGACGGCCGACATCGTCCTCGGCGTCTTCGGCACCACCGAGAAGGCCTCCCGCGTCATCGGCAACAAGGTCTACGAGGCCATGGCCTGCTGCCGCCCCGTCATCAACGAGACCTGCACCGGCTATCCCCCCGAGGCCAAGGACTGCCCCGCCATCACCTTCATCCCCCCGGGCGACCCCCAGGCCCTCGTCGACGCGGTCGTCCCGTGGATTGACCGCCGCGACGGCCTCCTCGCCCTCCGCAAGGAAGCCCGGGACTTCTTTGAGCGCCACCTCTCCATGGCCGTCATCAAACAACAATTGGCCGACATCCTCGCCGACCTCCATCTCTGAAAGGTTCCCGCCATGCGCCACGCCCTCCTCCTCGCCGCGCTCCTTGCCGCCGCCATCGCCCCCGCCAAAGGCAAGATGCTCACCGTCACCGTCTCCAACCCCCTCGACGCGCCCCGCGCCGGGGAACTCGTCGCCATCCCCGACTGCCCGGGGAACTGGCTGGTGCATGACGCCAAAGGGCGCCTCGTCCCCTCCCAGCCCGCCCATGACGGCGCCCTGCTCTTCCCCGTCGCGCTCCCCGCCAAAGGCGCCGCCACCTACACCCTCACGCCCGCCCAGCTCCCCCTCACCTACCAGACCATCGCCTGCGGCCGCGTCTATCCCGAGCGCGTCGACGACGTGGCGTGGGAGAACGACCGCGTCGCCTTCCGCGCCTACGGCCCCGCCCTCCAAAAGACAGGCGAGCGCGCCTTTGGCTTCGACGTCTGGTGCAAGCGCGCCACCCCCTTCCCCGTCGTCGAGAAACGCTATTTCGACGAGCTCTCCCGCGGCGTCACCTACCATCAAGACCACGGCAACGGCCTGGATTGCTACAAAGTCGGCCCCACCCTCGGCGCCGGCACCCCCGCGCTCCTGCTCGACGGCGCGCTCCTCATGCCCTGGGCCTACCAGAAAGCCGAGATCCTCGACAACGGCCCGCTCCGCTTCACCGTCCGGCTCACCTATCCCCCCAAGACCGTCGGCGCCGCCCAAAACGTCGTCGAGGAACGCCTCATCTCCCTCGACGCCGGCAGCCACTTCAACAAAACCACCGTCACCTACCGCAACCTCCCCGCCGCCACCCCCCTCGCCGTCGGCCTCGTCCTCCACGACAAAGGCCCCACCCTCGCCACGGAGGGGCTCATCGCCTACGCCGACCCCACCGACCGCCCCGGCAAGAACCTCGGCCCCATCTTCGTCGCGGCCCTCTTCCCCACCCCCGTCCAGGAGACCCGCACCCTCCCCATCCCCGCCGCCGACCGCAAGGCCGCCGGCGCCGACGCCCACCTCCTCGGCGTCACCACCCTCGCCCCCGGCCAATCCTTCACCTATTGGTGGGGCGCCGGCTGGGCGAAGGGCGACGTCCCCGACTGGGCCGCCTGGCAGACCTGCGCCCAAACCGCCCTCGGGCGGCTCCGCGCCCCCCTCCAAATCTCCGTCAAACGCTGAGGCCCCGCCATGAAACACCCCGTTGCCCTCCTCACCCTTGCCGCGCTCCTCGCCGGAGGTGCCTCCGCCGCGCCCAAGGTCGACCCCGCCACCCCCAAGGACGCCCTCCCCGCGGGCGGCGGCTGGACGCTTGTCTTCTCCGACGAGTTCAACCGCCCCGGCCTCCCCGACCCCGCCAAATGGCGCTACGAGGAAGGCTGGGTCCGCAACCGCGAGGCCCAGTGGTACACCAAGGCCAACCCCTCCAACACCAACTGCCAAGACGGCCTCCTCCACCTCACCGGGCGCAAGCTCGACACGCCGCGCCCCAATCCCTACCTCAACAAAAAGGGCGCCCCGTGGTACTATGACCCCACCCGCCCCACCATCGACTACACCTCCGGCTCCATCGAGACCCGCGGACTCTTCGACTTCCAATATGGCCGCGTCGACGTCCGCGCCCGCCTCCCCCAAGGCCAAGGCGTCTGGCCCGCGATCTGGACCCTTGGCTCCAAAGGCCGCCACCCCGCCTGCGGCGAGATCGACATCATGGAATACGTCTGGTCCTCCCCGCAGTCCGTTTGGTCCACCCTCCACTTCCCGGGCCGCGAGCAGATCCCCACCAGCCAGCGTTCCGGCGCCCACACCGGCCCCGACGTCCAAGACGGCCGCTTCCACCTCTACACCATGGAGTGGGACGCCGAGAAGATGGTCTTCTCCTTCGACAACGTCCCCTACTACACCTATCCCCTCGACCGCGCCAACCAGCCCGACGGCTCCAACCCCTTCCGTCAGCCCCACTACCTCAAGCTCAACCTCGCCCTCGGCACCGAGCACAACTGGGGCGGCCGCCTCGACCCCGCCATCCTCCCCCAAACCTTCGCGGTCGACTACGTCCGCATCTACCAAAAGAACCCCCGCTGAGCCAATCCCCGCGGGCGGGGGCGGGCGACGTGTTTGCGCGGGTCATTTCTCGGATCGCGCCGCAATTCCCCTCGGGAGACGCCGGGGCCCGAGGCCAAACCCGTCCTCCCAACACCCTGAAGCCTTCCCGAACACCGCTCTTGGGACAAAAAAAGCCCCGGCGAAAGCCGGGGCTTTTTTGTTTTGGAAAAGGCCGCGCTCAGACCGCGAGGCGGGCAAGCGGGGTCAAGAGCCGCACGTCGCCCTTGCCGTCCACCACAAGGATGGCGCGGGAGGTGCGGAAGGTGACCCATTCGCCGCCTTGGCGGATGCGCATGAGGCCGGGGGGGCAGGCGGCGACCAAGGGCGCGTGGCGGGCCATGATGCCAAGCTTGCCCTCGGCGGTGGTGACTTCCACCTCGGTGATGTCGTCGCCTTCGACGAAGACGCCGGAGGGGGTCTGGATTCGGAAGTGGAAGGGGGTGTCCATGCGTCACTTCTCCGCGGCGAGTTTGCGGGCCTTCTCGCGGACGTCGTCGATGGAGCCGGCCATGTAGAAGGCGGCCTCGGGGAGGTCGTCGCACTTGCCGTCGAGCACCTCGGCGAAGGAGCGGATGGTGTCCTCGAGCTTGACGAACTGGCCGGGGATGCCGCTGAACTTCTCGGCGACGTGGAAGGGCTGGGAGAGCAGGCGCTCGACCTTGCGGGCGCGGGCGACGGTCATCTTGTCGCTCTCGCTCAGCTCGTCCATACCGAGGATGGCGATGATGTCCTTGAGCTCCTTGGCGCGCTGGAGAAGCTGCTGGACGCCGTTGGCGACGCGCATATGCTCCTCGCCGACGACCTCGGGGGCGAGCATGGAGGAGGTGGAGGTGAGGGGGTCGACGGCGGGGTAGATGCCTTTCTCCACGATGGCGCGGGAAAGCTCGGTGGTGGCGTCGAGGTGGGCGAAGGTGGTGGCGGGGGCCGGGTCGGTGTAGTCGTCGGCGGGGACGTAGACGGCCTGGACGGAGGTGATGGAGCCGGCCTTGGTGGAGGTGATGCGCTCCTGGAGCTCGCCCATCTCGGTGGCGAGGGAGGGCTGATAGCCGGCAGCGGAGGGGATGCGCCCGAGGAGGGCGGAGACCTCGGAGCCGGCCTGAGTGAAGCGGAAGATGTTGTCGATGAAGAGAAGGACGTCCTGGTTCATCTTGTCGCGGAAGTATTCGGCGACGGTGAGGGCGGAGAGGGCGACGCGGGAACGGGCGCCCGGGGGCTCGTTCATCTGGCCAAAGACCATGGCGGTCTTGTCGAGGACACCGGCGTCGGCCATTTCCTGATACAGCGAGGTGCCTTCGCGCGTGCGTTCGCCGACGCCGGCGAAGACAGAGTAGCCGCCGTGGCCCATGGCGATGTTGTGGATGAGCTCCTGGATGAGGACGGTCTTCCCGACGCCGGCGCCGCCGAAGAGGCCGATCTTGCCGCCGCGGCGGTAAGGGGTGAGCAGGTCGATGACCTTGATGCCGGTGACGAGGATCTCGGCCTCGGGGTTCTGGTCGGTGAAGGCGGGAGGCTCGCGGTGGATGGGGTCGCGCGCGTCGCACCGCACCTCGCCCTGGCCGTCGATGCCTTCGCCCAAAAGGTTCATGACGCGGCCGAGCGTGCCTTTGCCCACGGGCATGGTCATGGGGCTGCCGAGGTCCTTGACGGGGGCGCCGCGCACAAGGCCGATGGTCGACCCCATGGCGATGGCGCGGACGCGGCAGTCGCCCAAGTGCTGGGCGACCTCGAGGACGAGGTTGAAGGGCTTGTCGCTGAGCAAGGGGTTGGTGGTGCGCAGGGCGGTCTGGAGGCGGGGGCGGATGCCGGTGCCGAACTCGATGTCGACGACGGCGCCGAGCACTTGGATCACGTGCCCGATGTTTTCCTTGGGGGTCTGGGTGACGTCTGCCATAAGGTTTTGTCCCTTCTCAGTTCAGCGCGTCCGCGCCGGAGACGATTTCGGTGAGTTCGTTGGTGATGGCGGCCTGGCGGGCGCGGTTGCGCTGGGTCTTGAGCTCTTTGATCATGGCGTTGAGATTCATGGTGGAATTGTCCATGGCCATGACGCGGGCGGCGAGCTCGCCGGTCGCGGAGTGCAGCATCGCGTAATAGATGGAAAGCTGGATCCAGAGATAGGTGATGTTCTCCAGCAACCGCCCGTCGTTTGGCTCGATGAGTTCGGGCAGGGGCATGGGCTCGGCCTGCACCTTGGGCACGGGGGGGTGCGCATCGGGCAGGAGGCGCTCGGTGCGGCAGTCGTTGGTCATCGAATTGACGAAGTGGTTGGAGATGAGCCAAATCTCGTCATAGAAGCGCCAATGGAAGAGGCGCATGACGAACTTGGCCACGCGGTCGGAGGCCTTCACGTCCGGATGGCTGGAGGCCGGCAGCACCTTGACGGCGCGCGGGAACTCGCCCCGCAGGGCGTTGTAGGCCTTCTGCCCCACGTAAAGATGGTCGATCTTCGCGGCGCGCGCGGCATGCTTGGCGTGGAACTCCTTGGCGGCGCGGACGACGGCGGTGTTGAAGCCGCCGCAAAGCCCGCGGTCGGCGCTCATCAGCACCAAGAGGATCCGGCTGTCGCGCTCGGGCGGCGGCTGAAGGAGGCGATGCCCGGCGAAACGCGGCTGCGTGGCCACCGCCGCCAAGGCAAAGAGGTCGCGCGCGAAGCCCTCGGGCCGCGAGAGTTCGCTCTGCACGCGGTGGAGGTGGGAGCCGGCCACCAGCTTCATCGTGCCGGTGACGCGGCCCATGCTGGCCATCGAGGCCAAACGTTCGTTGTATTCGCGCAGGCTGGGCATGGCGGCGGCTTACTTCTTGGCGTTCTGCTGGAAGGGGGTGAGCACTTCCCTCATCAACGAATCGAGCAGCCCGCGGAGCTCGTCGTCGAGCACGGGGCTCTTGCGGAAGCGCGCGTCGTAGGTTTGGCCGGTCTGGGAATCGGCGATGGCCGCGCGGAGCGCCTTGAGGGCCTCGGGCAGACGACCGACGGGGATGCGCACAAGCCATTTGTTGGTGCCGGCGTAGAGCACGGCCACCTGCACGGACACGGGCATCGGGCTGCCGGGCAGCTGGCGGATGGCGTGCATCAGCGCGCGGCCGGTGGCCAACTGCTCAAGGGTGCCGGCGTCGAGATCCGAGGAGAAGGAGGAGAACGCCTCCAGCTCGCGGTACTGCGCCAACATCACGCGCAGCGGCCCGGCCACCTTCTTCATCGCCTTCACCTGCGCGTCGCCGCCCACGCGGGAGACGGAGATGCCGGGGTTGATGGCGGGGCGCTGGCCCTCATGGAAGAGGCCGGCCTCAAGGAAGATTTGCCCGTCGGTGATGGAGATGACGTTGGTGGGGATGTAGGCGGAGATGTCGTTGGCCTGGGTCTCGACGATGGGCAGGGCCGTCATCGAACCGCCCCCCTTCTCGTCGGAAAGCTGGGCGGCGCGCTCCAAAAGGCGGCTGTGGAGGTAGAAGACGTCGCCGGGGAAGGCCTCACGCCCCGGCGGGCGGCGCAGGAGCAGGGACATCTGGCGGTAGGCCTGCGCGTGCTTGGTCAGATCGTCGTAGATGACGAGGGCGTGCCCGCCGCGGTTCATCCAATACTCGGCCATCGCGCAACCAGCGTAAGGCGCCAAGTATTGCAGGGGCGCGGGCTCGGAGGCATTGGCCAGGACGATGGTGGTGTACGCCATCGCGCCGGCGTCCTCGAGCTGCTTGTGGAGCGCGGCGACGGTGGAGAGTTTCTGCCCGACGGCCACGTAGAAGCAATGGACGTCGCCGCCCTTCTGGTTGAGGATGGTGTCGATGGCGATGGTGGTCTTGCCGGTCTTGCGGTCGCCGATGATGAGCTCGCGCTGGCCGCGGCCGATGGGCGTGAGCGCGTCGATGGCCACCAGGCCCGTCTGGAGCGGGGTGTCGACGTTGCGGCGCTCGATGATGGAGGCGGCGGCCGCCTCGACGGGCATCTGGGCGTCGGCGGAGATGGGCCCCTTGCCGTCAAGCGGGCGGCCCAGCGCGTCGACCACACGCCCGGTGAGCGCCGGGCCGGCGGGCACGGAGACCACGCGGCCGGTGCGATGGAAGCGGTCGCCCTCGCGCACGTTGATGTCGCTGTCGAGGACGGCCACGCCCACCACGTCCTCCTCCAGGTTCAGGGCCAGGCCGGCCACGCCGTTCTCGGTCTCGACCAGCTCGTTGTACATCACGCCGTCCAAGCCGTCCACGCGGGCGATGCCGTCGCCCACGCTCAGCACCGTGCCGAACTCGGTGGTGTCGATCCGCTTGTCCGTCTCCTCCATGCGTTGGCGGAGGAGTGCGGAGAGCTCATCGGGTTTCAGTTGGTTCTTCATTGCGATCCTTATTGTGCGAAGGCGTGGCGCAGACGGCGCAGGCGCCCTTTCAACGATCCGTCAAACTGCGTGTGGCCGGCGCGCACCACCAGCCCCGCGCCCAGCCGCGCGTCGGTGGCGACGGTGACGCGCGTGTTCGGCCCGTAGGCCTCGACGGCGCGCGCCCGCAGCGCGGCCTCCGTCTCGGGCTTGGGGGGCGCGGCGAAGACGATGTCCACGTCGAGCCGCCCCTCCGCCTTGTCCGCGAAGCGGCGGAAGGCCTTGACCACGGCGGGGATGGCCGCCAGCAGGCCGTGGACGGAAAGCGCCTCGAGCAGTTTGCGCGTGGGCGGGGCCATGGTGTCGCCCCAAAGGGCGTCGACCGTGGCGCGATGCTGGGCCCGCGGCATACTGTGGAACCCCCGCGCCCAGCGGCGGAGCGGCTCAGAGCCCTCCCACTGCGCCTCCAACGCCTCCATGTCCGCGCGCACGCGGGCCATCAGGCCCAAATCCTGGGCGGCCTGGGCCAAAGCTCGGGCGTAGGGGCGGGCGGCTTCCTCGTCATTCTGCATGGGCGACCTCAATGGAACCGCACGTCCGCGGCGATTTGGTCCTGATAGGCTTGGCGCTGGGCGTCCGTCAGCAGGCCCGGCAACAGCCGGTCAAGCGCCTTGGCGATCTCGCCGCCGGCCTGCTCGGAGAGCTTGCGCAGCGCGGCGGCGCGCTCTTCGGCCAAGTCGGCCTCGGCCTGGCGGCGCTTGGCAGCGATGGCCTCGCGGGCCTCGCTCTCCATCCCGGCGACATGGCGGCGGGCCGCGGCGGCCATGGCGTCGGCCTTGGCGCGGGCCTCGCGCTCGGCGTCGGCCACGGTCTGGGCGGCCTTGGCGTCGGCCTCCTCGGCGGCCTTGCGGGCGGCCGCGGCGTCGTCGAGCGACGAACGGATCTCCGTCTCGCGGCTTTCAAGCCACTGAAGGATGGGCTTCCAGACCAACTTGCCCAGCACCACGAAGGCGATGAGGAAGGCGAGCCAGGTGCAGACGATGACCGTCTGGTCAAACCCCATGACGTTGCCGGAGTTCTGGGCGGGCTGCTCGGTCGCCTGCGTCGTCTGCGTTTCCATCGCGACGGCCCCCGTCACTTGAGGAAGGCAACGACGACGGCGAAGAGCGCGACGCCTTCGACGAGCGCCGCGGCGATCAACATCGCGGTCTGGAGTTTGCCGGACATCTCCGGCTGGCGCGCCATGCCGTTCAGGGCGCCCCAAGCCGCCAAGCCAATGCCAATGCCCGCGCCGACGGCCGCAAGACCCGCACCGATTGCACTCATGCCCATTTCCGTGTTCCTCTCTGTTGTGTCAGTGTTGGGGATGAACCATCATCCCGATGAAAACCGCGGCCAGCATCGTGAAGACATAGGCCTGCAGGAAAGCGACGAAGAGCTCAAAGAGGTAGAGGACGCTTGCGACCAACACGGTTGGGGAGGCCCACAGGCTCCCGACGATCGCCGTCATCGCGGCCATGATGTAGAGCATGATGTGCCCGCCCATCATGTTGGCGAAGAGACGGATCATCAGCGCGATGGTGCGCGTGCAGAAGGAGATGACCTCCATGACGAACATCAGCGGCCCCAGCGGCCCGGGCAGACCTTTGGGCATGAACGCCCCGGCCAGCCCCCGCACACCGCCTAGGCGCGCCGTCGCGGCCAAGGCCACGGCAAAGAAGACCAAGGCCAGCGCGCCCGTCACGTTGATGTTGCCCGTGGCGCACGAAAAGAGCGGGATCAGCCCCAGCAGGTTCGCCACCAGGATGAAGAGGAAGAGGGTGCAGAAGAAGGGGATGAAGCCGCGGCCCTGCCCCTTGCCGCCGAAGTTCGGCTCCACCATCTCGCCGCGGATGAAGATGACGAACTTTTCCATCAGCAGCCCAAGGCCGCGCGGCACCCGACCAATCGAGCGCCGCGCGCAAACCCCCAGCAATACCAGCACCGCCGCCACCACGAAGAGCATCACCGCGTCGAAGTGGAAAATGGCCAAGGCATTGTGCCCCAACGAGGAAAGCCAGTCCGCGTGCGTCCCTGCGTCCGGTGTGCCCCAGTGGTGCAACACATGGTGCTCCACATATTCTTGGAAGGCCTCTAAACGCTCTTGCATGCCGCAGTCCTCGCTGTAAGAATGAAAGGCAATATACAACACCGCGTGCCCGCTGTCAAGCCTTTTTTGCGCCTTTTACAAACCTCCCGGAATGGACGCTTGGGGCCCTTCCCGAAACCCCTTCCGGAGAGGGCGCGGGAGGGTTTCTCCCCGCGTCGGCGGCGCCGTGCCACGCGCCGTTTTCGCCTTGTCGGGCGCCGTGCATGGGGAGCGCGCCGGGGAACGAAAAGGCGCGGGGCGCTTTCGCGCCCCGCGCCCGTTTCCCTGACGGGAGGTCAGCGGACTTTGAGGGTCAGTTCGCTGAGGGTGGCCCAGATGTGCCCCTTGATGGCGGGGGAGAGGGCGGTGAAGCGGAGGTAGCGGGCCTTGGCGGGCTGGAAGTCGATCTCCTTCCAGCGGCGGTTGCCAGCGTTCCAGCCGGTGGGACCCTCGAAGGCCTTGGACCAGGTCTTACCGTCCGCGCTGAGCTCGATGCGGCAGTTGCCGATGAGGCCGTTGAGTTCGTCGGCCCGCGGGAGGAGGCGGACGCCGACGACGTCCTGGGCCTCGCCGAGGTCAAGGGTAAAGGCGTGGGGATAATCGGGGTGGACGTTACGCCAGTCGGTGTGCCAGTAAGTCTTGGGGTTGCCGTCGAAGACGTGGGCGACGTTGCCCTCGCCGGGTTCCTCGGAGGTGACGTCGACGACCTTCCACGCCGTGCGGAGGACCTCCTTGGCGAAGGTTCGGGCGAGCGTGGGCGTGGGGAGTTGGTCGCCCTGCGGCCGGACGGTGACGGCGACGGTGCCGCTCTCGAGGGGGAAGGGCTTGTCGTAGGGCTTGGGCTGGCCGCCGTTGATGGCATAGGAGACCTCGGCGCCGGGGCGATCGGGAGTGATGGTGACCAGGTTCTTGGCGTCGCGCGTGACGAGGGCCAGGCCGGCGGTGGAGCGGAAGGGCGCGGCCCGGAAGGGGCGCGAGCCGAAGCGCAGGGCGAAGCCGAAGGTGAAGGGCTTGTTGTAGACAAGGTGCTCGGCCCACGGGCGGGGACCGCAGGAGCCGTTGCCAAGGCCAGTCTGGGCGTAGTCCAGGTGCAGCCAGGTCTTGTCGGGCTTGGGGAGGAGGGAGGGGAGGGTGGCCTTGTAGAGGGTCACGGCGTCCCACTGATTGACGGAGAAGGCGAAGGTCTTGTCGGGGCTGGCGGGGAAGAAGCAGATGGAGTCCTCGTCGTCGGAGAAGAGCACCCAGCGGGCCTCCTCGCGGTTGCCGTATTCCTGGGTCTCGGGATAGGGGACGAAGAAGTCGGGGACCTTGGCGGTGAAGCGGTCGTGCCAGACGTGGGCCTTGCGGTCGACGTAGTTCTCGAAGGGGCCGAGGGCCTTGTAGTGGACGGTGTCGAGGTGCCGGTCAAGGGCGAGCTCGAAGCCAAGGCGGGGGATGATCTCCTCGGGGGTCTGGGGATAGAAGACGCCCTCGCAGGTGACGGTGTTGAGGAAGACGGTCCAGACGAGCGTGTAGGCATAGGGGACGTTGCCGCCCTGGGTCTCCATCTCGGCGATGATCTGGACGGCCTCCTGCTCGCCCTCCAGTTTGCGCCAGGTCATGGAGCGGCAACGGTTGCCTTGGTCGATCAGGGAACGCCACGTGGCGGAGTCCTTGATGTAGCGGTCGTTGTTGATGCGGGCGCGGTAAAGGGTGAAGCGCGGGGGCGCGGCAAGGAGCTCCTTGCCGTTGTAGCGCACCTGGGCCAGCACGCCGTCGCGGAAGACAAGGCGGGTGCCGTCCTTGTCCGAATCGGTGACCTGAAGGGCGCCGTCGGGGGTTTGGGCCACCGTCATGCCGATTTTGGGGAGCTGGCCGACCCTCGGGCGGTCAGGCTTGACGGCGGGGGCGGGGATGGCGAACCACGCCACGCAGTCGGTGACGATGGCCTTGGGGTCGATGCCCTCGGCGTGGGCGACGAAGACGGGGAAGTCGTCGCCGTGCGGGGAGAAGGTGGGCACGAGCGGGATGGCGGCGGAGGCGCCGGGCGCGAGGTCGGGGATCGCGGCGAGCGCCTTGCCCTGCTTGTTGTAGAGGGCGTAGCCCGAGGCGGTCTTGTGGAAGAACTTGCTCGTGACGGTGAGGGCCTGTTTGCCGGCGTCCCACGCGAACCCAAAGGGCTGCTGGGCCTGCTTGATGGCCCAGAACTGCCCCTTCGGCTTGTGTTCGGCGGTGATGACGCCGTTGTCGCAGAAGTCGCCGAAGTTGGGCTTGTCGCCGAAGAGGCCGCCGAAGGCGAGCGACTTGCCGGTGAAGGGCTCAAGGCGGAAGAGGCCGGTCTGCTCATCCTTGGTGGCGCGCAGGCCTTGGTCGATGAAATCCCAGACGAAGCCGCCGATCATGCGGGGATAGCGCTCGTAGATCTTGATGTATTCCTCGAACATGCCGCAGGCGTTGCCCATCGAGTGGGCGTATTCGACGTGGACGAAGGGGCGGTCGGTGTGCTGCTTGGCGATGCCGTGCAGGTTGTCGTGCGCGCGGTACATGGCGCTGTCCATGTCGTTGTGGGGGCTGCCCCAGGGGAAGTCGCAGTAGTGGACAAGGCGGCCGGGGTCGGTCTTCTTGAGCCAATCGCCCTGGTCCGCGAGGTTCTTGCCGGGCCCGGTCTCGTTGCCGAGGGACCACATGATGATGGAGGCGTGGTTCTTGTCGCGCTGGAACATATTCTGCACGCGGAAGGCATAGGCGGCGTGCCAGGAGGGGACGTCGTTGAGGCACCACTTGGTGCCGCGGATCTGATGGGCCTCGATGTTGGCCTCGTCCATCACATAGATGCCGAGTCGGTCGCAGAGCTCGTACCAATAGGGCGAGTTGGGGTAATGGGCGGTGCGGACGGCGTTGAAGTTGCCCTTCTTGAGCCAAAGGGCGTCGGCCTCCATCTTCTCGCGGGTCATGTAGCGGCCGCGGTCGGGATCCATCTCATGCCGGTTGACACCCCACAACTTGGTGCTGACGCCGTTGATGAGCAACTCGCCCTGCTTGCCCACCTCGATGCGGCGGAAGCCGACCTTGAGCGCGCGGGCGTCGCCGTTGGGGAGGCTGACCGCCACGTCGTAGAGATTGGGGGTCTCGGCGGTCCAGCGAAGCACCTTCTCCACCTTCCCCTCGGGCAGCGACAGCTTGATTTCCTGATTGGGCTGGAGGGCCGGCACGGGCAGGGTGGCGGCGTAGACCTTGCCGATGGAGACGTCGACCTCGGCGGGCTGGGAGGGCGTGTCGGCGGCGTTGCGGACCCAAACGTCGCCGGCGACGGTCCCGGTGACGTAATCGTCGGCCAGGCCGGGCCGCACCCACAGGTCGCGGATCTGCAAGGTGGGCGTGGAGAAGAGCGTCACGTCGCGGAAGATGCCGGCGAGGCGCCAAAAGTCCTGATCCTCCAGGTAGCTGCCGTCGCTCCAGCGGTAGACCTCCACGGAGACGGTGTTCTCGCCCTCCTTCAGGGCCTTGGTGACGTCATACTCGCCGGCGGTGAAGGAATCCTCGCCATAGCCGATGTACGTGTCGTTCACCCACACGTAATAGGCGGATTCCACGCCGTCGAAGCGGAGGTAGACCTTACCCTTATTAAAACCCTCGGGCAGGGTGAAGGTGCGCTTGTAGCTGCCCACCGACGGACGTTCCTTGAAGGACGTCCAGTCGCGCGGCGGCTCGCCCGTCACGCGCGGCGGGTCGATCTTGAAGGGATAGATCTCATTGGAATAAACCGGCGTACCATAGCCGGCCATCTGCCAGCTCAGCGGCACGTCGATGGTGTCCCACCCCGAAACGTCGAAGGAAGACTTCCAAAAGTCCGCGGGGCGCCCGGCGGGCCGCTCGGAGAACCGGAAGCGCCACTTCCCGTTCAGCGACAACGTGCTTCCCTCCGCGGTCGGCAGCAACGCGGCGCGCGCGGGCTCGCGGTTCACCTGAAAGACCGTCTCATCCTCCCACTCCGGCGCCGCCGCCGCGAAACCCGCGGCCAAGACTCCAAGCAAAGCAGTAAGCGTCCTCATCTGTCCATTCCTTCCTTTTTGGCCTCACTCTAGCACATCGCGCCGCCGCCCGCAAACCCTGCCTCGGCCCCACCCCGCGCCCTGCATACCGAAAGACGCACCGCTCACCGCGCGGCCTCCGCGCCCGCCCGGCGGAGGAACGCGCGGGCCAGCAACGTCAGCGGCACGGTGAGCCCCATCAAAATCGGATAGAACAGCCACGGGATCAGCTGGGCGGGCGTCAGCGCCAACCCCAGCGCCGTCGCGCCGCCGGCGGCGTAGAGCAACTGCGCCCCGTAGGGGAGCAGTCCCTGCCAGACCGAGGCGTAGATGTCGATCAGCGACGCCGCGCGCGCCGGGGACACCCCATGCGCCTGGGCCACGGTGCGCACGACGGGCCCGGCCATGACGATGGCCACGGTGTTGTTGGCGGTGGCCACATCCACGGCCGAGACCAGCACGGCGATCCCCGCCTGCGCCCCGCGCCGCCCCCGCACCCGGCGCAGCACATGGTGGAGCAGCCAGTCGATGCCGCCGTTCGCGCGGACCAGCCCCAACACGCCGGCGACGACGATCGAGATGGCCGTGATGTCGTACATCCCCGCCACGCCATCCCCCACCGCCCGAAAGGCGTCCCGCGCCGCCAAGGCCCCCGTCCCCATCCCGACGCCCAGCGAGAGCAGCGTCCCCAGGACGAGCACCAGCACCACGTTCATGCCGCACAGCGCGGCCCCCAGCACCGCCAGGTACGGCAGCAGCCGCGGCACGCTGTAGGGCAACGGCCCCTCCAACGGCGCGCCGCCGGGCGCCAGCGCCGCGAAGAGCCCCAGCGAGAGCAACGCCGCCGGCCAGACCAGCCGCAGATTCTCGCGGAACTTGTCCCGCATCCCGCACCCCTGCGTTCGGGTGGCCGCGATGGTCGTGTCGGAGATCATCGACAGGTTGTCCCCGAACATCGCCCCGCACACCGCCGCCCCCACGCACAGCGGCCCCGGCAGCGCCGCCTTCTGCGCGATGCCCACCGCGATCGGCGTCAGCGCCACGATCGTCCCCACCGACGTGCCCATCGCCGTGGAGACGAACGCCGCGATGGCGAACAGCCCCGCCACCGCCGCCCACGGCGGCAGCACGCTCAGCCCCAGGTTCACCGTGCTCTCCACGCACCCCGCCGCCTGGGCGGCCCCCGAGAACGCCCCCGCCAGCAAAAAGACCAGGCACATGACCATCACGTCGCACTGCCCCATCGCCGCCGCGGCCAGGTTGAGCCGCTCCGGGAAAGGCCGCCCGCGGCACTGCAGGAACGCCACCCCCAACGCGGCAAGGAACGGCACGATGGCGGGCAGCGCCACGCTCTCACGGAACGGGATGCCCACCCCCAGGAACAGCAGCAGCAGGATGGCCACGGGGAGCAACCCCCAGGCGCTGCGCGCGTCGGAAACGGTCTCGGTCATGGCGCGCATTATAGCAGAGACGCGCCCCGGCGGCCCACCCCACCCCTCCGGCCCGCGGCGCGCGCCTTACGACGGCAGGTTCCCCAGCCAGGGATCCTTCGTGCGCTCCAGCCAAGGCCGCAGATACAGTTCGGCGAGCTCGCAAACCAAATCCGGCCGCGCCTGGGCGAGATTGTTCTGTTCGTAAGGGTCGTCCACGTGGTCGTAAAGCAGCGTCTCCTCGAGGGCGCCGTCCTTGCCGCAACGCAGCACAAGGGTGTAACGTTCGGTGCGGACGCCCCGGCGGTCGTAGTTTGGGGTGCCGGACGCGCGGACGCTCCGTTCGATGCCATAATAAGGCTGAAAGGCCGGGCGCGGCCCCGGCTCGCCACGCAGGACGCCCGAGAGGTCGTTGCCGTCCAACCCCTCCGGCGCGGCCCCCCGAAGCCCGACAAGCCCCAGCAGCGTGGGATACATGTCCGCCACCGAGAAAAGCAGGCCGTCCCGCCGCGCCGGGATCCGCCCCGGCCAACGGAAGAGCAGCGGCACGCGCAGCGACTCCTCGTAAGGGTTGTTCTTCGAGATCTCCCCGTGCCGCCCGAGGCAGTTCCCGTGGTCGGAGGTGAAGACCACCACCGTGTCCCGCTCCAGCCCCAACCGCTTCAACCCATCCAACAGGCGGCCGAACTGCTCGTCGATCCCGGTGATGGCGGCGTAATAGTGCAGGATGTTCTTCCGATAATAATCCCCCCAGCGCGTCCCCTTCGGCGGCACATTGGGCGTTTTCGCGCAAAGCGCCTCCACGTCCACGTCCTTGTAGTGGGCCATGAGGCGCTCCGGATGGAGGCGATAAGGGGAATGCGGGGGATTCCAGCTGACCACGAGCGCGAAGGGCTTGGAAGGGTCGCGCAAAGCCCCATCCTTGTTCTCCAGCCAACGCAAGGCCACGTCCGTCTCGTGCTCGGGCGTCCATTGCTCGACCGGCTCCATTTTGTCGCACGGCCAATCGCCGCACACATAACGGTTGCTCAGATGTTGGTTGCCGTTATGGCAATAAAAGAGATCGAACCCATGACGCCGCTCCGGCGGCAGCCACGTACCGGCGACCTTCTTGCCCTGGTAATGACGAGCGGGCTCGCTGATGTGCCACTTGCCCAGGTAGGCCGTGGCGTAACCGTTGCGCCTCAGCACGTCCGACCACCACACGAGCGACTCCGGCATCTGCCGCCCGTCCCAAAAACAATTCACGTAGACGCCGTTCCCCAAAGGATACCGCCCGCTCATCAGGATCGTCCGGTAAGGCACGCACACCGGATAATTGCTGACGGCCTGCGTCAGGTTCGCGCTCTCCCGCTCAAAGGCGTCCAGCCGCGGCGTCCGCACCGGCTCGCGCCCCATGTAGCCCAGCGCCTGCGCCCGCAGCTCGTCGGCGAAGACATAGAGGAGGTTCGGCCGCCGCACGGCCGGCCCCGCCGCCTCGGCCGCGGCCGAGACACCCTCGCCCATGGCGCCCAAGGCCAAACACCCGATCCCTTGAAGAAACTGACGGCGTCTCATTGGCTCTCCCTTTCGTCAGGCAGCGTCCCACCCCCGAAGGCGCCGGGGGCGCGAACCGACCCAATCCCACGGTAGCAACGGCGCCCCGCGCCGTCAACCCTTTTTGCGTCGGGCGGCGGCGCCGCGCACCGCGGGCGGCAGGGCGGACGCGGGGGCCGCCGATGTGGTATGCTATCGGCCATGAAGATTTTGGTGATCGGAAACGGCGGGCGGGAGCACGCCATCGTTTGGCGCCTGGCGCGGGACGCGGGCGGCCATGAGCTTTACTGCGCGCCGGGGAACGCCGGCACGGCGGCCCTGGCGGCCAACCTGCCCATCGGGGCGGAGGACCTCCCGGCCATCGTGGCCTGGGCGAAGGCGAACCGGCCGGATCTGACGGTGGTGGGGCCGGAGGCGCCGCTCTGCGCGGGGCTGACGGATCTGCTGGAGGCCGAGGGCCTGCGCGTCTTCGGGCCAAGCAAGGCGGCGGCGCGGCTGGAGGGCAGCAAGGCCTTCGCGAAGGAGGTCATGACGGCGGCGGGGGTGCCGACGGCGCGCGCGGCGGTCTTCACCGACTCGGAGGCGGCCGTCGCGGCCTTGGGGGACTTCGGGCTGCCCGTGGTGATCAAGGCGGACGGCCTGGCGGCCGGCAAGGGCGTCGTCATCGCCCAGACCCGCGCGGAGGCCGAGGCGGCGATCCGCGACATGCTCGACGGCGGCCGCTTCGGCGCGGCGGGGGCCGAGGTGCTGCTCGAAGAGTTCTTGGAGGGCGAGGAGGCCTCGGTCTTCGCCCTCTGCGACGGGGAGCGCGTGGCGCTCCTGCCGGCGGCGCAGGACCACAAGCGCGTGAACGACGGCGACGAGGGCCCGAACACCGGCGGCATGGGCGCCTACACCCCCGCCCCGATCGCCACGCCCGAGGTGATGGGCGCGGTGCGCGACCAAGTGGTGCTGCCGACGCTCCGGGAGCTGCGCCGCCTCGGCGTCGCCTACAGGGGCGTCCTCTTCTGCGGGCTGATGATCGGCCCCAAGGGCGTGCGCGTGCTGGAGTTCAACTGCCGCTTCGGCGACCCCGAGACGGAGGCGGTGCTGACAAGCCTGGAGGGCGACCTAGCGCCGATCCTGCTGGCGTGCGCGGAGGGCCGGCTCGACCCGGCGGCCGTGCGCGTCCTGCCGGGGGCGGCGGCGACGGTGGTGATGGCGGCGCCGGGCTATCCGGGCGCCTACCCCAAGAACCTGCCCATTTCGGGGACGGAGGCGGCGGAGGCCGCCGGGTGCGTGGTCTTCCACGCGGGCACGGCGCTGCGGGAGGGGCGGCTCGTCACCTCCGGCGGGCGCGTGCTGGCGGTGACGGCGCGGGGGGCGGATTTGCGCGCGGCGGTGGACGCGGCCTACGCGGGCGTGGCGAAGATCCATTTCGAGGGGGCGCACTTCCGGCGCGACATCGCGGCCAAGGCGTTCCGTCATCTCTGAGCAAAGGAAAGGGTTTCAACCGATGGACAACGAGAAGCCGCTGGTCGGCATCGTGATGGGCAGTGACTCGGACTGGGGCACGATGCAGAAGTGCGTCGCGGCGCTGAAACAGTTCGGCATCCCCTTCGAGGCGCACGTGATGAGCGCGCACCGCACGCCCGAGCGCGCCGCGCGCTACGCCGAGGAGGCGGAGGGCCGCGGGCTGAAGGTGCTGATCTGCGCCGCGGGCATGGCCGCGCACCTGGCCGGCGTCGTCGCCGGCCACACGACGCTCCCCGTGCTGGGGGTGCCGATGAAGGGCGGCGCGATGGATGGGCTGGACGCGCTGCTGGCGACGGTCCAGATGCCCGGCGGCATCCCCGTGGCCACGCTGGCCCTCGGCAACGCGGGCGCCACGAACGCGGGCGTGCTGGCCGCGCAGATCCTGGCGCTGGGCGACCCGGCGCTGCGCGAGGCCCTGCGCGCCCACAAGGCCGAGATGGCCCGGAAGGTCGAGGCCGCCGACGAAAGGTTGCAGGCCGAGCTGTGACGCGCCTGGCGTTGGCGGCGCTGTGGGTGCTGGCGTGCGGTCTCTGCCACGCGCTGACCTACAGCAACGCCTACGTCAGCCCGCGCAACAAGGAGCGCGCCCGCCGCGACGCCACCGACTACATCATCCTCCACACCACCGAGGGCGAGGCGAAGCCCTCGCTCCAAAAGCTGAGCCGGAACGGCGAGGCGCATTATTGCGTCGACCGCGACGGGAAGGTCTACCGCATCGTCGACCACCGGCGCGTGGCCTATCATTGCGGGGTGAGCATGTGGCGGGGACGGCGCAACCTGGACGACGTGTCGGTGGGCGTCGAGGTGGTGGGCTACCATGACCGCGCGCTGACGCGCGCGCAGTACGCGGCCCTGCGCGAACTGGTGCTGGCCTTGCAGAAGATCTACGGCGTGAAGGACGCGAACGTGATGCCGCACGCGCAGGTGGCCTACGGCACGCCCAACCGCTGGCACCCGCGCAGCCATCGCGGGCGCAAGCGTTGCGGCATGGGCTACGCCACGCCCGCCGTGCGCGGCCTGTTGGGGCTGGAGGAGCGTTGGCTCGCCGACCCCGACGTGCGGGCGCGCCGGCTGGTGGTGGGCGACGCCTATCTGGCGCAGGTGCTCTACGCGAAGAACGGCGAGCGCCTGCTACCCTACAAACTGCCCGGCGCCGGGTCCGCCCCGCGCGCGGCGGAGGCCGCGGGGCCGCGCACCTACGTCATCGCCAAGGGGCAGACGGCCTGGGACGTGGCGCGCGACGCCTACAACGCGGCCTCCACCCTCTACGTCTTCCCCGACGGCCGCAGGGTGCCGGGCGACCAGGTGCGCGACTGGGAGAGCCTGACCGTGGGCACCAAGGTCATCCTGGGCGACGCGGACGCCGCCGGCTCACCGGTCCAAACGCTGGCCAAGGGCGCGCACCCGCGCCGGCTGATCGGCGAGGCCGTCTTCGCCCAGGACACGTGGTACATCCGCCCCACGGGCGGCAGCGTGCGCGGCTCGGCGCTCTCCGAGAAGACCTTGGCGGCGCTGCCGCCGGGCACGAAGATTTTGGTGGGCTACGCGCGCGGCGGGCCCGTCACCAGCCGCCGCCTGCCCGCGCAGATCTGCCCCACCCAGTGGGACGCGCCGGACACCTTCTATCTGATGCCCGGCCAGCCGCTGCGCCCCGCCGGGGCCATCGACATGAAGCGCGTGCCCCCCGGCACCCTCGTCTTTTACCGAAACTAAGGAGTCCCCCCATGCGAAGCCTTCTGTTCGCGCTCGCCCTCCTGCCCCTCGCGCTCTCGGCCGCCGCGCCCACGCCGGTCGGCTGGGGCGTGGTGACGGCATCCACCGCCAAGGCCTACGGCAAGGACGGCAAGCAGGCCGCCCTCGTCAACGGCGGCGAACTGTTCGACGTGCTCAAGGAGATCAAGGCCAACGGCGAGCCGGCCTTCTACGTCGCCCTCCAGCGGCCCAAGAAACCCGAGTGCGTGCTGCTGGGCGCGGATTGCCGCGTCTTCCTGGGCGAGGCGGCGAATCCGAAGACGGACCTGGACGCCTTCGTGGCGCAGGTGGCCAAGCAGGCCACCGCGCGCGACTATTATTCCGCCGTCGCCATGCGCGCGAAGCTATTGGAGCGCGCGCGCGAGCGCCATCTGGCGCAGTCGCCCGCCAAGGATCTGGCGGAGCGCAAGGCGCAGTTGGCCAAGGTCCCCGCCGCCGACCGCCGCTACGAGGCCGCGCAGAAGGCCGCGAAAAGCAACGCCGAGCGCCTGAGATACCAAGACCTCCGCAAGGAACTCCGCTACCGCGCCACCGGCCTGCAGGAGGAGATCAAGCGGCTGGAGGCCGCCGCCGAGGCGTGGGAGCGGGAGCACCCCTTCGACGCAGGCGCCGTGCAAAAGGGCGCCGTCTGGAAAAAGCTGACCCAGAACATCGAGGCCTTGGCGCCCAAGGCCCGCGAACTGGGCCTCGCGCCGTGACCGCGACGCGGCCGGGCCCGTTGTGGTATGCTATGCGTTCCCCTATCTCAAAGGACAGACATGAATCTCCTGAAGCTGATTTTCGGCACCAAGAACCAACGCGACATCAAGAAACTCCTGCCCCTCGTGCGCAAGATCAACGCCATCGAGGAGCAGTATCAGGCGCTGAGCGACGATGAGCTGAAGGCCAAGACGCAGGCGTTCCGCGAGCGTTTGGCCAAGGGCGAGACGCTCGACGACCTGCTGCCCGAGGCCTACGCGGCCGTGAAGAACGCCTGCCGCCGCCTCGTCGGCACCACGGTGGAGGTCTGCGGGCACACGCTGACCTGGAACATGATCCCCTTCGACGTGCAGATCATCGGCGGCATCGTCCTCCACCAAGGGAAGATCGCCGAGATGCAGACGGGCGAGGGCAAGACGCTGGTGGCCACCTTCCCGCTCTACCTCAACGCCCTCTCCGGCGGCGCGGCGCACCTGGTGACCGTGAACGACTACCTGGCCCGCCGCGACGCGCAGTTCATGGGCCACCTGCTCTCCTTCCTGGGGCTGACGGTGGGCTGCATCCAGAACACGATGGGGCCCGCCGAGCGGCGCGCGCAGTATGCCTGCGACGTCACCTATGGCACCAACAGCGAGTTCGGCTTCGACTACCTCCGCGACAACGGCATGGCCACCGACCCCTCGCAGGTGGTGCAGCGCGGCCATGCCTTCGCCATCGTCGACGAGGTGGATAGCATCCTCATCGACGAGGCCCGCACCCCGCTCATCATCTCCGGCCCCGCCCAGCGCTCCGCCTCCGGCGAGTACGTGGCGCAGAAGCCGCGCGTGGAGCGTGTCTTCCGCGAGCAGACCAAGATCTGCACCCAGCTCCTCGCCGAGGCCAAGGCGCTCATCGCCAAAGGCGACGGCGACGGCGCCATGCGCCGCCTCTACCAGGTCTACCACGGCACGCCCAAGAACAAGCAGTTCCAGCACCTCATCGAGGAACCCGCCGTCCGCCGCCTCCACGAGCAGGTGGAGGCCATGATGATCACCGACATGCGCAAGCATGAGGCGCGCGACCTCAAGGAAGTCCTCCTCTTCACCATCGACGAAAAGACCCGCGAGGTCGCCCTCACCGACAAAGGCACGCGCTTCATCTCCCCGGACGACCCCGACATGTACGTGGTGCCCGACCTCCCCGGCCAACTCGCCGCCCTCGACGGCGACGCCTCGCTCCCGGCCGAGGCGCGCGCCGCCAAGCGCCGTCAGATCCAAGAGGCCTTCGCCGCCAAGAGCGAGCGCCTCCACATCGTCGACCAGCTCCTGCGCGCCTACGCCCTCTACAGCAAGGACGAGGAATACGTGGTGCAGGACGGCAAGGTGATGATCGTCGACGAATTCACCGGCCGCATTCTCCCCGGGCGCCGCTGGAGCGAGGGCCTCCATCAGGCCGTCGAGGCCAAGGAGGGCGTGAACATCGAGCGCGAGACCCAGACCCTCGCCACCATCACCATCCAGAACTACTTCCGCCTCTACGGCAAACTCTCCGGCATGACCGGCACCGCCGAGACCGAGGCCACCGAGTTCAACGACATCTACAAGCTCGACGTGGTGGTCATCCCCACCAACCGCCCCATCCGCCGCGTCGACGGCAACGACCTCATCTACAAGACCCAGCGCGAGAAATACCGCGCCATCATCGAGGAGGTCAAGGCCGCGCACGACCGCGGGCAGCCCGTCCTTCTCGGCACCGTGACGGTCGACACCTCCGAGATCCTCAGCCGTATGCTCCGCATGGCCGGCATCCCCCACCACGTGCTCAACGCCAAGAACCACGCCATGGAGGCCGAGATCGTCGCCCAGGCCGGCCAGCCAGGCGCCGTCACCATCGCCACCAACATGGCGGGGCGCGGCACCGACATCAAGCTCGGCCCCGGCGTCGTCTGGATGACCGACGAGCAGATCAAGGACAAAAACCTCACCCTCGACACCGTCCCCAAAGGCGAGCGCAAGACCCTCCGCAAGCTCCTCGAGGAACGCCCCTGCGGCCTCTACGTCATCGCCTCCGAACGCCATGAGTCCCGCCGCATCGACCGCCAGCTCCGCGGCCGCTGCTCCCGCCAGGGCGACCCCGGCGCCAGCCGCTTCTACCTCTCGCTCGAAGACAACCTCATGCGCCTCTTCGGCAGCGACCGCCTGGCCGGCATGATGACCCGCCTCGGCCTCAAGGAAGGCGAGGCCATCGAGCACCGCTGGCTCAACCACACCGTCGAACGCGCCCAGCGCAAGGTCGAGGAGCAAAACTTCTCCATCCGCAAGCGCACCCTGCAATACGACGACGTGATGAACAAGCAGCGCGCCATCATCTACGGCCTCCGCCAAGAGGTGCTCATGCAGGCCGGCGCCGCCCACGAACGCATCCTCGACGTCTTCAACGACGTCATCGCCGACCGCTGCGAGGCCCTCCTCACCACCGCCAAGGACGCCGACCCCGACGCCCTCCACGCCTGGGTCTCCAACTTCCCCATCGCCTGCGCCAAGGAAGAATGCGCCGGCTGGGTCGGGAAGCCCCAGGAAGCCGCCCAGACCCTCTACGGCCGCGTCGAGGAAGCCTATCAGGCCAAGTGCGAGGGCGAGATCCCCGAGGCGCTCCCCATGCTCGAACGCATGATCTGCCTCACCGCCATCGACGAGGAATGGCAGAAGTTCCTGGCCGCGATGGACGACCTCCGCCGCAGCGTCAGCCTCCGCGGCTACGGCCAGCGCGACCCGCTGGTGGAATACAAGCGCGAGGCCTTCTCCATGTTCTCCGAGCTCATGGACACCATCAAGGGCGGCATCGTCCGCGGCGCCTTCACCACCACCACCAACATCGAGGCCTACTTCGCCATGCGCGAACGCGCCGCCCGCCGCGCCCAGACCGTCCACCAAGACCTCGGCGACCTCACCGCCAGCCTCCCCCCGCCGCCGCAGCCCGCCCCCGAGGCCCCGCGCCCCGCGCCGGCCATGCCCCCCTCCTTCACCGTCACCGCCCCCGGCCTGGCCAAACCCGCGCCCGAGCCCGCCCCCGAGACGGACGGCTCCCTGGAGTCGCTCATGCGCGCCATGGGGCTCGACCCCGCCACCGCCTCCGCCGAGCCCCCCGCCCCGCCCAGGCAGGAGCCCGCCCAGGCCTTCCCCAAGGTCGGGCGCAACGACCCCTGCCCCTGCGGCTCCGGCAAAAAGTTCAAGAACTGCCACGGCCGCTGAGGCCCACCCATGGAGGCGGAACCCCGCGAACCCTTCGTCCTCCCGCGCCCGGACAACGGTCTGGGCATGGGGCGGCACACCTTGGGGCTCGCGCTCTCCATCCTCCTCTCCGTCCTCCTCCACTGCGGCGCGATGATCGCCCTGGAGCGCCTCCCGCTGGGCGGCCTCGTCGGGGCCGGCGAGGCGCCGCGCGTCCCCGCCGACCTCCCGCCCATGCGCATCGAGACCTTCGCCCGCGAGGCCGGGCTGGCCCAGGCCGAGGCCGCGCGAGCGCCCGACCCCGCCGAGGCCGCCCGCCAAGCCTCGGGCGCCGCCGTCGCCGCCGCCGAGGCCCTCCCCCTCCCCGACCCTCCCCCGCCCGCCACGCCGGCGCTCCCCGCCGCCCCCGCGCCGATGCCCGGCCTCGCCCCCCCGCGCCAAGCCATCGCCGCCGTGCCCGACCTCCCCGACCTCCGCGCCGCCGACCCCGAGCCGCGCTGGGTCATCCCCGACGGCCTCCCCCGCGCGCCCAAGGCCCCCGACCTCGCCGAAAGCGTCCGGGATCTCCCCCTCGGCGGCGCCCCGGACGCCCCGCGCCCGGCCGTCGCGGGCGCCGACCTCGCCAAGGCCGCCCAGTCCCTTGGCGAGGGCACGGGCCTCGCCGCGCCCCCCCAGCCGGCGGCCCCGGCCGACGGGCAGGCGGCCGCCGCCCAGGCGCTGGCCGACGCCGTCACCGTGGACGCCCGCGAGGAGGCGCCGGCCTTCCGCGCCATCGACGACCGCCTCTCCCTCTCCCTCACCGTCTCCGAGCCAAAGGACGACCCCGACTACCGTTACTTCCGCCTGGAGATCCTCCGCAAGCCGGAGAGCGCCCTCGCCGTGATGCCCAAGGACGTCGTCCTCATCCAAGACGTCTCCGGCTCCATCGGCGCCGACCGCCTGGCCCAAGGCAAGGCCGCGCTCAAGGCCGCCCTCGCCAACGTCCTGCGCGCCGGCGACCGCTTCAACGTC
This sequence comes from uncultured Kiritimatiellota bacterium, assembly GCA_944391055.1. Lineage (GTDB taxonomy): Bacteria > Verrucomicrobiota > Kiritimatiellia > RFP12 > DVOR01 > Spyradenecus. The sequence continues at coordinate 44,637 of CALXSF010000001.1, read as the reverse complement.
TTCGCCTTCCGCGACGTCACCCTCACCCCCTCCGACGCCTGGCTCACCTACGACCCCGCCTCCCGCGCCCGCGCCGAGACCTTCATCGACTCCCTCCGCGCCATCGGCAACACCGACCTCTTCCTGCTCCTCCAAGACATCCTCACCCTCCCCCGCGACCCCGCCCGCCCCACCATCGCCGTCGTCGTCACCGACGGCGAGCCCACCGTCGGCGTCACCGGCACCACCCGCATCATCGGCGAGTTCACCCGCATGAACCAAGGCCGCATCGCCGTCTACGCCTTCGGCGCCAAGCGGGGCGACCCCTACTTTCTCGACATGCTCTGCTACGCCAACCGCGGCGAGAACACCTCCGCCGCCGGCGACGTCGCCGGCCTCGCCGACGAGCTCGCCCCCGTCTTCGAATCCATCCGCAACCCCGTGATGAAGGATCTCACCCTCACCTTCGACGCCCGCAGCGGCGGCGAGATCCACCCCCGCGCCCTCACCCACCTCTACGCCGACCGCCCCCTCGTCGTCTACGGCCGCGTCCCCAAGGCCACCCGCGGCGTCACCTGCCAGCTCACCGGCCGCTCCGCCGAGGCCCCCTACGACGCCGTCTTCGCCTTCGACTTCGCCGAGGCCGCCCGCACCGGGCGCGACCTCCGTCGCGCCTGGGCCGCCCGCGCCATGTTCGACCTGCTTGCCGAATACGCCGAGAACCCCTCCGCCCCCCTCCTCCGCCGCATCGAGGACTTCTCCCGCGCCTACGGCGTCCCCAACCCCTACCGCCGCGGCAAGTGAGCGCCGCCCAAAGACAGAAAGGCCCCGGCCGACGGCCGGGGCCTTCTTGCTTGGCTCACGCCTCCGGGGACCAACGCCGGGCGGCCTTCTTGGCGGCGTGCCGGGCCTTGTCGTCGAGCATCCGCGCCTTTTGGCGGCGCGAGCGGCGGCGTTTCTGGCGGCGGATCTTCTCGCGTTCCTGCTGACGCTCCGAGCGCTCGCCATCGCGGATCTCCAGGATACGCTCGGCCAGGGCGCGCCGCGCCAGCCATCGGTTGTCCTCGCGCGAGCGCGAGCGCTGCACCTTCACCCAAAGCCCCGTCGGCAGGTGCGTCAGCCGCACCGCCGAGGCGGTCTTGTTGATTTTCTGCCCGCCGTTCCCCGAGCCCAGCACGAACTGCTCGCGCAGCGTCCCCTCCGTCAACCCCGCGCGTCCCATGAGGGCCTGGATGTCGGCGACGGTGGCGGGGCTGAGCGGCATGGCAGCGGGACCCCTCAGGCGAGGCGGAGCAGGAAGTAGTTCTTCTTCCCCTGGCGGAGCAGCAGCGCGCGGCCCTCGACGGGCGCCTCGGCGGGCACGGCGAAGGCGGGGTCGGCGACCTTGACGTTGTTGAGGGAGAGCCCGCCGCCGGCGATGAGCCGCCGCGCCTCGCCCTTGCTCTTGAGGAAGCCCGCCGCGACGGCCACGTCCACGAGCGGCTGGCCGACGACCTGCCCGCGCGGGAGCGTGCCGCTGGGCACGTCGGCGGCGATGGCCTCAAGGTCGGCGGCGGAGACGCCCTCGAGCGAGCCGCCGAAGAGGACGGCCGAGGCGCGTTGCGCGGCGCGGAGCCCCGCCTCGCCGTGGACGGTGCGGGTGAGCGTCTCGGCCAGGACGCGCTGGGGCTCGCGGGCCTCGGGGTGCGCGCGTTGGGCCTCGGCCAGCTCGGCGATTTGCGCGTCGTCCAGGAAGGTGAAGATGCGCAGGTAGCGGATGGCGTCGGCGTCGAGCGTCCGCAGGAAGAACTGGTAGAAGGCGTAGACGCTTGTCTTGTCGGCGTTGAGGAAGATGGCGTTGCCGGCGGATTTGCCGAACTTCTGGCCGTTGGCGTCGCACACCAGCGGGATGGTGAGGCCGTTGACCTCGGCCTCCGGCTCCAGGCGGCGGATGAGGTCGGTGCCCGCGGTGATGTTGCCCCACTGGTCGGCCCCGCCCACCTGGAGGGTGCAGCCATAGGTCTTGTAGAGATGGTAGAAGTCGTAGCCTTGGAGGATCTGGTAGGCGAACTCCGTGAAGGTCATCGAGTTCGTCTCGGCGTTCAGGCGCTTCTGCACGGAATCCTTGGCGAGCATCGGCTTCATGCGGAAGAGCGTGCCCACCTCGCGCAGGAAGGGCAGGACGGCGTAGCCCTTGTACCAGTCGTAATTGTTCACCAGGATGGCCGGGTTCGTCGGGTGGCCGAAATCCAGGAAGCGCGACAGGTTCTCCTTGATGCCCTCCAGGTTCCGCCGCAGCTGCTCCTCCGACAGGAAGTTGCGCTCCGTGGAGCGGCCCGAGGGGTCGCCGATCATCCCCGTGGCCCCGCCCACCAGCGCGATGACGCGGTGCCCCGCCCGCTGGAACTGCGCCAGCGTCTGGATGGCCACGTAGTTGCCCGCCTGCAGGCACGAGGCCGTGGGGTCGAAGCCGATGTAGAGCGTCAGCGGCTTCTCCAGCAACGCCGCCATCTTCTCCTCGGGGCACGTGCACGCCTCAACCAGGTGGCGCGACTTCAGGAACTCGTAGAACTTCATGCTGCTTCCTCTCGAATCGCGGCAGAGTATACCACACGCGCGCCCCTCGGGGCCAGAAACATCCCGCCGCCCCGGCCCGCGGCGCCCCGAGAGCGCGCTCTCGGGCGGTTTGCGGCGCGGCGGCCGGTGTGGTATGCTGTATACGTCATGAGAGGGAGCACGCTATGATCAGACAGATTCCCGCCGCCGGAGAGACCTTGCTGCGCTGGGTGGGCGACGTTTTGGAGGTGCGGGCCTCCCGCGAGGGCGAGGGGGCCGGCAGGATGGTCTTCCGCACCAACCTGGGCGCGGCCTCGGTGCATCAGCGCGAGGTGCTGGCGCACGTGGACGAGGCGCGCCTGATCAGCGGGGACGATTGGCACGACATCCCGATGGAGCCTTGCGGGGAGGGCGCCTGGCGCGTGCGCGTCGCGCTGCTGGAGGTGGGGATCTTCGAGGGCAAGGCGTGCTTCCTGCGCGACGACACGCCGGTGCCGGAATGGCCGGAGGGCGGCAACACTGTCGTCAAGGTGGCGCCCGCGCACACGGCCGCGGGCAACAGCGTCTACGCGGCCTTCGTGCGCCAGTTCGGAGCGGCGATGGCCGCGCCCTTCGCCTCGAAGGCGCACGCGGAGGAGGAGCAGGCGCTGGACCGCGCGGGCTACACGGTCATCCCGCCCAGCGGCACCTTCCGCGGGCTCATCCGCCACCTGGACCACATCTTCCAAAACCTGGGCTTCCGCAACCTCCTGCTGCTGCCCATCCACCCGACGCCGACGACCTTCGCGCGGATGGGGCGCTATGGCTCGCCCTTCGCAGGGCTGGACTTCCTCTCGGTGGACCCGGCGCTGGCGGAGTTCGACCGCTCGGCGACGCCGCTGGACCAGTTCCGCGAGCTGATCGCGGCGACGCACGCGCGCGGCGGCGCGCTCTTCATGGATCTGCCGGCCAACCACACCGGCTGGGCGGCAACCTTCCAGATCCACCACCCCGAGTGGTACCGCAGGAACGCCGACGGCTCCTTCCACTCCCCCGGCGCCTGGGGCGTGACCTGGGAGGACTTGGTGGAGCTGGATTATTCGCGCCCGGACCTCCGGCGCAAAATCGCGGACGTCTTCCTCCACTGGTGCCGCCTGGGCGTGGACGGCTTCCGCTGCGACGCGGGCTACATGATCCCCAAGGCGGCGTGGGACGTGATCGTGGCGCTGGTCCGCCGCGAGTTCCCCGACACCGTCTTCCTCCTCGAGGGGCTGGGCGGGCCGATGGAGACGACCGAGGCGCTCATCGGCGTCTCGGGGCTGGACTGGGCCTATTCGGAACTCTTCCAGACCTACGACCGGCGGGCCTTCGAAGCGATGCTCCCGAACATGCTCCGCCTCTCGGAAGGGCGCGGGCCGCTGGTCCACTTCGCCGAGACGCACGACAACAACCGCCTCGCCGCCACCTCGCCCGACTACGCGCGCCTGCGCCTGACGCTGGCGGCCATGCTCTCGCAGCAGGGCTGCTTCGGCATCACCGCCGGCGCGGAGTGGTTCGCGCAGGAGAAGATCGACGTGCACGGCTGCGGCGGGCTCAACTGGGGCTCCGCCGACAACGCCTGCGCCCTCGTCCGCCGCCTCAACGCCATCCTGCGCGCCCACCCCCTCTTCGGGCCGGAGACGCGCCTGACGCAGGCCCAGCGCGGCGGCGGGAACGTCCTGGCCATCGTCCGCTCCCGCCCCGGCCACGAGCCGCTCCTCATCCTGGCGAACCTCGATTGGCGCCAGCCCCAGAGCGTCACCTTCGACGCCTCGGGCTTCCCCTACCGCGAGGCCTACGACCTGCTGGAGGGCAAGCCCTGCCGCGTCAACCCCCTGCGGATGCCCCTCCGGCCCGGCCAGGTGCGGTGCCTCTCCCCGCGCCCCGGCGACATGGCGGCCGTCGAATCCGCCGTCTGCCAGCGCGGCGCGGCCCCCGTGGCCGGGATGGCCCGCCGCCGCCGGCTCGTCATGGCCCTCAACACCCTGCGCTGGCTCGATGGCAGCGTCGACCTCTACGCGGAGGATCTCGACGCCTTGGCCAACCGCTTCATCGCCGACCCGGTCGCCTTCACCGCGCTCCCCGGCAAAGCCGGGGGCTGCGTCCGCGCCATGGCCCTGCGCCTGCCCGAGGACTTGCGCCGCGAGGTCTGCGTGCCCCCCGGCGCGCTCCTCTTCGTCTCCGCCGCCGTCCCCTTCCGCGTCACGCTCTTCGACCCCAAAGGCGCGGCCGTCTGCGGGGGCCGCTCCATCTCGCTAGCCGATGGCGGCCACGGGCTGATGCTCCCCTCGCGGCGCGACTTCGACTCCTTCGTCGGCCCCCCGCGCAACACCGTCCGCCTCACCCTCCACGCGGAGATCCACGCCCCCGAGGGCGTGCGCGACCACGTCTCCACCCTCTGGGCGCTGGGGCTCGGCGAGACCGCCGGGCGCGTCCAGCGCCGCTTCTCCGGGCTCGACGTCAAGGCGCTGGGCAACGCCCGCTGCCTCCTCACCAACGGCGCCGGCGCGATGGCCCAGATCCGACTCAAATGGGGCGACATCCGCTCGCAATACGACTGCCTGCTGGCGCTCAACCGCCACCCCTCCGTGCCGGTCGACCGCCAGGTCTTCCTGACCCGCTGCCGCGCCTGGGTACTCTGCAACGGCTTCAGCACGCCCCTCGGCGGCCCCTGCCTGGTCCACGTCACCGTCGCGCCCGACGGCTCGGCCGCGGAGTGGCACTTCTCCGTGCCCTGCGGCATGGGCCGCCGCGTGCCGATCGTCCTGCGCGCGGCGCTGGAGCCCGGCGCCAACCGCGTGGTGCTCCGCTTCCGCCGCAGCCGCAGCACCGGGCCCTTCCGCGACCCCGCCGTCACCGTCGGCCTCGTCCTGCGGCCCGACATCGAGTGGCGCGACTTCCACTGCAAGACCAAGGCCTACGCCGGCCCCGAGCGGGATTGGCCCAAGGCGGTCACGAACCGCCCCGACGGATTCGACTTCGAGCCCGAGCCCGGCGCGCGCATGGCCGTCTCCATGGCCGGCGCCGACTGGAACCCCGAGCCTGCCTGGACCTACAACGTGGCCCACCCCGAGGAGGCCGCGCGCGGGCAGGAGGGCGCGGGCGACCTGTGGAGCCCCGGCTGGTTCCACGTCGAGCTCGACCGCGGGCAGGAGGTCGCCCTCGTCGCCGGCGAGCCCTGCCCCGGCGTGCCGCAGATCCCCGCCCTGCGCGGCGCGCTCCCCGGCACCGCGCTCCCGCTGGAAAAGGCCATGCGCTTGGCCCTGCGCAACTACATCGTCCGCCGCGACGCCCACAAGACCGTCATCGCCGGCTACCCATGGTTCCTCGACTGGGGGCGCGACACCCTCATCGCCCTGCGCGGCATCATCGCCGCCGAGGACTGGGACACCGCCTTCGACATCCTCGCCGAGTTCGGCCGCTTCGAGCGCAACGGCACCATCCCCAACATGATCCGCGGCGAGGACGACGCCAACCGCGAGACCGTCGACGCCCCCCTCTGGCTCGCCGTCGCCGCCGACGACCTCATCGCCGCCCAAGGCGCCGCCAAAGTGCTCGGTCTCCGCTGCGGCAAGCGCACCCTCCGCGACATCCTGGTCTCCATCGCCGAGCACTACGTCTCCGGCACCGAGAACGGCATCCGCGCCGACCCCGAGACCGGCTTGGTCTGGGCCCCCGCCCATTACACCTGGATGGACACCAACTACCCCGCCGGCACCCCCCGCAACGGCTACGCCGTCGAGATCCAGGCCCTCTGGGTGCGCCTCCTCGACCTCCTCGGGCGCGAGGTCTCCCCCAAGTGGGCGCGCCTCGCCGCACGCGTCCGCCGCGCCTTCCGCGAGCTCTTCCCCCTGCCGCAGGGCGGCCTCTCCGACTGCCTCTACGCCGAACAGGGCGTCGGCGCCCGCCAGGCCGAGCCCGACGACGCCATCCGCCCCAACCAGCTCTACGCCGTCACCCTCGGCCTGCTCCGCGACGACCGCGCGCTGGCCCAATCCGTCCTGGGGAGCGCCGGTTGCCTCCTGTTGCCCGGCGCCATCCGCACCCTCGCCGACCGCCCCGTCCGCCGCGCGCTCCCCATCGTCCGCGACGGCCGCCCCCTCAACGACCCCCACAATCCCTATTGGGGCCGCTACGAGGGCGACGAGGACACCCGCCGCAAGCCCGCCTACCACAACGGCACCGGCTGGACGCTCCCCTTCCCCCTCTACGCCGAGGCCCTTTGGCTCACCTACCCCGAGGAACCCATCCGCGCCGTCGCCCACGCCCTCTTGGCCTCCGCCGAGCACCTCGTGAACCAGGACTGCGTCACCCAGCTCCCCGAATGCGTGATGGGCGACGCCCCCCACGAGCCCTGCGGCACCGGCGCCCAGGCCTGGGGCGTCTCCGAGCTCTTCCGCGTCCTCCGCCTCGTCGCCCACGACGCCAAGCCGGGCGCGACGGCCTGACGGGCGCGGCCGGGTCAGCGGCGCTCGTTGGGATGGTGGATGGCGGGGGCGACGCCGACGGCGGCCGCGTGGGAGGCGTCGGCAAGCTCGGGGTCGCCGGCCTGCAAAGCCTCGGGAGTCGCGGTCTTGAGGGCGGCCTCCAGGTCGGAGACGCGGCCGTCGAACCAATCGATCTTGAGGCGAAGGTATTCCAGCGCCTTCCGGCGTTCCTCCAGATCCTTCCGGAGCAGCTCGTATTGCTCCAGGAGGATGGCGCGGCGCTTGGCCTTGGAGTCGGGGGCGTCCTCGCGGTAGATGCGGATGTATTCGATGATGGCGTCGACGGGGAGGGCGGCGCGGCGCATGCATTTGATGTAGCCGATCCAGCGGACCTCGCGCTCGGAGTAGTCCCGGCGCCCGCCGGTCTTGCGGACGGGGGCGAGCAAGCCGATCTTCTCGTACCAGCGGAGCGTGTCAGGGGTGAGCCCGGTGCGTTCGGAAACCTCGCGGATGGTCATGTGTGCGTCCTCCTTGTGCGATGGGATAGGGCCTTATGATAGCGTTTGGGGAGGGGCCGCGCAAGCGCGGCCCCTCGGGGGCGGCTCACGGCTCGCGGTCGACGCGGGCGTCCTCGGAGGCCGGGTAACGGGCGCCGTGAACGGGGTGCGCCACCGTGAGCGCGTCGAGCGCCGCGACCTCCTCGGGCGCGAGGGGGATGGAGGCGGCGCGGAGATCCTCCTCCAGGTGCGCGAGGCGGCAGGTGCCGGGGATGGGGACGATCCACGGGGCCTTGGCCAGGCACCAGGCCAGCGCCAGCTGGGGCACGGTGACGCCGCGGGATTTGCCGAACTCCTCCAGCGCGGCGAGGAGGGGGAGGCTCTTGCGGATATTCTCGGGGGTGTAGCGCGGGAAGGTCTTGCGGTTGTCCACCGGGGTGTCCACGTAGATCGTGCATTCGTTGACGAAGCCGCCGAGGAAGCCTTTGCCCAGCGGGCCGAAGGGAACCAGGCCGACGCCCAGCTCCGCGCAGGCGGCGAGGACGCCGTTGGTCTCCGGCTCGCGCCAGGTGAGGCCGTATTCGCTTTGCAGGGCGGTGACGGGGAAGACGGCGTGGGCGCGGCGCAGCGTGCCGCCGCTGACCTCGCTGAGCCCCCAGCGGCGGAGCTTGCCTTCCTTTCTGAAGCCCAGCATCGTCTCGGCGACCTCCTCGATGGGGCGGGTGAGGTCGCGGCGGTGGATGTAGACCAGATCCATGCAGTCGGTGCGGAAGCGGCGGAGGGCGTTCTCCAGCGCGGTGCGGAGGACTTTGGGGTCGCTGCTCACGCCGGTGTAGCGCGTGCCTTCGTAGGTGAAGCCGATCTTGGTGGTGAGCGGGATCTCGCCGTGGAAGGGTAAAAGGGCCTCGCCGACGATCTCCTCGTTCCCGAAGGGGCCGTAGGCCTCGGCGGTGTCGAAGAGCGTCACCCCTTGCTCGACGGCATGGCGGATCAGCGCCACGCAGGCTTTGCGGTCGGGGTGCGTGCCGCGCAGGAAACTCATCCCCATGCAGCCAAGGCCGATGGACGAGACCTCGAGCGCGGCCTCGCCGCGCCCGATGACGCGGCGGTGGGGCATCAGCACCCGCGCGCCGGGCGGCGGCGCGCCGACGGGCCGCGCCTCGGCGATGGCCGGGGCGACCGCCGGTTTGGGGAAGGCCGCCGCGGCGCCGGAACAGGCGGCCGCGGCCAGGAACGAACGACGGGTGAAGGACATGGCGTACTCCTTTCCTTGAATGAAAGATAGGCGCATGATAAATCTTGGAGCGGACTCCATCGCAAGCGTTTTGTCGCGCAGCCGAAAAAAAAACGCCCCGCCCGGTGGAGGGGCGGGGCGCTTGGGGGCTATGGCGCGCCGACGGCTCAGGCCCTGCGGCCGCGGAGGGCGTTGAGGCGGGCGGTGACGGGAAGCTCGCCGACCAAGGGGCGCGCGTAGTCAAGGAAGAGGCCGGTGACGTTGTTGCCCTCCGGGTTGATGTAGCGCTCGGGGAGGGAACGGGTGTGACGGGCGACGGCGGGGAGCGGGGCGATGGCGTAGTCGATCTGGTAGGTGGCGCCGGGGAGGCGGTTGAGGGTGACGGTGCCGTTCTGGTACTTGCCGCCGACGGCGGCCTGGACGGCGACGGAGCCGGCGAGCCGCGCCTCGTTGGCGTCGGTCTCGGAGACGCACCCGACGAAGCAGCGCTGGATGAAGCCGAAGGTGTCGGCGCGGACGCGGGAGACGTTGAGGCGTTCGCGGATGACGGCGGCGAGGCGTTCGCCGAGGGCGCCGGTGGTGAGCTGGCGGTTGCCGTGGGCGTCGACCTCGTCGGAGAACGCCTCGGCGATGGGCACGCCGTCGGGGCCGCGGATGCCCTCGGAGACGGCGACGACGCAGCGGCCGTGGCGGTTCATGCACTCGGCGACGTCGGCGACGAAGCGATCGAGGGCGAAGGGGCGCTCGGGGAGGTAGATCAGGTGGGGGCCGTCGTCGGGGTCTTGGCGGGCGAGGGCGGAGGCCGCGGCGAGGAAACCGGCGTTGCGGCCCATGATGACGTCGATCTTGACGCCGCCGAGGGCGCGGTTGTCCAAGTCGTCGCCGCGGACGGCGCAGGCGACGAAGCGGGCGGCGGAGCCGTAGCCGGGGGTGTGGTCGTTGCAGAGCAGGTCGTTGTCGATGGTCTTGGGGATGTGGAAGCAGCGCAGGTCATAGCCTTGGCGGCCGGCCTCCTCGGCGATGATGTTGGCGGTCTCGGCGGAGTCGTTGCCGCCGATGTAGAAGAAGTAGCGGATGTTGCGGCGGGCGAGGACGGCGAAGATGGCGCGGCAATCGTCGGGGGTCGGCTTCCGGCGGACGGAGCCAAGGGCGGAGCTCGGGGTCTGGGCGACGCGGAGGAGGACTTCCTCGGGCTCGGCCCGGAGATCGACGAAGGCCTCGTCGAGGATGCCTTGGATGCCGTGGAGCGCGCCGTAGATCTCGACGATCTTGGAGGAGGCCTTGGCGGCGAGGACGGCGCCGACGAGGCTTTGGTTGATGACCATCGAGGGTCCGCCGCTTTGGGCGATGAGCATGTTGCCTGTCATGGGGGACTCCAAACGAAAACGCCCGCCAGCGGACGTGGCGGGCGCGGGGGAAGCATTCAGCGGAGGGCCTTGGCGATCCGGGCCATGGCCTCCTCGACGCGGGCGCGGTCGTTGAAGGCGGAGATGCGGACGTAGCCCTCCCCGCATTTGCCGAAGCCGGCGCCGGGGGTGGTGACGACCTGGGCTTTGTGGAGAAGGGTGTCGAAGAACTCCCAGGAGCCGGCCTTGACGTTGACCCAGACGTAGGGGGAGTTGTCGCCGCCCACGCAGTCGAGGCCAAGGGCGCGGACGCCGGCGCGGATGAGCTTGGCGTTGCCGAGGTAGTAATCGACCTGCTGGGTGGTCTGGCAGGCGCCGTCCTGGGAATAGACGGCCTCGGCGGCGCGCTGGACGGGATAGGAGACGCCGTTGAACTTGGTGGTGTGGCGGCGGTTCCACATGGCGTGCAGCGGGACGGGCGTGCCGTCCTTGGCGTAGGCAGCGAGGCCTTTGGGGACGACGGTAAAGGCGCAGCGCACGCCGGTGAAGCCGGCCTTCTTGGAGAAGGAGCGGAACTCGATGGCGCAGTCGCGCGCGCCGGGGATCTCGTAGATGGAGTGCGGGATGGCGGGGTCGCGGATGAAGGCCTCGTAGGCGGCGTCGAAAAGGATGAGGGCCTTGTTGGCGCGGGCGTAGTCAACCCACGCCTGAAGCTGGGGCCGGGTGGCGACGGCGCCGGTGGGGTTGTTGGGGAAGCAGAGGTAAATGAGGTCGAGCGGGTCGCCGGAGGCCGGGGGCGCAGGGACGAAGCCATTGGCGGCGGTGCCCTCAAGGTAGACGAGCCCTTGGTAGCGCCCCTCCGCGGCGGGGCCGGTGCGGCCGGCCATGACGTTGGTATCGACGTAGACGGGGTAGACGGGGTCGGGGATGGCGATACGGAGGCCTTGGGAGGCGAAGAGCTCCTGGATGTTGGCGCAGTCGCACTTGGAGCCGTCGGAGACGAAGATCTCGTCGGGCTGGATGTCGCAGCCGCGGGCCTGGAAATCGTTCTTGGCGATGGCCTCGCGCAGGAACGCGTAGCCCTGCTCGGGCCCGTAGCCGCGGAAGGTGGCGGCGTGGCCGAGCTCGCCGACGGCCTTGTGCATGGCCTCGAGGCAGGCCGGAGCGAGCGGGAGGGTGACGTCGCCGATGCCCAGGCGAATGACGTCGGCGCCGGGGTTGGCCTCCTGGTAGGCCTTGACGCGCTTGGCGATGTCGGAGAAGAGGTACGAAGCCTGAAGTTTGCCGTAATGCTCGTTGACGAGGATCATGTCAATGTCCGTGTTTGTGTCGGGTCTGCGTGTAAAGGGGGGTGAGGATCCAGCGGCGGTTGTGCCAGAACCACTGCCCGGGATTGGCGCGGATGCGCGCCTCGAAGCGATCCCAGACGGCCTGGGTCAGGCGCTTGGCGTCGGCGTCGGCGTCGGCCTCCATGTCGGGATAGATGGGATCGCCCAGGCAAAGGCGGTGATGCGAGGCGTCCAGCCGCTCCATGAAAAAGGGGATGATCGGCACGTTGGCCATGCGGGCGAACTTGGCGAGCCCCTTGCCCAGCTGGACGTCCGGCTTGCCGAAGACGGTGACGCCCACGCCGGGCTTGTTGTGGCGCACGTCCGGCAGGATGGCGAAGGCGCCGCCGCTTTTGAGATGGTGGGCGATCCGCACGAAGGAACTGGGGAAGCGGCGGTCGATGGCCTCGAAGTTCCCCAGCCGATTGCGCCGCATCCAATCCTCCACGAGGGGATTGTTCTGCGCGCGGGCGATGGCCATGAGCGGGATGCCGAAACGGGCGCACGCCACGCCGGCGAGATCCCAGTTGCCCATGTGCGGCAGGGCGATGACCACGCCGCCGTGCTTGTCGATGAGCGCCTGAAGGCGGGCCTTGGCCGCGTCGGTGCCCTCCATGTGCGCGCGCAGGTAATCCAAATCCATCCGCCCCGCGTGGAAAAGCTCGACGAAGTTCATCAGCAGGTTCCAGACGGAGGTGCGCGCGATCTCCCTGCAGCGCGCCACGGAGGTGTCCGGCCCGAAGACCTCGCGGATGCGCGAGACGGTCTCGCGCCGCAACGGCCAGCAGACGCGGAAGACCACGCGCAGCACGCCTTTGGCGAAGGCGCCCACCCATCCGATTGGCAACGCCGTCACCACCGCCTGCGCCGCGCGCAGACCCACATATTCCAACCTATGCCGGAACCGGACCTTGGCCTTCATGCGGCTTATTTGCCCCCGCCGACCGAGGCGATGATGTCGAGCACGTCCTGGCGCGTGGCGTTCGCCAGGTCGGCGGCCTCCTGCAAGGTCTCCACGCGGCCCTTGACGGCCAAGAGCGTCTTGCGGTAATCGGCCAGCAGCTGCGTCAACTCCACCACCTTCTCGCCGGCCTGCTGGGCCGCGGCCTCGGCCTTGACGAGCATCCGGCGCGTCTGGAGCAGCTGCTGCAGCAGCTCGCCGGCGTCGCAATCCAAGTCCTCAAGGTGCATGTTCTCGGGGATGGGCACCTGGATGATGCTCCCGCACGAGGTGCAGGGCACCTGCAACCCCGCCGCCCGATAGTCCACCACCAGGTTATGGCCGCACTCGGGGCAATCGAACACGATGTCCGTGGGCATGATCTCGACGTCCTCATCCGCCTCGGGCGCGACGTCGTTCGGCTTTTCGTCCAACTTTTCGTCTTCCATGAGTGACCTCCTTGGCTATGGCGACAGTTTAGCAAAGCGCGCCGCCCCCGCGCAAGTCAGTGGATGGAAAGCATGTCGCGGTACTTCGGGAGCGGCCAGCGGGCGTCGTCCACGCGCGCCTCCAGCGCGTCGGCCTCGGCGCGCAGGGCGGCCATCGCGCGCTGGATGTCGGCGGTCTCGCCGCCGAGCGTGGCCTCCAGCGCGGCGCACCCGGCATGGAGGCGCTCCAGCCCCGCGCCGAGCGCGGCGGCGTTCTCGCGCAGGCTCGCCGCGCCCGCCTCCAGCCCGGCCTCGCGCAACGCGTTGAGGGTCTGCGCCAAGAAGCGCAGCTCGTGGGCGGCGGCGGGCTCGATCATGCCGCGGGCGATCTCGAGAGCCACCTTGCCCTCCAGGCGAACCTTGCGGTCGTACTCGTCGAGGAAGACGTCGTGGCGGGCGTGCATCTCGGTCGGCATGAGCACGCCCTGCGCGGCGAAGAGGGCGAGGTTGCGCTCATCGACCAACGGCGCGAGCGCCTCCGGCACGGTGCGCAGATTGGGCAGCCCGCGCCGAGCGGCCTCGTCCACCCACTCCCCGGAATAACCGTCGCCGTCGAAGAGGACGCGCTTGTGATCCTTGAAGACGGCGCGGAGGATTTTGCCGAGCCCCTCGTGGAAGCGCGCCTTGGGGAGCTTGGCGATGGAGGCCGCGAGCGTCTCCATGCTCTCGGCGACGATGGTGTTGAGCACCATGCAGACGCTCGAGCAGTTCTGGCTGGCGCCGGGCGCGCGGAACTCGAACTTGTTGCCCGTGAAGGCGAAGGGCGAGGTGCGGTTGCGGTCGGTCACGTCGCGCGGGAGCGGCGGCAGGGTGTCCACCCCGATGCGCAGCTTGGGCGCCTTGCCCCCCGCCTGCGAGGCCGTCCCCTCCTCGATGCGGCGCACCACCGCCGAGAGATCCTCGCCCAGGAAGATGGAGATGATGGCCGGCGGCGCCTCGAGCGCCCCCAGGCGGCTTTCGTTGCCGAGGGTCGCGGTGGCGGCGCGCAGGATGTCGGCGTGCAGATCCACCGCGCGCACGATGCTCGCCAGCACGGCCAGGAAGATGGCGTTCTCCTGCGGGTTGCCCCCCGGCTCGAGGAGGTTCTTGCCGTTGTAGGCCACGGACCAGTTGTTGTGCTTGCCGCTGCCGTTGATCCCGGCGAAGGGCTTCTCGTGGAGCAGGCAAACGAAGCCGTGGCGGTCGGCCACGTTGCGGAGCGTCTCCATGATGAGCATGTTGTGGTCGACGGCCAGGTTGAGCTCCTCGAACATCGGCGCCAGCTCGAACTGCGCCGGGGCCGTCTCGTTGTGGCGCGTCTTCGCGGGGATGCCCAGACGCCACAGCTCCCGCTCCACCTCCTCCATGAAGGCCAACACCCGCGGCTTGATGGAGCCGAAGTAATGATCCTCCAGCTGCTGCGTGCGCGCCGGCGAGGCCCCGAAGAGCGTCCGCCCGCACTGCACCAAGTCGGGTCGGCGCAGCCACAGCGCCTTGTCCACGAGGAAATACTCCTGCTCCGCGCCGAGCGTGATGGTGGCGTGGCCGTCGGGCTCGCCGAAGCACGCCATCAGCCGACGCGCCGCGCGGTCGAGCGCCTGCATCGAACGCAGCAGCGGCGTCTTCTTGTCCAGCACCTCGCCGGTGTACGAGCAGAAGACCGTCGGGATGCAAAGCGTGGCGCCGTTGCTGTGGCGCTTGATGAAGACCGGGCTCGTGACGTCCCAGGCCGTGTAGCCGCGCGCCTCGAAGGTCCGCCGCAGGCCGCCGCTGGGGAAGCTCGAGGCGTCCGGCTCGCCCATGATCAGGTTCTTGCCCGAGAAGCGCGCCAAGGTCTCGGCCATGCCCGCCGGCTCGAAGAAGGCGTCGTGCTTCTCCGCCGTGCTCCCCGTGAGCGGCTGGAACCAGTGCGTGAAATGCGTCGCCCCCCGATCCATCCCCCACTGCTTCAGGGCGTGCGCCACCTCGTTGGCGATCGAGGGATCCAGCGGCGTGTGGTCGCGCATCGTGTGCAGCAGCGCCTCCGCCGTGTCTTTCGCCAAATACTCCCGCATCGCCTTCTCGTTGAAGACGTCCGAGCCATACGCGATTTCCTTCGCCGTGTCCATCCGCGATCCTTCCGATAACCAAAGTCCGCCATAGCATACCAAAACGCGCCGCCCCGCGCCTCTGCTATAATGCCCCCCATGGAAACGGACGGACGACAGGCGGTGGCCCTGACCATCGCCGGCAGCGACAGCGGCGGGGGCGCCGGCATCGAGGCCGACCTGCGCGCCTTCGGCGCCTTCGGCGTGCACGGGTGCGCGGCCATCACCGCCATCACCGCGCAGAACCCCTTCGGCGTGGGCCTGGTGCAGGCAGCGGGGCCGGAACTCCTGCGCGACCAACTGGCGCGCGTGGCGGTGGCCTTCGACCTCGGCGCCGTCAAGACC
Source organism: uncultured Kiritimatiellota bacterium (assembly GCA_944391055.1). Taxonomy (GTDB): domain Bacteria; phylum Verrucomicrobiota; class Kiritimatiellia; order RFP12; family DVOR01; genus Spyradenecus. The sequence continues at coordinate 29,434 of CALXSF010000001.1, read as the reverse complement.
GGGATGCTCCTGAACGCCGCCCTGGCCGAGGCCGCCGCGGACTTCCGCGACGCCCACCCCCGCCTCCCCTGGGTGATCGACCCCGTGCTCGTCTCCACCAGCGGCACGCGCCTCCTGGACGCGGACGCGGCCGAGATCCTCGAACGCCGCCTCCTGCCCCGCGCCACCCTTCTCACCCCCAACCTCCCCGAGGCCGCCGCCCTCCTCCGCGCCGCCCCCCCGACCGACACGCCCGGCCGACGCAAAGCCGCCCGGGCGCTCGCCGACCGTTTCGGCGCGGCGGTGCTCCTGAAAGGCGGGCACGCGCCCGACGCCCCCTCCGAGGATTGGCTGGCGGAGCCCGGCGGTGCGCTGTGGCGCCTCGCCTCGCCCCGCGTGCCCGCCCCCCTCACCACCCACGGCACCGGCTGCGCCCTCAGCGCGGCGATCGCGGCGAACCTCGCCCTCGGCCGCCCCCTGCCCGAGGCAGCCCGCCGCGCCAAACACTACCTGCTGAACCTCCTGGCCGCGGCGCGGCCGGCCGGCCGCGCCGCGGTCTACGCCTACGTGCCGGACGCCTTCCCCCCCGAGGCCGTCCGCCTCGAGCACGCCTGACCTCACCCCGCGCGGCGGGATTGGTTTGTTTTTCGTTAGGGCGCGGGGCGTCAGAGGACTTTGGAGAGGAAGTCGCGGACGCGGGGGTTGGCGGGGTTGTCGAAGAAGGCGGAGGGCGGGCCCTCGGCGGCGACGCGGCCGCCGTCGATGAAGAGGATGCGGTCGGCCACCTCGCGGGCGAAGGCAATCTCGTGGGTGACGACGACCATGGTGAGGCCGCCGTGGGCGAGCTCCTTCATGAGGGCGAGGACCTCGCCGACCATCTCGGGGTCGAGGGCGGAGGTGGGTTCGTCGAAGAGGATGGCGTCGGGGCCCATGGCGAGGGCGCGGACGATGGCGATGCGCTGCTTCTGCCCGCCGGAGAGCTGGGGCGGGTAGGCGCGGGCCTTGTCGGCCAGGCCGATGCGGCGGAGAAGGGTGAGGGCCTTGGCGGCGGCGCGGCGGGGGGTGAGGCGGCGGGTGAGGGTCGGGGCGAGGGTGATGTTGCGCAGGACGGTGAGGTGGGGGAAGAGGTTGAAGTGCTGGAAGACCATGCCGACGTGGCGGCGGTAGCGGTTGACGTCGGCGCCGCGCGCGAGGACGTCGTGCCCGCGGAAGCGGATTGTGCCGGCGTCGGGGCGCTCGAGGAGGTTGAGGCAGCGGAGGAAGGTGGATTTGCCGCCGCCGGAGGGGCCGATGACGAAGAGCGCCTCGCCGGGGCGGATGTCGGCGTCGATGCCGTCGAGGACGGTGCGGGGGCCGAAGCGTTTGACGAGGCCGCGGACCTGGATGAGGGGCTGTGGGTCAGCCATCGCGTTTGAGCCTCCTTTCGAGTTTGCCGAGGAGCCAGGCGAAGAGGGAGACGACGGCCAGGTAGATGGCGGCGACGGCGAGGAGGGGCATGAAGGCCGTGTAGGTCTGGCTGCGGATGATGTCGCCGGCCTTGGTGAGATCCATGAGGGCGATGTAGCCGGCGACGGAGGTCTCCTTGAGCAGGACGATGAATTCGTTGCCGAGGGCGGGGAGGACGTTACGGAGGGCCTGGGGCATGACGACCCAGAGCAGGGTGCGGGCGTGGCCGAGGCCGAGCGAGCGGCCGGCCTCCGTCTGCCCGCGGTCGATGGCCAGGATGCCGCCGCGGACGATCTCGGCGACGTAGGCGCCGGAGTTGAGGCCGAAGGCGACGACGGCGACCAGGAACTTGCTGACATCCTGCGAGCCGAAGATGACGAAGTAGATGATGAGGAGCTGGACGACGACGGGGGTGCCGCGGATGACGGTGAGGTAGACGCGGCAGAGCGCGTCGGCCGCGCGCAGGCGGCCGGTCAGGGCGTGCGTGGCGCGGACGGCGGCGACGGCGAAGCCGATGAGCAGGCCGAGCAGGGAGGCGAGGGCGGCGACGCCGAGGGTGACGAGGAAGCCGTCCAGGAGGTAGCGCCAGCGCTGGCCGTCGAGGAAGTTGAGGCGGGCGGTCTCGGCGAGGCGGCGCCACCACGGGGGGCGGGCCTCGGCGGCGGGGAGCGCGGCCTCGAGGCGGGCGAGCTCGGCGCGGAGGCCGGGGTCGGCAAGGACCTGCGCGCGGATGTCGGCGGTGTCGACGGGGTCGCGGAGCGCGGCCTCGTCGCCGTCGCGCTGGCGGGCCATCGCGTCAAGGTAGCGGCGGATGAGGGCGTCGAGGGCGCCGGTGCGGCGCATGGCCGCGAGGATGGCGTCGACTTGGGCGCAGAGGCGGGCGTTGCCCTTGGCGAAGGCGAAGGCGTAGGTTTCGCGGGTGACGGGCTCGGGGAGGATGCGCAGGCCCGGGGTGCGGGAGACGAGCACCTCGGCGGGCTGGCGGTCGACCACCGAGGCCTCGACCTTGCCGGTGAGGGCGGCGGTGGCGGCGAAGATGACGTTTTGGAAGCGCTCGGGCTCGCCGTAGGTCTTGGTGACGAAGAGGTCGCCGGTGGAGCCGCTCTGCACGCCGACGCGGCGGCCATGGAGGTCGGCGGGCGCGCGGATGGGGCTACCCAGGGGCACGACAGCGACCTGGGCGGCCTCCATGTAGGGTTGGGAGAAGCGCACCTGCCGGGCGCGCTCGGGGGTGACGGTGAGGCCGCTGGCGGCAATGTCGGCCTTGCCCGTGGCGACGGCGGGAATGACGGCGTCGAAGGCCATGTCCTGCGTCTCCAGCGGGCGCCCCAGGCAATCGGCGACGATGGCGCAGAGGGCCGGGTCGATGCCGTCGATCCCGCCCCGCACGCGATATTCGTAGGGCGGGAAGGTGGCCTCGCAGATGACCCGCAGGGGCGCGGGCCCCTCGTCGCGCCCGCAGCCGGCGAACGCGACGAGGCCAAGGAGGGCGGCGAGCGCGGGGAGGCCCCCGCGCAGGCCGGCGAAGAGGCCTCGGCTCACTCCCATTCGATGGTGCCGACGGGTTTGGGCGTGAGGTCGAAGAGAACGCGGTTGACGCCGGGGACCTCTTGGGTGATGCGCTCGGCCAGGCGCTCCATGAGGGGCCACGGCAGACGCTCGACGGTGGCGGTCATGGCGTCGACGGTGTTCACGGCGCGGATGACGCAGGGCCACTCGAAGGCGCGCACGCCCTCGCGCACGCCGACGGAGCGGACGTCGGGGATGAGGGTGAAGTATTGCCAGACGTGGCCGGCGAGGCCGGCGGCGGCGAACTCCTCGCGGAGGATGGCGTCGGAGGCGCGGACGGCCTCGAGGCGGTCGCGCGTGATGGCGCCGAGGCAGCGGACGCCGAGGCCGGGGCCGGGGAAGGGCTGGCGGTTGACCATCGCCTCGGGGAGGCCAAGGGCCAGGCCGCAGGCGCGGACCTCGTCCTTGAAGAGCATCTTGAGGGGCTCGACGAGCGCGAAGCGCAGGTCGGGCGGGAGCCCGCCGACGTTGTGGTGGCTCTTGACGGCCTTGGCGGTCTTGGTGCCGCTCTCGATGATGTCGGGATAGATGGTGCCCTGGCCCAGAAAGGCGATGCCGTCGAGCTTGCGGGCCTCCTCCTCGAAGACGCGAATGAACTCGGCGCCGATGATCTTGCGCTTCTGCTCGGGGTCGGCGACGCCGGCGAGCTTGCCGAGGAAGCGCTCGGTGGCGTCGACGTAGACGAGGTTGGCGCCGAGCCCCTCGCGGAAGACGCGGATGACCTGCTCGCTCTCGCCCTTGCGGAGCAGCCCGTGGTTGACGTGGACGCAGGTGAGCTGCTTGCCGATGGCGCGGATGAGCAGGGCGGCGACGACGGAGCTGTCCACGCCGCCGGAGAGGGCCAGCAGCACCTTCCCGTCGCCCACCTGGGCGCGGATGGCCTCGACCTGGTCGTCGATGAAGTTCGCCATGTCCCAATTGCGCGTGGCGCCGGTCTTGAAGACGAAGGCCGCGAGGTCGGGTTCGGGGTCGCCGACGTCGTCGACGGCGAGAAGGGGAAGCCCCGATTCCAGGATGGCGGGGGAGGGCTCGACGACCTGGCCTTCGTAGGCGCGGCGGGGGCCGCTCGCAAGCACGAGGCCGCGGAGGTTGGGGATGGCGGCGAGCTGCCCGGCGTCGAGGTCATGGGGGTGAAGCTCGGTGTAGACGCCGATCGCGCGGATGGCGCGGGCGATCTCGGTGGTGCGCGCGCTGCCCAGGTCGATGACGGCGATGGTGTCTTGGTTCATTCCTGTTCCTTTCTCTCTCAATAAAGCTTCTTGCCGAAGACGCAGAACTTGCGCAGGTGCAGATAGGTCTTGTCCTTGGGGTGGCAGACGACGCGGACGCGCGCGGCCTTGGCCGGGGCGAAGGAGAAGGCATACTCGCCCTGCGTCTTGTCGCTGCCGGCCACCTCGCGCCAGGTTTTGCCGTCCTCGCTGACCTCGACGGCGAAGGGCGGGAGGCGGCCGTTGTTCTGGTCGCCGCGGTTGAGCAGCCACACGCCGCTGACCTCGGCCATGCCGGGAAGGACGATCTCGGCCCACGGCTCCTTCTCGTTGCCGGTGTGGAAGTTGCCGGCGGGGGCCAGGCCGTCGATGACGGCGCGGTAGACCTCGGGATGATCCCAGGAGGACGTGGAGGAAAGGCGGAGGACGCCGCGGTCGGAGAGGAGCGTGCCGGGGAGGGCCGGCTTGAGGGGCTTCCGGTCGCGGGGGTTCAGGGCGTCCTGCAAATCGCACAGCGCATGGAAGGCCTCGGCGTTGCCGGCCTCGGAGGCGCCGCGGATAGCCTCCTTGACATATTTGCCCAAGGCGTTGCCCTCGTTGCCCTTCTCCTTGAGAAGGCCCTCGATGGCGGCGACGTAGCGCTTGGCGAAGGCGGGCTGGCCGAGGAAACGCGCGCCGCCCCACCGCATCAGCCGCCCGAAGGCGTCGGGCGTGCCGAACTGCGCCCGCAGCGCGGCGGCGAAGCAGTCGAAGACACCCTCGGCGTCCCCGCCGAGCAGTTTGGCCTGACGGTCGAGCTGGCGGGGATAATCACCGAACTCGGCGGTCGGCTGCGGCCCCTGCCGGACGACGCCGTTCCACACCGCCAACGCCTCGCGCAGCGGCGCGGCGCCGGCCTTCCCCAGCTCGGGCGCGGGGAGATCCAGCAAGACGTCCCACACCGGCTCGACGTGGCCGCCGAGCCCCTTCGCGCAACGGTCGCCGAACGCCCGCCAAGCCTTGGCGTCGGCCCCGACGGCACGAAGCCAGGCGCCCCAATCGCGCCACGCGGCGAAGTTGAGCGGGCAGGCCTCGGCGGCGGCGCGGTAGGCGGCGTCGACGTCGGCGGCGTACCGCTCGACGGGCTCGGCGCGGAACTCCAGCCCACGCCCGCCGTCGAAGTTGAAATAGCGCAGCTCAAAGGGATGGCGGCCCTTCGTCAGCCGGAGGCGGACGGTGCCGCCGCCCTCCATGCCGTGGAGCCCGTCCTGCCCGGCCACGGCCTTGCCGTCGAGCCACAGGCGCGCGCCGTCGTCGCTGCGGACGGTGATCGCCACCTCGGCGTCGGCGTCCAACTCCAGCCAGCCCGTCCAGACGAGCAGGACATGGTCTTTGCGCCCGGCCTGCCCGGGGTCGGCCTTCGTGACCCCCTGCCACGAGCCGATGCGCTTCAGCGCGGCGGGGTCCTCGGGCAGGGCGCGCCCCTCCCACGCGTAGGCGTCGCAGGTCATGGCGGTGCGGCGGATCCCCGGCTTGGCGGCGGCGCGGAGCGCCTCGGCCCGCCACAGATGGCGCATGGAATCGCGCATCCCGGGCTCGGCGAAGGCCGCGGCGGCGAGCTCCTGGTAGGCATAACGCCCACGGCCGCCCCACAGCGCGAAGTGCGGGCCGGTGTAGGGGCCGATGTTGTAGGCCAGCGTCCAACGCCCCTGCGTGGGCGACCAGACGGTGTAGGCGCAATGGCCGGGCTGGCCGCCGGGCGTCGAGGGCACGCCATGGGCCTTGGCCGCGGCGCTGCCGTAATAACTCAGCGCGCCGCAGACGCCGCCCACCTTGCGCGAGGCCTCGTGGCGGAGGTAGGCGTGATCCCACGCCTTATAATAGTCGCGCCCGTGGATGGAGTCGCCGAAGAAGTTGTGCAGCCGGTAAGGCGCGGCCCAGCAGACGCCATTGTACTGGCGCGGGGGCACGTTGTGGCGCGCGGCCAGCCAACGGGCGTTCGCGGCGTCGCTCTGCGCGGGCAGGAGGGTGAAGCGCATTTGGTCGCAGCGCATCGCGTCCGCGCCGCGCGCGAGCCCGCCCCCCGCGCGGATGTCAAGGAAGGCCCCGAACAGGAGCACGATCTCCGTCGGGTCCTCCCCCGCGTTGAGCGCCGCCGCCGCGGCCCAACGCCGCGTCGTCGCGTCCTTCAACGCGCGCGGGTAATGGAAGCAGATGGCGTCGAGCGCCTCCAGCGCCGCCCCCCACCCCGCCAAGGGGTCGCCGCTCCCGCAGAAATCCTCCAGCCACGCCCGGTCGCCCAGGAACGTCTTTAGGAACGCCGCCCCGCCCTTGCGGCGGGCGATGACCTCGACCGTCCCGTCCGGCACGGCCGCGCGCAGGAAGTCCCCCGCCTCGCCGGCCTCCGGCCACGCGAACGCGCCCGCCTCGTCGGGCCGCTCGGGCAGGATGCGCCGCAGGGTCAGCGTGCCGCGCTCCTGTTCGCCGGGCTTCGCGAAGGCCACCTCCACCCGCAACGTCGGCTTGTCGCCGGGGCGCACCTCGAAGGGCACCGTCAAACTCCCGCCCACCGGCAAATCCTCGGGCTTGCCATAGTCCCGCCCGCCGACCCCCACCCCGGCGACGGTCATCGCGCCCTGCCCCTTCTCACGCTGGAAGGTCAGCGCGTAACGCCCCGGGCCGCGCACGGTCTTGGGCACGCCCACAGCCAGCTTCCACGTCTGCCTCCCGGCCTTCGCGTGCGCGGGCCACCACCCGTAAGGCACCGCCACCGGCCCCTCGCCCCGCAGGCAGAGCAACCCCTGCGCCGCGAGGCCGAAGTGCGTCCCCTCCCCCATCGCCAGCACCTGACGCAGCAGCGCGGTCATCTCCCCAGCCTTCGACGGCTCGCCCCGCCAAAGCACGTAGCGCAGCAAGGCCAGCCCTTGGCGCTGATTGGCCGTGAGGCGCCCCTGCGGCTTGGCCTCAAGGCTCTTGATGTAGGCCTCGCCCCCGTCGAAATCCTTCTTCTTGGCGAACTCCTGCACCTTGTAGCAGGCGTCGTTCGCGGGGTCGAACTCGATCGCGAACCGCCACCCCGCCGCGTCCTGCGGATCCGCCTTCACAAGCGCCCCCCACAGGCCCTTGCAGCGCTCCTTCGCCTGGCGTGCGCCCAACTCCTCCGCGATCGGCGCCAAGACCCGCCCGATCGCCTCCGCGTCGCCGGAGCGCTTCGCCGCCTCGGCCGCCTGCGCGCGCGCCTTGCCGACGGCCACGAAGCCCGCCAACGCGCGCGGGTCGCGCACCGCCTCGCGCAGCAGCACGCAGTCCCCGTCCTTGTCGAAATAGGCCACCGCGGGATAGGCCCGCGGCTCCAGGCGGATGGCCTTCTGGCTCTCCCAACGCGCCTTCACGGCGTCGTCGACGACCTCCGGCGCGTCCACCACCGCCAACGTCGCCTCGGCGGCCTGCGCCACGGGCGGCTGCCCCCAGGCCGTGCGCGCCGCCGCGCTGGCCTCGTCCCAGTCGCTCCCCACGTACAGCACCGCCGTCTGCGCCCACGCGCACGCCGCGGCGGCCGCCGCGCACGCCATCATCAGCATCTTTCCCATGGCTTCACTCCACATCAACGCGAATGTCCACTGACCGATACGCACTCAGGAACGCGGCCGAAAGCCCATTCACCCGGCGCACCTTCCGGCACGCCGCCAAAACCTGTCCGTCGAACCCCCGATCCCCGCTTGACCTGACCACCTCGATGCCCGTCACCGCGCCGGCCGACCCGAAGGTCACCCGCAGCTCCGGCGCACGCCCCGTCGGCGAGCCCTCCAGCGTGTTCGCGCACGCCTCGCGGAAAACCCGCGCGATCACCCCATAGCACCGCGACGCCTCGTTCGGCGGCGTCTGGTTCACGTTCCCCGGCCGCGCCCCCGCCGCCAGCAGACGGCGGATCTCCGCGTCGGACAGCCGCTTCGCCGTCGGCGGCTTCGCGCGATCCCGCTTCCCCGTCGTCACCGGCCCCACGCGCTTGCCGATCTTGATATCCTTCGCCTGCACGTACTTCGGCTTCTCCGCCGGCTTGGGCGTCGGTTTCGGCGCCGGCTTCGGCTCGGCCTTCGGGGCCGGCTCGGGCGTCGGCGGCGGGATGGGCTCCGGGTCCGGGATTTTCGGCTCGGGCCGCGGCGGCTCCGGCTCCGGCTTGGGGGCCTCGGGCTCCGCCGCCTCGTTCGGCCGCTCCGCCAAGACGTCCGCCGCGTTCTCCTCCGTCACCACCAGGAACTCCACCGGCACGATCGTCTCCTTCGGCTCCCCCGCGCACCCCCCGAAGGACACCGCGCCAAGCAACGCGCAGATGGCGGCGTTCGCCGTCACCGAGACCGCGATCGCCCGGCTTCCAGTCGTTCTCATGCGTCTTATTATAGCAACAGCCGCCCCGTCTGTCCTCCCACCCCTCCCCCAAACGCAGGGTGCATACGCCAATCCCCCGCGCACAAAAAAGGCCCCGCCGCGATGGCGGGGCCTTTGTGTCGGGAAGGTGAGATCAGGCGGCGGCGAGGCTGCCGACGGCGATGAGGGTGAAGACCATGATGAAGATGGCCGTGGTCTCGATGACGCCGAGGGCGGCGAGGTTGTTCGTCAGGCCCTGGCCGGTCTCGCCGTGGGCGTCCGCGGAGCAGCCGCCGGCACGCCCCTGGAAGATGGCGGACATGCCGATGCCCGCGCCGGCGAAGATGCCCAGGATGAGCATACCGACCCCGCCGCCGGGGAGGACCTTCGTGCCGATCATGGTGAACATGAGGATCATCCCGTAGAGCGTCTGGGTGATGGGCGCGCCGACGTAGGCGAGCAGGAGGAAGGGCGCGGGGCGGTTCTGGGCGTAGCACTTCTTCCAGGCGCCGATGGCGCCGGCGGCGGCGAAGCCCGTGCCGATGGCGGAGCCAAGACCGGAGAGGGCAAGGCAGGCAACGGCGCCTGCGACCGTGAGGGCGGTATCCATGATGTGTGTTTCCTTTATTGTTGTTGAGGTTGGCAGAAGGGGACGTAGGGCTGGCCGGACCAGGTGATGCCCTTGGCGTTGGAGAACTCCAAGGTATTGAGGCGGACGGCGTGCACCAGGACGCCGAGCGCGCCCATCGCCAGGTTGAGGCCGTGCCCGACGAGCAGGATGGCCACGACGGCCACGACGCGCAGGGCGAACGGCAGGTCGAGGCCAAGGGCCATCGCGTTGAAGTTCTCGGCGACCTTGACGGAGGCGAGGCCGACGGCGAAGAGGCGGACGTAGCTGATGATGTCGCCCATGGCGCTGATGACGTTGAGCGGGAGCATCCCGATGCTGACGCCCTCGTGCCGGATGTCCTTCACCAGCGGCACGAGAATGAGCACGACGCCCACGCCGACAAGCCCCGCCATGAGGCCGACGGGCGCGGAGAACCACGCGACGACGATGTTGCAGACCACCGTGAACATCCCCCACGTGACGCCCAGCCAGCCAAGCTCGCCCACCATCTTGAGGTGCGGCGCCAGCAGGATGGCGTTCCAGATCCGCGCCAGCGAGATGTGCAGCGCGCCGATGAGGAAGCACAGAAACATCATGTTGGCGTCCTGCCCCAGCCAGCCGACCGTGGGGATGGCGGTGAGGCAAGCGGGGAGCGCCGCCTTCGCGATGCCGAAATAGGTGCCCGAGAGCACACCCCAAAGGATGGTCGCCAAACTGAAGACGGCGAAGACGATCAGCGCGGGGCGGGCCGCGGGCTTGCCCCGCAGGCCGATGGCCGCCGCGACGGTGGCCGCGAGCATGAGCGCGCCGTAGCCGGCGTCGCCCACCAACATGGCGAAGAAGAGCGAGAAGAAGGCATAGAAGGGGATGGAGACGTCGCCCTCCGTGTAGCCGGGCAGGATGCCGAGCCCCTTGAAGACCACGCCGATGGCGCGGAAGCCCCGCGGCGGCTCCAGCAGCACCGGCACGTTCGGGTCGTCGGGGTCGGCCGCCTCCGTCACGACGCCCCACCCCTCCGCCTTGGCCTTGGCGAGCAGGGCCTCGACGGCCCGGGCGGGGACGTAACCGCGAAGGTAGGCGACGGCGCCCGCCTCCCGCAGATTGGCGGCGACCTCCGCGGCGGCGCGGTCGGCGGACGCGGCGGCGGCCTCGCGGCACAGGGCGGGGCGCAGCGCCTCGCAGTCGGCCAGACGCGCCTTGAGCGCCGCCGCGGCGGCAGAGGCCTCGTCCGCGAGGCGGCGCAGGGCGGGGGTGGCGCGCTCGGGGAGCGGGATGGCCTCGCAGTCGGCGGGGAGCGGCTCGCCGGAGATCCACGCGCCGTAGGCGAACCCGGCCTCCGCGCGGAAGAGATAGGCGTCGGGGCCGAGCGCCGCGGCGGCCTTGGCGGGAGCCTTGAACAGCGTGACGCGGATGCCCTCCGCCGCGAGCGCCGAGACGGCGGCGGGGTCGACCTCGCCGAAGGGCGCGTAGCGGCGCAGGGTGAGCGTGGCGGAGAAGGCTTCCTCGCCCAGCCGGGTGGCGATCGCGGCGAGGCGGTTCACCTCGGCGGCGGAGGCGGGCGCGGCGGCCTCGCGGGCGGCGGCGAGGAGGGCCTCGGCATCCATCGCGGCGACGGGCGACCCGGCCTCCGGCCTGAAGACGAAGGCGCCCTCCTTCTTGGCCGCGTCGAGGACGCGCAGGGCCTGCTCGGCGGCGGCGACCTTGGCGGCGGCGCGGCGGATGCCCTCGCCGTCGCGCACCTCCAGCCCGACATGGACACACCCCAGCGCGCGCAGGGCGGTCAGCGCGGAGGAACGTTCCGAGGCCGCGCACAGCAGCGTCAGGCGGGACATCGGGACAATCATGCGGTCGCCTCCTTCTGTTTGGGCGCGCGGCCCTTGGCGATCTTGCCGCGCACGACGGCGGCGGTCTGCTCGTCGCCGATGAAGATGCGGATGACGCGGATGTTCTCCTTGCACTCCGGGATCTTCACCTTCTCGAAGAGATTGACGCGCTGGCCCGTGGTGTGGAGCTCCTCCTCGACGGCCGCGCGCTGTTTGCGGAGCACGTCGCCCTCGGCCTTGAGCGCCATGAGGTCGGCGAGCATGGCCTGCGCGTCGTCGGTCCAGGCCGGGGTGCGGTAGGGGTCGAGCGGCGCGGGCTCGGCGTCGATGCCCTCGTAGAGCGGGATGGCGACGCCGGCGATGTTGCCCTGCGCCGTGCGGACGCCCTTGAAGGCCACGAGCGTCTCCGGGCTGACCTCGGCGTCGGCATACAGCGCCACCCAGGCGTCCAGCCGTTTGCGGGCCTCGGCCTCGCGTTGCCGCACCTCGCCCAGCTTGGCGGTGATGGCGGCGATCTCCGCCTGCAGCTGCTGTTTCTTGAGCTGCAGCATGGGGAGGAAGCGCTGGAAGCGCTTCAGCGCGTCCGTCTGCGCCTTGAGTTCCGTCTTTGTGTGCTTGATCTTCGCCATGGTCGCTCACCTTCCCGGGAGGGGCGGCGTCAGGCCCGCTTCGGCCAGAACTTGTCGGCCAGCTTGGTGGGGATGCCGGTCTCCATCGGCTCGAAGCATTCGGCGAGGATCTGCCACCCAAGGTCGAGCGCCTGCTCCAAGGGGATGTTGACGGAGAGATCCATCATCTTCTCCTCGAAGCGCGCGCCGTAACGCAGGAGCTTGCGGTCCCAATCGCTCATGCGGAAGCCCATGGACTGCTTTTCGGCGGCGTCCTTGTACTGCGCGTAAAGCTTGATCATCGCGTCCATGATGGTGCGGTGGTCCTCGCGCGTGTCCTTGTTCACCTGCTGCTTGAGGCGCGAGAGGGAGCCGAACGGCTCGATGCGGCCGTTGCGGAGGTAGAACTGCCCCTCGGTGATGTAGCCGGTGTTGTCGGGCACGGGGTGCGTCACGTCGTCGCCCGGCATGGTGGTGACGGCCAGGATGGTGATGGAGCCGGCGCCCTCGAAGTCCACCGCCTTCTCGTAGCGGGCGGCCAGCTGCGAATACAGGTCGCCGGGATAGCCGCGGTTGGAGGGGATCTGCTCCATCGTGATGGCGATCTCCTTGAGCGCGTCGGCGAAGGAGGTCATGTCCGTGAGCAGCACGAGCACGCGCTTGCCCTTGAGGGCGAACTGCTCGGCCACGGCCAGCGAGACGTCCGGCACCAGCATGCACTCCACCACCGGGTCGGCGGCGGTGTGCACGAACATGACGGTGCGCGAAAGCGCCCCCGAGGCGTCGAGCGTGTCCCGGAAGGCCAGGTAGTCATCGTGCTTCAGCCCCATGCCGCCGAGAACGATCACGTCCACCTCCGCCTGCAGGGCGATGCGCGCGAGCAACTCGTTGTACGGCTCGCCGGCGCGGGCGAAGATGGGCAGCTTCTGGCTCTCGACCAACGTGTTGAAGACGTCGATCATCGGGATGCCCGTGCGCACCATGTGGCGGGGGATGATGCGCTTGGCGGGGTTCACCGAAGGCGTGCCGATGTCCGTGGGGTTCATCGACAGCTCCGGGCCGTTGTCGCGCGGCTTGGCCGACCCCGTGAAGACGCGCCCGAGCAATTCGTCGCCGAAAGGCACCTGCATCGGGTGGCCCAGGAAGCGCACCTGCGCATCCGTCGCCACGCCGCGCGCGCCGGCGAAGACCTGCAACGTCACCTCGTCGCCCGACAGCTTGATCACCTGCGCCAGCGACGTGCCCACGCGCGAGTCGATCTCCGCGAGCTCCCGGTTGCGCACCCCCTCGGCGCGAAGCGTGACGACGGAGCCGGAGATGTTGTCGATCTGATGGTAAAGCTTACGCATGGGGCGCCTCCGCAACGAACTTCAGGACGGCCTCGCGGCGGGCGTCGTAATCCGGCCCGCCCTTCGGCGTGTTGTTCCAGTCGATGAAAGCCTGCTGGAGCATCAGGAAGGCGTGCCGCGCCTCCGCCTTGTCCGCGTAGGCATAACGCTCGGAAACGATCCGCTCCAAGACGCCGAAGGCCTCCCGCTGCCGATCCACGGGGCAGCTGGCGTCCACCTCGTTGAAGGCGTTCTGCTGCAGGTAGACCGCGTCGATCAGCTCCTTCTTCAGGAAGTCCACGAAGTCCTCCATCGCGGTGCCTTCCTCGCCCACCACCTTCATCATCTGCTCCACGTCCGCCCCCTTGCGGAGCAGGCCGCGCACCGCCTCCACCCGCGGCTGCTCGATGACGGAAGGATACTTGCTCCACGAATCCAGCGGGTCGATGGCCGGATACCGCCGCGCGTCCGAACGGGCGCGGGAGAGGCCATGGAAGGCCCCCACCACCTTCAGCGTCGCCTGGGTCACCGGCTCGTCGAAGTTGCCGCCGGCCGGCGAGACCGTCCCGCCGATGGTCACCGAGCCCACCGAACCATCCTTCAGGCGCACGCGCCCCGCGCGCTCATAGAAGCCCGCGATGACCGATTCCAGGTACGCCGGGAAGGCCTCGTCGCCGGGGATTTCCTCCAGGCGCCCCGACATCTCGCGCAGCGCCTGCGCCCACCGCGACGTCGAATCCGCCAGCAACAGCACGTTCAGCCCCATCTGCCGATAATACCCCGCGAGCGTCACGGCCGTGTAAACCGAGGCCTCGCGCGCCGCCACCGGCATGGACGACGTGTTGCAGATGATCACCGTGCGGTCCATCAGCGTCCGCCCCGTCTTCGGGTCGTTCAGCTCCGGGAACTCGCGCAGCGTCTCCACCACCTCGCCCGCGCGCTCGCCGCACGCCGCCACGACCACCACGTCCACGTCCGCGTACTGCGAAGTCTGGTGCTGGATCACCGTCTTCCCCGCGCCGAACGGCCCCGGGATGCAATACGTGCCCCCGACCGCCACCGGGAAGAAGGTGTCCACCGAGCGGATGCCCGTCGAAAGCGTCTCCGTCGGCCTCAGCCGCTCCGCGTAGCACGTGATGGGCAGCTTCACCGGCCAACGCTGCATCAGGCGCACCGGCAGCTCGTTGCCCTTCGCGTCCGCCACCGTCGCGACCACGTCCTCCACTGTGTACGCCCCCGCCGGCGCCACCTGCCGCACCGTGTAGACGCCCCGCCAGGCGAACGGGATCATGATGCGGTGCGTGTGGACCCCCTCCGGCACCGTCCCCACCGTCTCGCCCGCCGTCAGCCGATCCCCCGGCTTGGCCACCGGCGTGAACGCCCACTTCGCCTTCCGGTCCAGCGCCGGCAGATAGGTGCCGCGCTGCAGGAAGAAGCCACACTGCCCCGCCAGCTCCGGCAGCGGGTTCTGCAAACCGTCATAGACCTGGCCCAGCAGCCCCGGCCCAAGCTCCGCCGAAAGCAGGTCGCCCGAAAACTCCAGCGCGTCCCCCACCATCAGATCCCGCGTGTCCTCGAAGACCTGCATGTCCGCCACGCCGTCGCGCACGCTCACGATCTCGCTCATCAGCCGCAGCGGCCGCTCCTTGCCCGGGATGCACGCGTAGCCGACCTCGTTCTGCGCCACGGCCCCGGTGAACGCCACCGTGATCATGTTGCCGTTGACGCCCGTCACCTTGCCTGTCGTCTGTTCCATAAAGGCGCTCTCTTTCCGTGTCAAAGTGTCTGCTTGGGCAGCGCGGCCTCCAGCCGCTCCCGGCCGCGCGCCGCGTCCAGCGCCGCGCGCCGCCACGCCAAGCGCAGCCGCGCCGCGTAGGCGAAGACCTGCCCCTTCGCCAGCGGGTCGAAGCCCCCCAGCTCATCCGCCGCCGCCCACCGCGCCCGATCCAGCGCCTCCTCCCGCGCCAACGGGTCGCCCGCCGATTCGAAGGCCGCGTCCACCAGCCGCGTCAGCCACACCGGGCACGCCGCGCTCTCCGGCGGCGCGAACGCCTCCGCGCCCCGCCCGCCGCGCCGCGCCAGGCGCCTGCGCCCGACGGCCGCGTCGATCGCCGCCTCCAGGTCGCGCCACCGCCGCACCGCGGGGTGGCCGCACGGCTCCGCGCCCCCGCGCGCCAGCAGCGCCGCCGCCGCCGCGTCCGCCGCCGGCAGCGCCGAGGCGCACGCCTCCGCGAACGCCTCCGCCGTCACCTTGGGCGCCTGCCCATAGGCCAACATCGGCAGCGACGCCAACAGGTAGACCAGGCTCACCGGCTCACTCCCCCAGCAGCTTCGCCAGCTCCGGCCGCAACAGCGCCGCCAACGCGTCGCGCACCGCCTCGCCCGAGAAATCATGCTCCACGCGCCCGCCCGACAGGCGCACCCGGAAGCCCGTCCCCATCTGCGCGTCCGTCACCACCGTCACCGAGCCCTGGGCCGCCAGGCGCGCCTTCAGCGCCTCCGCCAGCCCCGGTGCCGCCTCGAGCGTCACCTCGCCGGATTTCAGGTAGGTCTCCACGGCCTCCTTGGCCAAGCCCTCCACCAAGGGCCCCTTCGCCAACGCCTCGTCCACCGCCCCGCCGAGCGTGCGCTCCAAGAGCGCCGACACATCCTGCCCCAACTTCAGCAGCACGTCCCGCGCCGCCTGCCGGATCGTCGCCTCGGCGCCCTGCGCCGCGCGTTCGGCCTCGGCCTTCGCGCGCGCCGCCGCCGCCTCGGCCTCGGCCTTTGCCCCCGACACGATCGCCTCGGCCTCCTTGCGGGCCTTCGCCACGATTTCGGCGGCCTCCCGCTTCGCGGTCTCAACGCCCTCGGTGCGGATCTTCTCCAACAGCGCGTCCAGGTTTTCCATGCCTCAGTTGCCTTTCTCAACAAGCCTGCAAAGAATGGCGCTTAGTGTAGCGAAAGCCGACAGGCAAGTCAATATACAAACCTCAAGGACAATATACCCCCGTCCACGCCTGCTCCCAACCCATTCATTCCCCAAGCAGACGCGCCGCGACGCGCCGATTGTCAGATTTTCGTTAGGCCTTCCGCCCCCACGCGGCCGCGCCGGCGGCCTCAGATCAGCCACTCGTCGGAGGCGGCCGGCTCGGGCTCGACGGCCTTGAAGACCTCGGCGGGGTCGGCGGCAAGGGTCTGGACGTCGACGGGCCAGACGCGGACGGCCTTGATGGGGCGCGTGGGGCAGGGATACTCGCAGCTGCCGCAGCCGATGCAGAGGTCATGGTTGAGCGTCGGGACACGGATGCCCTCGGCGTCCTCCTTCATGCGAAGCGCGCCGGTGGGGCAATGCTCGGCGCAGGCCCCGCACTCAAACCCCTCGGTGCCGGCGACGCAGATGGCCAAATCGATCTCGGCACGCCCCAGGCGGGTGCGCTGCTTGGTCTTGAGGTCGAGGGGCAGCAAGGCGCCGGTTGGGCAGACCTCGGCGCAGCGATTGCAGTAAAACTCGCACATGCCCTCGTCAAAGGCGAGGTGGACGGCGCCGAAGGTCCCGGCCGGCCGGATGACGTGGCCGATGCAGTGGGTGACGCAGAGGCGGCAATCCGTGCATTTGGTCAGGAAACGCTGGCGGGAACCCGCGCCGGGGGGATAGATGCCCTCCTTGGCCGTCCGGGTCCGGGGGCCATAGGCGGGGTAAAGGGGCTTGACGGCGCGCGCGGCGAGGCCGAGCGCGGCGCCGCCCGCGACAAGCGCGCCGGCGCGCAGGGCCTCGCGCCGGCCGGGGACGCGGAAGCCTGGGTTCCGCCCATAGGCGATGGCCCCGACGGGACAGACGGCGGCGCAGTTGAGGCAGCGGACGCACCGACCATTGTCGAGGGTGGCGGTCTTGGGGTCGATGCACCCGGCCGGGCAGACGCGCACGCACTTGCCGCATTTGACGCATTTGTCGGTGAGGCGAAGCCCCAAGGGGGCCATCGCGGAGCCGCAGGCCAGAAGCGCGCCGACCGGGCAAAGGCTGTTGCAGAAGAAACGCCGCCGCCAAAGGGTGAGAAGGGCAATCAGCAGAAGGGGCAGCCACGCGCCGGCGGCGATGGAGCCAAAGACGGTGAAGGGGTCAAGGAACCGCAGGCCGATGGTCCAGCCGCCGACGAGGGCGGCGGCCCAGACGGCCACGCCAAGCCCCTTGCGCAGGAGGAAAAGGCGGGGCTGCGGGCGGTTCCCGCGCCAAAAGCACAGCATCCCCAGCACGTCCTGCACGATACCAAGTGGGCAGACGATCGAACAATAGGCCCGGCCCAGGAACGCGGTGGCGGCAAGGATGGCGGCGGCTGCGCCCAGCCCGAAGAGGGAAAGGCGCGCGGCGACGGCCATCAGCGCCGGCCCAAGGTTCGCCTGCGCCACGACGACCAGCCCCTCGGTCTCCTCCGGCAGGGGGGCACCCTCCCACCAGTGCGCGAGAAGGGCCACAAGGTCGGCGGCATAACCGAAGGCAAGGGTGGTCGCCGCGAGCGCGAGGGCCGCGAGAAGGAGACGCACAACGCGGAGCGTTCGCCAAAGACGCGAACGTGCCACCTTCAGGCCTCCAGCCGGACGATCTCCATGCGCGCCTCCTCGTCCGTCCCCAAGCCCAGCAGCGCGGCGCGGTGGATGTGGGGCACGGTCTCAAGCGGGAAGCGGAGGAGTTTGGTGGCCAGCGTGTCGGCGGCGACGATGTCCGTGGAGAGGATTTGGTAACGGAGGGTGCGGACGTCGGAAAGGCCGACGCCCTGGGGGCCGTTGGTCTGCATGACGCGATAGGCGTCCAAGACATTGAGGTCGGGCTTGCGGTAGAGCGCGGCGTCGGCGATGCACTGGGTGAGGTTGTGGCGGTGCATGTACTGACGATCCCAGACCAGCCCCATGAAGTTCTTGAGGCAGGCGGTCATCTTCGCGCCGCCGTGGTTCTTGAGGATGGGGACGTTGATGAAGACGTCGGCCTCCAGGATGGCGCGGTGGATGAGCGCCGTCTTCATGTTCACGGCCTTGGGGCACGCCACCTCGCGGTAGTCATCCTTGTCGTGGGCCTCGGCCATCTTGCCCCCGGCGGCCTCGACGGCGGCGGCGATGCCGGAGTTGCGGTAACAGCGGCTCCACGCGCTGCAGGTGTGGTCGAAGACCTCGACGCGCGCGGCGCCGGCGGCGACACATTGGCGGACGATCTCGCCGACGAGCCCAGGATGGGTGTTGGCGGCGAACTCGGGGGCGCGGTCCCAGCCGATGTTGGGCTTGACCACCACCTTCTGGCCGGGCTTGACGAAGGCGGTGATGCCGCCAAGCGCGTCGACGCCCTTGCGGAAAAGGGCCTCGGGCTCGCCATTGCGCACCACCACCACCTTGCTTTTGGCGGCCGGGGCGTCGGCGGCCAAGGCCGCGGCGGGGGCGGCGACGGCCAAGGCCGCGCCGGCCTTCAGGAAGTCTCTGCGTTTCATGGGCGTGCCCCCTCCCAAGATCAGTGGATGATTTCGTGGACGGTGACGGGCTTGTCGCCGGCGGTGAGGGTGACGGCGGCGGCCTCGAAACGGACGGCGACGGGGCCGGTGGCAAGCACCTTGACGTTCTTCTCGGTGACGGGGGCGGCGAGGGCCACGCGGACGCTCTGCCCGGCGGCGAGGGCGTACCCGCTCTCAAGGACGCCGTCGGTCATCGCCTCGACGGTGTTGGCCGTCGCGTCCTTCGGCACATCGACCTTGAACTGGCGCAGGGTGACGGTGACGGGTTTGTCGGAGACGTTCACGTAGCGCGCGGCGTTGATGCCGTCCTTCGGGTTGATGTGGCGGATCTCCATCTCGCCCTCCTGGCCGTTGCCGCGGAAGACGGCGGCGCGCTCGGTCCACGTCTTGCCGCCGTCGGCGGAGACTTGGACGCGCCCCTGCTTGATGGCGTCGGCGGAGTCGAGGATGAAGTGGACCCACGTGGCGGTGACGCCGTCGGGCAGGAGAATGCCCATCCACTGCCCGGGCCCGAGGGTCTTGGGCTCCAAGACGCGCGGCAGCTGGACGAACTGCCCTTTGCGGGAGACGCTCAGGTTCTTCAGGGCGTCCACGTCGGTGATGAAGCGGTAGAGCTTGGCCTCGGCCTTCGGCGCCGGATGCCCGGCGGTCTCGCGCCACAGACGGTCGTAAAGCGCCGCGCCCATGCGGTCGAGGCAGGGGGTGAGCACGCGCGAGGCCACCACCACGCCCGCGCCGCCCTGATAGGGCTTGACGGCGTTCCGGGCGGAAATGGCCGCCTGGTCGGCGCGATAGGCCAAGAGCGCGGCGAGCGCGGCCTCGGGGGTCCCCTCCCCGGCGACGGCCTTGGCGACGGTCTCGCCGGCGGCGCCGAAGCGCGCGAAGAGGTCGGCCCAATCCCCGATCTCCTTCAGGAAAAGCGGGTTGCCGCACTTGGTCTGGATGTCGCCGCCGGCCTGGCGGATGCGGGCGAACTCGGCGGCGAGGGCCTCGAGGTCGGCCTTGGCGGGCGGCTGCCCGGCATCGAGCGCCGCGACGACGCGCCCGGCGACGGGGGCGACGGCGACGGATTCCTCGCGGCGGTAGCCGTGGCCGTTGGGCCCTTGGTCGGAGTTGTGGTCGGCGAAGGTCTGGACGGCGCCGGCGATTTGGGGGAAGTTGCGGCGGATGCCGTCGCGCCAAGCGGCGTCGGGGTCGTAATCGTCGGGGTTCCACGCGTAGGCGGCCACGCCGAAGAGGCCGATCTTCGAGGCCTCGGGCTTGTCCATGGGGTTGGAGACGAAGCCGGCGTAGCGCGGGCCGTTGGTGGGGTCGTTGCCGTAGCACTTGCCCAAAAGGAGATGGCTCTTGCAATAATCGCTCACGGGCCAGTTCCACCAAATGTAAGGCTTGCGGCCGACCTTGGCGGCGAACCACTCGGCGGTGTCCTTGGTGATGTCGGAGCAGACGGAGTTCCCCGTCCACATCACCATGATGTCGGGGTCAAGGCCCTTGCCGAGGGTCTCGAGGTACGGGCCACCAGACCAGGCCCTGTTGTATTGCGTGGGGCAGAGAAGGAGGGGCGTGACGTCGCCCTTCGCGCGGACGAAGTTGCGGTTCACGTAGTTGAGCAGCTCCACCTGCTTCTCGGCGCGGGCGCCCTCGCCGCCGATGTCGTCGAAAAAGACGGCGAAGGAGCGGACGCCCAAGGCGTACATCATCTCGAACTTCGCCACGCAGGCCTTCATGTCGCTGTCATCCTTCCAATGGATGTCGCGCCCCGGATGGACGGCCCAGACAAAGTTCACCTTGTTGGCGTGGGCCACCCGCACCAACTCGGCGATCTGCCGCGCCTCGGCCTCGGGGTAAGGGTCGCGCCAACGGTTGCTGAAGCCGTGGAAGGGGTCGTCCTTCGGGCCGTAGACATAGGTGTTCATCTTGGTCTCGCCGTAGAAGGCGAACTGGCGCTTGCGCGCCTCAAAGCTCCACGGCAGCCCGTAAAACCCCTCGACCGTCCCGCGGAAGGCCACGTCCGGCCAATCCTTGAGGGCGACGCCCGTGTAGCGGTCGGCCGCCAAAAGCTGGCGCAGGGTCTGGACGCCATAGAAGAGGCCCGAGGCGTCGGCCGCCGCCAAATCGGCGCCCGTCTCGCGGAGCACGAGGGTGTAGCCCTCCTTCGGCAACCCCTTCTCCAATTTCCACGAAAGGGTGAAAGGCGCCTTCTCGGCCACCTTGAAGGACTTGGCGAGCGCCGCGCGCGCGTCCGCGTCGAATCCCTCCGCCGGCGCGAGGGCGATCTCCGCCGGCGAGGCGAAATCCCCGCCCGTGAGGGAGACCTCCTGCGGCGTCGGATAAACCCGCATGGAAGGCGGCAACGTGTCCGCGCGGAGCGTCAGGGCGCCTGCCGCCGCCGCGGCGCACAGGAGGGTCTTCAAGGTCAGGCCGGTCTCGTTCATGTCAGGCTCCTTTGTCGTTGGCGGTATTGTAACACAAACATCCGCGCGCGGCGTGCGGGGACACACGGCGTGTCCCGGGACGCGACACGGCGTCTCTCGGGTCGAGGTACGCCGTGTTCCGGGAAACGAGGCCCGCAATCTCGTTACCCTCCCCACCCCCAAAACCACCCACGCAATCCCCCCGCGAAAAGAACATCAATCCAAGCCTTGACAACCCCTGGAGGTTTCAAGCATAATATAAAAAGAAAAGGGCAACCACTTGGTCACCCTTTTGTCGTAACGCTTCGTAACCTTTGTATCCGCCTGGCGGATAGAGAACAGGTCTGCGTTAGCTTACTTTGTCACAGTTCGGAAACAATGTAGCAGAAAGGGCATTCTGATGTCAAACGGGAAAATCGACGTGTCGTTGGATTTGGGCTACGGCTCAATCGGTTGGTGCGTGGCGGAAGAGAATGGGCGCGAACCGTTGGTGCGCGGGTGCGGCACGGTGGTCTTTGAGCCGGATCGCTGCCTGGCTTCGGCCCGGCGGGGGTATCGTCGCCAGCGGCGACACATCCGTGCCACGCGGACGCGTATCCGGCGGATGCGGGACTACCTGACGGAACAAGGCGTGCTGACGCCGGCGGTGGCGGGACTGGCGCATCCCAACCCGGAGCCATGGCGCTTGGCGGCACAGACGTTGCGCGGGGAGCGGACGTTGGATGCCGCAGAGCTTTGGGCCGTGTTGCTGTGGTACGCGCACAACCGCGGTTACGACGGGAACCGCCTTTGGAGCTCACGCTCCAGGGGGACTTCGGAAGAGACGGAACTCAATGAAGACTCCAAAAAAGTCGCCGCCGCCAAGGCCGCGATGGCGGAGCATGGCAGGAAAACCATGGCGGAGACCGTCTTGGACATCGTGGCGGAAGGAAACCCTCTGGGGCCTGCGCGCGGCGATTACAAGGTGCTGAACCTTGCCTTCGACCGAGGCGGTGTGATGGCGGAGGTCGAGACGATCCTACGTCTGCACGTGGGGAAAATCCCCGGGCTCTCGGAGACGGTCATCCGTGTCCTGATGGCCGACCCGCTGCGGGACCCAGACGCGCTCCGCGATTGGCCCCACATCCCCCAATCCTATCTTGGCGGGCTTTTGGCCGGACAGGTGAAGCCGCGCTTCGACAACCGCTTGGCGACGCGTTGCCCTATCGACGGCGTCAAAACCCCGCTCAAAAGCAGCGAGGCGTTCCTGGCCTTCCGCTGGGCCGAGCTTCTGAGCCACGTGCGCGTGGGATTCGCCGGGCAACCTCTGAGTCCCCTTACACCGGAGACGCTTGCCGCGCTCGATGCCGGAATTCGCCGGACGGGGCGTTATACAGTCGACGGTTTCAAGCGGGCGGTTCGCAGGCTTGCCCCCGGCGACACCGACAATCTCGACGCACTGCTCACCATGCCGGACGCCGCCGAACGGCTTGTCCGTTATCCCGGCTTGGCGAAATTGGACACCCTCTTCGGCGTCGAGAACTTCAGACAGGATGCGGAGAGCCAGCGTGTCCTCCGCCACATGAGCCATGCCCTTGCCAAAGGCAAATCCCTGAGCCTCGCCGATCTCCTGCCCTTGCTCCAAGATGGGAAGGCGCCCAAGACGCGAAAGAACGGCAAATCCCCGGCAGAGGCATTCGACGTGAAACTGCCCGCCGGACGCGCGCCCTATTCCGAACGGGTGATGCGGCAAGCCGTGGCGGAGATCTTCGCCGGCAAAGACCCGCGCGGCGAGGGCGGCATGCTCTATCGCGACGCCACCCAAGAGGATCCGCTCCCTGAGGCGGAGATCGATCGCGCCACAAACAATCATCTTGTGCGCCATCGCATCAAAATCATGCTCCGCCTCTTGGGGGACATCGTCCACGACTACGCCGAGAACAACCCCGCCCGGATCGGACGCCTTTTCGTCGAGGTCGCCCGTGACATCCGCGACTTCTCAGGCAAAAAGAAAAAGGAGATTGAAACGGAGATCGGCGTGCTTCGGCAAGCCGCCCTGCGGGCCGCGAAAAAAGCCGCCGAGGCGTTGGGATGCGACGAGGCCGCCGTCACCGCCGGCCTCGCCCGGAAGATGCGCATCGCCGCGGACCTCAACTTCACCTGCCCCTATACCGGGCGGCGCTTCGATGTCCTGGACATCCGGAACAAAGTCGTGGATCTCGACCACATCCTTCCGCGCAGTCGGCGTGCGACGGATTCCTTGGACGCTCTTGTCCTCACCTTTTCCGCGGTCAACAAACGGAAAGGCGCCCGAACCGCCCTTCAGTTCATCCGGGATTGCGGCGGACAGACGATTTCGGATCCGGGCCCGGACGGCATCGGGAGGACGTTCCAGATCAAGACCGAGGAGGCCTACCTCCGCGATCTGAAGGCGCTCAAACAACCTCCATCCGCCAAAGAGCGCAAAATCTTCCGTCGGCGCCTTGAACGCCTCAAAATGTTCGCCGTCGAAGAGGACGCCGGCATGACCGACGGGATGCTCACCCAAACCTCCGCCATCGCCAAACTTGCCCACCGCGCCATCATGGGATGGTTCCGGGAGCGCGGCTGCAAGCCCATCCGTCCCACGCTGATTTGTATTCACTCACGTGACGTGAGAAAAGAATCAAGGACTTTGAGAATGGTGCCCTTTGGAGGATTCCGAGGGGCGTTTTGCTGAACGGATGCAAGGGGTTTGCAGGCGCGGCTCGCGGTCGAGGCGGCGGATGGGCGCAGTCGGTGGCCTAGGCGTTTGCCGGGGGCTTTGCCCATGGCGCGGGACCGGGGCGGGCGGGCCTTCACCAGGGGCGGAGGGCGGGGGGCTGCCAGGAGGCGAAGGGGGGGAGGGAGGGGTCGAGGGCGGCGGTGTCGGGGTCGGGGCCCCAGGCGGCGGAGAGGTGGCGGAGGGGGACGTTGGGGAGGGTGACGGGGCAGGAGGTGATGCCGGATTGGGAGCCGTCGGTGTTGAGGCCGTAGCGGAGGGTGACGGTCTGGAGGTCGTCGAGGGTTTGGCCGTCGGTGGCCTGGAAGAGGCCGGCGAGGGGGATGCGGAAGCGGTGGAGGCCGTTTCCCATCGGGGTGGCGTCGATGGGCTCGGGGGCGCCTCCGAGGGGGCGGAGGGAGCCGGGGGAGGCGTCGCCGATGCCGAAGGCGTAGTAGGCGACGGTGGCGGTGGCGTAGGCGTCGCGGGCGATTTTGTTCCCGAGGCCGGTGGAGAGGGTGACGACGAGGGTGGCGGCGTCGAGGTTGGCGGATTCGTGGAAATGTAGCCAGTAAGGGATGGGCTGCGGGTTTGGGGGGGTGAGGAAGCGGTTCCCGGCGGGGTCGGCGGGGGCGTGGGCGCCGGCCCAGGGCGGGTCGGGGACGGTGGGGGTGAGGGTGCCGACGCGCGCGGCGAGGCGGGTGGTCCCAAAGCTGGCGGGGTCGACAGGCCAGGTTTTGGTGGCGGCGGAGGCGGTGTCGCGGAAGTTGTGGGGGCCGTTGGCGTCGGTGTCGGCCTTGGCGTAGACGACGTTTCCCTCGTCGTCGCGGTAGAGGCCGGGGCGCCAGGGGCCGGTGTCGTTGTCGGGGAGGGGGCAGAGGGGGTTGTCGTCGGTCCAGCCGGGGATGTTTTGGCGGAGCCATCGGTTGACGTCGGCGGGGGGGACGCGGGTGTTTTCGTCGGTGGCGGGGACGGCGTTTGGGTGGGGCTGGCCGTCGAGGAGGGAGACGTAGGTGTCGAGGAGCGCGGCGGAGACGCCCCAGGCGTCGGATTGGGCGAGGGCGCCGGCGGCGTACCAGTCGGTGTAGTAGCCGGCGTTGGGGCCGGGGAGGATGGGGAGGCCCTGTGCGTCGACGGCGCCGGGGGCGACCCAGGGGGTGGCCTCGGAGGACCAGACGCAGGCGGGGTCGGCCGTGCCGTCGGGGCGGAGGGTGGTGTCCTTGTCGGCGAAGCGGCCGAGGGCGGCGACGCCGGAGACGGAGGCGTCGGAGAACTCCCAGATGGCGGAGGCGGCCATGGGGACGAGGGGCCCGGGGAGGACGTCGGCGTTGAACCAGATCCTGCCGACGTGGAGGAGGAGGCGCCCGGCGGCGTCGCAGACGGGCTTGCCGCCGGGGGCGCGGTGGAGGGCGACGCGTGGGGCGAAGGCGGGCGCGCAGGCGTTGACGTAGGCGGCGCAGCGCGCGGCGATCTCGGCCTGCCCCTCGGGGCCGACGCCGTGTTTCGCGCACCAGTCGGCGAGGGAGAGGGGGCGGCCGTCGGTGTCGGTCTCGTTGGCCACGAAGAGGGCGCCGTTGTCGACGAAGACGGGGATGCCGGCCTGGGCGAGCGCGGCGAGGGCCTCGGCGGAGGTGGGCGGGGTCCAGGCCTGGCCGGGGGTGAGCTTTTCGGCGGCGGCCTGCGGGGCGAGGGGCTCGCAGGAGCCGGAGCCGTCGATTCGGATGCGGATGGGGTTGGCGCTCATTGGGCGTCCTGATAGGTGTTTCGGTCGTTGGCGTCCTCGACGATGGTCTCGAGGTAGGTCTCGGTCTCGCCGGCGGCGGGGTCGCGGTCGGACCAGAAGCGGAAGGAGCCCTTTCGGCCGGTGAGGGCGCCGGAGCCGGTCTCGTCGGCGGGGGGCGTGTAGGTGAGGCCGACGGTGACGTCGGCCTCGCGTTTGGCGAGCCAGAGGGCGGGGGCCTGCGCGGCGGGGAGGGGTGCGGGGAGGGCGGCGATGTCGTCGCCGACGCGCAGGAGGACGGTCCGCTCGGGGAAGGTTTCGATGGGCGGGCGCTTGGCGCCGTCGGCGTCGGTGTCGGGGGTGAAGGCCCATTGGGCGTCGGCCGGGCGCCAGGCCCAGCTGCCGAGGCGGCGGACCCAGCGGGCGCCGGAGGCGTCCTCCTCGCGGGTGAGGGGGCCGGGCTGCGGGGTTTGCGCGGCGCCCCGGAGGGCGTCGCCGACCTGCCGCTGGGTGAGCTTGGCGGGGGAGCCGTCGGCGGGGAGGTCGAGGTCGGCGACGCGCAGGAGGACGGGGAGCGTCTCGGCGGCGGGGTCGCCGTATTTGAGCAGGAGCCCGGCGGGCTGGCCGGTGTCGGGGGTTTCGCCGGCGTTCTCGGCGACGTAGA
This sequence comes from uncultured Kiritimatiellota bacterium, assembly GCA_944391055.1. Taxonomy (GTDB): domain Bacteria; phylum Verrucomicrobiota; class Kiritimatiellia; order RFP12; family DVOR01; genus Spyradenecus. The sequence continues at coordinate 3,528 of CALXSF010000001.1, read as the reverse complement.
GGGAGCCGGTGGTGGCGGGGTCGACGACCCATCCCCCGCCGTCGGGGTTTGGGGCGACGGGTTCGACGGGGGTGAGCGCGGCCTCGGCGAGGGCGCCGGCGGCGTCGGTCTGCCAGAGGGAGCCCGGGGCGACGGCGAGGACCCAGCGGGCGCCGTCGCCGTCGTCGCGGTAGGCGGCGGTGGTCTGCCAGCGGTGGCGGAAGGGGGCGGCGGCGGCGACGGCCTGGGCGTCGGTTTGGGGCGCGGCGTCGATGATGGTGCCGGCGGGGGTCTGGCGGAGGCGGACGCCGACCCCGGCGAGGGGGCGGATCTGGAGGAGGGCGTCGACGAGGGCGTTCCAGAGGTCGGCGGTGAGGGTTTGGCCGCGGATGGCGCGCGGGGGGATGGGGCTCATTGTGGGTAAATGGTAAATGGTAAGTGGTAAATGGCAAGTGGCGAATGGCCTCAGAGGTCGGGGGTTTCGGGGAGCTCGGGGACGTCAAGGGAGGTCGGGGGTTTCGGGGAGCTCGGGGACGTCAAGGTCGGGGGTTTCGGGGAGCTCGAAGTCCCCGCCGCCGTCGTCGTCGTCGCCGTCGCCGGGGTTCGTGCCGCCGGGGTAGAGGTCGCCGTCCCAGCTGTCGGCGCCGGTCCAGACCTCGACGCGCTGGAAGGAGCCGTCGAGGGCGCCTTGGAGGCGGTCGGCGGTCTTGAGCCACTGCTTGTCCAGGCCGGTGATGAGGGTGGCGAGGTTGAGGGAGCCGACGATGTCGTTGCCGCCGGTGGGCGCGCAGACGGTGCCGATGTCCTTGCCGAGGCCTTCGAGGGCGGAGAGGTCGTTGACGACGGAGACGCGGGTGAGGACGGGGGTGTAGAGGGAGAAGGCCTCGACGCCTCGGAAGATCTTCTTGGCGAGGCGGAGGGTGTTTCCGGAGAGCTGCGTGGAGGAGCCCATCTCGGTGGATTTGTAGAAGCCGGAATAGGCCTCCCAGGCGCCGTCGAGGGTCTTGAGGCGCTCCCAGGCGGCGAGGTCGGTCATGTTGGGGCGGTCGTCGGGGTTTTCGGCGTCGGCCTTCCAGTTCCGGATGGGCTTTTGGATCTCGAGGAAGTCGAGGTTCCAGGTCTCGGTCTCCTCGCGCTGGGTGGTGGCGAGCTCGAGGGTGCCGTAGCCGCCGCTCTGGCGCGTGGCGGTGGCGGCGGCGACGCGGCCGACGGCGCCCTCGACGCGGGTGGGCGCGGCGAAGCCGACGCGGCACTGGTCGGCGAGCGCCTCGATTTCCTCCCAGGGGCCGCGGAGGACGAGGGTGGCGGTCTTGAGGCCGGGCTGCTTGGCGAGGGACTTGGCGGGCTGCTCGGTGAGCTCGAGGTTGGGTTTGATGGGGTCGGCCATGGGGTTCCTTTTGGTAATTGGTAAATGGTAATTGGTAAATGGTAAATGGTTGCGCCTCTGCGGGGCGACGGGTGGATGGATGGGGCGAAGGGCCCTGACCTATCGGGCTCGCCGGCCTCTTCGTCGCGCGCCTGCGCGCGTGCCACTTACCACTTACCATTTACCATTTACCTTTCGCCCTGATCATCCGAAGGTGGCGTGTGGGGCGAAGCCGGAGGCGGCGTCGATGCCCTTTGCGGAGGCGGGGTCGAGCCCGGCGCGGGTCCGCCAGGCTTGGAAGAAGTCGCGCAGGGTGGCGAGGAGGTCGCGGTTGACGTCGGCGACGTCGACGGAGGGGCCGACGGAGCCGCCGATCTTGGCGAGGGAGTCGGCGACGGAGCCGGGGTCGAGGAGGCCGGGGGGCGGGGTGGCCTCGGTGGCGTCGTAGGCCTGGTCGAGGGCGCCGAGGCGTTGGTACTGGAGGGCGAGGGCGCCTTCCTTGCGGCGGTATTCCTCGGTGTCGGTCTCGCCGTTGTCGGCGGCGGTCTTGAGCCATTTTTCGAGGTTGGCGATGGAGAGCTCGCCGGGTCCGTTCTTGATGGCGTCGGCGCGGTCGGCGATGGCGCCGAGGCGTTCCTCGCGGCCCATGGCGCCGAGGGTGCGCGCGAAGGCCTCGTCCTGGCGGCGCGCGCCGGTGGCGAGGGCGTAGTCGTGGCCGCGGGCCTTGATGGCCTCGAGGGCGTCGCGCGTGCCTTTGGCGGCGTCGGCCAGGGCGTTGAGGGCGCCGACGCTTATGCCGATGGCCGCACCAAGGGCCGCGCCCGGGGCACCGCCGAGGGCCGCGCCCGCGGTGGCGCCGGAGAGCGCGCCGCCGCCGACGTTGGCGAGCCAATTGGCCTGGCGCTGGCGGCCGGGGGTGGAGGCGAGGGCGTTCACGCCGAGGCCGAGGAGCTGCTGGGCGCCCCAGCCGAGGGCGAAGGCGGCGAGGGGGCCGGCGAGGGACTTGCCGCCCGCGGGGCTTGCGGCGGGGGCGGCGGGGCCGAGGCCGGGCGTGGCGTGTGCGGGGGCGCCGCCGGGGGGCTGCGGGGCGGCCGCGGGGGCGTTGCCGGGGGCCTGCGGGGCGGTTGCGGGGGCGGCGTCGGGGGCCTTCGGTGCGGCGGAGGCGTCGCCCACGACGCGGAGGGTGATGGTGCTGTCAGCCATGGTGTCGGAGCCTTTCCATGAGTTCCATCTCCAGGAGTGTGAAGCCCTTGCCGCCGGCGACGGCGCCCTTCCATTGGCGGAAGAGGAGGGCGAGCTGGGCGCACGGGATGCCGTGGAGGAGGCGTCGCGGCTCCCAGTGGTAGGTGCGCGCGGCCCACTCCACGAGGGCGGTCATCCAGCCGTTGCCGGCGAGGCTTTTTTTGGCTCGTCGCCCTCGGGGCCGGGGAGGAGGGCGTAGAAGGCGGCGAGGGCCTCGAGGGCGGCGCGCCAGCGCTCCCGGAAGTCGGCGGGGGTGAGGGTGTCGGCCCAGGCGAAGGCGTCCTGCTCGAGGGTTTTGAGGTGCTTGGCGCCCTCGGCGGAGGGGAGGGAGAGGAGGAAGAGGCCGGGGATGGCGTCGGCGGCGTCGGCGGCGCCGGTGAGGAGGGGGCTCCTGATCTTCTCGAGGAGGGCCACCTGGCCGAGGGTGAGGGGCGCGGGGTCGGCGAGGGCGTCGAGGGCGGCCTGCGGGTTGCCGAGGGGGGCGGGGTCGGGTTCCATGGCGGGTTCCTTTCGGTAAATGGTAAGTGGTAAATGGTAAGTGGTAAATGGTAAGTGGTAAATGGTAAGTGGTAAATGGCACGCGCGCAGGCGCGCGACGGTTCGGCTCATGTTCCCGATAGGTCGGGGGCCGTTGCCCGCACGGCAAGGGCCTTCCCTTCGCCGGTCGCCCCGCAGGGGCGAGACCATTTACCACTTACCATTTACGATTTACCTTCAGTTTCCTGCGGGCCAGTTCTCGTAGGCCTCGAGGGTGAGGGCGAGTTTGCGGAAGTCGCGGTTGCTCTCGATCTCGCGGCAGGAGAGGACGGCGAAGGCCGTGTCGCCGACGGTGAGCGTGGCGTCGGGCTCGGGGGGCTCGGCGGCGGCGGGGGCCAGGAGGGTGGCGGTGACGGTGCGCTTGACGTCGTAGTCCTGGCGGTGGACGACGGCGCCGTTCTGGT